>CALETE010000010.1 GCA_937920085.1 uncultured Alphaproteobacteria bacterium | reverse complement strand
GCCATAGAATAGGCCGCCCAGGGAAACCCGGGCGGCCTTTTTCTTGCGCGAAACAAGGCGGAAGCTATTGGACCCAGGCACATGACCGATTTGTCATGACCTCGAATTAAAGTGTGCCCCGATCGTACTCCCACTAGCCTCCCTCCATCAATTTGGTTTGGGAGGTCGTCCATGGCCCGAATAACTCTTTGCGTTGTTATGGGCGGCGCAATGGCTGCTGGGTCTGCCCACGGTGCGGCCTTCGAGGTGCGCAATGCCGTGGCCCGTGTGACCGTGATCCCAGAACCGCGAAGTGACGTGAAGGTCGAGGTCGTCAAGGCCCATGGATCCTTGCCTCTGACGGTGCGCGCAGAGGGGGATCGCGTGGTGGTCGATGGCAAGCTTGGAGCCCGGCCTATCAATTGCCACTCTAGGGGAGGGATCGTCCGGGTCCGAGTCCTGGGGATTGGTGAGATCGCCTATGCTGACATGCCGCAGGTGGTGGTGCGGACCCCCAAGGCCGTCGTGGGTACGGCAAGCGGCGCTGTTTTCGGTGTGGTTGGTAAGTCCGACAGCCTGGACCTCGGCAATTCCGGATGCGGTGATTGGATGTTCGCCAACGTATCTGGCCGCGCTCGGCTTCGGGAGTCCGGGTCCGGAGATATCAAAATGGGCACATCGCGGGAGTTGGATGTCCGAACCGCAGGCTCTGGAGATGTGATAGCCGGCAGCGTCGCAGGTCCAGTGACAGTTGCTGGATCTGGCTCGGGCGATGTCAAGGCTGCCTCGGTCAATGGCGCGGTGGACATTAACATTGCAGGCTCAGGTGATGTTCTAATTGCTGGCGGTCACGCCACCGAGGCCTCGGTTTCTGTGGCAGGCTCTGGGGATATCAATCTCAACCTTGTGGCCGAGAGCCTAAGAGCCAGTGTCGCTGGGTCTGGGGATGTCCGCGTTAAACAGGTGACGGGCAGTGTGTCGAAATCGACGGCGGGCTCTGGTTCAATCCTGATTGGCCGATCAAAGGACGAAGACGCCGAATAATCCTGTCCACCCTCTTGGCCTCGCTCGCTTTGGGGCCATAGTGAGATGTGGTGAGATATGAGGATGGTGGAATGTTTCTCAGAAAAGCTTGGCTCGCAGGTGCTCTTCTGGCCTTGGGGCTAACCGCCTGCGCGCCTCACAGTCCCACTGAAACAAGGATTGAGCCGATGATTGCAGGTGGCTGGCAGTCCCGCAGCCTCGATGCAGAGTCCCAGGCGGCCACAGACTTCGCCCTGAGGGCTATGAACCGCCCTGGGGCCTCCCTTAAGAGCGTGGACGCTGTCGAGGTCCAGGTGGTCGCAGGCCTCAACTACAAGCTCACCCTGAGCCTCAGGGACGGTAGCCGATGGCTGGTGGTCGTCTACCGCGACCTACAGTCAAATTTCAGCCTGACCTCGGCAAGCCAGCTCCCTTAATCGGCCGGGCAGGGGATTAGACGTCTGGAGCCCTTGACGGCTCCGAGTCGCACACGTATAGACGCGCCTCTTGTTGGACCGGCTGTGCATTCCAGAGTGATTTGGAGTGCAGACGCGGCCCGCAAAACGCCTCGCTTTCCAAGGAGATCGAGGAGCACATTGAGACCCACGCGGCGTCGTCGCATGGGTCTTACGTCGTTTTAGCGGACTTTCGCGTACGGGTGCCCCTTTCGAAAGGGGGTGCACGGGTTGGTCTTTGAAATGGTCAAAGTCACGCGGACGGTTCGACGTCTGTAGGGGAAACTGAAGAGCGATATGGATCGTCAGAACATCCGCATCCGGCTCAAGGCCTTCGATCACCGCGTGCTGGATCATTCCACACGCGAGATCGTAAACACGGCTAAGCGTACCGGCGCGACAGTGCGGGGGCCTATCCCCCTGCCAACGCACATCAACAAATTCACCGTCAACCGCTCACCGCACATCGATAAGAAGTCGCGTGAGCAGTTCGAAATCCGCACGCACAAGCGCGTGCTCGATATCGTCGATCCCACCCCGCAGACTGTAGACGCGCTCATGAAGCTCGACCTGTCCGCCGGTGTGGACGTCGAGATTAAGCTGTAGGGGATCGGTCGATGCGTACCGGCTTGATCGCCAAGAAAATGGGCATGGCGCGCTTCTTTGACGAAGCAGGAACCCATGTGCCGGTGACCGTCCTCAGCCTCGAAGGCTGTTCGGTCACCGCGCAGCGGACCCAGGAAAAAGACGGCTATGTCGCCCTCCAGCTCGGAGCCGGCGCCAGAAAGGCCAAGAACACCACCAAGGCCCTGCGCGGACACTTCGCAAAGGCCGAGGTTGAACCCAAGCAAGAGCTCGCTGAATTCCGCGTGTCTCCGGAAAACCTGATCGACGTCGGCGCTGAGCTGACGGCGGACCACTTCCTGGCCGGCCAAAAGGTCGATGTCACCGGGACGACGGTCGGTAAGGGGTTTGCCGGTGCCATGAAGCGCTGGAACTTCGGCGGCATGCGCGCCACCCACGGCGTGTCTGTCTCTCACCGGGCTCACGGTTCGACCGGTCAGCGGCAGGATCCAGGTAAGACCTTCAAGGGCAAGAAGATGGCTGGCCACCTCGGTCAGGAAACCGTCACCACCCTGAACGTCACCATCTGGCGCATTGATGCTGAGCGGGGCCTGATCCTCGTGAAGGGCGCTGTGCCTGGTACCGAAGGGTCTTATGTGAAGATCCGCGACGCCGTGAAGGTCAAGGCTCCTGCCGACCTTCCGATGCCCGGTGCCTTCCGCAAGGCTGGCCAAGCTGCTGCGGCTCCCGCCGTCGCGGAAGAAGCTCCGGCTGAAGCGCCGCAAGCCGAGGGTCAAGAATAATGAAACTCGATGTGATCAAACTCGACGGCGAAAAGGGTGGTTCGATTGAACTGTCTGACGCCATCTTCGGCATCGAAGATATTCGCGGCGACATTCTGCAGCGTGTGGTGACTTGGCAGCTCGCCAAGCGTCGTGCCGGAACCCACAAGATTCAGGTTCGTAACGAGGTCTCTCGGACGAGCAAGAAGATGTACAAGCAGAAGGGCACGGGCGGCGCCCGTCACGGCTCCCGCCGTGCGGCTCAGTTCGTGGGTGGTGCTAAGGCGCACGGCCCCGTCGTTCGTAGCCACGCCTTTGATCTGCCCAAGAAGATCCGGGCGATGGCGCTTCGCCACGCTCTGTCTTCCAAGGCGAAGGCTGGCTCGCTCGTCATCGTTGACAGCCTCGCTCTGAAAGAAGCCAAGACCGCCGGCCTGCGCGAGCAGCTTGGCAAGATGGGTCTCTTCAATGCTCTGGTCATTGGTGGTGCCGAAGTCGACACCAACTTCAAGCTGGCGGCCCGCAACATCCCGAACGTGGATGTTCTGCCCAACGCCGGTCTCAACGTCTATGACGTGCTGCGTCGCCAAACCCTCGTCCTGACTAAGGATGCGGTTGAAGCGATCAATGCGCGCTTCGCAGAGAAGGAAGCCGCCTAATGGCCAATCCCTCCGCCCGTCATTATGACACCGTCCTCGCGCCGGTGATCACGGAAAAGGCAACCCTGCTTTCCGAGCAGAACAAGGTTGTCTTCCGGGTCGCTATGGATGCAACCAAGGACGAAATCTCCGCCGCCGTCGAAACCCTGTTCAAGGTCTCTGTCACCAAGGTCAACACCTTGGTTGTCAAGGGCAAGACCAAGCGTTTCCGCGGCCGTCCGGGCCGTCGCTCGGATGTCAAAAAGGCTGTCGTGACCCTGGCTGAAGGCCAGTCGATCGACATCACCACGGGGCTCTAATCCGATGGCTCTGAAGCAATTTAATCCGACGTCGCCGGGTCGCCGTACCCTGGTGTTGATCGACCGGTCCGAGCTCCATAAGGGCCGTCCGGAAAAGTCCCTCGTCGAAGGTCTGACCAAGTCGGGCGGTCGTGGCGGCGGTGGGCGTATTGCCGTTCGCTTCCGTGGCGGCGGACATAAGCGTCTTTACCGCGTTGTCGACTTCAAGCGTCGTAAGCTGGATGTCGTTGGCATTGTTCAGCGCATTGAATACGATCCAAACCGGACCGCATTCATCGCCCTGATCCAATATGCCGATGGCGAGCTGGCTTATATCCTGGCGCCTCAGCGTCTCAAGGCAGGCGACCAAGTCATCGCCGCCGAGCGCGCTGACGTGAAGCCGGGCAATGCCATGCCCCTGCGCAGCATGCCGATCGGCACGATCATCCACAATGTCGAGCTGAAGCCCCTTAAGGGCGGTCAGATCGCTCGCTCAGCTGGGGCCTATGCCCAGCTGGTTGGCCGTGACGCTGGCTACGCTCAGATCCGTCTGAACTCCGGCGAACTCCGCATGGTCCAGGACGGTTGCATTGCCACGGTCGGCGCGGTCTCTAATCAGGACCACATGAACGAAGTGCTCGGCAAGGCTGGCCGCGCGCGTCACAAGGGCCGTCGTCCGCACGTTCGCGGCGTGGCCATGAACCCGGTCGATCACCCGCACGGCGGCGGCGAAGGCCGCACCTCCGGCGGTCGCCACCCGGTCACCCCATGGGGCAAGCCGACCAAGGGTTCGAAGACCCGCACCAACAAGGCGACGGACAAGTTCATTATCCGCTCGCGTCATGCTCGGAAGGCTCGCTAAGCCATGACCCGTTCAGTTTGGAAAGGTCCGTTTGTCGACGGATACCTGCTCAAGAAGGCCGATGCCGCTCAAGGCTCTGGTCGCAAGGATGTGATCAAGACCTGGTCGCGCCGTTCTACCATCATGCCGCAATTCGTTGGTCTGACCTTCGGTGTTCACAACGGCCAGAAGCACGTTCCTGTGCTGGTCAGTGAAGACATGGTCGGCATGAAGCTCGGTGAGTTTGCGCCCACCCGGTACTTCCCCGGTCACGCCGCCGATAAGAAGGCGAAGAGAAAGTAGCCATGGCCAAGCAAGTACAAGCGCGTCGGCTCAAGCCGACCGAAGCGATGGCGAAGGTGACCGCGGTGCGTATCAGCGCCCGGAAGCTCAATCTCGTCGCCCAGTCGATCCGCGGCCTCAAGGTTCAGCGGGCCCTGAACGAGCTGGAGTTCAGCCATAAGCGTATCGCTGGCGACGTCCGCAAGGCGTTGTATTCGGCGATTTCAAACGCTGAAAACAACCACAACCTCGACATCGACTCTCTGGTCGTTGCCGAAGCTTACGTGGGCAAGAACCTGATTATGAAGCGTTTCTCGGCCCGCGCTCGCGGCCGTGCTTCCCGTATCGAAAAGCCGTTCAGCGAGATCACCATCGTGGTCCGCGAATTGGGTGAGGCCGCCTGATGGGTCAAAAAGTTAATCCGGTCGGGCTTCGCCTCGGCATCAACCGTACCTGGGACAGCCGTTGGTTCGCCGACGGGGCCGAGTACGGCAAGCTGCTGCACGAAGACATCGCCATTCGTAAGAACCTGAAGAAGCGTCTCTATCAGGCTGGTGTCTCGCGCATCATCATTGAGCGTCCGCACAAGAAGTGCCGTATCACCATCTATGCCGCCCGCCCAGGCGTGGTCATCGGCAAGAAGGGTGCGGACATTGAAAAGCTGCGCAAGGACATCGCCGCTATGACGGATGGCGAGGTTCACCTGAACATCGTCGAAATCCGCAAGCCGGAAGCCGATGCGCAGCTGGTCGCTGAGAACATTGCCCAACAGCTCGAGCGCCGGATCGCCTTCCGTCGTGCGATGAAGCGGTCGCTGCAAAGCGCCATGCGGATTGGTGCGAAGGGCATGCGTATTGAAGTTTCTGGTCGTCTCGGCGGTGCGGAAATTGCCCGGGCAGAATCATATCACGAAGGCCGTGTGCCGCGTCACACCCTGCGGGCCGACATCGACTATGGCTTCACTGAAGCCAAGACGACCTACGGCATTATCGGTGTGAAGGTTTGGGTGTTTAAGGGCGAAGTCCTCGAGCATGATCCCATGGCCCTCGACAAGCGTCTTGCCACTGAATCCGGCCCGGCCGGTGAGGGCGGTGGACGTGAGCGCGGCGATCGTCCTGATCGCGGCCCGCGTCGTGACCGTCGCGAACAAGCTGGAGCGTAAGGTCTAACCATGCTTTCGCCGAAGAAAACCAAATACCGCAAGCAGTTCAAGGGCAAGATCCACGGGGTCGCCAAGAGCGGCTTCACCCTGAACTTCGGGTCCTATGGGCTGAAGTCCGTTGAGCCTGAGCGGATCACCGCGCGGCAGATCGAAGCGGCCCGCCGCGCGATCACCCGTCAGATGAAGCGTCAGGGCCGGGTCTGGATCCGGATTTTCCCGGACCTTCCTGTGACCGACAAGCCCGCCGAAGTCCGGATGGGTAAGGGTAAGGGCGCTGTAGAATACTGGGCGGCTCGGGTTCACCCCGGTCGGATCATGTTCGAAATCGATGGCGTGCCAGATGATGTGGCCCGTGAAGCTCTGCGTCTCGGCGCTGCCAAGCTTCCGGTGAAGACCCGCATCGTCGCGCGCATCGACGCAGCCGCGGAGCACGCGTGATGAAGATTGATGACATCCGGGGCATGACGCCCGATCAATTGGCCGAAAGCCTGCTGAACCTGAAGAAAGAGCAGTTCAACCTGCGCTTCCAAGGGGCAACGGGCCAGGTGGAGAAGACCCACCGCGTAAGTGAAGTCCGCAAGGACATTGCGCGGATCAAGACCGTCCTGCGCGCTAAGCAGGCTACGGCTTAAGGAGACCGACGAAATGCCGAAAAGAATTCTCGAAGGCCTCGTCGTCTCCGATAAGGGCGACAAGACCATTATTGTGAAGGTGGAGCGTACCTTCCTGCATCCGGTGCTGAAGAAGACCGTTCGTCGGTCGAAGAAGTACCATGCCCATGACGAGGGCAATACTTTCAAGGCTGGCGAGTTCGCCCGCATTGTTGAGTGTGCGCCGAAGTCGAAAACCAAAACCTGGGAAGTCCTGCCTAAGGGCGACTCCCAACAGCCGTCATAAGGGAGGTCCGATCCAATGATCCAGATGCAGACCAACCTTGAAGTGGCCGACAATTCCGGCGCACGCCGCGTTATGTGCATCAAGGTGCTTGGCGGGGCAGGGCGTCGTTACGCCGGCGTTGGCGACAAGATCGTCGTCTCCGTCAAGGAAGCCATTCCGCGTGGACGGGTTAAGAAGGGCGACGTCCTTCAGGCCATCGTCGTGCGCACGTCTTCGGCAATTAAGCGCAAAGACGGATCGGTCATCCGGTTCGACAAGAACGCTGCCGTCATTGTGAACAAGCAGAGCGAGCCGATCGGCACGCGGATCTTCGGCCCGGTTCCTCGTGAATTGCGCGCCAAGAACCATATGAAGATCATCTCCCTCGCCCCCGAGGTGCTGTAATGGCTGCAAAGATCAAAAAAGGGGACCGGGTTGTGGTCCTGGCCGGCAAGGACAAGGGCCGTCAAGGTAATGTCCTGAAGGTTCTGCCCAAGGAAAGCCGCGTGCTTGTGGAAGGCCTGAACATCGCTCAGCGCCATACCAAGCCGTCTCAGGGCGATCCCCAGGGTGGCATTAAGAACAAGGAAGCCCCGCTTCACGTGTCCAACGTGGCTGTGGTGGATTCCAACGGCAAGCCGACCCGCGTCGGTTTCCGGGTCGAGGGCGACAAGAAGGTTCGGGTCGCCAAGACGACCGGCGAGGTGATCAATGGCTGAGCAAGCTTATGAGCCGAGACTGAAGACCGAGTATCGTCAGCGCATCCGCGCGACGATGAAGGAACAGTTTGGCTACACCAACGAAATGCAAATCCCCAAGCTGGACAAGATCGTCCTGAACATGGGGATTGGTGAGGCGGTCTCTGACTCCAAGAAGGTCAATTCGGCGATCGCCGACCTGACCCGGATCGCGGGTCAGAAGCCTATGCCCACCAAGGCACGTAACTCCATCGCCGGCTTTAAGCTGCGCGAAGGCATGACTGTCGGTGCGAAGGTGACCCTTCGTGCAGATCGCATGTATGAATTCCTGGATCGCCTCATCACCATCGCATTGCCGCGGGTGAAGGACTTCCGGGGCCTGAAGCCCACTTCGTTCGACGGTCGTGGCAACTACGCCATGGGTCTGAAGGAGCACATCGTGTTCCCGGAGATCAACTACGACCAAATCGACCAAATGTGGGGCATGGATATCATCGTTGCCACGACTGCGAAGACCGATGACGAAGCGCGTGCGCTTCTCAAGGAATTCCAGTTCCCGTTCAACGCTTAGGGACGGGAAGGAAAGAGCAAATGGCCAAGAAGAGCGCCGTCAACCGTAACGAGATGGTCAAGACCCTCGTAAAGAAGTTCGCCAGCAAGCGTGATGCGCTGAAGGCGATCGCTAACAACGAGAGCCTGCCCCTCGAAGAGCGTTTCGAAGCCCGGCTTAAACTCGCCGAGCTGCCGCGCAACTCGTCCAAGACCCGCATTCGCAATCGCTGCGATGTGACCGGACGTCCGCGCGCATATTACCGCAAGCTGAGGATGAGCCGGATCGCCCTGCGCGAACTGGGCTCGCACGGGTTGATCCCCGGCCTCGTCAAGTCGAGCTGGTGAGGAGGGTCCCATGGTGAACGACCCCGTTGGCGATATGATCGCCCGTATGAAGAACGCCGCGACCCGCGGTCGTTCGAAGGTTTCGACCCCTGCTTCGAAGATGCGCGCGCGCGTCCTCGATGTGTTGGCCGAAGAAGGTTACATCCGCGGCTATCAGCTGGTGCAAAAGCCAGGTGCGTTCCCGGAATTCGAAATCGAGCTGAAATACTTTGACGGCCAGCCCGTCATTGTTGAGATCAAGCGCGTTTCGAAACCCGGACGCCGCGTCTATTCGTCGATCGCAGATCTGAAGCCCATCAAGAATGGTCTTGGCATCTCGGTCCTTTCGACGCCCAAGGGCGTGATGTCCGACACTGCGGCTCGTGAAGCCAATGTGGGCGGCGAAGTACTATTGCGGGTCTACTAAGATGTCGCGGATCGGAAAGAAGGCTGTGCCGGTTCCGGCAGGCGTGACCGTCACAATCGACGGGCAGACAGTTGCTGTGAAGGGCCCTAAGGGGAACCTTTCCTGGACCGTCGCCGAAGAGATTGAGGTCAAGCAGGATGGTGGGGAACTGACCCTATCGAAGCGCGTCGAGTCGACACGGGCTCAGGCCATGTGGGGTCTCTCTCGCACTCTGATCGCCAATATGGTGATCGGCGTCACCACCGGGTTTGAAGAAACCTTGGAACTGGTCGGCGTCGGTTATCGTGCGGCGATGAAGGGCGTGGATCTGTCCCTGCAACTCGGCTTCAGCCATGATGTTGATCTACCGCCGCCGGCGGGGATTACTTTTGCGGTCCCGAAGCAGACTGAAATCAAGATCAGCGGCATCGACAAGCAAGCCGTCGGTGAAATCGCGTCCCGTATCCGTCGTATCCGTCCCCCGGAACCCTATAAGGGTAAGGGCGTGCGTTATGCCGGCGAGAAGGTTCGCCGCAAGGAAGGCAAGAAGAAGTAGGTCATGGCTATTTCTCACAGAGATTCTGCGAAGCGGCGCGCCGAGCGCACCCGTATTCGCCTTCGCTCCCTGGCTAACGGGCGTCCGCGCCTGTCGGTTTTCCGTTCGTCGAAGAACATCTACGCCCAGATCATTGATGATAAGGCGGGTGTGACCTTGGCTGCGGCGTCTTCCCTTGAAGGTGAAGGCAAGACCAAGGGCTCGGACAAGGACGCTGCTGCTCGCGTTGGCGCGCTGGTCGCTCAACGCGCGATGGAAAAGGGCGTCAAGGACGTCGTTTTCGATCGTGGCGGCTACATGTATCACGGCCGGGTGAAAGCCCTTGCCGACGCCGCGCGCGAAGCCGGCTTGAACTTCTAGGGGTAAGCTGATGGCTCGTGGAAACGAACAACGCGGCGAAGGCGGTCCTCGCAGGGGTCGCGATCGGAACGCTCCGACGGAAGAGCGCGCCGAGTCCGACATCGTCGAAAAATTGGTGCACATCAATCGTGTTGCCGCCACCGTGAAGGGGGGCCGTAGGTTCTCATTCGCTGCCTTGATGGTCGTTGGTGACCAAAAGGGCCGGGTTGGCTTTGGTCATGGTAAGGCGCGGGAAGTTCCCGAGGCCATTCGCAAGGCGACGGAAGAAGCCAAGAAGTCCATGATCCGCGTGCCGCTTCGCGAGAGCCGCACCCTGCATCACGACGGTAACGGCCGTTGGGGCGCTGGCAAGGTCATGGTTCGCTCGGCACCTCCCGGTACAGGCGTGATCGCCGGCGGTCCTATGCGTGCGGTGCTTGAAACCCTCGGGGTTCAGGACGTTGTCGGTAAGTCGGTCGGATCTTCCAACCCCTACAACATGGTGCGCGCGACCTTCCAGGCGCTGAAGGCTCAGTCTTCACCCCGTCAGGTCGCCAACAAGCGCGGCAAGAAGGTTTCGGATGTGCTCGGCCGTCGTGCCGATGGCGCAGCCGTGGCTGCCGCTGACGGAGAATAGTCCATGGCTCAAGTCACTGTTCGCCAAACTGGCAGTCCGATCCGTCGGAAGAAGGACCAACGGGCCACCCTGGTGGGCCTGGGTCTGAACCGTATTGGCCGGACCTCGATCCTGGAGGACACCCCTTCGGTTCGCGGTATGATCGCCAAGGTTCACCACCTGGTCGAAGTTGTAAGCTAAGCATCTAGCCGCCTCTTCGGAGGCGGTTTCCATTCAGCCGAGTCGGCTCTGTCCGGCGATTGATCTCCAAGGAGAGGCGTCTATGACCAAGCTCAATGAGCTTTCCCCCCGCGAGGGTTCCACCAAGAACCGTATGCGCGTTGGCCGTGGCCCAGGTTCGGGCAAGGGCAAGACTGCCGGTCGCGGCGTCAAGGGCCAAAAAGCCCGCTCCGGTGTGGCCATTGCAGGTTTCGAAGGCGGCCAGATGCCCCTTCACATGCGTATGCCTAAGCGCGGTTTCAACAATCCTGACGCTCTGAAGTTCGCCGAAGTGAACCTCTGGCGCCTGGAGCAAGCCATTGCTGCCGGTAAGCTGGATGCCAAGGCCCCCATTAACGCCGAGGTCCTGATCGCCAGCGGCATTGTTCGTCGCGAACTTGATGGTGTCCGCCTGCTGGCCAAGGGTGAGCTTACCTCCAAGCTTAATATCACTGTGTACGGCGCGTCTGCTGCAGCCGTTGCCGCCGTCGAGAAGGCTGGGGGTAGCATCACCCTGACTGCGCCGGTGGAAAGCGATGCCCCCAAGGGCAAGCTGCAAAAGAAGGTTAAGGCCTAAATTCCGCAGTTCGCCACCTGGTTTGGGCCTCGTTCTAAGGGCTGGTCCAAAACTGTGGCGTATTCGGATTATTGGGTTCGTTGGCTGGATGACAGACGGCGACAGACCCCTTATGTATGATCTGATCAATCCGTGAGGTTCTAAATGGCTTCGGCCGCCGAACAGCTCGCCGCCAATATGAACTTCGGCTCCTTTCAAAAGGCGACGGAGCTTCACAATCGGATCTATTTCACCTTGTTGGCCCTGGTGGTCTACCGGCTCGGAACCTATTTGCCGATCCCGGGGATCGATACCGTTGCCTTTGCTCATGCCTTTGAAAGCCAATCCAAGGGCATTCTGGGCATGTTCAACATGTTCTCCGGCGGCGCAGTTCAGCGCATGGCCGTCTTCTCTCTAAACGTCAGCCCCTACATTTCGGCCTCGATCATCGTGCAACTGCTCGGCACGGTGTATCCGCCGTGGGAAAAGATGCGCAAGGAAGGCGGGGAGGCGGGTCGCAAGACCATGAACCAGTATACCCGTTATTTGACGGTCGTTCTGGCCCTGCTTCAGTCCTTCGCCATCGCCTCGGGCCTTCAGGCAAGCCCTGGTCTGGTGATCAATCCCGGCCCGTTCTTTATTATCTCGACGGTCGTCACCCTGACGGGTGGAACCCTCTTCCTGATGTGGCTGGGTGAGCAGATTACTAGCCGCGGTGTTGGCAACGGCGTGTCCCTGCTGATCTTCGCAGGCATTGTCGCCAATTTGCCGACCGGCATTCTTCAACTTTTGACAGTCATGCAGACCGGGCAGATGTCTGCCGTGGGCGGGGTGGCCATTCTTGGCGTGGCCATTGGTGCCATCTTGGCCATCGTCTTTATGGAACGGTCCCAGCGCCGGCTCTTGGTACAGTATCCCAAGCGCCAACAGGGAAACCGCATGTTTGGGGGCGATACCTCCTTCATGCCCCTGAAGGTCAATACCTCTGGGGTCATTCCGCCGATCTTTGCCTCGTCCCTGCTGCTGTTGCCAGCGACGGCGATGAGCTTTTTGGCGAGCGCGAACCTGCCCAGTCAGTTGCAGTGGCTGCCTCTGGCGGTCGGACAACTCCAGCACGGCCAGCCCCTCTTCATGGTGCTCTATGGCCTGCTGATCGTTTTCTTCTGCTTCTTCTACACCTCTGTGGTCTTCAATCCGGAAGATACGGCAGAGAACCTGCGCAAGTATGGGGGCTTCTTGCCTGGCATCCGGCCTGGGAAGCGGACAGCTGAGTATTTGGATTATGTTCTGACCCGGCTCACCGTGGTGGGTGCGGCTTATATCGCCGTGGTCTGTCTCGTGCCCGAGATCCTGATTTCTGCCTATCATGCGCCTTTCTATCTCGGCGGCACCTCGATCTTGATCGTGGTCAGTGTGACCATGGATACGGTCACTCAAATTCAATCCCACCTTTTGGCCCACCAGTATGACGGGCTTATCAAGAAGTCTAAATTACGGGGCGGGCGCGGGCGTTAGACCTGTCGCACTATAATTTCGTCGCCCACGGGGGTGGGTTCGGCGGGGAGGGGACATTTAAGCGATGAATTTGATCCTGTTTGGACCACCCGGCGCGGGCAAGGGCACGCAAGCCAAACGCCTCGTTGAAGACCGGAAGATGGTTCAACTCTCCACGGGCGACATGTTGCGCGCGGCGATTGCCTCGGGCTCTGAACTCGGCAAGCGCGTGGAAGGCGTTATGCAACGCGGAGAGCTCGTAACAGACGAAATCGTCATCGCTCTGATCGAGGATCGCCTGCCTGAGACCGAAGCGGCTGGGGGTGCCATATTTGACGGGTTTCCCCGGACTCTGGCCCAGGCCCAGGCGCTAGATGCTATGCTGGCCAAGCGTAACCGCCCGATCAATTTGGTTATTCGGCTTAAGGTCGACGACGAGGCACTTATGACGCGGATCGCCGGTCGATTCGCCGAGTCAGGTCGCCCTGATGATAATCCCGACAGCTTCAAGGTCCGCCTGGCCGCCTATAACGACCAGACAGCGCCTTTGCTGCCCTACTATTTGGACCAGAAGAAGCTTGTGGAAGTTGACGGTATGGGGGCGGTGGACGCCGTCGCTGCGGCAATTGAAGCGGCTTTGGAAGGCTCAAAGACCTAGACCCGCGGAATCGCCCAGGGGCGAGATGCGAATTCCTTCATTTCTGCTAAAGAGCGGCATTGACGGAAACGCAACTATCCCTATAACGGGCCGCTTCCGCGAAAAGCGCGAGGGACGTGCTGGCTAAATTCTTAGCTAGGGCGTTGTTCGCGCATCTCTGCGTGACCAGGAGAATACCAGACGTGGCCCGTATCGCCGGCGTAAACATCCCGACTAACAAGCGCGTCGTCATCGCGCTGCAGTACATCCATGGCATCGGTCAGGCTAAGGCCGCCGAGATTGTCAGCAAGGTTGGAATTGAGGCGGCTCGCCGCGTCAATCAACTCACTGACGCCGAGGTGCTGCAAATCCGTGAAACCATCGACCGTGACTACACGGTGGAAGGCGATCTGCGTCGTGAGACGGCAGTCAGCATCAAGCGTTTGATGGATCTGGCCTGCTATCGCGGCCTGCGTCACCGTAAGGGCCTTCCGGTCCGTGGTCAGCGCACCCATACAAACGCTCGGACCCGCAAGGGCCCAGCCAAGCCGATCGCCGGCAAGAAAAAGTAAGAGAGCTCAGCGATGGCCAAAGAACCAGCGCGCGTCAAAAGGCGCGAACGCAAAAACATCACTTCGGGCGTGGCGCATGTGAACGCCTCGTTCAACAACACCATGATCACCATCACCGATGCTCAGGGCAACACGATTTCGTGGTCCTCGGCTGGCATGATGGGTTTCAAGGGTTCTCGGAAGTCGACTCCCTACGCCGCCCAGATGGCAGCGGAAGATGCAGGCCGTAAGGCTGCGGAGCACGGCGTCAAGACCCTTGAGGTCAATGTTTCAGGTCCGGGTTCGGGCCGTGAATCGGCGCTGCGTGCTCTGCAGGCTGTTGGAATGACCATCACGACCATTCGGGACGTGACACCCATTCCGCACAATGGCTGCCGTCCGCCAAAGCGCCGGCGCGTCTAGAGTACGTAAGCACTGCAATACTCCCACGCCGGACCGCGTATGTCGCGTCCGGCGATCCTGCGTTCGAGGGACACCTATCCGTGATCGAGAGAAACTGGAACGAGCTTACCCGTCCCGAAAAGCCGCTCATTGAGCTTGGCGCAGACGCGAACCGCAAGGCCCGTCTGATTGCTGAACCTCTGGAGCGCGGCTTTGGCGTGACCCTAGGCAATAGCCTGCGTCGCGTTTTGCTGTCTTCCCTGCAAGGGGCCGCTGTTACGGCCGTGCAGATTGATGGCGCGGTCCACGAGTTCTCCTCGCTTGAGGGCGTCCGTGAAGACGTCGTCGATATCGTATTGAACATTAAGCAGCTGGCGCTTCGGATGCATTCCGAAGGCCCTCGTCGCATGACGTTGCGCGCAACAGGCCCTGGCCCTGTGACCGCCGGTCAAATCGACACAGGGTCCGAGATCGAAGTCCTGAACCCAGACCACGTGCTCTGCACCCTGGACGACGGTGCAACAGTGCGGATGGAATTCACGGTTCAGAACGGCAAGGGCTATGTGCCTTCCGAGCAGAACCGTCCGGAAGACGCGCCCATCGGCCTGATCGCCGTGGACAGCCTCTATTCGCCGGTGAAGCGCGTGGCCTATCGTGTTGAGCCTACCCGTCAGGGCCAGAGCCTCGATTACGATAAGCTGGTCATGGATATCGAAACCAACGGCGCGATTTCGCCGGTGGACGCGGTGGCCTATGCCGCCCGTATCCTGCAAGACCAACTGCAAATCTTCATCACCTTCGAAGAGCCCAAGAAGAAGGTGGAAGGCGAGTCCAAGCCTGAACTGCCCTTCAATCCGGCGCTCTTGAAGAAGGTCGACGAGTTGGAACTGTCGGTCCGGTCGGCCAACTGCCTGAAGAACGACAACATCGTCTATATCGGCGATTTGATCCAAAAAACCGAAGCCGAGATGCTCCGCACCCCGAACTTCGGACGCAAGTCCCTGAACGAGATCAAGGAAGTGCTGGCTGGCATGAACCTGCATCTTGGGATGGACGTGCCCAACTGGCCGCCTGAGAATATCGAAGAGCTGGCCAAGAAGTTCGAAGACCAGATGTAATCCCTGCGGCGCGTCGCGAGACGCCCCGCCTGTTAGGAGACTTCCCATGCGCCACGGTTCCGCGCACCGTAAATTGGGCCGCACCACGGCTCACCGGACGGCAATGTTCGCCAATATGGCGGCCAGCCTGATCAAGCACGAGCAGATCGTGACCACCTTGCCTAAGGCCAAGGAATTGCGTCCGGTTGTCGAAAAGCTGGTGACCCTTGCTAAGCGTGGCAGCTTGCATGCCCGCCGCCAAGCGATCAGCCAGGTGCGCGATGTTGAACAGGTCGGCAAGCTCTTCGCCACCTTGGGCCCGCGCTACAAGGATCGTCTGGGTGGATATACCCGGGTTCTGAAGGCCGGTTTCCGCCACGGCGACAATGCTGCCATGGCCGTTATCGAGTTTGTGGATCGCGATCCTTCGGAAAAGGGTAAGGACTCTGGTCCGGTCCAGGTTTCCAGCTTCGGCGACGAATAAGTCGAGATTGTCTTTAGAGACCAAGTTCAAGACCCCGGATGGCAACATCCGGGGTTTTTGCGTTTGAGACGTAGGCAGGCGTCATAAATTCCGGTTAGGAATTGGCATGCGCAAAATCCTAATTCTGATCGCTTCCTGCTTCGCCCTGGCGGCCAGTTCCACCCTGGCCCGTCCCCTGACTGTCCTGATCTCGATCGATGGGTTCCGGGCGGACTATCTCGGACGCGGGGTGACCCCGACCATGTCTGCCATGGCGGCAGGCGGAGCTTCGGCGGCCATGCGGCCTTCCTTCCCGTCCAAGACCTTCCCCAATCACTATGCCCTGATCACCGGTCTGCGGCCGGATCGTAACGGTATCGTCGATAACAATATGGAAGACCCAGCAATTCCTGGGGTCTCGTTCCGAATGTCAAACCACGATGCGGTCGTTGATCGTCGTTGGTGGGACCAGGGCGAGCCACTTTGGGTGACCGCTGAAAAGGCAGGTATCCGGTCTGCCACCATGTTCTGGCCGGGGTCCGAAGCAGCGGTGCATGGGGTAAGGCCCAGTCTGTGGTTGCCCTTTGACCAGTCCAAAAGCGCTGAGTCTCGGGTGGATCAGGTGCTGTCTTGGGCAGATCTGCCCTCGGACCAGAGACCGCAGTTCATCACCCTCTATTTCGATGATGTGGATACTATGGGCCATACCTATGGCCCGGAGTCTGCCGAGGTCAATGCGGCCGCCACACGGGTGGATGCTGCGATCGGGAGGCTGGAGGCCGGGCTCAAGGCCCGTAATCTCGAGGCCAATATCGTCGTCGTTGCCGACCACGGCATGGCAGCGGTTTCAGGAGATCGCGAACTCTTTATTGAAGACCATGTTCCGGCTGGAACCTTCCGCACCCTTGCCGCCGGAGCTTTCATGACCATTATCCCGCTGCCGGGCCAGGAAGCGGTTGTGGACAAGGCCCTGGTTGGGTCGCACGATCATCTGACCTGCTGGCGCAGGGGCCAGTTTCCCGCCCGGTTCCACTATGGCCATAACCCGCGGGTCGCGCCGATCTTTTGCCTGCCGCAAACGGGATGGACGGTCTACAGTCGGGCGCGCAAGCCAAACTATCTTGAAAAGGGGACCCACGGTTTTGATCCGGCGGCTCCGGAAATGGCAGCCGTTTTTGTGGCCCATGGCCCGGCCTTCAAGGCCGGTGTCCGCCTTGCGACCTTCGACAATGTGGATGTTTACCCCCTGGTCGCGCGATTAGCTGGGATCGTGGCCCAGTCAAGCGACGGACGTTTGGCACCCCTGCGTCCAGCCCTGAAACCCAAAGGCCGGTAAACAGTCGGCCTCTGCATCAGGTTCAATGACGGGGTTTGGCCAAGGCTCCCCCCTGCTGTAAGGAATGGCGATGACCCAGACCCCGGAAACCGGACGCCGCAGGACGGCTGCCTTTGGCTTCATCTTTGCCTGCGCACTGATGAATTCGATTTCGTTTGGGATCATGATCCCAGTTCTGCCGCAGTTGATGAAGCATTTCTCGGGCGGGGATACGGCGACAGCCTCCCAGTGGAACGCCCTCTTCGGGTCGGTCTGGGGACTGATGCAGCTGTTCTGCGGCCCTATCTTGGGCATGCTGTCGGACCGGATCGGGCGTAGGCCCGTCCTGCTGATCTCCTTTTTCGGTCTGGCCATCGATTTCCTATTCATGGCCTTCGCCCCAAGCTTGGCCTGGCTGTTCCTGGGGCGGATCGTCAACGGAATGACCTCGGCCAGTTTCTCCACCGCCAATGCGTATGTGGCCGACGTGACCGCTCCAGAAGACAGGGCAAAGACCTTTGGGTTCATGGGCTCCGCCTTTGGGTTTGGTTTCCTAGTTGGGCCTGCTCTAGGCGGTTTCCTGGCAGGTCCGGCCATGACGCCGATCTTCGGTGACTTTGCCCTGCGAATTCCCTTCCTCGTGGCCGCGGCCATGACGACGATCAACCTGGTCTATGGCTATTTCATCCTGCCGGAATCCTTGGTCCCCGAGCGGCGAATTCTGAGGTTTGACTGGCGCAAGGCCAATCCGGTGGGTTCACTGAGCTTCCTACGGGCGCATGGGGATCTGGTCGGGCTGTCGGCCGTCGGCTTTCTATTCCAGCTAGCCCACACCGTCTTGCCGTCGATCTTCGTGCTCTACGCAGGGTACCGCTATCACTGGACCAGCGACATCATTGGCCTGACTCTGATGGGCACAGGGATACTGGGGGTTCTGGTACAGATTTTCTGTGTCGGGCCCGTCGTCAAACGCATTGGTGAGCGGGGAGCCTTGCTTCTGGGTGCCATAGGCGGCGCGACCGGCTTCATGCTCTACGGCCTGTCGACTGAGGGCTGGATGTATCTGGCATCTGCACCTGTCTTCGCCCTGACCAACTTCCTGCAACCGGGTCTTCAGGGCCTGATGACTCGCCGGGTCGGCCCGCAGGAACAGGGGCAACTCCAGGGAGCCAGTCAGGCGCTGCAGGGTATTGGATCGGTTCTGGGACCTTTGATCTTCAATGGCACCTTCGCCTGGGCCATTCATCAGGATCGGACCCTGCACATGCCCGGTCTGCCGATCTTCATCGCTGCGGGTCTACTGCTCAGTGCCTTTTTTCTGGCTATCAAGGTCGGGCACGCCCCCGGGCAGGTTGAAAGCCTTCAGGCGTGACCTTGCCAAATGGGTGTAGGGGCGTAAGCTGCCACCATCATGAAGATTGAGACCATGACAGCCTAGACGCCGCCGGCAGGGAATATCCCGCGCCAGAGCGTCCGCGCCCGCCTGCTGAGCGGCTGGGCAAAGTGTCATGCCGGTTTGTCCGGTCGTTTTCCGAGGTCTCCCCATGTCTCAACAGGACGTCCTTTCCGCTAAGCCGCGTCAGGCGGGTCTCTTTTTCATCGCCGTGACGGTGTGTCTGGACGTGGTGTCTCACACCATTGTCTTCCCAGTCCTGCCGCGATTGGTGGAGCAATTGCTCGATGGCGACCGGCCAGGGGCCGCCCGATGGGTCGGGGTTCTGTTTGCCGGTTGGTCCCTGGCCCAGTTCTTCGCAGCCCCCATTTTAGGGATGCTTTCGGATAGGTTTGGTCGCAGACCGATAATTCTGATCTCTGTCTTTGGGCTGTCCATCGACCTTGTGGTGACGGCGCTTGCCCCAAACTTGGCCTGGCTCATGGTGGCAAGAGTGATTTGTGGCCTAACGGCGGGGGCGCAGACGGCGGCCATGGCCTATGTGGCCGATATCACGCCGCCAGCAGAGCGAACCCAGCGCTATGGTCTGCTCAATGCGGCAGCCTGGACGGGGGTCATTATCGGACCCGCCATTGGCGGCGTCCTGGGAGCCATAGATCCCCGAGCACCCTTCTGGGCTGCAGCCGCTGTGGCCCTGGCCAATGGGATATATGGCTTGGCGGTTCTCCCAGAATCCCTACCGCTTGAGCGCAGGGCACCCTTGAACTGGGGTCAGGCCAATCCCTGGGCCAGTCTGACCCTGCTGCGGGAGCGGACGGGGCTGCTGACCTTGGGCGTGGTATTCTTCATGCTGTGGTTTGCTGGGCAGGCCATCAACAGCGTTTTCGTTCTCTACACGGCCTATCGCTATCACTGGACACCCATGGCGTTGGGGATCTTCTGCAGCGTGCTCGCGGTGGGAAACATACTGGTTCAGACCCAGCTTGCCAGCCGGGCGGCCAAGCGCCTTGGGGAGCGAACCGCTGTCCTTGCTGGACTGGCGTTTCAGGTGGCGGGATTCACGGCTGTCGGGCTGGCGTCAACGGGGTTTCTCTTCTGGCTAGCAAATATTCCCATGATCCTGGCCAATATCGCGGGGCCAGCCCTCCAAGCCCTGATGACCTCCAAGGTTCATCCCGATGAACAGGGCAGGCTACAGGGGGCCATGGGATCTATTGGCAGCATGACCGGTCTGTTTGGGCCAATCGCTTTCACGCAGCTGTTTGCCTGGGCTATCAGCCTGGGTCATGGGCCTGGCTGGTCGGGCGTCATCATTCTGGCTGGGGCAGGGTTTAGCGCTGTGGCCTGGGCCTTGGTGATGATCTCAAGGCATCAAGACCGCCAGGGTCTTTCAATCAATTGAGTTCATCGCCATCTTTGCGCCAGAAAACCCTGTTGTCTGATGTTCGTTTTGCATCTTCCGGAGACCCCATGCGCGCCTACCGCGTCCTGATGCCCGCCATTGTCTTGCTCGCCGCCTGTTCAGACCCGTCGTCGCGGTCTAACGCCCAGCAACCGGCACTGGCCCAACCGACCCGGGCAGCGCCGAGCGAAGCCCTGAGCATGAAGGCCTCCTTCGCGCCGGTCGTAAAGCGTGCAGCCCCTGCCGTGGTGAATATTTCGTCCAAGCGCTTGGTGCGGACGCCCAATGATCCCTTCTGGGAATTCTTCGGTCTCGGGGCACCGCAGAACCGGATTGAGGGCTCTCTTGGTTCCGGCGTGATTGTCCGGTCCGATGGCATAATCGTCACCAACAACCATGTCATTGAAGGTGGACAGGAAATCACTGTGGCTCTGTCAGACCGGCGAGAGTTTCCCGCCAGGGTCCTGCTGGCGGACCCGCGACTGGACCTTGCCGTTCTGAAAATCGACACGGGATCTGAACGCCTGCCGGTCTTGGCCATTGACGATTCCGGAGATGCCCAGGTGGGCGATCTCGTCCTGGCCATTGGCGACCCCTTTGGTGTTGGCCAGACCGTGACAAACGGCATTATCTCAGCCCTAAACCGGACAGCCGACCCCAATGGCGAGGCGGTGACGGCGTATATCCAGACCGACGCCGCGATCAATCCCGGCAATTCCGGTGGTGCCCTCGTGGACATGGATGGCGATCTGATTGGCGTGAACAGTTTTATCGTATCGCGCTCCGGGAGCTCTTCGGGGGTAGGCTTTGCCATACCCGCCGCCATGGTGCGCCGGATCGTTGAGACCGCCGCCGGCGGCGGACATAGCTTGATCCGGTCTTGGCTCGGTGCGCACACGCAGACGGTCACAGGCGACATCGCCAAGAGCCTGTCCTTGCCAACGCCTCAGGGGGCCTTGGTCGCTGACATTTGGCCCGGCGGACCGGCAGAGCGCGCGGGTCTCAAGCAGGGCGATGTGATTACGACGGTTGCGGGCCGTCCAGTCATTGACGCCGCCACGGTGTCCTATGCCGTTGGTGCCGTGCGGCCTGGAGACAATCTGAAAATCGGCATAAGGCGGGCCGGAACCAACCAAGTGTTGAGTTTCAAAGCCGAGGCACCGCCCGCGACCCCGGCCAGGGACGAGCAATTGCTGCAGGGGCGCAATCCCTTTGACGGTGCCACTGTTGTCAATCTGTCCCCGGCTGTGGCCGATGAACTTGGCCTCGATCCCTTCCTGGGTAGGGGGGTTATGGTTCTTAAAATTGGCAGGGGCTTTGCCCTTAATGCCGGGCTACAGCCAGGGGACTTGATCAAAAAGGTCAATGGCCGCGACATTGGTGCGGTCAGCGACCTGCGGGCTGCCCTGACCGTTCCGGGCAATCAATGGCAGGTGACCATCATCCGCGGTGGCCAGGAAATTACGGGAACCTTCCGCACCTGAGCCAAAGCCTGATACAGCCCTGCCATGGCTGATCTCTTTGAAGCGGCGGGACTGACACCGCAGGCACCGTCGCCCCTGGCTGATCGACTGCGCCCCCAGACCCTCGGCGATGTTGTTGGCCAGGATCATCTGCTGGGTGCCGAAGGTCCTATTGGCCGTATGGCGGCAGCTCAGCGGTTGTCTTCCATGATCCTTTGGGGGCCACCCGGCACGGGCAAGACCACAATTGCGCGCCTGTTGGCCAAGGCGGCAGGCTACGAGTTTCAGCAGCTGTCAGCCGTGTTTTCCGGGGTTGCTGACCTGAAGAAAGCCTTTGAGCAGGCGCGGGTCCGTCGCTCGGCTGGCCAGTCCACCCTGCTTTTTGTTGATGAGATCCATCGTTTCAATCGTGCCCAGCAGGATGGTTTCCTGCCTTTCGTCGAGGAGGGGATCGTCACACTGGTTGGGGCAACGACGGAAAACCCCTCCTTTGAACTCAATGGTGCCTTGCTCTCCCGGGCCCAGGTCTATGTGCTCAAACGGCTGGACGATGAGGCCTTGGAAGCCCTTCTGGCCAAGGCCGAGATTCATGAAGCCAAACCCCTTCCATTAGATATCGAGGCGAGGGCGACCTTGATCGCCATGGCGGACGGGGATGGGCGCTATCTCCTGACCCTGGCCGAAACCTTGTTCAATGTGGGCACCGCCCAGCCCCTCGATCCCCAGGCACTCAGTCTGTTCTTGCAGAAGCGCAGCCCCGCCTATGACAAGGATCGAGAAGGCCACTACAACCTCATCTCAGCCCTGCATAAATCTATCCGTGGCTCTGACCCGGACGCTGCCCTCTACTGGTTGGCGCGCATGCTCGAGGGGGGCGAGGATCCTTTGTTCATTGCCAGGCGGCTGATCCGCGCGGCCATGGAGGACATTGGCGAAGCTGATCCCATGTCTCTGGTGCTCGCGAACGCCGCCAAGGAGGCCTACGACTTCCTTGGCAGTCCAGAGGGCGAAATAGCCCTAGCTCAGGTGGTGGTGCATCTGGCGTCTGCGCCAAAATCGAATGCCGTATATGCTGCCTATAATGCCGCGCGAAAGGCAGCGCGCGAGACTGGCTCCCTGGCCCCGCCGGCCCACATCCTCAATGCGCCGACCAAGCTGATGAAGGACTTGGGTTACGGTCAGGGCTATGCCTATGACCACGACGTCCCCGGTGGGTTTTCCGGTCAGAACTATTTCCCTGATGGCATGGCGCGGCGCAAATTTTACGACCCCAAGGGCGAGGGCGTTGAAGGGCGGATTAAGGAGCGGCTGGATCGCTGGGCCCAGACCCGTAAGGACTCAAAATGATCGTCCTCACCCCTGATGAAATCGCCTTTGTTCGCAGCCTCGTTATCTATGAAGACGCGGATATTCTGGCGCTCAACAAGCCTGCGGGCCTGTCCAGCCAGGGCGGCCGTGGCCAGGTGCATACCCTCGACGAGCTGATCTGGGCCTTCGCTAAACCCGGCAAGGCCAGGCCTCGGTTGATCCATCGCCTCGACCGCGACACCTCCGGTGTCATCCTTACGGCCAAGACCAAGCCTGCTGCAGGTTTCCTCGGTAAGGCCATGATGGCACGTAAGTTTTCTAAAACTTATCGGGCGATCGTCACTCCTGGCGCACCCGTTCCTCGCGAGGGCGTGATCGCTGAGCCCCTCCGCCGGGATGAGGCGGGGCGAGAGGCCTATATGCGGATATGTGCACCCGATCATCCGGACGCCGAGACCGCCGAGACCCGCTACCGCACCCTGGCTATGACAGAGACCAGCGCCCTATTGGACCTCGCCCCTCAGACCGGGCGGATGCACCAGCTTCGGGTCCACTTGGCCTCCATCGGTCGACCTATTGCGGGGGACGCGCGATATGGCGGTGCCCTCGCGGTGGACGGCATTCCTGTGCCGCGATTGATGCTACATGCCGCGGCCTTACGCTTTCCTCACCCCAATGGCGGCAGCCAGCGCATTGAAGCACCGACCCCGCCGGACATGGCAGAAATCCTTAAAGCCTTGTCTCTGGGCTAGGGCCCTTTGATCTGATGCAAAGTCGGGCGCATAAGGACGCATGAATAAGCTTTTTCTAGTGGCCCTGGGTGGGGCAGTCGGCTCTGTGGCGCGCTATGCCTTGGGCGGACAGACCCTGCGTTGGTTCGGCCCCGGCTGGCCCTATGGCACCTTCGCCGCCAATCTGATCGGAGGCTGTTTGATTGGCCTGTTGGCAGGTTATCTCGCTCACCGGGGGGGGGCTGATCAGGAGCGGCTGCGCCTGCTTCTGCAGGTGGGTGTGCTCGGTGGCTTTACGACCTTTTCCGCCTATTCCCTCGAAACGGCCCTGATGCTTGAGCGCAAGGCCTATGGCGCTGCGGCCGGCTATGCGGTGGGCTCGGTTGTCCTGGCGGTGCTGGCTGTATTTGCTGGGCTAATCCTAGCCAGACGGGTGTTCTCATGAAGGAAGTTCGCACCCTGCACGTTGATGCTGGCGAAGATGGCGTTCGTCTAGACCGCTGGTTCAAGCGTCGCTGGCCACACCTCAACCATATTCAGATTCAGAAACTGGCACGCTCAGGCCAGATCCGCGTCGATGGTGCCCGTGCCAAGCCAGATACGCGCTTGGCCGCTGGGGCCCAGATTCGCGTCCCGCCCCTGCCGGAGGCACCGGCGCCAGGCGAGCGTGAGAAGGACCTAGATTCCCGCGACACCGCCTTTGCCAAGAGCTTGGTCCTGTTTGAGGACGAAGAGGTTCTGGTCCTCAACAAGCCGGCGGGCCTGGCCGTGCAGGGGGGTACCAAGACCAAGCACCATATCGATCGCCTGCTCAGTGCCTGGGGGGAGGGGCTAGACCGCCCCCGGCTCGTGCACCGGCTGGACCGCGACACGTCAGGGGTGCTGGTGCTGGGCAAGACCCCTGGCGCAGCGGCCAAGCTGGCCGGTGCCTTTGCCCGTCGTAAGGCACAAAAGACCTATTGGGCCCTGGTCATGGGTCATCCCCGGCCACAGGACGGGATACTATCCATGCCTCTGATCAAAAAGGGAGTCGGAGACCGCGAAATGGTCGTGCCCGCTGAGCCCAAGGAGCCCGGGGCAGAGGCCGCCGAGACCGAGTTCACCATGATCTCGCGGGCGGGCGCACGGGTGGCCTGGATGGCCCTACGCCCTCACACAGGCCGGACCCACCAGCTAAGGGTTCACATGCTGGCCATGGGCCACCCCATTCTGGGAGACCCCAAGTATAAAAATGCTGCCTCCGTCGAGCTCTCGGGGCCACTGAAGTTACAGCTGCACGCCCGACGCTTGAGCCTTCCGCATCCTTCCCGCGGCACCTTGGTCCTTGAGGCCCCGATCAGCCCAGAGATGAAGGCCGGTTTCGCCAAGTTCGGCTTTGATCAGCACGAAGCGGACCCCGATCCCTTCGCCAAGCGCAGGCGCTAGACGAGGCTAGAGACCGGCGCGACCGATGCGCTATCGGGGAAAACCGCCGTATCGAGGACCTTGCGGTCCAGCCCCATCTGATCTGCCAGAACACCTTTGAATAAGGCGCGCATGTCGAGGGTGGGGGCAAGGTCGCGGTTCTCGAACAGGGCGCTGCCCTTCAGGCTTGGCCAATCGCCGATGATCCCACCGCGCTTCAGGCTACCGCCTAGGATAAGGGCCGTGGAAGCCGTGCCATGGTCGGTGCCACCCGTACCATTGGCGCGTGCGGTTCGACCAAACTCTGTGGCGACGAGGACGACGGTATTGGGCCATTCACTGCCCAATCCTTTCTGAATTCCGTCAATTACCGCGTCTAAATTTCCCAGGCGCGCGGCAATGAGACCGAGCTGATTGGCATGGGTGTCAAAGCCGTCGAGGCTGATGGCCGCAATCTGTGGGCCGCCAGACTCCTTCATGAAGCCCGCAACCGTATCGCCGAGCTTGCGCGCAGCGTCCTGGCCTTGCTTGGCATAGGCCTTCAGGTCCGCAGGTGGTGCAGCGGTCATATCCTCCCGCATGGCATCCTGGGCCATAGTCTCGGTTTCCAACCCCCGGGCCAGGGCCGGGCCAAGCAGGGGATCGTCCCGATATAGATCCATCAAAAGACTGGGCAGGCGCGCCTGGGGATTGACGAGGGCACCGGGCGACCACGAAGAAACGGCGGCCGGTCCCCGCAAGACGAGAGGTGCTGTTGCGCCGATCGAAAGTGCATTGAACTTGCCCTGGCTTTGGAGGGCACCGACGGCGCGATTGAGCCAGCCAGAGGTCGCGCCGTAGACGCCTCCCGCACCGCTTTCGAGCACATCCTGGGCTTCAAAGTGCGATCGCGCCCGGTCCGGGGTTGCAATAGCTGGCGCGATCCGGGCCTGACCTGCCTGGGCAAGAGTATAGACAGAGGCCAGGGCTGGGTGCAGGCCGAAGTGGCTATCAAGCTTCAAGGCGTTATCTGTGATGGCGAGGCCACCTCGAAGGGCTGAATAGTCCGCGTCACCAATCGGCGGTGAGACAGATAGCCCGTCCATGGCTCCCCTGCAGTTGATAAACACCAGCTTCCGACTGGAGGTCGCCGCATAGGCGGTCCTGGCCAGCAGGTTCAGGGATAGGCCAAAGGCGGCGGCGGAGGTCAGCGCTTGCCGACGTGTGAGAGCGTTCATCGACGTTGAAACTCCGGACTCATCAGCAGTATGGCCAGGCCCTCGGGGCGGCTTTCTGCACGGGCAATCATCGTGGCCGTGGCCGGTTGCAGTTGTGCGCCCAGGGCCTCTGCCGCCAGGATATTAGGATCGCGGTCTGCTGTGGCGCGGTCTGCGAATTTTTGAGCCCAGGCCATGCGTTTGACGATCGCGTCGGGTGCCGCCCAGGACATGGCATCATCTGACCATCCCTTGGGGGAGGGGGGCGAAAACGGTTTCTGTCCTAAGGCGGTCAAGGTCGGTGCCAGGACGGCGATGTCCTTGGGGCTACCCCCCGCCGCGCGCCAGCTGGAGATGAGAAATTCATAGGGCGTTTTGAACTTTGCAGGTCGCCGATCCCAGGCTTCAGGCGCTGAAATAAGCGTCGCAGCCACCGTGCCCAGATCTCCGTTCGTCGACATCCACGCCTGGGTTAGGCGCTCAATGAGGCCTTGCGGCGGATCATCGGCGATAAAATGTCGAGCGATCTTGCCGCAAATGAATCGGGCAGTCTGCGGCTTGGCGGCAAGGTCAGCGAGGATGGCGCCAGCCTGCTCTTTGCCGCCGGAAGGATAGCGTGTGCCCATTACGGTCCGGGGGCCCGGCTCATGAGCCTGCGGACGGAACACGGGTGCGCCGATGGTCGCTGGGCCTTCGCGAAGTCCGCCGACAGATAGACCCGTCATAGCCCGGGCGAATTCGGTCACATCGGCCTGGCTATAGCCGCCGTCCACGCCGACGGTGTGCAATTCAAGAATTTCGCGGGCGAGGTTTTCGTTCAAGCCGACGCCGCGTGTCCGCTTGGGCACGTCGATTTGGCCAACCCCCATGGCCGGTGGTCGGCGCAGGAAGTTGGCGGCTGGACTGTCGGGACCAATGGACTGGGCCTGATCCAGATAAAGGAGCATGGCCGGGTGCGTCTCTGCCGCTCCCAAAAGTGTCGCGAATGGGCCGAAGACGTGTGGGCGGATGGCCTCTTGCTCGAAAGGCCCGACAACCGTCGCTGTGGCTAACTTTGTGGCGCTGATCGTAAAATGGTTTGCCCAAAACAGGGTCCACCGCTCGCGAAATCCAGCATCAGTGGTGGCACCCAGCTGTGCCCTAGCAGCAAAGTCGCCGCCGGTTTCTTCTCGAATCTGCTTTTGGGCCATTTTGACCGGGTCGTATTCAGCAGGGGTTTCGCCATTAGCCTTGGCGTATTTCGCCTGTTTCTTGGCTTCACCGTAGTCTCGGAACTCGGCAATACGCTGCTGTGTCGTTGCGGGATTGGCCTGGGGCTGATCGGCTCCTTCCTTGCGAATCTGATCCAGTAGCCAAGCCTTTGGATTGGACCGCACCCGCGCCAATTCACCTGGGCGCGCACCCAGTCCGAACCTCGTCAGGGCTATTGCTGCTTCAAGGTCTCTGTCGGCCATGGTTGGCTCCTTGCCTAAATCGCGCTGAACCTTCATTCCCATCTCAATAGGTCCGGATTTTGTCGGATCGGAGGATGTCGCGTGGCGCAAAGAGGATTTCACGAACCGGGAGAAAAGCCCAAGCGATTCTATTCTGCCGTGACCATCGAGGCGGGCGAGGTCGGCTATCAGGTCCTATTGGACGGCCGTAGCCCCCGCTCGTCCAAGGGTGCCAAGCTGACCGCGCCCACCCAGGCCCTCGCCCAGATGATGGCAGATGAGTGGGCCGGGCAGGGGGAGTTCATAGAGCTTGCCGGTATGAACGCTAGCCGTTTGGGCTTCACGGCCTTGGAAGCCATCCCTCCTGTCCGGGATCAGGTGGCCCAGCAGTTTGCCGACTATGCCGGGTCCGATCTGATCTGCTATTTCGCCGAGGCACCAAGCACTCTCGTGGCCCGTCAGACAGAGGCGTGGGAGCCTGTTCTCACCCGCGCCGAATCCGAGCTTGGTCTCGCCTTCGTCCGCGCTGCTGGCATTCGCCATCAAGCCCAACCGGAAACGACCTTGGCGGGGGTAAAGGCCCTGGCACTCGATCATAATGATTTCGGCCTAGCTGGCCTGGCCTTCGGCGCGCCCCTGTTTGGGTCTGCGATCCTCACCCTGGCCCTGGCGCGGGGCTGGTTGACGGGGGAAGACGCCTACGCCCTCAGCCGGGTCGATGAAGCCTTCCAAGAGGAAAAGTGGGGCATTGACGAAGAGGCCGCTGAGCGCACGGCGCGGCTAGCCTTGGAGGCCCAGATGCTCGGACGGTGGTTTGAGGCGTTAAGGTCTTAATCGAACCCTTGCCCAGGGTGGCAAATTAGATCGAGAAGCTCACGCCGCAGCCGCAGCTAGATTTTGCATTCGGGTTGCGGACCTTGAATTCCGCCCCAGCCAGTTCGTCGACAAAATCGATTTCTGAGCCCTTGAGCAGGACGAGGCTCATTTCGTCCACCAAGGCAGCGGCACCATCGCGCTCGACCCGAATGTCGTCGGGATTGGCGCTGTCGACCAGGTCGAAGAGGTACTGAAAGCCTGAACAACCGCCACCTTCCACCGCGACACGGAGCATGAGCGACCGCCCCTCAGTCGCACCGATGGTGGCGATCTGCTTGGCTGCGGCCGAGGACAGGGTAAGATCTGGTTGGGTCATGGCTTCGATATTTTCACCTATAGCCTATATGAGTGCCTATGTAGACCTATCCAAGGGGTCAATTTCATTTGTGCAGGATTGAATGATCACGCCCCGTGCCCCGTTCGCTGAAGATGCCGCCAAGTCCCGGGGTCGAAGGATCGACGAGCCCGAAAGCCGGACTCGCACCCCCTTTGCCCGCGACCGCGACCGAATTATTCATTCAACGGCCTTCCGGAGGCTGAAAGAAAAAACCCAAGTCTTTGTGGCCCATGAAGGCGATCATTACCGGACCCGCCTGACCCATTCCTTGGAAGTGGCCCAGGTGGCGCGAACCTTGGCCACAGCCATGGGGCTGGAGGCCGACCTTGCTGAAACTATCGCCCTAGCCCACGACCTGGGCCATCCCCCCTTTGGCCATGCCGGGGAGGACGAGCTGGATAATCAGATGGAGGCCTTTGGCGGCTTTGATCACAATGTTCAGACCTTCCGGGTGGTGACCAAGCTTGAGCGTCGCTATCCCCGCTGGGACGGTATGAATCTGACTTGGGAAACCCTCGAGGGCATTATCAAGCACAATGGCCCTGTGACCGATAAGCTGTCCAGGCCGTCCTGGAAGGCGGTTGTGGACTTCGATAAGGGCTACGACCTAGCCCTCGGTGGCTGGGCCTCTGCCGAAGCGCAGACCGCGGCTCTGGCCGATGACATCGCCTACAACAATCATGATGTGGACGATGGCGTCGCTGCGGGCATTTTCCACCTGAAAGAACTGCTGGACGTGCCGCTGATCGGGCCGATCTTGTTTGGTGTCTTCCAGGAATTTCCCGACCTTGATCCCAATATCGTCCGCATGGAGGCCGTGCGGCGGATGATTGGAGCCATGGCTGATGACGTGATCGCCGAAACCGGCCGGAGGGTCATAGAGGCTAAGGTCGACTCCCCCGAGGCTGTGCGAGGCCTGGATCACGCAATCGTAGCCTTTTCCCGCGAGATGCTGGAGGACTTAGGTGCCCTTCGCGAGTTCCTACATAGCCGGATGTACCGCCACTGGCGGGTCAATCGGACCCGTAGCCAGGCCCGTCGCATTCTGGCCGAGATGTTTCAGCTGTTCATGTCTGAGCCCGATGTCATGCCCACAGAATGGTTCGCTAGGGCTCAGAACCGGGACCCTGCTGGGCGCGGCCGGGTAGTCTGTGACTATATCGCAGGCATGACCGATCGCTTCGCCATCGAGGAGCACCGCAAGTTATTCCAGCTAGATGTGTGGAACTAATCCCATCGGAGGGTGCGAAGGTACCCTGAGGAACGGTAAAGTCGCGCAACGCTGTGCGGGTTTGTGATTCGCATGGTCCGTGACTTCGGAGCCTCCCATGCCCAATTCTGATCGTGGTGCCTATTTGCCTCCTCCAGAAGAGCCCTTGACCTTTGATGCCCGTCGTCCGGTCCGTGGTCGCGCGCCCATGCCGATGATGCTCTTTGTCAGTGCTGGGATCCTGTTCCTCTTGGTCGTGGGCATTGTGGTCATTCTGCGCTCGGGTTTCGGTCGAGTTTCTGGCCCAGCGCCAATGGTGGGTAAGCCCGTGGAGGCCATGAAGGTCGCGCCACCTGCCGGGGACCAACCAGAAGACCCCGCGCGCGGATTGCAAATCTACCAGCAACCCGAAGGCCAGCCTCTCCCCGCCGCGCCTAACTTTACGCCCCCCCCGGAACAGCCGCAGGCGCGCGCGGATCTGGTTCCGGCCCCTGCGCCTGTTCAGCCTCAGTTAGCTGCCTCAGCCATGGCGGGTTCGGGCGCACCTCCCGCCTTCAAACCTGCGGTTGGGGCCGTTGCACCGGTCACCAAGCCGGTTGCGCCAAAGCCGGCCCCCGTGGTGGTGCTTAGCCAGACCAAGCCAGCCCCAGTCGTGGTGCAAGCCCCGGCGCAAAAGCCCGTTGCGGTCGCCGTTAAGCCGACCTCGACCCCGGTAAAACCAGCGCCGGTTGCGCCGTCTGCCGCCAAATCAACGGTGGTCGCAGCACCTCCCGCAAAAACCTCGCCAGCAAAAGTCGTCAAACCTGCGGAAACCAAGGCTGAGCCACAGACGCCGGCAAAGGCAGCATCCCCCGGAGCGGCTTCGGTCCAGATTGGGGCGTTTTCGTCCCAGGCCCTGGCGGACAAGGGTTGGAATGATGCTGCTAAAATTGCGCCGGGAGCAGCGGTCGGCAAGGGCAAGAAGGTCGAGGCTGTCGATAAGGGCGGTGCGACTCTCTATCGGACCACGGTCACAGGGTTTGCCAGTCGGGAAGCGGCGACGGCGTTCTGCAATCAACTCAAGGCCGCCGGTAAAAACTGCTTCGTGAATTGAGCGTTCACGCCGCCATATTGGGGTGCAAGGGGCTGACCCTTACGCCGGAAGAAGTCGCCTTCTTCCGGGAGGTTCAGCCTTGGGGATTTATCCTCTTCAAGCGGAATGTCGACACGCCCGATCAGGTCGTGGCGCTGACGGCGGCCTTGCGAGACGCCGTCGGTCGCTCGGATGCCCCGATCCTCATAGACCAGGAAGGCGGTCGGGTTGCCCGCCTTGGGCCACCACACTGGCGGCGTTATCCACCGGGGCGAGCCTATGGCGACCTGCCTGCGAATGATCCTCTCTTTCGCCGAGAGATCACGCGGCTGGGGGGGCGGCTTTTGGCACATGATCTATCGGCCCTTGGGATCAATGTTGACTGCGTGCCCGTTCTTGACGTTCCGATCCCCGGTGCTCACGACGTGATTGGCGATCGGGCTTATGGGACGACGCCCGAAGATGTCGCCGCCTTAGGCCGTGCGGCCTGCGAAGGGCTGATTGCAGGCGGTGTCTTGCCTGTCATCAAACACATACCAGGTCATGGGCGGGCCAGGACCGACAGCCATCTCGACCTTCCGATTGTCGATGCGACCTATGAGGCGCTTGATACCCGGGACTTCGCACCCTTTCGTGTGATGTCGGACATGCCCATGGCGATGACAGCCCACGTTATCTTCGCAGCGATCGACCCCAAGCGACCGGCGACAACCTCTCGCAGGGCCATTCAAGACGTCGTGCGGGGTGCCATCGGCTTTGACGGTCTGTTGATGAGCGACGATCTTTCCATGAAGGCCCTGAGCGGAGACTTCTCCCAAAGGGCGCGGGCGAGTCTTGCCGCGGGCTGTGATGTTGTCCTGCATTGCAATGGGGATATGGCGGAGATGCAGGGGGTGATTGCGGGCACCAAGATGCTTGCCGGGCGCGCCGCTCAGAGGGCCAAGTCAGCTCTGGGGCGTCTGGCGCGTGTCCGCGAACCGTTTGATCTCGAAGAGGGAAGGGCGCGCTTTGACGCGGCCTTTGATGGCCAATGGGCCTAGGTCAGTTTCAGCCAAATCTGGACTTTACCGCTGCTCGTAATGCAGCTGACGATGGCGAGTCGTTGATCTTGGATCTAGACGGATATGAGGGCCCGCTTCATGTGCTTCTAGCCCTGGCCCGGAGCCAGAAAGTCGATCTCCTTAAGCTGTCAGTGACCAAACTCGCCGAACAGTACCTGGCCTTTATTCAGAAGCTGAGCGCCCAAAGATTCAGCCTCGCTGCGGACTATCTGGTGATGGCCGCGTGGCTTGCCTATCTGAAGTCGCGGTTGCTTTTGCCGAAGCCAGAGCGCCCCAAGGCCGAGGAACCAGAGGCCGAGGACCTCGCTGCGCAATTGGCGTTTCGTTTGGCCAAGCTAGACGCCATGCGTAAGGCAGCTGAGACTCTGAAAAATGGACCGCATTTAGGCCGGGACGTCTTCATGCGCGGCGATCCTCAAGCCATTGTTATTATTCCGTCCACCCGTCTGGAGGGTGATCTCTATAGCCTGATGAGCGCCTATATCGCCCAGCGGCGAAAGGAGCAGGTGCATACCTATCGCCCCGCGCCGCCCCAAGCCTATCCCCTGGAGGCCGCCCGCGAGCGATTGCGCGACCTGCTGCCGGATATGTCTCGGTGGACCGCCCTCGAGGGCCTAGCCCCCACCGTATCGGAAAAGGGAGAGGGACCGAGCCGGGCATCTTTCGTTGCCTCGACCCTGTCGGCTGGCCTGGAATTGGTGAAAGAAGGGGCGATGGAAGCTCGCCAGCTTGAAGCTTTCGCTGACATCTACTTGCGCGCCCGTCGAGTGAGCTTGGCATGACCGAAGACCACATAGCCGATGACGAGATCTCGCCCCCGGATCCAGCTGATACTGAGCGGCGGATTGAAGCCCTGCTGTTTGCTGCGGCGGGCCCCTTGAGCCTGGATGATCTGGCCAAGCGCCTGCCCGAAAAATCTGATGTGGAGGCCGGCGTCGCAACTTTGGTCCAGCGTTATGTAGGTAGGGGGGTCGAACTGGTCTGCGTCGCCGATCGCTGGCGATTCCAGACGGCCGAAGATCTCGGCTTTCTGATGACCGAAGAGCGCGACGAGCCCCGCCGTCTGTCAAAGGCTGCCCAGGAAACCCTCGCCATCATTGCCTATCACCAGCCAGTGACCCGCGCGGAGATTGAAGCCGTGCGTGGGGTTCAGGCCAGTCGGGGAACCCTGGATGTCCTGCTAGAGCTTGGCCTCGTGCGCATGCGGGGGCGGCGTCGGACGCCTGGTCGTCCGGTGACCTTTGGGACGACGGATATTTTCCTAGAGCATTATGGTTTGGGCAGTTTGGCCGATCTTCCGGGCATGGCGGAAATGAAGGCTGCGGGCTTGCTCAGCCTCGATATCCCGGCAGATTTTTCTGTTCCCAATCCCATGGGGGAGGTGACAGACGAGGATCCGCTAGATGACGATGGCTCGGCGCCTGAATTCCATACGGATTTCCTCGCAGAAGACGTCAGCCTCAACTAAAGACGGACGGTCGCTTGGCGCAGCCGGGTGCAAGGGACTATATGCAGGTTCGGCTCGCGCAGCGGTGCGCGATTAGGAGTTCAAGTTATGGGCGCTTTTCAACCTATTCACTGGCTGCTGGTGGCTGTGGTCGCTCTGCTGTTTTTTGGTGGCAAGGGCAAGCTGTCTGGGGTCATGGGCGATGCAGCCAAGGGTATCAAGGCCTTTAGAGACGGTCTGAAGGACGAGCCGGCCCCCACGGAGTCGGCCGCTGTGGAAGCCAAAAAAGACGAAGCTCGCAGCTGAATTTCGTTTTTCCTCGCCACTTTGACGGGGCTTAGTTTTAGGACCAGGGCATGCTTCCCGACGTTGGTGGGCTTGAATACCTCGTGATCGCCGTCGTCGCCCTGCTGGTCGTGGGGCCGAAAGACCTGCCAAAGATGCTGCGGGTCGTCGGGCAATTTGTCGGCAAGCTGCGGGGTATGGCGGCGGAGTTTCGCGCCAGCTTTGACGAAATGGCCCGCCAGTCTGAGCTTGATGAACTGCGAGCCGAGGTCGAGGCCATGCGCAAGGGTCAAGTTTTCGATCAGGCCCAGCATGACTCTGTGGGCGATGTCAGTCAGATTTTCAACGAAATCGGCGATAGTCTTCAAGCCGGTGGGGTCCAGTTCCATCCCCCCATGAGCCATCAGATTGAGTCGGCGGTTGAGCCCATGACGGTGGAGGTTGCCCCCCAGCCGGTAAAGCCGCCCAGAAAGCGGAAACCGCCAGCTGAAAAGGCCACGACGGATACCCCGCCAAAGCCCCGCGCAAAACGTAAGCCAAAGCCTGGATCTGCCTCGTGAGCGACGCCAAGGATGATGATATCGAAGCGTCCCGCGCGCCCTTGCTGGATCATTTGATCGAGCTGCGCCAACGCCTATTCGTGTGTGTTGCAGCCCTAGCCGTCGGCTTTGCGCTCTGTTTCGCCCTGTCTACCCAGATCTATACGCTTTTACTTCACCCCTATGAGGTGGCGGCGCAGATCCTTGCTGCCCAAAAGCTGGCGGAAGCCCAGGGCCCCCATGTGGGGTTTGTCGACGGCATTTTGCAGTTCCTGCACCTGCAACCGACCCCGCCCAACCATAAGGCCTCTGGCGGTCCCTTCGATCTTTTGCTTGCCTTAATCGGACTGAAGGAAGTGCCAAACGTCGCTGGCCAGAACCTGAAGCTCATTTTTACAGCGCCCCTGGAATTCTTTTTTACCAAGCTGAAGCTGTCGGGGTTTGGGGCGGTGGTCGTGACCTTCCCAGTTCTCGCTGCCCAGGTTTACGGCTTTGTGGCACCCGGCCTCTACAAGCAGGAGCGAAAGGCCTTTTTGCCCTTCCTCATCGCTTCGCCGACCCTGTTTTGCATGGGGGCGGCGCTGGTCTATTTCATGATCCTACCCTTCGTCCTCTGGTTCTCATTGAGCCAGCAGATCACGGGAATGGGCGCGATTTCCGTCGAATTGCTGCCTAAGGTTTCTGACTATCTGACCCTGGTGACGACGCTTCTGCTGGCTTTTGGTCTCTGCTTTCAGTTGCCGGTGGTGCTGACCCTGCTGGGCATGGCGGGGATTGTCAGTTCAGACCTGCTCAAAGAGGGACGGCGATACGCCATTGTGGGGATATTCATCGTCGCGGCCGTCGTCACGCCACCGGACCCCATCAGCCAGACCCTTTTGGCTATGCCGATCATCCTGCTCTACGAGATTTCAATCTGGTGCGTGAAGCTCATTGAATTGCGTCGGAAGCGCGAAGACAGCGCATCGGATATCGTTCCGGTCTAGGCGCCTTACGCGACGCGGACTAGACAGGGGCCAATTGTTAACGGCGGCCCCCAATGCACGATATTCGAGCCCTTCGCGAAACACCCGAGCTCTACGAGAAGGCCTGGGCTGCGAAGGGGCGATCCGGGGCGGCGGCTCAGGCACTTGATCTTGATGGTAAGGTCCGTGCGGCCAAGCTGGCGGCGGAAACCACCCAGTCAAAGCGCAACGACCTCTCGAAACGCGTCGGTCTGGCCAAGGCCCAAAAGGACGAGGCCCTAGCCAGCCAATTGATGGCCAATGTTGAAGCTTTGAAGTCGGATCTTGTCGCCCAGGGCGAGGCAGAGCGTGGCTTTAGCTTAGACCTCCAGGACCTTCTGGCATCCTTACCAAACATCCCTGCTGCGGATGTTCCACAGGGTGCTGACGAGCATGGAAATGTCGAGGTGCGCCGCTGGGGCGAGCCCAATCATGTGGCGAGCCCAAAGGACCACGTAGAATTGGGCGAAGGCCTAGGCATGTTGGATTTCGAAGCGGCTGCGCGGATGAGCGGTGCCCGTTTTACGGTCATTAAGGGCCAGCTGGCGCGCTTGGAGCGGGCCCTTGGCCAGTTCATGCTCGACTTGCAAACCCAGCAGAACGGCTATCTGGAGGTTTCCCCCCCTCTTCTGGTGAATGACGCCGCGGCCTACGGAACCGACAAGCTGCCTAAGTTCGCCGACGACCTTTTTAAGACCACGGATGGGCGCTGGCTGATCCCCACGGCGGAAGTTCCTCTGACCAGCTTGGTCATGGGGCAAATCGTCGCTGAAGAGGAGCTACCCCTGCGGGTCACGGCGCTTACCCCGTGTTTTCGCTCCGAGGCTGGGGCCTCAGGACGGGATACCCGGGGCATGATCCGTCAGCACCAGTTTTACAAGGTTGAGCTCGTCTCCATCACGACCCCAGACCAAAGTGATGCCGAGCATGAGCGCATGGTTTCCTGCGCCGAGTCGGTTCTTAAGGCCCTGGAACTGCCGTTCCGCACCATGCTTCTCTGCACGGGCGATATGGGTTTCGGGGCACGTCGCACCTATGACCTAGAGGTCTGGATCCCCTCGCAGGGCCAATATCGCGAGATCAGCTCGTGTTCGAACTGCGGAGATTTCCAGGCGCGGCGGATGGATGCTCGAACCAAGAAGGCCGGGGAGAAGGGCACACGCTTTGTGCATACCCTGAACGGATCTGGGCTCGCCGTCGGCCGCACCCTCGTGGCCATCATGGAAAACTATCAGGACGAAAGTGGCCGGATCGCAATTCCTCAGGCCTTGCATCGTTACCTTCCAGGTCTGACGCATATCGGCGGTGAAGGGTGAGAATCCTTCTGACCAATGATGACGGGATCCATGCCGAGGGCCTTGAGGCGCTTGAGCGGATCGCCAGAGTTCTTTCGGATGATATTTGGGTCTGCGCCCCAGAATACGAGCAATCCGGGGCCAGCCGATCCCTGACATTGGATGAGCCTATCCGGGTGCGCCAAATGTCTGATCGACGATTTTCGACCACAGGCACGCCAACCGATTGCGTCATGATGGCGGTCACAGAACTTATGGGTGGCCTGCGCCCTGATCTTGTTCTGTCCGGCGTCAATCGTGGGGCCAATCTGGCGGAAGATGTCACCATGTCTGGAACGGTCGCAGGGGCCATTGAGGGCATGGCGCTTGGCATACCCTCTATTGCCCTGTCGCAGATGAGTTGGCCCATTTCCGGTCAGGAGATGTCGACGGCACCCCTGTATGCGCCAGCAGAACATTTCGGCCCGGGTCTGGTTCGGCGACTGGTGGCAATCGGCTGGCCAAAAGACGTGGTCATGAATGTAAACTTCCCCTCCCGCGCCATTGAGGCGATCACAGAGGTTGAAGTGACCCGCCAGACCTTCCGCGATGTGCAGGTCCGCAGGGCTGAGAAGCGCACAGATACCCGCGGCAATGCTTATTACTGGATGGGCTATCGCCCGGAAAAATCTAGACCAGCCCCCGGAACCGACCTTGCCGCCATTTATGATGGGAAGATATCGGTCACGCCTCTGCACATTGATCTGACCCACTTGGCCACAGTCAACACCATGCGGTCGGTCCTGGGCGGCGCGCCGCCGAGGGGATGAGATGACCGATCAAGTCTCACGCTCTGAAGAGGTACCTCATCGCCTCACGACACTGATTGCGAGTCTGCAAGCCCAAGGCGTGACCGACGCTGCTGTCTTACGGGCCATTAAGTCGACCCCGCGGGAAATCTTTACCCCAGATCTCTTCCAGGATCGGGTCTGGGAAAACTCAGCCCTGCCCATCGCCTGTGGTCAGACAATCAGCCAACCGTTTATTGTGGGACTGATGACCCAGGCACTGCGTCTGGAGCCCCGGGCGCGGGTGTTGGAAATCGGCACTGGGTCCGGTTACCAGACCACGATCCTCAGCAAACTTTCGCGCCTCGTCTATACGATCGAGCGCTATCGCACGCTCATGAAGGCGGCTGAGCTGCGCTTCAAGCAGCTTGAACTGACCAATATCATCACAAAATTTGGCGATGGCGGACTGGGTTGGCCCGAACAGGCTCCATTTGACCGTATTATGGTCACAGCCGCAGCGTCAGATGAGCCAGAGGCCTTGCTCGCCCAGCTCAAGCCGAATGGCATACTCGTTGCGCCAATCGGTAAGGGCCCCGTGCAGGTTTTAAAGCGCTATACTGCCGACGGGCACGGCGGATTCGTGGTCGAGTCTATGACCGAAGTCCGTTTTGTGCCTTTGTTGGACGGCGTGGCGAAGGAAACTTGAGCCTCAAGATTACAAACTTGTGGGTTGGCCAAGATGCTAAATTTCATCATTGGTTAACCGCAACGCCACGACTGATTCCGAAACTGCTGCCGGAGCGGCGATGACGCATTTTATTTCCCGAACCGCCCTTGTCCTTGCAACGGCGAGCGCACTGACCACCAGCCTTGCCTGGGCGCAGATGCCCAAGCCGAACTTTCCAATCGCCTTGCCCAAGGGGGCGGACGAGGAGAAGCCGACGGCCACAGCGGAGCCTGACGAAAGTATCCGGGAAACCCCGGCCATGCCTGCGACTCCAGCACCTGAGGGTGTAGAGGCACGGGTCCTGGCTGAAGCTGCTGTGCCTCGGGAGAAACCTAAGCCAGCGGCTGCATCGCGCACCGAAACTAAGACGACAATTGCAGGTCGGGTTGTGTCAGCTGAGGGCCCGGCAAAGGTTCATGTGGTAAAGAAGGGTGATACCCTTGCGGCCATTGGTCGTGACTGGGACATGGACCCTCTGGATATCGCCAAACAGAACAAGCTGAAGTCTCCCTACAGGCTGCATCCAGGCGATAAAATTAAGGGGCCAAAGAGCACGGCCAAGGCCTATGTGGTTGGGCAAGGTGACACCCTTTATGCGGTGGCCCGTCGTTTCTCGGTGACCGCCAAGGCGCTGGCCGAAGCCAATGATTTTTCAACCAGCCAAGCGCTGAAGTCTGGCCAGAAGTTGATCCTGCCCTCGGGGTATAAAGATAAGGGGCCGACCCGCATTCAGGTCACGGTCGCCGGCGACCAAGCTGACGACGGCAATTCGGATGCAATGCCAGCACCGGCACCGGCCCTGAAACCGACCTCGCATCCCACGGCTGTCACCAAGCCTGTCCCTGTTGAGGCCGATCAAGCTGCAGAGCCAGTGGCGCGTCCGACGACAACCACCAAGGTCAGCGTGACCGGGAAGGTCGTGGAATTCACAGGTAAGCCGATCCGCTACACCGTGCGCAGGGGGGATGCTGTCGATTCCATTGCCCATGGCATGGGCATGACCCGCAAAGAATTTGCCGACCTCAATAATCTTGAAGCCCCCTACGTCCTGCGTCCGGGCAAGGTGCTCAAGGGACCGCCGCAAACCCTCAAGGCCTATGTGCCTGTGGAAGGCGATACCTTGGCGCTCATCGCTAAGCGGTTTTCCACGACGCCTAAGGCCCTTGTTGCACTCAACGGAAAGACTGTGCGGCCGGGCAAGCGTCTAACCCTGCCAGATACGATCCGAGATCGTGGCCCAGTGCGTGAAACCATCCGAAATAGCCCAGTAGCACCGCCTGAGACCAAGACATCGCCGACTTACGAACGTCCAGCGGCACCGGTGATTACCCCAAGGCCTTACACACCGCCGCCGGTGACGCCGAGGCCGACCTATCCGTCATCCATTCCGCCAACGGTTTCAACGCCACTGACAGATGCCCAGGTTTCGGCCCTCGGCCGGGGGCGTTTTGCCTGGCCGTTGAAGGGCGAGTTGATCTCAGATTTTGGCCCCAAGGGTACCGGGCAACGCAATGACGGTATCAATATCCGCGCCCATGCGGGGGACATGATCCGTGCCGCCGCGGCCGGCGATGTGGTCTATGCGGGTGATCAGGTTCCAGGCTTTGGTAATCTGATCCTCGTCAAGCATACGGATGGCTGGGTGACGGCTTATGGCCATCTGGCGCGTATTGACGTGAAGATGCAGCAAAAGGTCGTGCAGGGACAACAATTGGGTCTTGCCGGCGATACAGGCGGCGTATCTGAGGTCCAGCTGCATTTTGAGGTCCGTTATGCGCCGGTCCCAACCGAGCGTGCGCGGCCAGTCAATCCCGAACTGGTGCTGGGCAAGTAGCAAGTCGCCTGATAGGTCCTGAAAAATACGACGTCGCCCGAAGCCTTTTTGTATTCGACGCAATTATCAAAACGGGTAAAAAGGGCTCTAATTCAGCGGGTTAGGGTGGAGTTGGTCCGATGGGCTGTGGGCGATTTCGGAACACTCTCTAGACAAAGGGAAAACGCATGGACCTGTCCTATAGTCCAGAGCACGAAGCTTTCCGGCGCGAGACCGTGACCTTTATTGAGGCCAATAAACATCTTGCCCCGCGTCCTGGCGGGCCCAGCCCCCTGGCTTGGCAGGCCCTGCTCATCGAGAAGGGCTATGCGGCTCGGACCATTCCTAAGGCCTATGGTGGCTATGGTGCGGAGCCTGACATCCTAAAGTCTCGGATTATTGCCGAGGAGTTTGCCAAGGCTCAAATCTCCCCAGGCATGGGCGGGCAGGGCATCTCTATGCTGGTTCCCACCCTCTTAGAAATGGGCACTGAAGAGCAAAAGACCCAGTTCATCGGCCCGACCCTGCGCGGCGAAATGCTGTGGTGCCAGGGCTATTCCGAGCCTAACGCCGGCAGCGACCTGGCCAGCCTCGCCACCAAGGGCGAACTGGTCGGCGATGAGTGGGTGATCAACGGCCAGAAAATCTGGACCAGCACGGCCCATCTGGCCCATTGGATGTTCTGCTTGGTGCGCACCGAGCCTGAGGCCGCCAAGCATGAGGGCATCAGCTTCCTGCTGTTTTCCATGGACACCCCCGGCATTGAAATCCGCCCTCTGGTGGATATGACCGGCGCGGCCAATTTCAATGAAGTTTTCTTCACTGATGTTCGGGTCCCGAAGGATCAGATTGTCGGCAAGCGGGGGCAGGGCTGGCAGGTCGCCAACTCCATTCTGCGCCATGAGCGCGGCTCCCTTGCAGACCCCAATACCATGCTCAGCCGGGTCAACGCCTTGGCAGACATGATGGCGACCGAAACCCTGGATGGCCGTCCGGTCATGGATAATCCGATCTATCGTGATCGGCTTATGCAAATCCAAGGGCGGGTTTTAGCCATGCGCTGTAACGATCTGCGCCTACTGTCCTCAGCCGTGAACAAGCAAAACCCTGGTGTAGCTGCCATGGTGGTCAAGCTGCAAGGAACCGAACTTCGTCATGAGTTGGAGGCCCTGGCCATCGACGTCCTTGGCGAGCTCGGCCTGCTCTATGGCGACACCCCACGCCTGCGCGGCCACGGCAGCTGGCAGAGAGATTATATGTATTTCCTAGGCCTGATCATTGGCGGCGGGACATCACAGATACAGAAGAATATTATTGCCGAGCGCGGCCTGGGCATGCCCCGGGAATCCAAGCTGGCCTCGGCCTGAGGACCCTGCCCATGGAATTTGGACTTTCCCAAGAACAGGTCATGCTCCAGGCCTCAGTTGAGCGGTTTCTGGCTGACCAAGGCGGCTTAGCTCGCACACGCAAATTTATTGGCGAGGGTGAGACCCGCGCCCACGACGTGCTCGAAGGCCTCGCAGGCCTGGGTGTCATGGGACTGATCATTCCTGAGGCCTTCGGGGGCGTCGGCTTGTCCTTCCTCGATGCCGCCGTTGTGTCTGAAGCCCTCGGTCGATTTGTGACCCCAGCGCCCTATGTGGGGACGGCGGTCCTGGCGCCCCTAGCCCTCATGCGTGCCGGTAGTGAGGCGCAAAAGACGGAATGGCTGCCCAAGCTGGCCGCCGGTGACCTTGTGGCCGGTGTGGCGATCTCTGAAGTGACCGGGGCCCGCAGCGACGCTGGGGTTAGACTTAAGGACGGGAAGCTTTTTGGGACGGCCCTATTTGTCATCGACTTCGAAGCCGACATCTTCATCGTGGCCGATGGTGATGGGGGCCTGCATCTGGTAGCGGCCGATGCGCCAGGGCTAACCCGGACCTCGCTGAAGACCATAGATGGAACCCGGCCGACCGGGGAAGTGACCTTTGATGGGGTAAGCACCGAAGTCCTGGCGGCAAGCAACCCCGCCGTGTTGCGAGACCTGATCGATGTTGGCCGCGTCATGTTCGCTGCCGACATTTTGGGTGCAGCCCAAGACATGCTCGATCAAGCGGTCGCCTATTCCAAGGAGCGCAAGCAATTCGAGCGGGCCATCGCCACCTTCCAGGCGGTCAAGCACATGTGCGCCGAAATGGTCGCGGCCTTGGAGCCTTGCCGGGCCATGGTCTGGTATGCGGCCTATGCCCTCGACGCCCTGCCTGCGGAAGCATCGGTTACCGCCTGTCATGCCAAGGCACACCTTTCGGAGGTGGGAACCTTCGTCGCACGGCGATCCACCGAAGTGCACGGCGGCATGGGCTTCACTGATTTGGTGGGCCTCCACTATTGGTTCAAGCGGATCGGCTTTGATCGCCAGATTCTTGGGGGACCTCAGACGGTCCGCGAGGATGCGGCCCGCCTGCAAGGTTTCACCCGCTAGGCTTCGTTACCGGCCTTGTTCTTGGCGATGGTTCGGAGGTTCTCCTCGTGGCCTTCGCGGCTGATATTGTAGGTCGAGAGGACCAGCAGCATCAGCATCCAAAGACCGACGATGGTCGGGGCGTAATAGGCCCCCAGTTTCCAGATGGTCTCAGGCGAGACGCTCATCGGGTTTGCCCCTTTTTGCAGTCCGGCCGCGGCCATGATGAAGCCTGCCAGAAGCACACCGCTGCCAGCCACCAACTTGCGGATGAAGCCTGCTGCGGCATAGAACACGCCTTCTGAGCGTCGGCCCGTCTTGACCTCAGCGTGTTCGACCAAGTCCGCCATCATGGCTGGGACCAGGGTCTGGTAGCAGATGATCAAGCCGACATCGAAAACGTTGACCACATAATAGGTCCAGAAGAGAACCGGTGATCCGTTCGGCGGTAACAGGTGAAACAGCCTCAGGACCATGAGCGAGGGCGAACCCAGGAAGGCGATCAGACCAATTATGATCGCGCCACGCTTCTTGCCGATGGTCTTGGAAATGAAAGGTGCCAAGCCAGCGCCAATGAAGGCGGAGGCAAAGACGCCGGTGACCATCAGGCCGCTCTGGGCGCTCGTGAAGGCCCAGAAATAGGTATAATTGATGAAGGCCATGGCCGCCGCCAGACCACTGGCAATCGATCCAAACAGGGTCGAAAGGAAAAGCGAGAAGAAAGACTTGTCCACCAGGGTCTCGTAAATTTCCCGGAAAATCTCACCCAGAGACTTCTTTTCCGGAGCTGGCGGTTGGCTGAGATTGGGAATGTGCCTGTGGGTACCCACGGCGGTCACGGTGATGGCCACAAACATGATGGCCGAGGCGAGCAGGCCATAGACATGGTAGGCGGCTGGATTGAACCGGCCATCCTTGATGGTGGCGGTGGCAAACAGGCTAAATAGCCAGAAGTTGAACACCGACATGAAGTTGCCGACGAACCAGGCAAAAAACAGGGTGAAGGACTGCAGGACAGTGCGCTCGTCATAATCCTTGGTCAGCTCAGGTGCGAGGGCCGCGAACGGGATCTCGAACACTGAATAGAACAGTCGGATCGCCCCCATTGTGCATAATAGCCACCAGAAGAGGCCTGACTGGCTAAGCCCGGTCGGCGGGCTCCAGATCAGGAAATAGACCAGAGCGATGGGAACGATCGAGGCATAGATGAAGGGGTGGCGGCGGCCCCATTTTGACCGGAAATTGTCTGAGACATAGCCAATGATCGGGTCGAGGAAGGCGTCAATCACCAAGCCCATGGTCAGGGCCAGACCTGCCAGTCGGGCATCCAGACCCATGACTTGGCTGTAAAACAACAGCAGAAAATAGGCTAAGCCATTGTCGCGGACGCCAACAGCGACGGCACCAAATCCGTAGGACGCCTTGGTCCAAAATGAAAGTTTAGGCCCGGTGCTCGCAGCTTCGACCGTAGTCATTCGTCCCCCTAGGGTGTCGCTCTAATTTCTGTCGAAGTCTCAGCTTCGATTGAAGGGGAACCTTGCTGGTCGCTGCACCGAAACACAAGGGGCCTTGTTGAGCCATTCCGGACGTTTACATCCCAGGGCAATTCCCTTAGAGACCGCCGCCATGTCCCGCGCGACCCTTAAAACCATTACCCGCAAAACGATCCGCTTCGGCGGGGCGTCTGTGGGTGTGTGGCTGATCTAGCGCACGACTCTTCAGACCAAGCCCCGCCGATGCGCGGGGCCGTCCTGGCAAATCCCGCGCCTCCGCAATTTTCCAGGAGACGCCAAATGACTTCCAGATTTTCACCCTCGCGCCCGCCCCATGTGGGCATTGTCGGCGCTACCGGCCTCGTCGGCGAGATGATGCGCGTCCTTTTGGCGGAGCGGAAGTTTCCCATGGCGTCCTTGCGCGTCTTCGCCTCCGCACGGTCTGCAGGCTCCACCCTGACCTTTGAGGACAGGGAGATCGTCGTGGAGGACGCCGCCTCCGCAGACTTCGCGGGCCTCGACGTCGTGTTTTTCTCTGCCGGAGGCTCGACCTCCAAGACCCTCGCGCCCAAGGCCGCCGCCGCTGGCGCCCTGGTCATCGACAACAGTTCGGCCTGGCGCAGCGATCCCGACGTCCCCCTGGTGGTGTCCGAGGTCAATCCGCACGCCCTGAACACCATCCCCAAGGGTATTGTCGCCAATCCCAACTGCACCACCATGGCCGCCATGCCGGTGCTCAAGCCCTTGCATCTGGCGGCCGGCCTGAAGCGCTTGACGGTCAGCACCTATCAGGCGGTGTCTGGCGGGGGTGTTGCCGGGATCGATGTGCTGGAGCGTCAAAACCGCGCTGTGACCGCAAGCGGCGCTGACCTTGCCCGGAATGGCGCTGCAGCAGGCCTGACCAACCCCGAAAAGTGGGCCGTTCCTATCGCCTACAATGTCGTGCCCCTGAACTATGAGGTGGTCGAGGACGGCTATACCGAAGAGGAGATCAAGCTGCGGGATGAGAGCCGCAAGATCCTCGAAATCCCAGGCCTGCCGGTGTCTGGAACCTGCGTCCGGGTTCCGGTCTTCACCGGCCACGCCCTGTCCATCAACGCTGAGTTCGAGCGTCCGATCTCGCCTCAGGTGGCCCTTGACCTCCTGGCATCCGCGCCGGGCGTCGTCATCGACGAGGTTCCAAACCCCTTGGCCGCCACGGGGCAGGACCCGGTCTTCGTCGGCCGGGTGCGCAATGATCCCACGGTCGCCCATGGCCTGGCCATGTTCGTGGCGGGCGACAACCTACGTAAGGGTGCCGCCTTGAACGCCATTCAGGTGGCGGAAGTCTACTGCTTCGACGCGGCCTAATCGTGCAGAAGGTGACCGGTGGCTCCTGGGGCGTCGCAAGTCTCATGGCCGCCGGTCTCTAGCCAGGGCTCGCGAGCGAAATCGGCCGCGTTTAGGCCGCCAACAGAAGCACCAACCACCATGGTAAAGGTCAGGCCTGTCCCGCCTAAATTGTCCGTCAGGGGATTAGATCCTTCGGCACGGAAGGCGACCGCCAAATCAGGATGGCAATGGTCGCTGTCAAAATTCCGTAGGTGAGCAAGGCCGCCAGCCCTAAATGGGGTAGGGACCAAAACAACAACCGGTCATTACCGCCCCCAGCAAGAGCGCCCCCAAACCCCATGCAAATGGCACCGCCAAGGGATCTGAGGCCAGATTTGGCGTCAATCGACGTCCAGGCGTGGGTCGTGTTGCGCATGCCTGCAAGCCTCGCGCCGAGCGACAGGGCCAGGATGCAGGCCAACCCAAGGGCGGAGACTTTTGGGCCCATCATGCGGGTGGCGGACTCCACCGCCTTATGGATGGCGTCGGAATAAGACCAACTCGGATAGAGGCAGAACAGGGCGCCGCCGATTGCGCCGAAAATTGGCATGGACCATCTTACCGGCCATGCGCCATTGGCCCCTTCATGGGACCATGGCCAGAAAAGCCAAACAAAGCCTGCTGCAAAAGCAGCCAAGGCGAGATTGGCCATCGAGGGCATTGGAAGCACCGCCAGGGACTGAGAGACCTCTAGGCCAAGTTCGGCGGAAGGTTTGAGAAAATCTGCGGCCCAAAATCCCAGAGCTAGCCCAGGAAATACGAGGAAGAACCTGACTTCCCCATCCCCCAAGCGCGAGAGAGAGCCGAGTAAGCAAGCATCATTCATGACGGCGCCCACCCCGATCAACATCGCCCCTAGAATGATCATAAGCAGGGGGGTTCCCCCCTCAGATGCGGGAGGGGAGGGCGCTAGGCCGCCGAGAACCAGAATTGCGATTGCGGCCCCGCCTGCCGCAAGCACCAGCCCAAAAATGCTGTCTAGTTGGCCGTGATCCCGCCAGTGCTTTACGGCCACGACCCCGCAACTTGACGTCCGATTTGCGAGAGCGCCAATGGCCAAACTCAGCCCGAGAACTGGAAACAGTGATATAAAAACAGCCATGGTCACCCTATCGACTTCGGTCCGCCATCGCTGAAGGTTACCTGCAAAATCATACTGAGCATAATTTGCCCGCCATACCAGTATCGACTGCCCCTTTCGGGCATGGCATTCTAAATTCAACGCTGTCCTTCTAATGAGGGCTGGTGGGCGAGGGCATTGATCGTCGCTTTTGAAAATCAATCACGGGTTCGCCAATAAGGCGACAGCCGACCTTAGGAAGGACATCACCATGAAAACTGCCATTACCGAAATGTTCGGCGTCGAAACGCCCATCGTCATGGGTGGCATGACCGGGGTCGGATATGGCGACCTTGTGGCAGCCGTGGCCAATGCCGGCGCCTTGGGTTTCCTCGTTGCGCACATGTATCCTTCAGGGGAGGCCCTGCTGGCGGAGATCGAGCGGATCAAGACCATGACCGACAAGCCGTTCGGCGTGAACCTGACCCTGCTGCCGTCGATCAATCCCATTCCCTATGACGCCTATCGCGAAGCCATTATCGAGTCGGGCATCAAGATCGTTGAGACCGCTGGCCGCACGCCCATCGATCACCTGCCGCGCTTCAAGGAAAACGGCGTCAAGGTCATCCACAAGTGCACCTCGGTCCGCCACGCCGTCTCGGCGGTGAAGCATGGCTGCGACGTGATCAGCATTGATGGTTTCGAGTGCGCTGGCCACCCTGGCGAGGATGATGTGGGCTTGATCGTCCTGCTTCCTGCCACCGTCGATGCCATCAATGTGCCGATCATTGCTTCGGGCGGCATGGCCGATGGCCGTAGTCTGGTGGCAGCGCTTGCCCTGGGTGCAGAGGGCGTCAATATGGGCACGCGCTTCTGCGCCACCCAAGAAGCCAAGATCCACCACAACGTCAAAGAACAGATCGTCGCCAATACCGAGCGCGACACTATTCTGGTGGGCCGCAGCCTGCGCAACACCTCGCGGGTGGCACGCAATGCCATTTCGGAAAAGGTCTTCGAAATTCAGCGCGACACCACCAAGACCTTTGCCGAAGTCCAAGAACTGATGGCAGGTGCCCGTGGTCGCGAAAACGTCCTGCGTGACGGCAATCTCGATGGCGGCATCTGGACGACGGGCCAAAGCCAGGCCCTGATCCACGACATCCCCACCTGCGCCGAACTGGTCCACAACATCATGGCCCAGGCCGATGACATCATGGCCAAGCGCATGAAGGCCTTCGCGGCCTAGGTCTGACTTAGCGCCTTGCAGTCCCGTTCAGGTCTGCAAGGCGGCTACGGCATCTGGAGGCCAAGATTCCAGAACTGCGCCGATCTGAGCCGTCTCTGTGGCGGAGCGGATTTGCAATAATGTCGCAATCCCCCCATGGGCGTGACAGCCAATCACACCTTCCTCGAACAGGTCGGCCACCCGCCGGCCTTCAAACCGCGTGCGCCGTTCAGGCAAGCGGACAAGGTGTGTGGATCGGCACAGGTCGCATTGGACAACAATGTCGAACCGCTTCTGACGACACTCTTCAAGGGTAAGCATGGCCGCAGGGTAGGGCATGGGCCCGACCGATGTCTAGAGATTCGTTCTCTATATGTTCCCGTTATCCACGGATGGGCTCTGCTCGTGGATAACCCTGCCTCTGCGCGAGAGGCTTAGACCTTTGCCGCCAGTCGGCTGGCCTGATCAATGGCCCGCTTGGCGTCCAGTTCAGAGGCCTCAAAGGCACCGCCCACCAGGGTGGCCTTGACCCCCATGGCTTCCAGATCGTCATAGACTGCCCGCAGGGGCAGTTGGCCGGCGCAGAGGATGACTGTGTCCACATCAAACAGCCTGGGCTCGCCGCCTACCAGGGTGTGCAGGCCCTGATCATCAATCTGCAGGTATTCCACACCGGCGACCATCTGGATTCCGCGACGCTGCAGGACCGCCTTGTGGGTCCAGCCGGTGGTACGGCCAAGGGACTTGCCGAGGGCGTCGGCCTTGCGCTGCATGAGTATGACTTCGCGGTCGGCCTTGGCCACCTGAGGGACCACGCCCGTGACGCCCCCGCGGGGATGATTCTTGAAATCTATGCCCCATTCCTTGGCAAAGACTTCGACGTCGGTGGCACCTGAGGGGCCATCATGGCTGATCAGTTCGGCCACATCAAAGCCGATACCGCCAGCGCCCATGATGGCGACCCGCTTGCCGACCTTGGCCTTGCCGGTGATGACGTCAATATAGCTGACCACCATAGGGTGATCGATACCGGGGACCTCTGGTGTACGGGGTTCAATGCCCGTAGCCAGGACGATCTCGTCATAGCCCATGCCCTTCAAACCGGCGGCGTCCACCCGGGTGTTCAAACGGACATCGACCTTCAGCACCTCGAGCCGCCGGGCATAATAGCGCAGGGTCTCGTAGAACTCTTCCTTGCCGGGGATACGCTTGGCCAGGTTGAACTGGCCGCCGATTTCGCTGGAGCCATCGAACAGGGTGACCTTGTGGCCTCGCTCAGCGGCAACAGTGGCATAGGCAAGGCCCGCAGGACCGGCACCAACGACGGCAATGGTCTTTTGTGCGGTGGTTGGGGTGTAGTTCAGCTCGGTCTCATTGCAGGCCCGGGGATTGACCAGGCAACTGACTAACTTGCCGGAGAAGGTGTGATCCAGGCAGGCCTGATTGCAGCCAATGCAGGTGTTGATCTCATCCTCGCGGCCTTCCCAGGCCTTCTTCACCAGGTCCGGATCGGCCAGCATGGGCCTGGCCATGGAGACAAGGTCAGCATCGCCGCGGGCCAGGACGGTTTCCGCCACATCGGGCATGTTGATGCGGTTGCTGGTAATGACCGGTATGCCCAAGGCCTTGCGTAGGCGACCGGTCACCTGGGTAAAGGCCGCCCGGGGTACCATGGTGGCAATGGTCGGCACGGGGGCTTCGTGCCAGCAGAAGTGGGTGCTGATGATGCTGGCACCTGCGGCCTCAATGGCCTTGCCCAGGGTGACGACCTCGTCCCAGGCCATGCCGCCCTCCAACATGTCCATGGCGGCAATGCGGAAGATGACGATGAAGTCAGGGCCCACAGCTTCCCGGACCCGACGGACGATCTCGACAGGAAACCGCATGCGGTTTTCGAAGGGGCCGCCCCACTGGTCGGTGCGCCGGTTGGTCTTCTCCACCAGGAAGGTCGATAGCAGATATCCAGCGGAGCCGATGATTTCGACCCCGTCATAGCCAGCTTCCTTGGCTCGAACCGCGCAATTGGCGAAGTCAGAGAACTGCTTTTCTATGCCCTCATCATCCAGTTCCTTGGGAACCATGGGGCTGATCCGGGACCGGACGGCGGAGGGGGCGACGCACTCATCGCCACGGGAAAGGGGGCCGGCGTGCAGGATCTGCAGACAGATCTTTACATCGGGATCGGCGGCATGGACCGCCTCGGTGACAATGCGGTGCTGCGCGGCATCTTCAGCCGTCGCCAGTCGGCCCTTGGCACCTGGATCGGTGTTGGGGGAAATACCGCCGGTGATGATCATGCCGACACCGCCCCGGGCGCGCTCGGCGAAGTAGGCGGCTTGACGTTCATAGCCGCCGGGAATGTCTTCAAGGCCAGTGTGCATCGAGCCCATAATGGCTCGGTTCTTCAGGCGCACAGGGCCAAGATCTAGGGGCGAGAACAGCAGGGGGTAACGTGCGGAAGTCGCCATCAGACATGCCCTTAAAAAGAAAAATCCCCGCAGCTGGTGGGCTGCGGGGACTGGGGTAGATCCTAGTAGATCTCGAAGAGGCCGGCGCCGCCCTGGCCGCCGCCGATGCACATGGTCACAACGCCCCACTTGGCACCGCGACGCTTACCTTCCTGCAGGATGTGGCCCGTCAGGCGGGCACCGGTCATGCCGAAGGGGTGGCCGATGGAGATCGAGCCGCCGTTGACGTTGTACTTAGCCGGGTCAATGCCCAGCTTGTCCCGGGAATAGAGGCACTGGCTGGCGAAGGCTTCGTTCAGTTCCCAGATGTCGATGTCATCGACGGTCAGGCCCTGGCGCTTCAGCAGCTTGGGGATGGCGAAGACTGGGCCAATGCCCATTTCGTCAGGCTCGCAGCCGGCGACGGCCCAGGACACGAAACGACCCATGGGGGTCAGGCCGCGACGCTCGGCTTCCTTGGCTTCCATCAGCACCACGGCGGCGGCGCCATCGGAGAGCTGGCTGGCATTGCCAGCTGTGATGTACTTGCCAGCGCCCTTGACCGGCTCGAGCTTGGACAGGCCAGCAAGGGTGGTTTCTGGGCGGTTACATTCGTCGCGATCGACGGTGTAGTCGACGATGGATTCTTCCTTCGTCTCCTTGTTGACGACCTTCATCTTGGTCTTCATCGGGACGATTTCGTCAGCGAACAGGCCCGCCTGCTGGGCCGCAGCCATACGCTGTTGGGAAAGCAGGGAGTATTCGTCCTGATATTCACGGCTGACCTTGTAGCGCTCGGCCACGATATCGGCAGTGTCGATCATGGCCATGAAGATGGCCGGAGCGATCTTGGCCAGTTCAGGGTCAACGGCTTCACGGCCCATGCCGCCGCCGGGGATGGAGATGCTTTCCACACCGCCGGCCACAACGCAGTCAGCGCCGTCGCCACGGATGTGGTTGGCGGCCATGGCGATGGTTTGCAGACCAGACGAGCAGAAACGGTTGACCGAGACGCCGGCCGTGGTCACCGGCATGCCGGCCAGCAGGGCAGCCTGACGGCCGATATTGGCTGCGCCGTGGGCGTTGTTGCCCAGATAGCAGTCTTCCACGAAATCTTTTTCGACGCCGGAACGCTCGACGGCGTGCTTGATGGCGTGGGCCGCCATGCTCATCGGCGGGGTAATGTTAAATCCGCCGCGGCCGGATTTGGCCAGCCCGGTACGGGCATAGGAAACGATAACAGCTTCACGCATTTAGGTAGTCCTCCCTAGGATGGCGAAGTTATGCCGGGGGAGGGGGTTTTTGACAATCTGGTTTTGAACAAGCGTTTCAAACTTAGGTCTGCTCGATGGGCTTGGATCAAAGGGGCAGAGACTTTCCCTGTTCACCCGCCAAATCCCGGATGAACTGCCAGGCCACCCGTCCACTTCGCCCGCCCCGGAGTTGCGCCCACTGCAGGGCGCGGCGTTCCAGGTTTGCAACCATGAGGTCATTGCGTTCTGCATAGGCGACCACGGCCGCCAGATAGGTGGGCTGGTCCATGGGCGGAAAACCGATCCAGAGGCCAAAGCGGTCGGAGACGCTGATCTCTTCTTCTGCGTCCTCAGCGGTGGCGATGAGGCCGCGGGCTTCGTCATGGCCTCTCGGCATGAGATGGCGGCGATTTGAGGTGGCAACGAAAAGGACATTTGCCGGCGGCCCCGAAACCCCGCCCTCCAGCGCCGACTTCAGCGCCTTGGCGGCGTCGGCACCTTCTTCGAAGGAGAGATCATCGCACAGGACTAGGAAGCGCTCTGTACGCTGGCGCAGGACATCAAACAGGTCGGGCAGGGTGGTGATTTCGTCCCGATCCACCTCAACCAGCTTCAGGCTTTCAGAGGTCAAAGCCACCGACATAAAGGCAGCTTTTGCGAGTGAGCTCTTGCCCGTGCCTCTCACCCCCCAGAGTAGGACATGGTTGGCGGGGCGGTCTGCTGCGAATCTCTGGAGGTTCTCCACGAACCGCTCTTTTTGTCGGTCGATCCCCACCAGACTGTCTAAGGCCAGGGGATAGTCCGGTGCTGGGCGGAAGGCACCCCGTGATGCATCATGGCGAAATAGACGCGCGGCGGTGAAGTCTGGGGCGGCTGGCGGAGGGGGGGCCAACCGTTCCAGGGCCAGTGCAATGCGCTCGAGGACGGGTTTCAGATCACTTATCATGGATAGAGTGATTAGCGGCTGCCGGGTTCCATTGCAAAACGAGGTGCGAACCCTTAGCTTCCGGCGACTTTGAAAGCGGGCGCACGGCTGCGCCCCTAATGACGACCGGAGAGGCCATGTTCGCCACCCCTGCTTTTGCCCAGACGACCGCCGGTGCCGCGACCGGCATTGCGGGACTGCCCGAGCCCTTTGGGTCCCTGCTGTTTTTCGTTCCGCTGTTCGTCCTGTTCTATTTCCTGATGATCCGCCCACAGCAGCAGCGCATGAAGGCCCATCAAGCCCTCGTCGCCGGGGTCAAGCGCAATGACACCGTGGTGCTCAATTCCGGTGTCATCGGTAAGGTGGTTCGGGTCGAGGACAAGGAAATCGGCCTCGAGATTGCCCAGGGCGTGACCATTAAGGTGGTCAAGGCGATGATCTCTGACGTCCGGACCCGGGGCGAACCCGCGGCCGCCAACGACGCCAAGGTCTAGGCCCGCTCCATGATTGCGCCGTCGCGGTGGAAGACGTTCTCGGTCCTGGCGGCCGTGATCCTCGGACTCCTGTTCACCCTGCCCAACGTTCTGCCGCAAAGTGCACGGGACGCCTTGCCGGGCTTCATGCCGAAGAAGACCTTGAATCTGGGTCTCGACCTTCAGGGCGGCTCCATGCTGCTGCTGTCGGTGGACACCAAGGCCCTGCGCGTCGAAAAAATCACCAACCTGATCGAAGACACCCGCGCCACCTTGCGCGAAGAAAAGACTGACTTCACCGATCTCGGGCAGGTGGGGAGCGACGTTTTGGTGCGGATCACCGATCCGACCAAGGTCAATGACGCCATGAACCTGTTGCGCAATCGGGTTGGTGCGCCCCTGCCCAATGGGACTGGTCGTGATGTGACCATCAGCCAGGGCGACGATCAGCATATCAAGATGACCTTTTCCGATCAGGCCATGGCGGCTGAAGCGGGTAAGGCGGTGGAGCAGTCCATCGAAATCATCCGCCGCCGTATCGATGCCCTCGGCACCAAGGAACCGTCCATCCAGCGCCAGGGCGTTGACCGGATCGTGGTCCAGGCCCCCGGCGAGAGCGATCCGGAGCGGCTGAAGGCCATCATCGGCAAGACCGCCAAGCTTACCTTCCAGATGGTCGACGATTCCGTCACGCCTGCTGAAGTGGCCCAGGGCCGTATTCCGCCAGGATCTGTGGTCCTGCCAAATCAGGACGGCGCACCCTTGCTGGTCAAGAAGCGCGCCCTCGTGGACGGCGGCATGCTCACCGACGCCCGTCAAAGCTTCGAACAGCAGACTGGCCAGGCCGTCGTGACCTTCCGGTTCAACGGTGTCGGGGCCAAGCGCTTCGGGGATGCCACAGCAAACGGGATTGGTAAGCGCTTCGCCATTGTCCTCGATGGCAAGATTATTTCCGCACCAGTCATCCAGAGCGCCATTCTCGGCGGTTCGGGCCAGATTACGGGTAACTTCACACCGGAATCCGCCAATGACCTCGCCGTTCTACTGCGGGCCGGCGCCCTTCCGGCCCCCTTGAGCGTTGAGCAGCAAAATACGGTGGGTGCCGAACTCGGCGCTGACGCGGTCAAGGCCGGGGCCATCTCCCTGGCCATTGGTGCTGCGGCGATCATCGTCTTCATCGTCCTGGCCTATGGACTGTTTGGTCTGTTTGCAGCCATCGCCCTGCTGGTGAACGTGCTGCTGATCTTCGGTGCCATGTCTATGACCCAGGCGACCCTGACTTTCCCGGGCATTGCAGGCTTGATCCTGACCCTGGCTGTGGCCGTCGACGCGAACGTCCTGATCTATGAACGGGTTCGTGACGAGGCCCATGCTGGACGCTCACCCATCAGTGCCCTGGAACACGGGTATGCCCGGGCCTTGGTCTCAATCCTTGATGCCAATATCACCAGCGCCATCTCGGCCCTGATCATGTTGATGTTCGGGGCTGGACCGGTTCAGGGCTTTGCCTGGACCTTGCTCATCGGGGTCATCACCTCTGTCTTCACGGCCGTGGTCATCACCCAACTTCTGATCGGCTGGTGGTATCGCGCCACCAAGCCCAAAACCCTGCCGATCGTATAGAGGCCCCCATGTCCTGGCCACTTATCCGCAACCTGCCGCGGGAATTCAGCTTCAACTTCGTTGGGCTCGCGCCCTATGCCGCGGTCCTGTCAGCCCTGTTGATTCTCGCATCTGGCGTGTCCTTCGTGACGAAGGGCCTGAATATGAGCATCGACTTTGTTGGAGGCACCTTGCTTGAGGTGCAGACGGCAGGTCCGCCCCCCGTCGCAGATCTCCGCGCGGCCGTCGGTCGGGTCGGGGGCGAAGATGCCCAGGTCGTGACCCTGGGCTCGAAGAACGGTGCCATGCTCCGTTTCCGGTCTGCCGAAAATGCCAATGTGGTTCAGGCGACAGAAAAGGTCCGCGCTGAATTGATCAGCGCCTTTCCCGGCATACAGATTAAGCGCGCCGAGACCGTTGGAGCCAAGGTGTCTGGTGAGTTGGTGCAGAAGGGCTTTATCGCCCTGGGCTTAGCCTTGCTGCTGATGTTGGGCTATATCTGGTTCCGCTTCCAACTGCAGTTTGGCCTGGGTGCCGTGGTTGCCGTTTTCCACGATGTCCTGCTGACTCTTGGCCTGCTGTCTGTGATGCAGCTTGAGTTTTCCATGACTTCCATTGCCGCCCTGCTGACGGTGATCGGCTATTCCATGAACGAAAAGGTCATCACCTTCGACCGACTTCGGGAAAACCTGCGCAAGTATAAGACCACCCCCCTGGCTGAGGTCATCAATAAGTCGGAAAACGAGCGACTGTCACGGACCCTGATCACAGGTTCGACCGCCATTTTGGCCTTGGCGGGTGCGCTGTTCATGGGCGGTCCTGTGCTCTTCCCCCTCGTCTTCACCATGGTGTTCGGCATTATTATCGGCACTTATTCATCGATCTATGTGGCCCTGCCGATCATCTTGCTCTGGGGCGTGCGTCGGGGTGATGAGGACGCCGTTCCGCTCAAGCCAGCCTCGTCTCGGTAAATGGCCCGCAACGCGCCCTCGGTTGACGCCTATGGTGGCGGGGGCTTTCGGCTGTCGGGCGACTGGCATGAGGGCTCTGTCCTTATCCTTGATGATGTTGCACAGGCCTGGCCTGCCAAGGCCGCCAAGGACCTGACCCCTGCCGATTTCGAGGCTATAATTTCGGCGGGGTCGCTGGTCGTGGAATTTGTCCTGCTTGGTGTTGGCCCCACCAATGCTCTGCCGCCCAAGCCTGTGCGCGAGGCCCTTGCCAGTGCCGGGATCGGGCTGGAATTCATGGACACCCCGACGGCGGCCCGGACCTATAACCTTTTGACTGCAGAGGGTCGGCGGCTGGCTGCAGCCCTGATTGCGATCTAAGAGCCATCCGATCGCCTGACACTTTGCGCATGGCTAAAAAACCCTTATAGCTGACCCATCAGGGCAGGAACCTAAAGGGGCACAACCAATGGCCGGACTACTCTCCAACCTTCGCAACACAGTCATCGTCAGCTTTCTTTTTGCCCTCGTGGTGATCGGTGGCTACTTGCAGCATAATCACGGCGCAGATCAGATCTTCTGGCAGGGCGTCCTGAGGTTCCTCCACGTCCTCTGCGGCATTATGTGGATTGGACTGCTGTACTATTTCAACTTCGTGCAAATTCGCATGATGCCAGCCATTCCGGCCGAGCTGAAGCCGGGCGTGTCCAAGTACATCGCCCCCGAAGCGCTGTTCTGGTTCCGCTGGGCCGCACTCTTGACCCTGGTCATCGGCATTATTCTGGCCTGGAACCGCGGCTATCTGGTGGAAGCCTACACCCTAGGCGCCCTACAGGGCTTCTCAGTCCCGCAGCACACCTTCATCGGCGTGGGCATGTGGCTTGCGACCATCATGTGCTTCAACGTCTGGGTCTTCATCTGGCCAAACCAGAAGATCGCTTTGGGCCTGGTTGATGGCGATGCCGACGCGAAGGCCAAGGCTGGCCGGACCGCCATGCTGTTCTCGCGGACCAACACGCTGCTTTCGATCCCCATGCTGGTCACAATGACCATGAATCAGACCCTGTTCGGCTAAGCCGTCCAAGGTTTTCCAGAGATCGGGCCCGCTCCACACAGGGGCGGGCCTTTTCATTTGCAGACATGACCGACGCCCTTGATCTTGACGACCTGCTGAAGCGGGTGGACCCCGACCGCTGGCTATCTAGCCGGTTCATCGGCGACCGGTTGGCCCGGGCTGATGTCGTCGCGATCTACGCGTTTGACCATGAGCTAGGCCGTGCCCCCAAGGTTGCCAGTAATCCGCTTATGGGCGAGATCCGTCTGGCCTGGTGGCGGGAGGTTCTCGATGAGGTCTATGAAGCAAGACCCGTCAGGCAACACCCCGCGGCACAGTCTCTTGCGGTAGCTATTTCGCGCAACAACCTATCTCGCGCCCCCCTCGAAGCCATGATCGATGCCCGGCTGCGCGAACTCGACGATGACCCCATGACCCTGGCTGAGGCCCTGGCCTGGGCGAAGGACACTGGCGGAAACGCTGCCATGGTCGCGGCGAACATCCTTGATCCCAAGGCGGATGCTGAGGCCGCTTGTGCTGGCGGTACGGCCTGGGCCATCGGCCGGCTCATGGGGACAGCGGGACTCGAGGGCGAGGGTGCGCACGCCGCTCTGGCAGAGGCTCAATCAGCCTCCAAAGGCCTCTCGACCGACGCTTTCCCAGCTATTGCCCATGCCGCCCTGTCACGGCCTAGGTCGCAGAACCAAACCCCCAGCGACCTCACCATGCGCGCCCGCTTGCTGTGGGCTGTCCTGACAGGTCGAATCTAGGTCTCGACCCACGCGGCCAGATCAGCCAGGGCACGTTCGCCGACGGCCAGCTTCTTATTGCGGCTCTTCTCCTTGGCACCGAGGCGGCGGCCCGCCTCGTCGCGCTTGATGACCTCGACCGGGGGCAAGAGGCCATAATTGATATTCATGGGCTGAAAGGACCCCTTACCGCCATCCAGATGACCGCCAGTAATGTGGCCGATCAGTCCGCCCAGGGCTGTGGTAGCCGGGGGTGGTGTCAGAGCCAGTCCCTTCCGCTCGGCGGCGGCGAAGCGGCCCGCCAAAAGGCCAACGGCAGCGCTCTCGATATAGCCCTCAACCCCTGTCACCTGGCCGGCAAACCGCAAACGGGGCTGGGCCTTGAGCCGCAGCTGACCATCCAGCAGCCGTGGGCTGTTCAGGAAGGTGTTGCGGTGCAGGCCACCTAGTCGGGCGAAGACCGCTTTTTCAAGGCCAGGGATCATCCGGAATATCTCGGTCTGCGCCCCGTGCTTCAGCTTGGTCTGGAAGCCCACCATGTTCCAAAGCGTGCCCAGGGCGTTGTCCTGGCGCAGCTGGACAATGGCGTAGGCCTTTTCCTGAGGATTGTGCTCATTGGTCAGGCCGACCGGCTTCATAGGGCCGTGGCGCAGGGTTTCGCGGCCCCGCTCGGCCATGACCTCAATGGGCAGACAGCCGTCAAAATAGGGGACGTTTTCCCAGTCCTTGAACTCGGTCTTTGGGCCCGCCAGCAGGGCATCGATAAAGGCTTCGTATTGGTCCTTGTCCAAGGGGCAGTTGATGTAGGCCGCCGCATCGCCCCCTGGTCCTTCCTTGTCATAGCGGGACTGGCGCCAAGCCACGTCCATATCGATGGACTCGAAGTTCACAATGGGGGCGATAGCGTCAAAGAAGGCAAGCTGGCCTTCTCCGGTCAGATCCAGCACCGCCTGAGCCAGGGCCGGTGAGGTGAGGGGGCCTGTAGAGACGATGACATTGTCCCAGTCTGCGGGCGGCAGGCCGGCCACCTCTTCCCGGGCTAGGGTCACCAGGGGATGGCTGAGCAGACGCTCGGTGACTGCCAGGGAAAAGCCATCACGATCTACAGCCAGGGCACCACCGGCGGGAACCTGATGGGCGTCGCCACAGGACATGATGATCGAGCCCAGCTGGCGCATTTCCGCATGCAGCAGGCCCACAGCATTTCCGGTCCAGTCGTCGGACCTGAACGAATTGGAACAGACCAGCTCGGCCAGGTTCTGCGTCTGGTGTGCATCGGTTTGACGGACAGGGCGCATTTCGTGGATCACCACAGGAACGCCAGCCTGAGCGATCTGCCAGGCTGCCTCTGATCCGGCCAATCCGCCGCCAATTACGTGTATCGGTGAATGAGTCATGCGTGGCTTACTAGCAACGATCGCTCAAGATCGCGAGTGGGGCCTTGCGACCCTGCGGGTCACACCCCAAAAGAGAGTCCGAAGGATTGGCCGAATCGCAGGCTCCGTTGAGCCGCTCGGTCCTGGTGGGAAGATGACGAAGTTTTCGCCAAGTGAGGCGGCGCTAGAAGGTTTCAGGCTGAGCCGCGAACAGCCCAGCGCAATTCTTGTCTGGAGCCTGCTCTACTTCGTTGGCCTCCTGGCCATGGGCGTCGCGATGAACACCCTGGCCGGGCCCGAATTTAAGCACTTCATCCAAAACGGTGGCATGCAGGCAGGGGACCCCTCAGCTTATGTGGGTATGCTGCAACATTCCTGGCCGGCTTTTGTCATCGTTCTGGTCCTCGATACGTTTGTCTCTTCCGTTTTGACGGGAGGCATTTTCAGAATGGTGCTGAAGCCTCACGATAAGGGCGTCGCCCATATGCAGTTGGGTCAAGACGAAATCCGACTGGCGGCGGTCAATCTGGTTATGCTGGCCATCGGCATTTTTTCATTCGTGATTGCAGCGACTTTCGCCACCTTGATCGGCGGCTTTCCCGGCGTTCTGATCGGGTTTGGCCTGTCTTGTTTGCTCATCTGGGTGGGTGTCAGGTTGATCCTGGTCACCCCCATGACATTCGGAGAAGGCCGGATCGCCATTATTGAGTCCTGGAAGCTGACAGAAGGCCATTTTTGGCCCCTGCTGGGCATGGCCATGTTGTCCATCGTCTTCTACGTGATGGTCTGGGCATTGCTTTCGGTGATCGGTCTTGCCTTCGTCTCCATTGGTGGCGGCGCAACCACAATCGCCCATCCTTCCCATTTCCGGCCCTTATCGGCTCTTGCTGTGGTCTTGACCCTGTTCATCGAGGTGCTGATCCAGACCCTAAAGGTCATCATGCTGACCTCACCCCTTGCCGTGGCCTATCGCGAACTCAAGCAGGACGACGCCTGGAAGGTCGGCGTCTGGGCCAAGCCCTAGGCGGCCTCAACCCAGGCCTTCGCCGGGGCGACCGGCGGAGTGGAGGCGTCGGTGTGTCATTTTTACCCCCGGTCATACCGGCGAAGGCCGGTATCCAGTTGCATCTCCGGTGGTGACCTTTGAGACCGGAGTTCGGGTCCTCAGGCGCCACTGCGCCCTACGATCTGGACCCCGGCCTTCGCCGGGGTGACCGATGGAGGGGCAGGTTCGGCGCGCAACTCTTAACTCCGGTCATACCGGCGAAGGCCGGTATCCAGTTGCATCTCCGGTGTTGGCAGCGGCTAACCTAGGCGCTCGCGCTCGCCCGGGCGGTCATGCGGGCGTGCCAGGCGGCGAGGTTTTGGAACTCTGCTTCCAGGGGCAGGCCGATCCAATCGGCGAAATCCACCGTCGAGAGCAGGCAGATATCGGCCATGGTCAGGGTGTTGCCCACCACAAAGTCATGCCCCTCTAGCTCCCGGTCCATGAATTTTTGGGCCCCGGAATAGGTGGCGCGATTTGACTCGCCGAAGTCATTGAACTGGGTCAGCAGGGCCGCAGTCCGTGGGTGGGCATGGCGCCAAAACTGGCCCACAGGCATCATCACGGTGAACTCGACCCGGCGGATCCACATGTCCACCAGGGCTCGCTCCACCGGGGTCGTCCCAAACATGGGGGGGTTGGGGTGGAGCTCTTCAAGATAGCGGCAAATGGAGACCGTCTCTGAAATGCAGGTGCCGTCGTCGAGCTCCAGGGTCGGGATTTGGCCCATGGCGTTCTTGGCGCGGAAGTCTTCAGACTTGTGTTCCCGCTTCATCATGTTGACGAGGGTTTCGGGCAGGTCGACGCCCTTTTCCGCCAGGAAGATGCGGACGCGGCGGGGATTGGGGGCCGGATTGGGCGCGCCATAGAGGATCATCGGAGGAGCTCCTTAAAAGGTTTCCCCTGATCATACATGCGAGGGGCCCGGTGGCGAGGCCTCAGGCCCCGATCAGTTTGCGCCGGGCTTTGCGTCGATCTGCGTGCCGTTCCAGAACCTCGGCCAAATAGCGTCCGGTCCAGCTTTTAGAGTTGGCCGCAACCTGCTCAGGCGAGCCCATGGCCACCACCTCGCCGCCGCCATCGCCGCCTTCGGGGCCGAAGTCGATGATCCAGTCGGCGGTCTTTACCACGTCGAGATTGTGCTCAATGACCACCACTGTATTGCCCTGGTCGGCCAGCTCATGGAGCACCTCCAGCAGCTTTTTGACGTCTTCGAAGTGCAGGCCCGTGGTCGGTTCGTCGAGGATGTAGAGGGTCTTGCCCGTGGCCCGCCGCGACAGTTCCTTGCTGAGCTTGACCCTCTGGGCCTCGCCCCCCGACAGGGTGGTGGCAGACTGCCCCACCTGGACATAGCCAAGGCCCACCCGCTTGAGGGTTTCCATCTTGTCCCGGACCGGCGGCACGGCCTTAAAGAAGTCGGCGGCCTCTTCGACGGTCATGTCGAGGACGTTGGAGATCGACTTGCCTTTGAAGAGGATTTCCAAAGTCTCGCGGTTATAGCGTTTGCCGTGACAGACATCGCAGGTGACATAGACGTCCGGCAGGAAGTGCATTTCGATCTTGATCAGGCCATCGCCCTGACAGGCTTCGCAACGGCCGCCCTTGACGTTGAAGCTGAAGCGGCCAGGGCCATAGCCTCGGGCCTTGGCCTCTGGCAGGCCGGCAAACCAGTCGCGGATCGGCTGGAAAGCACCGGTATAGGTTGCAGGGTTCGAGCGCGGGGTCCGGCCAATGGGCGACTGGTCGATATCAATGACCTTGTCGAACTGCTCTAGGCCCTCAATGCGCTCATGGGGCGCCGGGGCGTCCGAGGCGTTGTGCAGACGGCGGGCGGCGGCCTTGTAGAGGGTCTCGATGGTGAAGGTGGACTTGCCGCCCCCGGAGACGCCGGTAATGCAGGTGAAGGTACCCGCCGGGATTTCGGCAGTGACGTTTTTCAGATTATTGCCGGTGGCCCCCACCACCCGCAGGACTTTTTTCTTGGAGATCGGGCGGCGATCTAAGGGGACCTCGATTTCACGGACACCCGAAAGATACTGGCCAGTAATGCTGTTGGGGTCTGCCATGACGTCAGCGGGTTTGCCCTGGCTGACAATCTCGCCGCCGTGGACACCGGCGGCGGGGCCCATGTCGATCACATAGTCAGCAGTGAGGATGGCCTCTTCGTCGTGTTCGACCACCAGGACAGAGTTTCCCAGGTCCCGCAGGCCCCGCAGGCTTTCCAGGAGGCGGGTATTGTCCCTCTGGTGCAGGCCGATAGAAGGCTCATCAAGCACATAGAGCACGCCCGTCAGTCCCGAACCAATCTGGCTGGCCAGACGAATGCGCTGGCTCTCGCCTCCGGATAGGGTGCCAGACGCCCGGCTGAGGTTCAGGTAGTCCAGGCCCACATTGACCAGGAAGCGCAGGCGGTCGTTGATTTCCTTCAAGATCCGCCGAGCGATTTCCATTTGCTTGGTGGTCAGGCTGTTTTCCAGGGCGGTGAACCAGTCACCCGCCTTGCGGATGGCCAGGCGGGAGACTTCGCCGATATGAAGGCCATCGATTTTCACCGCCAGACTTTCCGGTTTCAGGCGATAGCCAGCGCAGGCTTCGCACGGCGTGTCTGACTGGAATCTGCCCAGTTCCTCGCGTACCCAGGAGGAGTCGGTCTCTCGCCAGCGCCGCTCAAGGTTGGGAATGACCCCTTCAAAGGTCTTATTGACCTCGTACTTTCGGGCATTGTCGTCATAGATGAACTTGATCTTTTCCGAGCCCGATCCGTAGAGCACCACCTTTTGAGCAAGCTCTGGCAGCATCCACCAGGGCTCATCCATGGAAAACTCAAAGTGGGCGGCCAGGGCCTGAAGGGTCTGGGTATAGAGGGGCGAGGGGCCCTTGGCCCAGGGGGCGACAGCACCCTTGTGCAGGGTCTTTTCCTTGTCTGGGACAATCATGTCCGGGTCGAAGGCCAGCTTTGAGCCTAGGCCATCGCAGGCCGGGCAGGCTCCGAAGGGATTATTGAACGAGAACAGCCGAGGCTCGATCTCGCTGATTGTAAAGCCGGAAACAGGACAGGCAAACTTCTCAGAAAACAGCAGCTTACGAGGTTCTGTTTCACCTTCTACGACGCTGGCCCACTCGGCCACCGCAATGCCATCCGCCAGCTTGAGGGCGGTTTCCAGGGAGTCGGCATAGCGGGACTCAAGGCCTGATTTAGTCACCAGACGGTCGACGACAATGTCGATGTCGTGCTTGAACTTCTTGTCTAAAACTGGTGCATCTTCAATGGGATAGAACTCACCGTCAATCTTCAGACGCTGGAAGCCGGCCCTTTGCCATTCGGCGATTTCCTTGCGGTACTCGCCCTTGCGTCCACGGATTACCGGGGCGAGCAGATAGATGCGCTCGCCCTCTGGCAGGGCGGTCAACTTATCGACCATCATGGAGACGGTCTGACTCTCAATGGGCAGGCCAGTGGCAGGTGAATAGGGCACACCGATCCGTGCCCAGAGCAGACGCATATAGTCGTGAATCTCGGTCACTGTGCCGACGGTTGAGCGCGGATTACGGCTGGTGGTCTTCTGCTCGATGGAGATGGCCGGGGACAGGCCCTCGATCAGGTCCACGTCTGGCTTGCTCATCAGCTCCAGGAACTGACGGGCATAGGCAGACAGGCTTTCCACATAGCGCCGCTGGCCTTCGGCATAGATGGTGTCGAAGGCAAGCGAGCTCTTGCCCGACCCCGACAGGCCAGTCAGGACAACCAGCTCCCCCCTAGGGATGTCAACATTGACGTCCTTGAGATTGTGCTCCCGCGCCCCGCGGACCCGGATGAAGTTCAGCTGCTCAGCCATGAAATCTCAGAACGTCCTCAACGCACCGACGCTATCGCCGGAGCCGTTCAATTTAGCAATCAGACTCAGGGATAACATGGGAACAATATGCGAACAAATGCTGCATTTGGCCTGTCTTAGACCTTAACTGCGGCCGCCGCCGATTTGTCTTCGCACGCATCGGGCACGGGAGTGGACGCAGGGGCGTCCTTAGCGTCACAATGGGGTGACTATTTCTTATCGGAGTTCCCATGTCCCTAGATCGCCGCCAGGTCCTGTTGTCCGCCGCTGCTATCGCGATCACCGGAGGCGGCGAGGCTCTCGCAGCCGCTTCCACCCCTGCAGAAGTGGCCCTCAATCGGCGGTTGGACCAGCTGGGCAAGACCCTCCTCGATCGTTCACCAGAACTCGCCACAAGCCTGGGTCTCGATAAGGGTGCCAATGTGGGTTTGAAGTCCAAGCTGGGGGATGAGTCCTGGGCTGAGGTTGAAAACCTGACGCAGCTTTGCCGCGATGAACTCAAGGCACTCAAGGCCATTCCCGATACGGCGCTTAGCCACGAGGCGCAGATCAATAAGGCCGTCGCGGTCTATGCCCTTGAACTGGGCGTCGAGGCCGCACCCTTCAACTTCGGTGACAACACCATGCTCAGCGCCATGAGCGAGAGCGCTGGTCCCTATGTGGTTAGCCAGCAGGGTGGAGCTTATTCGGGAACCGCTGAATTTCTCGACAGCCAGCATCAGATCAACACCAAGGCTGACGCGGACGCCTATCTTGCTCGCCTGCGCGACATGGCCAAGGTGGTCGACCAGGAAACCGACCGAGTGCGCCGAGATGCGGGTCTGGGCGTCACAGCACCGGATTTCATCGCCAGGAACATGCTGGGTCAGATGGATGGCATGCTGGCCATTGCGGCAGGCCAGTCGCGGTTCGCCACCTCTGTCGGCTCTCGGGCCAAGGCCAAGGGCATTGTGGGCGACTATGCGGGTATGGCGACCAGGATTGTTGAGACTGAAATCTATCCCGCCCTTAATCGCCAGCGGGAGGTCCTGCGCGCCAATGCCGCGAATGCGACCCACGATGCCGGCGTCTGGCGCCTGAAAGATGGTGAGGCGTATTACGCCTGGCTATTGAAGCAGGGCACCAATACGACCCTTACGGCCGACGAAGTCCATCAGATGGGCCTGGATCAGAACCGCGCCATCGAGGCGCGCATGGATGGCGTCCTCAAGGCGCATGGGCTGAGCCAAGGCACGGTGGGCGAACGGATGATTGCCCTGGGTAATGATCCTGCCCAGCTTTTCCCCGACACCGAAGCCGGTAAGCTAGACGTGATCCGGCACCTGAACGACATCATTGCCGGTGTGCGCCCGCACCTGGCCAGCCAGTTCAATCTTAAGCTCAAGGCACCGGTCTTCGCCAAGCGTGTGCCCGTGGAAATCCAGGATGGGGCCGGGCAGGGCTATATGAATACGGGCTCCTTGGATGGCTCCCGTCCCTCGGTCTATTACATCAATCTGAAGTCCACCAAAAACTGGCCTAAGTTCTCCCTGCCATCCCTGACCTATCACGAGACGGTGCCGGGCCATGCCTGGCAGGGTGCCTATCTCACTGAAAGCGGCCATGTGCCCCTGGTTCGTCAGATCCTCGCGGGTTTCAACGCCTATGTGGAGGGCTGGGCCCTCTATGCAGAGCAGCTGGGCGATGAAATGGGCATGTACGAGAACGATTGGGCTGGTCAGCTGGGCTATCTCCAGGCCCAGCGCTTCCGCGCTATCCGTCTGGTGGTGGACACCGGCATGCATGCCAAGCGCTGGACCCGGGAACAGGCCATTGACTGGGCAGTGGCCAATTCAGGCCGCACCCAAGCGGCCATGACCAGCGAGATCGACCGCTATTGCGCATCCCCAGGCCAGGCCTGCGGCTACAAGGTCGGCCACACCGAGATCAACCGCCTAAGGGACAAGGCGAGAGCTGCCCTCGGTGGTCGGTTTGACGTCAAGGTGTTCAACGACACTCTGGTTAAGACCGGGGCCGTTCCGCTGTCAGTTCTGGCAACGGAGGTGGATGCCCTCATCGCCAGTGGTGGCAAGGCCTAGGGCGATGTGTAGGGGGCCATATCCATTCCCGGATATCGCGCCCCGACATCTGCCAGGGTCTGAGCATTCCAGTAATCTGACCCAGCGGGCGGCCAGCCAAACAATTCGCGCTCCCGGGGCGACATGGCGATCATGGCGTCGCAGAAGCCCTTGCGCTCTGCGTGATTTGGCCAGCTCATCTTGCCGTTCCAGGGCCAGCCCCGGACCTGGAAGTCCACCAGCATGGCGAACCGTGAGCGGCCTGGCCCCCCAAAGTCGGAACCCCGGTGCAGGACATCTGTCTTGTAGATCAGCAGGCTGCCCGCCGGCGCTATGGCGCTGACTTCCTTGTCGAACATCTCGCCAAACGGCAGCTGATTGGGAATGAGGGGAATATCAAGGCCCTCCTTCAAGGGAATGACCTTGGTGGGGCCGTCCAGTTCAGTCACGTCAGACAGCAGGATAAAGGTGGTCATCTGGGTGTGCACGCCATCACGTCGGGGCACCACGAGGGTGTGATTGCCAAAATCCCGGTGATGGGCCTGATCATAATTGATGGCCCCGGAATATTTGGCCCAGAGCTCGACCTTGTAGAGCTCCAAGTCCCGGCTAGAGAGCAGTCGCTCCGCCGCGTCCACCAGGTCTGGATAGACCGGCAGCCGGTCGAGGACCGGGGCATTGTAGGGAAAGTATGTCAGGCCGGAAAACTGGCTTCGGCTGAACTTGGGAAACTGGGAGGGGTCAGCATGGTAGACCTCTGGCCTGGGATAGATGCCCCATAAGGCCTCCTGTGCGGCGCTAAGGGTTTCTGAGTCGAGAAACCCCTCAACGACCGTAAAACCCTGATCCCAGACCTGGGCGAGTTGTGCGTCAGTCACCCTCATTCTGGCTTGGCCTTTGCGTAAACTGGCTCCCGCTTTTCCAAAAAGGCCCTTATGCCTTCGCCGAAATCGCCATCCTGGACGCAGAGGATCTGATTGCGGTCCTCCATGGCGATGGCGGCCTCCAGGCCGTTGGCGTCGATAGCGTGGTTGAGGGCTTCCTTGGTCAGGCGCAGGCCCAGAGGCGTGGCGTGCAGCATGTCTTTGGCAAAGGCGCGGGCTTCGGTCTCAAGGTCCTCTGGCTCGACAATGCGACTGATCAGACCCAGCTGATAGGCGCGCTCAGCGCCCAGGAAGCGGCCGGTCAGCATGTATTCCGCAGCCACCGAACTGCCGACCATGCGGGGCAGGAAATAGCTGACCCCAATATCGCAGGCCGAGAGGCCAATCCGTATGAAGGCGGCGTTCATCTTCAGCGTCGGCGTCGCGATCCGCACATCGCTGGCCAGGGCCAGGGCAAAGCCGCCGCCGCTGGCTGCGCCATCGACGCAGGCGATGATCGGTTGGGGGCAGCGGCGCATGGCCATGACGATCTCGCTGATCTTCCTTTGGCCGGTTAGGCTTTCGCCCACCGTGCGCTCAGCGTTTGATCCCGAACGGTCCTTGAGATCCAGGCCCGCGCAGAAGGCCCGCCCGGCGCCCCTCAGGACCACGACCCGCACATCCCGTCGCCAATAGAGACCCACGAAGAAGTCGCGCAGTTCATCCACCAGCTTGGGATTAAGGGCGTTGAGCCGCTCTGGGCGGTTCATGGTCGCCCAGGCCACTTCGTTCTCGACGACGACGTCTAGGTGTTCATAGGTCATGGCTTACTTGCCCTTTGCCGCTTCGGCCGCCCGCAGAACCCGCAGGGCGTTGCCGCCCCAGACCTTGGCGACATCGGCCTTGGAATAGCCTGCTGCCATCAGCCGCTGGGTGATGGCCGGATAGTCTGTGACATCGTTCATGCCGTCGACACCGCCGCCACCGTCGAAGTCGCCCGAAACGCCCACATGGTCGATGCCAGCTACCGCAATGGCGTGCAGCATGTGCTTCATATAGTCGTCGAGATTGGCCCGAGGCACAGGCCACTTGGCGTCAATGTTTGCTTTCCCCGCCAGGAAGGCCTTGCGCTGTTCAGGGCTCATATCCCGGCCGGTCATGCCGATGGACTTCATTAAGGCCCCCATGGCCGCCTCCCGCTCAGGGATTTTAGGTGTGGGGACCATATAGTTCGAGAAGGCGTTGATTTGGATGACCCCGCCCTTGGCCGCCAGGGCCCGCAGGTGGTCATCATCGATATTGCGCGGATTGTCGAAGATCGCCTTACATCCTGAGTGCGACAGGATAATCGGTGCCTTGGACAGGGCCAGCATCTGATCTAGCACCTGATCGGAAGCGTGGCTGGCGTCGAGGACGATGCCCAGGCGGTTGGCTTCTGCAACGAAGGCCTTGCCCGAAGGAGAGAGGCCACCCCATTCGGGCTTGTCAGTGGCCGAGTCGGCCAAGTCGTTATTGAGGAAGTGGACCGGGCCCATCATGCGCACGCCCAGAGCATAGAAAGCGCTCATGAGGCCGACATCGCCGGCCACGGGCGAGCCGTTCTCCATACTAAGGAAGACGAACCGCTTCTTGCCGTCGAGGATCTTCTGGGCGTCGTCAGCCGTCAGGGCGATGGCCAATTTGTCGCCATGCTTTGCGACCATTTCATGGATCTCGGTGGCCCGGACCAGGGCGAAGTCCCTAGCCTTGGCGTTGGCTTCGGGGCCACGGGCGCCTTGGGGGGTGAAGATGGCGAAGAAGCCGCCGTCCACGCCGCCCTGGACCATGCGCGGATAGTCGACCTGGCTGCCGTCCACCTTTGCAGAATGGCGGTCCATCATATCCCAACCCGGCACATGGAAATTGGCAGGGGTATCGTAGTGGGTGTCCAGCACGATGGCGTCGCGATGGGCGATGACCCAGGCAGGGAGGGGCTTGGCCTTAGCGGCTAGGGCGTGCGGTGCGGCCGAGGCCAACAGAAGGGCGAGGGGCAGGGCGAGACGGCGCATGGCGGTATCCTTGGGCTTAAGCGCGCCAAGGTCACAGCCTAAAGGCCCAGAGGCAAGGGTAAGGATCGAGGCAGACCACAAGATCTGCCTCGCCAGCTTCAGTTTGTAGACCTCAATCGGCTCATCCAGCGCTCCCCGTCAGGCGGTGAAGGCTTTCCAGGGTCTGGGTGCAGGCTCGTGCTGCCTCTGCACCCTTTTGAATGAAATGGGCTCGGAAGAAGTCCTGGTGTGCAGGCGTTTCCTGGAAATGATGGGGCGTCAGCACCACGGAGAAGACGGGGATCTCGGTGTCCAGCTGGACCTTCATCAGGCCATTGACCACGGTTTCGGCAACGAACTCGTGGCGATAAATGCCGCCATCCACCACGAAGGCGGCGGCGACCACGGCGGCGTACTTGGCCGTGCGGGCCAAGGTCTGGGCATGGAGGGGGATTTCGAAGGCACCTGGGGTCTGGAAGACATCGACGGCGTTGGATGGAAAGCCGAGCTTTTCCATTTCGGCGATGAAGCCCTCCCGGGCCTTGTCGACAATGTCATGGTGCCAACCGGCCTGGACGAAGGCGATCCGGGCCGGGCGATAGGCGCCATTGGCAGTGCGATATTCTGAAATTTGAGCGATTGCAGCTTGGGTCATGGTCATCTCCCATTGAGGAACCACGACTCAGGGAGACACCAGCCGACACGCCCCCGAGAAAACGGGTGTGCAGTCTTCCAGTGGTTCTCATAACCGGACTCTAACCGTCGGCCCCGGGATCTAACCGGTGTCTGCTACCTCCTCGAACTTGAGGTCCGAGGAGCGCCCGCGGGCTCGTGCTTGGCTATACAGCCCCGCCTTTACCGCCGGTGGGGACTTTCACCCCGCCCTGAGAACGCGTGCCGCCGGAAGAGCCCGGCGACGGCGCAAACTAGGACGAAGGTAAGGGTTCGAACAAGCGTTTAAATTCTATCGCCAGTTCTAGGCGCGCTGGTTCAAGGTTATGGCGGTGGCTTGGCCTGCTTTTATGGTCGTCGCGCCGGGGCCATAGCTCGAGGCATTGGTGCGTTGGGTGGCCACTTCGTCGGCAATGGCACGAACTAGGCCTTCGGTCACAGTCTTAGCCGCTTCGAGGGCGCGGCTCTGGCGCGCCAGAACTGCATCAAAGGCTTCTGTGGCTCGGGTCAAGCGGGTGCGTTGGGCCAGGGGGGCCGTGGCGATCAGATCAGGATTGGCCCGAACCCTGGTGGACTCATGACGATAGATATTGGCGAGCTTAGAGACCTCCTCAATCTGCGCTGCGGCATCTTGTGGACGATGTTGCTCGAAGGCCTGTGCTTCCAGGGCAATCAGTTCGGTGAGGCGCTCTGTTAGGGCAATGAGTTGTTCAACACGGTCCGTGGAGTCAGTGGCGGACAAGGTCATTTCTTCGTCTCCTCACTGAGGCCTTGTAGCTTCAGCATTTCCTTTTGAACCGTTGCGGCCAGGCCAATGCCGCCCGAGCGGACCACCTGTTTGGCCATGGCGTCGCTCATGAAGGACTTAAAGGCGTCTTCGCCTTCCCCTCCGGAGAAGGGCCCCTTGAGGCTGTCGCCCTGAAACATCTGACCCATCATTACGGAAAGGAATGAGGACTCGAAGTCCTTGGCGGCCTTGGCGATCTGTGTTCGCTTGACCCCCTCAGAAATGCCCACTCCGAAAGAGGGCGCGACCGGAGGTTTACTGACGGCCAGGCTCGGGGGAACGAAGGCAAGATCAGCCATCACATCACCTGAATTTCAGCTTGGAGGGCACCAGCGGCCTTAATGGCCTGTAGGATTGAGATCATGTCGCGGGGGGTGACACCTAGGGTGTTTAGGCCGGAGATCAGGGTTGAGAGCGAGGCACCGCTCTTCAAGGTGATCAGCTGCTTGCCTTTTTCTTCGTCCACCGAAATCGTGGTTTGAGGGACCCCAACCGTTTGTCCCTGGCTGAAGGGCGCCGGCTGGCTGACACCCGGATTTTCCTGGACGCGGATCGTTAGGTTGCCCTGAGCAATGGCCACAGTTGAGATGCGTACATTCTCGCCCATGACAATGACGCCAGCCACTTCGTCGATGACCACCTTTGCCGGTTCATCGGTATCGACAGTGAGGTTCTCAACCTGCGACAGAAAGCGGACCATATCCTGGCCGGGGGGCGGCTGAATGGTGACAATGGTCGGGTTGTCGGCCCGGGCACAGCCTGGGAAATTGGTATTGATGACGTTGGCAATGCGTGCGGCGGTGGTGAAGTCTGGATTGCGCAAGGTCATGCGCAACTGCCCCATATTGGCCAGCTGAAACCCGATCTCCCGTTCGACAATCGCCCCTGAGGCGATGCGACCGGATGTGGGTACGCCCTTGGAAACTGAACTTCCCGAGGCGCCGCCGGCGGAGACCGAGCCGGTCTGCACCGAGCCCTGGGCCACGGCATAGGCTTGGCCGTCTGCACCCAACAGGGGCGTGACCAGAAGCGTGCCACCTAGCAGGCTCTTCGCATCGCCCATGGCCGAGACCGTGGCATCGATCGGCGCGCCAGTGGCGACAAACGCTGGAAGACTGGCCGTGACCATGACAGCGGCAACATTCTTGGTATTTAGGTTCGCGTCCCGGGTATTGACTCCCAGACGCTCAAGCATGGCTTCAAGGCTCTGCTTGGTGAAGGGGGCGTTGCGAAGGGAGTCCCCTGAACCGTTCAGGCCAACCACGAGGCCGTAGCCGACCAGCATGTTGTTCCGAACGCCCTCGAACTCGACAATGTCTTTGATGCGCGACTTGGCCAGGCACGGATCGGCCATCGCCATCGCCAGCAATAAACTCAGCCCAAAAACGAAACTTGAAAGTCGACGCATGCAGCCCCGGTCGTCCGAAGAAACGGAATCTGAAAACGCGATGCGAAGGTCGTGCCAATTTGGGCCTGTGGGAAAACGCAATTAATTCAGAGAAACTCGAATTTCCTCATGCGCCGATTTCGCCGCCCTGGCAGATTTTGCCCGGCATTAACCATGCCATAAGCAGGACGGGGCGAGAGTGAGTCGCTGGGTTCGGTTTGAGAGTTTTGCCCCTATGAAGGTCAACAATACGAGCGGTACCGGGTCCGCAACGGGCGCAGGCAAGGCCCGTGCGACCGGCGGGGGGCAGGGCTTTCAACTCCCCACCGTGGGCGGGGCAAGCGCACCTGCGGCCGCTGCCAGTGTAAGCTCGCTCTCTCCGGTGATGAATGTCAGCGCCCTCTTGGCCCTGCAGGATGTGGGAACCCCGACGGAGCGTAAGCGCAAGGCAGTCAGGCGCGCAGCCCGTATGCTGGATGCCCTGGACGAGATGAAGTTGAACCTCTTGTCTGGGGAGCCGACCCTCAACAGTCTCACCAAGCTTCAGCAGGCGATCAAGGATCAGAGGGAGGGGACGGAGGACCCCAAGCTTGAGGAAATCCTCAACGAGATCGAGACGCGAGCGGCTGTTGAGCTGGCCAAACTCGAATACGCCAATACCGTCAACAAAGCGCGGACTTGACGCAAGGTCCGTTGCAGCGGCTGCACGTTTTGCTATAAGCCCTCCGCAAGTCTAGGGGGCGCTCTGCAGAGGGCGTAGACGTATATGACTGATGCTTCGGCGTTAGCGGACAAGCCGGACTATCGTCCTTCGGACGATGAGCCGTTCATGAATGAGCGGCAGAGGGACTATTTCAAGAAGAAGCTATTGAATTGGAAAGAGGAAATTTTGCGCGAAGCGCGTGAAACCCTCGTCCATTTGCAAGCTGAGACCGAAAATCACCCTGATCTCGCGGACCGCGCAACCTCTGAGGCTGACCGGTCGCTTGAGCTTCGTACCCGCGATCGTCAGCGCAAGCTGATCTCGAAAATCGATGAGGCCCTGCGCCGAATCGAAGATGGCTCCTACGGGTATTGCGAAGACACCGGCGAACCGATTGGCGTTGGCCGTCTCGACGCCCGTCCGATCGCGACCCTCAGCGTCGAAGCTCAGGAACGACATGAGCGTCGGGAACGCATCCACCGCGACGATTGATATTGGCGGGGCTCAATACGGGCCCGCCTTGATCTGAATCACGTCATCACCTTTCACGGTGATGTGGCGGATGGGTGCGAAGCCGTCTAAACCCCGGAGAAGGCGCATTATGCCTGTTCTTGCGAGGGATCATGGCGGTCCAGATTGATCCATTTTACGCCGTGGCAATCAGTGGCCTGGCCCACAAGCTAAAGGCTGAGGGCCGTTCCATTCTGCATATGGAATTTGGTCAGCCATCGACAGGGGCCCCAGCCGCCGCCATTGCTGAAGCCCATCGCGTGCTCGATAGCGATGCCATGGGATATTGGGAAAGCCAGCCCCTCAAACAGCGTATTGTGCGCCACTATGCTGAAACCTACGGGGTTAGCCTTGAATCCCGCCAAGTCATCCTGACCTGCGGTGCATCTCCGGCCTTGGTGCTTGCACTTTCCGCCCAGTTCTCTGCAGGCGATCGGATCGCATTAGCTCGGCCAGGATATGTCGCTTATCGCAATACAATCAGGGCATTAAATTTAGAACCTCAGGAGATCGCTTGCGGTCCTGCTGATCGGTTCCAGTTGAGTGCGGCCCATCTTTCGGCCCTAGAACCGGCCCCAGCTGGGGTCATAATCGCCAGTCCAGCCAACCCCACGGGAACCATAATCCCGAAGGCGGAAATGGCTGCCATTGCCGAGGTTTGTCGGGACCGGAACATCCAGATTGTCTCTGATGAAATCTATCACGGCCTCAGCTATGGCGAGCGGGCTCATTCCATCCTGGAGTTCGAGCCCGAGGCCTTTGTGGTCAACAGCTTTTCTAAGTATTTCAGTATGGTGGCTTGGCGACTTGGCTGGGTCATCGCCCCCTTGCACCTCGTGGAGCGCACCCGGGCCTTCATGACCAATCTCTTCCTGACCCCGCCATCGCTTAGTCAGCATGCAGGTCTGGTGGCTATGGACTGTCGCGAGGAGCTAGAGGGCCATGTGGCGGTTTATCGTGCAAACCGCGCCCTGGTGCTTGAAGCCCTTCCGAGCCTTGGCCTTGCTGCCATTGCGCCCCCAGACGGGGCCTTTTATGTCTATGCCAATGTTGGTCATTTGACCGATGACAGCATGAGCTTCTGCCAACAGTTGCTGGAGGAGACAGGGGTCGCTACCGCCCCTGGCGTCGATTTTGATCCGGTGGAGGGCCACAAGTTCATTCGACTGAGTTTCGCCGTTTCGACCGATCAAGTTCGGGAAGCGCTGTCGCGGCTGCGCCCATGGTTCGCCGCCCGAGCGCCTATTGCCTCTGGCGAGCCGGTTTAGTCGAGGTTACACACCAGACATGACCGATACCCTTGTTATCGCCGCGATCCAGGCCAACCCGACCCTAGGTGCCATTGCCAAAAACGAGGCCCTGGCCAGGGAACTTATGACTCAGGCCCGGGGCGCTGGCGCTGACCTTGCGGTATTTACCGAGCTCTTTCTCAATGGCTATCCGCCCGAAGACCTTTCCCTAAAGCCCGCCTTTTGGGGCGCAGGAAAGGCAGCTATTGAGCGTTTGGCTAAGGAGACCGACGAGAATTTCGCGGCCCTGATCGGCGTAATCTGGCCGGCCGAAGCGCCTGGGCGCAGGCCCCGCAACGCCCTTGCCTTCCTGGCGGGCGGAGAGGTGAGGGGGCTCGCCTTCAAATGCGACCTGCCCAACTACGGTGTCTTCGACGAAAAGCGGGTTTTCGAGCCAGGTGAAGTCCCAAGCGTTTTCACCTGGAAGGGCGTGCAGATCGGCACCCCAATCTGCGAGGATATTTGGGGCAAGGGTGTCTGTGCGGCGCTGAAGGCCCAGGGCGCTGAGATCCTGGTGACACCCAATGGGTCGCCCTATCGCCGTATGGCGGATACGGAGCGCATGGACGTGGTACGGGCAAGGGTCGCTGAGACGGGCCTGCCGCTGCTCTATGTCAATCAAGTGGGCGGCCAGGATGAACTGGTGTTCGACGGCGGATCTTTTGCGATGTCGGCCAAGGGCGAGACCGTCATGCGTCTGCCCATGTTCGAAGACGCTATGGCCCTTACAACTTGGACCCGAGGACCCGACGGGTGGGGGCTGAGCGACGCCCCTATGGCCGATTGGCTGAGCGGCTATGGCGAAGTTTATCACGCCATGGTTCTGGGCCTTCGGGACTATGTGAACAAGTCCGGTTTCCCCGGTGTGCTTCTCGGTCTTTCCGGCGGTGTAGACTCCGCCATTGTCGCCGTTGTCGCAGCTGACGCCCTTGGGCCTGATCGGGTGCGCTGCTTCATGCTGCCCTCCAAATACACCAGCCGTGACAGTCTTGAGGATGCCGAGGGCTGCGCGAACCGCCTCGGGGTGCGCCTGGATGAGATTGCCATTTCTCCAGCGGTAGACGCCTTCGCCGAAATGCTCACGCCGCTTTACGAGGGTAAGGCACCAGATCTGACAGAAGAAAACATTCAGGCCCGCACCCGGGGCCTTTCGCTCATGGCCCTTTCCAATAAGCTCGGCCTGATGCTGCTAACCACCGGCAATAAGAGCGAGATGGCGGTCGGATATGCCACCCTCTATGGCGACATGTGTGGCGGCTATAATGTCTTGAAGGATGTCTACAAGACCGATGTCTATGGTGTCTGTGAATGGCGTAATGCCAATAACCCCTTTGGTGTCGCCGAGGATCCAATCCCTCAGCGCATCCTGACCAAGGCACCGTCTGCTGAGCTGAGGCCCGATCAAAAGGATCAGGACAGCCTGCCTGAATACGCCGAACTGGACGCCATCCTCCATGGATTGGTGGAAGAGGAAGCGACCCTGGATGAGATCGTCGCCCGGGGGCATGCCCCTGAAACCGTCGAGCGGGTGCAGCGTCTGCTCTACAATTCCGAATATAAGCGCCGCCAGGCCGCGCCCGGGGTGAAGATCGGACCGAGGGCCTTTGGCCGGGATCGTCGCTATCCCATCGTCAACGGCTTCAGGGACGTGGTCAGCTAGGCCTTGTCGCTAAGCTCTGCATCACTTTCTGGAACCGGCATTGCGGCATAGAGGGCAGGCAATATCTCTGCGACCGTGCGCACAGAGGCCCAGCTCTGCATGAATTCCGGCGGGGTCAGTTTGGCATCAACCGTGTGCTGGAATACGGCGAAGAGCGGCTCCCAAAAGCCATCTACGTTGTAAAACACCACTGGCTTGGCATGCAGGTCCAGGCGTCGCCAGGATAGCAGCTCAACGATTTCCTCCAGGGTACCAATGCCCCCTGGCAGAACGACAAAAGCGTCGGACCGGTCAAACAACTGGATCTTCCGCTCATGCATGGAGTCAACGACGATGGTCTCCACCACGTCCAGACGCTGTTCGCGGACCTTCAGAAAATGGGGGATGATCCCCAGAACTTCGCCGCCGGCCTTGTGGGCAGCCAGGGCGCAGGCGCCCATCAATCCAACGCCCCCGCCACCGTAAATCAGTTTCAAGCTTGCGGCGGCCAGATCGCGTCCCAATTGAGATGCCGCCTCGAGAAGGGTCGGATCGGCTTCATTGGAGGCACCGCAAAAGACGCAGACCGAAGATAGGGACTTTGGGGATTGCCCCATGGGATGCTCCGCGAAATGGTCTAAGAAGGGGCGAGCCGCGCCCGATTTGCGGACAAAGCCGTCAGACTCAATGCCCAGGAGTGTCGACCAAACCGTGCGTCAGAAGCAATCACTCTTCATCGGTCTTGGCGCTGTCCTCTTGGTGTCTCTGACGGGATGTGTCCCCGCGGCAAAACCGGTACAGAAACCAGCGGCCAGGTCGGCCTCTGAAATCGACTACCAGCCCCCACCGCAGGTAACCTCAGTCCGGAATATCGCAGGGGATATTGAGGTTTTTGGGACTGCGGCTGCTAAGGCCACTGTGCGCTTGGCGCGTCCGACGGGCTTGGCTGGGCAAGCTGTCGCAGACAAGGGCGGCCATTGGGTCATCCGGCTGCCGTCCTCTGGCCAGACTGAGATCTACGGGGTTTCAGAAACGACCCCTGAGCGGGTCTTGCAGGCTTCAGGCTATCTATTGGTCACCCAAGGTGGGATGGGCGTCGTCTTGCGTTCCGGGGCTGGGGCCTTGGCCCTGGCCCCCTCAATGCCCGCACGGGTTTCGGCCTTTGATGTCGACCGGGAGGGCGGGGCCGTGGTGTCGGGATTTGGTCCTGCCGGGATGAAGTTCAGTGTCTGGGTGGACGGCAATAAGCTTGGTGAAGGTCGAGCGGACCCTCAAGGTCGTTTTGCCCTACCCCTGACGGGGCCCGTCAATGTGGGTCACCACAGCTTGAAGGTCTTTGGTGAAGCCATTGACGCCATTCTCAATGTCGATGCGACCCCAGCCGCATCCTTGGCCTCCTCACCCTATCGGGCCGTTCAGTATGGGCCTGATCTAAAGGTCGATTGGATGACGCCAGGCGGGGGCGAGCAGACAACCTGGATCTATGGGCTGGGAGGTGGAGCGAAATGAGTTTTCATCACCCAGGCGGCCGGTCAGAGGGCGCTGTTGCTCCAGTGGGCGTAAGGTTCAGCTTCTGGAGCTCTATGGCCGACCTTGGACGGCTCGTGCTGCGCAGCGGCGCGCCAGGTCTAGGCTGGCGAATTCCCTCTGCCCTAATCTTAGTCTTCGCAGGAAAGCTGGCGGGGGTCTGGGCCCCTGTCATGCTGGGCGAGGCCATCAACACCTTGTCACCTTCGGTCAAGTCCGTCCTTGCTCTTGGGGCTAATTTTGTCGGGCTGGCCCTGGCTTTTGCAGCCCTGCGCCTGGTTTCCGCCTGCGCGCCCTTCGCGCGAGAGGCGATCTTCACCCCCGTCTCCCAGGCCACCATGGCCAAGGCCGCAGTGGAGGCCTTTGGCCATACCCTGGGCCTATCCCTGGACTTTCATCAGAGCAAGCAGACCGGCACCTTGGCGCGGATCATCGACCGGGGATCAAGGTCGACGGACTTCCTGATCCGAAGCGTGGTGTTCAGCCTGGGCCCGACCGCGGTGGAACTGGTCATGGCCATGACGGTCATGGCCTTTAAGCTGGACTGGCGGTTCGCTGCGACAGCGTTTGTGACCATCGTGATCTATACGGTCCTGACCTTCCGGATCACAGACTGGCGGCTCAGCCACCGGCGCGAACTGAACGAGGCTGACAGCCGGGCGGCAGGTCTGTCGGTGGACGCCATGATCAATTACGAGGCCATCAAGACCTTCGGGTCTGAAGGCCGCACGGTGGTGCGCTACCAGGACGCCATGGGCCGCTATGTGAAGGCCTCGGTCCAGGCCAACACCTCACTGTCCCTGCTGAACGCGGTCCAGGCGGTGATTCTGAATATCGGTTTGGCGATCATGACCGTGTTGGCTGGGATTGAGGTTCTGCATGGCCGCATGCGGATTGGCGACGTCACCACCGCCATCCTGCTGCTCACCAGCCTCTATGTGCCGCTGAACATGCTGGGCTTCAACTATCGGGAGATCCGCCAGGCCTTCATCGACATGGAGCAGATGGTGGGGCTCACCGCTGTGGTCCCCGATATCATTGATGCCCCTGACGCAGTCGATCTGCCGCCCTCGAGCGGACAGGGTGCGGCCATCGCCTTTGACCGGGTCGATTTCCAGCATGACGCCCGGTCTACAGGCCTCAAGGAGGTCAGTTTCGATATTCCGCCAGGGACGACGACGGCGATTGTTGGGCCTTCTGGGGCTGGAAAAACCACAGCCGTCCGGCTGGCCCTGCGATTGCTGGATCCCAAGGACGGTCGCGTGGTCATTGACGGCCTGGATCTAAAAAGGGTCCGACAATCGGAACTTCGCAGCGCCATTGCCCTGGTCCCGCAAGATGTGGCGCTTTTTAATGACACATTGCGCGCCAATATCGCCTTCTCCCGTCCTGATGCCTCTGAGGCGGACATTCTGCGCGCTGCCGATGCCGCGGAGCTGGGGGCTTTCATAGAGAGCCTGCCCCAGGGACTGGCCACAATGGTCGGCGAGCGGGGATTGAAACTCTCGGGGGGTGAGCGCCAGCGTGTTGGCATAGCGCGGGCCCTGATGGCCAATCCCCGTTTCCTTATACTGGACGAAGCCACCAGCGCCCTTGATGGCCCCACGGAAGAGGCCATCCAGCAGACCCTTCGCAAGGTCCGGGCGGGGCGTACCACCTTGGTTATCGCCCACCGCCTGTCGACCATTGTCGATGCTGACCAGATCGTCGTCCTGCGCCGCGGCAAGGTGGTCGAGCGCGGAACTCACGATGACCTACTGGCCCGGGGCGGGGAATACGCCGCCCTTTGGCGTCGCCAGACCCGGACGGCCTGAGCTAATTGGCAGTTCGCGCACCGCAGACTACAGCTTGCCTGTTTCGGAAGAGTCAGTGGCAGTATGAATTGTTGAGGCTGACTTGGTCTTGTAACCAGTAAAGCCATTCACGACCGGTGCGTGCCTGTCGCACATCAGGCCCTCTTGCATCGAGGCTGGCGCTGGCGCATTTCACCAGCGCGCAATGTGGCGATGGAGGGCCTAGCGATGAAGTATTTGCACACCATGGTGCGGGTGAAGGACCTTGAGGCGTCTTTAGACTTCTATTGCACCAAGCTGGGTTTGGTTGAGGCCTCGCGCTCGGAAAGCCCTGCCGGGCGGTTCACTCTGGTTTTTCTCTGCGCGCCCGACGATCTCGAACACGCAAAGCAGGCCAAGGCCCCCATGGTCGAGCTGACCTACAACTGGGATACCGAGGACTATCAGGGAGGCCGTAATTTCGGCCACCTGGCCTATGCGGTCGACAATATCTATGAAACCTGCGCCCGGCTTGAAGCTGGCGGCGTGGTGATCAATCGCCCGCCCCGGGACGGCCGCATGGCCTTTGTCCGCTCTCCGGATGGTATTTCTATCGAGCTGCTTCAGGCTGGTCCAGCCCTGGCACCAGCAGAACCTTGGACCTCCATGCCCAATATCGGTGCCTGGTAGTCAGGCTTTAGGCGGGTAGGGGTGATCTGTTCCCCAGGGGTCAGCCACGCTGTCCGCTGATAGATAATTGGGGCCGATAGGAACCTTGCCATAGCCGTCTGGGATGTCGAGGATGTAGGTCGGCATGCAGAGCCCAGAATAGCGACCGCGCAGGGCTGCCAGGATCGCCTGGCCTTCAGCTATGGTGGTTCGAAAATGCCCTGTGCCGGGGGCATGATCTGGATGGTGCAAATAGTAAGGCTTGATGCGGGTCTCGACGAAGCCGCGCATGAGCGCGCCTAGGGCTTCGGGCGTGTCATTGATGCCCTTTAGCAGGACCGTCTGGCTCAGCATGGGAATGCCGGCGTCGATCAGCCTTGCACACGCCTTTCGGGCCGCTGGGGTCAGTTCTTTCAGGTGATTGGCGTGCAGGGCCACGTAGACCGCCTTATCGGTGGTTCGGAGTGCCGCCACCAAATCTGGCGTAATCTTGTCTGGATCAACAACAGGAATGCGGGTGTGGAATCGCACCACCTTCAGATGATCTATGGGGGCAAGTCGGGCCATCAGGTCGGCTATGCGCCTGGGCGAGAGGATCAAGGGGTCTCCGCCAGTAACGATGACTTCCCAGATTTCCGGGTGCCCGGCCAGGTAGGCGATGGCAGAGTTCAAGGCAGCACCGTCCAGGGGTTTCAGTCCGTCTGGCCCGACCATTTCACGTCGAAAGCAGAAGCGACAATAGACAGCGCAGGTGTGGGTAATCTTCAGCAGGGCCCGGTCCGGATAGCGGTGGACAATGCCTGGAACCGGCGAGAAGAGATCATCTCCCACCGGGTCGGGCGACTCTGCCAGGGTTTGATCCAGTTCAGCGGCCTGAGGTAGGAATTGCAGGCCAATGGGATCGTCTGCACGCTCAATGAGATCGGCCATGGCAGGGGTAATGGCCACAGCGTATTTGGCGGCGACCTGCTCGAGCTGAGGTAGGGTCTCAGGCGCAATTAGTCCCGCTGAAGAAAGGGCCTTGGCGGAGCGAAGGGTGGCGTCCATAGGGCGCATATGGCCCATGCGCGGGCTAGACGCCAGTCTGGTCGGCCACGGGGGTCCACAGGACTTGATCTATCCGCTCAGCGCCCACGGCCAGCATGACCAAACGGTCAAATCCCAGGGCGGCACCGGAGGCCTGCGGCATGATGGCCAGAGCACTTAGGAAATCCTCGTCTACGGGATAACGCTCCCCATAGATCCTAGCCTTTTCGTCCATCTCGGCTTTGAGGCGCTTCCTCTGCTCGACTGGGTCTGTCAGTTCCCCAAAGGCGTTGGCCAGTTCCACGCCGCAGGCATAGAGCTCAAAGCGTTCTGACACCCGTGGGTCATGGGGGCAGGGCCGGGCGAGGGCGGCTTCCGGGACCGGGTATTCGCACAACAAGGTCGGACAGCCCAAGCCCAGATAGGGCTCGATCTTCTCCACCAGCACACGGCTGAAGACATCGGCCCATGTGTCGTCGGCCGCCACGCGAATACCAGCGGTCTTGGCGGCGTCGGCCAACCGATCCCGATCCGTCGCGCCCTCCTGATCAAGGGTGGCGAGCAGGTCAATTCCGGCCATGTCGTTGAAGGCCTCAGCTAGGGTCAGGCGTCTGGGCTGTGCGAAGGGATCGCAAGTCCGATCGCGAAACCGGAAGGCTTTGGCCCCCGCCGTCTCCGCGGCCAGGGCCATGAGGTTGGCGCAGTCTGCCATGAGTTGCTCATAGCCTTCTTCCACCCGATACCATTCCAGCATGGTGAATTCTGGATGGTGCAGGGGGCCGCGCTCTCGATTACGCCAGACCTTACCCAGGCTGAAGATCTTACGCTCCCCTGCCGCCAGCAAACTCTTGCAGGCAAATTCTGGCGATGTGTGCAGATAGAGGGGAGCCTTGCTGCCATCCAAGCCAAGGGCTTCGGTGGCAAAGGCGTGGAGATGGGCCTCATTGCCGGGCGAGATCTGCAGGGCGGCGACCTCGACTTCGAGAAAATTATGGGCATCGAACCAGGACCTAATAGCTGCGGTGATGCGGTTGCGGGCCAGCAACATGGGCCGCCGATCCGCGTGCTTTTCAGGGCTCCACCAGGGGGAAGATTTTGGCTCAGACACAAGAAGGGTCCCGGAAAGGGCCGCAGAGGGCCTGCGTGACTAGAGATTTTGTCCGCAATCGTATAGGTGCGCGGGAACTGATTTGTTTAGCACATTCGCGCACGGGTCTTTCGGCCGCGCGAAGAGACGAGGAAGATCGCCGTGAAAGTCGCCGCCAGCTCTCTACGTAAAGGCTCCGTCGTCGATATGGAGGGCAAGCTCTATGTCGTTCTGACCGCCGAAAACATCCACCCTGGCAAGGGCACGCCTGTGACCCAGCTGAACATGCGTCGGATTTCCGATGGCGTGAAGGTGTCCGAACGCTGGCGTACGACCGAGCAGGTGGAGCGGGCGTTTGTGGACGATCGCAACTATAATTTTCTCTACCAGGATGGCGATGGCTATCACTTCATGAACCCCGAAACCTTTGATCAGGTGACGGCGACGGAAGACGTGGTGGGCGACGCATCCATGTGGCTGGCCGACGGCATGACGGTGACTCTTTCGACCCATGAGGGCGTGCCGATTGCTATGGAATTGCCGCGACTGGTGACGATGGAAATCACTGAGACTGAGCCAGCGGTAAAGAACCAGACGGCGTCGTCGTCCTATAAGCCCGCCATACTGACCAATGGCGCTCGGGTCATGGTGCCGCCCTATATCGCAGCAGGTACCCGGGTTGTGATCTTGACCGACGACTTCTCTTATCAGGAACGCGCCAAGGACTAGGGACAAGGTCAGGGACGGCGGCGTGGAGACCTTCGACGTCGTCGTGATCGGCGCAGGTGCGGCGGGCATGATGTGCGCCATCGAGGCGGGCAAGCGTGGCCGCCGGGTTCTGGTGATCGATCACGCCAAGGCTCCGGGCGAGAAGATCCGTATTTCCGGCGGTGGTCGGTGCAATTTCACGAACCGCGATGTCCGGGCTGAGAATTTTCTCTCGCAAAACCCACGCTTTGCCATTTCAGCCCTGCGACGCTACCGCCCCGCCGACTTCATTGCCTGGGTGGAGCAGCACGGAATCGCCTATCACGAAAAAACTCAGGGCCAGCTGTTTTGCGACGGCTCAGCCCGAGAGATCATCGACGCCCTGCTGACGGATATGCGGCAGGCCGGGGTCAATTTGAGACTCCTCTCGACGGTGACCAGCATTGCCAGTGAGGGGGCTAGCTATCGTTTGACCGTCAATGGCAACGAGGTGGTCTGCCAGTCCCTGGTGATTGCCACGGGGGGCAAGTCGATTCCAAAAATGGGGGCTACAGGCTTTGGCTATGATGTGGCGCGGCAGTTTGGTCTGGCGGTCACTGAGACCCGGCCAGCCCTTGTGCCCCTGACCTTCGAGATTGGCCTGCTGGAGCGTCTAAAAAGCCTCACAGGTATTGCCCTCGACGCCTTGGCAAGGGCCGGAAAGGTAAAGTTCGCGGAAGCCATGCTCTTTACCCACCGCGGCCTGTCTGGTCCCGCCATATTGCAGATCTCGTCCTACTGGCGGGAAGGCGAGGAGATCGAGCTGGACATGGCACCCGGGATCGACGCCTTCACAGCCCTGCGCGCCGCGCGCAGCGACCAGCCCCGGCAATCCCCACAGACAGTATTGGCCACCCTCGTTCCCAAGCGTCTGGCCCAGCATTTGGTGGATGCCGAGGGCCTCAAGGGCAATATCGCCGATTGCTCCGACAAGGTCCTGCGTAGGCTTGCCGACGCAGTCAATCATTGGCGGGTTAAGCCGGTGGGCTCGGAAGGCTATCGGACAGCAGAAGTCACTCTGGGCGGGGTGGACACCGAGGGGCTAGACAGTCGCACCCTGGAGGCCAAGGCTGTCCCAGGTCTGTTCTTCATTGGCGAGGTGGTGGACGTCACTGGCTGGTTGGGGGGCTATAACTTTCAGTGGGCCTGGGCCAGCGGCTGGTCTGCGGGGCAATCGGTCTAGCCCCGGCTTGAGGACAGGAATTGGGCCCGCTCGCTGGGAGTCAGTGTCCGCCAGCCACCTTCTGGCAGATCCCCAATTTCCAAAGGACCAATGCGAATGCGGTGTAGGTCCACAACGTTCAGGCTCACGAGATCGCACATGCGCCGGATCTGACGGTTGCGACCTTCAGTGAGAATGAAGCAAAGGGTCTGATCTTCCACCAGATTGACCTTGGCGGGGCGTAGCTGGCGTCGGTCCAGCTGTAGGCCATGGCGCAACATGCCAAGCTTTTGCGGGGTAATGGTTCCGCGAACCTCGACCAGGTATTCCTTATCCAGTTCCGACTCTGGTCCAATGATCGACTTGGCCAGGACACCGTCCTCAGACAGGATCAGCAGACCGCGAGACTCCATGTCCAGGCGGCCCAGGGGCGGCAGGCTCTTGCCATGGGTGGTTGGGGCTGCGCCTTCGCCGCGATAGGCCTTACGGGTTAGCAGATCGCTCGCCTGGCTTTGTCCAGGTTCCGGATGTGCCGAGACAATGCCTGGCGGTTTATGGATCACCACGGTTAGGCTGGACGCCAACTGGGTTTGGGCCTTGTCGGACAGGATAAGCGTCTGGCCTTGGCTGATCTTTCGGCCAGGATCTGCAACGGTTTCGCCGTCAATGCTGACCAGTCCGTCCGTGATCAGGGATTCGGCTTCGCGACGGGAGCACACGCCATTCTGCGCTAGCCAGCGATTGACCCTCTGGGGTTCGGCTTCATCATAGGTGCGAGTCCAGGCCATAGGGCATCCTAGCGCAGGCGCGCCGTTTTGGGTCTGGTCATCCGGGGAAAAATTCTGACGATGGCTCCCCGAGCAGGACTCGAACCTGCGACAAGTCGGTTAACAGCCGACTGCTCTACCAGCTGAGCTATCGGGGATCATCGTTAGAGGCCGGGCGTATAGACCGCGCCGTCGAGGTGCGCAAGCCAAGTTCGGTTTTTGGGCTGTGGATGATGGGCCTGGGTCACTCCTAACCCCGTTCATGACGGCGGAGGCCGGTATCCAGGTCGCAGGTCTGTGCCTGGCCAAAGATGCCGCATTTCGGGTGTTTGGTCGACTCGCGGCCCTAAAACTCAGACCTCGGCCTACGCCTGGGGGACCGGTGGGGCGTAAACTCATCCTTGGGCGGGAGCCGGGGCGTGAAGCCTGATGGGGGCTTAGCCACCTATGTCTCCCAGATATCGTCTCGGAATGAGCTAAGTGCGGCGGGGGGGAGGCGGCAAAGTTCAAGATCAAAAAAAAGCCCGGCAATAGCGCCGGGCTGAAAAAGTTTGTGATGGTGGGTGCCTTCAAAGAAGACAGGGACAGACTCTGTTGCGTTGGTTAATCAAACCCTAACGACAGACTCGTGAGCGGGACTAAATTGCGAATTCACTTCACCGGGATAGCCGGGGCCGGCATGAGCGCCGTGGCCCTGATGATGCGCGACGCGGGCCATCAGGTCTCGGGGTCTGACGCTGATGTCTTCCCACCGATGTCCACCTATGTGGCGGGACTTGGGTTTCCGGTGACCTATCGCTTCGATGCCGCCAATCTGCCGCCAGATCTCGATGTGCTGGTTCTTGGGGCAAGCGCCAAGCTCGGGGGCGAGGACAATCCCGAAGTGGTTGCGGCACGCTCCAGAGGAGTCGCCATTACCAATTTTGCCGAACTGGTTGGGCGGTTTACCGGCGAGCGGATCAATACGGTGATCGCTGGGTCTTTTGGCAAGTCCACCTGCACAGCTTTGATGGCGCACATTCTGCGTCAGGCTGGGGTGGATGCGGGCTGGATGATCGGTGCCATCTCAGCGTCCCTGCCAGAGACGGGGCATTGGGGGCAGGCACCGGACATGGTGCTGGAGGGGGATGAATACATCATCGGTAATGGCGACCTACGCTCGAAGTTTGCCCTCTACCATCCACAGCACCTGCTGCTGACGTCGTTGATCCATGATCACGTCAATGTCTTCCCGACCTTTGCAGACTATGAGGTGCCTTTCGTTGATCTGCTAAAGGCACTCCCGGCCGAGGGCATCTGCGTCCTGAGGCATCATCCGGCGATCTGCGCCGTAGCTCATGAGACCAGCGCCCGCGTCGTCTGGTACGATACCGAACCCTGTGAGGGCTGGTTCAGCCGCAATATAGTCTATGGCGAGACCTCGACCTTCACCCTGGTCGGACCCCAGGGGCAGGCCGTTGATCTGGCAACCCGCCTCCTTGGCGCCCACAATATCGAGAACATCGTCGGTGTTGGTGCTTACCTGCTGACACGGGGATTGGTGTCGCCCCGCGCCTTCGCTGCGGGTGTGGCGAGTTTTGAGGGAATAAGACGGCGGTTAGACCGCTTGACCACCACCTCCCGTGTGCCGGTGATCGAAGGGTTTGGATCGTCCTACGAAAAAGCCCGCTCTGCCATAGAGGCGGTTCGCCTGCATTTTCCGCACCGCCCCCTGACGGTGGTGTTTGAGCCCCACACCTTCAGCTGGCGATCCCGGGATGCGCTGAACTGGTATGACACGGTGTTCGAAGGTGCGGCGCGGGTGCTGATCTGCCCGCCGCCGGGTCACGGTGCCGCGAGCCACCAGCAATCCACCTTTGGCGAAATCCTGGCGCGGACTGCAGCAACCGGAACCCCGACCCTAGGCGTGGAAACGGCCGTAGAAGCCATTGAGGCGCTTTCGCACCTCAAAGGCGATGAGATCGTTCTGTTGCTGTCTTCTGGGCCCCTGCTGGGTTTGCCAGACACCTTGCCCAGGTTTTTGGACGAGAGGTTCTCCTAAATCGCGGTCTGAATTTCCTCGGGATCGACAGGTCGCGGTGCTTCACAATAATTTCTCTTGTCTGCCCTAGCCCGGCAAAGCACACTTTCTGTCAAGTATGGGGATCGTGCTGAAACGCGAGAGCTGGCTTGTTTAGCAGTGGTGCTATCTGGCTTCCGAACGTACGGCGATCCTGGAGGAAACGCTTATGTGTAATGCTTGCGACGCCAGGTTTAACCGCTTCATGCGCGATTATGTTGGGCGGCGAGATGTTCTTCGGGGCCTTGGTGCGGGCCTTGGAATGGCGGGTGCCACGCCCGTCCTGGCCGCGGTTCCAAACACAGGTAAGCCAGACCAAATTTTTCTGGCCAAACGCTTCTACACCTTGGGCGCTGGAAAGCAGACGGCACAGGCCGTGGCGGTCAGTCAGGGCCGGATTATCGCGACAGGTGACAGAGCTTCGATACTTGGGCTTCGGACGGCGAAGACCAAGGTGGTCGATTTTGGGGCTGCAACTGTTTTGCCGGGGTTCGTTGACCCGCATATGCATTCCAACTTCTGTGGTCTGAGGCCCTGGCTGGATGTCGGGCCCTTCACAACGGCAACTCTGGACGAGGCGCGTCAGAAGATTAAGGCCGCGGCGGCGCAGACCCCCGAGGGGGGCTGGGTTCAGGGTAAGATGCTGGATCCCTCGATCATGGCTGGCAAGCCCTTCTCCAGGTCTGACCTTGATCTGCTCGCTCCTTCGACCCCGGTCTTTGTCCTGGAGTCCAACGGCCACGTTGCCTATGTCAACAGTAAGGCCATCCAGTTGGCGGGGATCACCCGCGATACCCCAGATCCGCCGCAGTCCCGGTTCGGTCGAGACGCCAGCGGCGAATTGTCGGGTCGACTTGAGGAACCCGGAGCCTTTCAACCCTTCATCGCCAAACTGCCCAATCCAACGCTTGAGCAACTCGCAGGCTACTTGAGGGCCGACCTGGATGATGCGGCGTCCAAAGGCTGCACCGCCGTGCATGACTGTGGAATTGGCGGGCTGTTTGCTGAGGCCGATCTTGCCCTGATCGACAAGGTCATGGCGGGGGATCCTGGGGTCCGCTATGCGGGTTTTCTGGTTTCGACCCATTTTGCGAAATGGACGGAACTTGGGCTTCGACCTGGGGTGAGGGCTGGGCGCTTTTCACTGAACGGCATCAAGGCCTGGGCAGATGGCTCAAACCAGGGCGGGACGGGATACCAAAGGACGCCCTATCTGAATTCCGAAAACCGTGGGGCCTTGAACTATACCCCCGAGGAAATTGAGCATGTCATTCGCCAAGCCCACGATGTGGGCTGGCAGATCGGGGTTCACGCCAATGGCGATGCGGCCATAGATACGGTGCTATCGGCTTTCGAGAAGGTCGTTGGGCCCGGCGGTGGTCGTCCCTTGCGGCACAGGATCGAGCACTGCAGCATTCTTCATGATGATCAGATTGGGCGCATGGCAACGCTGGGTCTGTCGCCGTCCTTTCTGATTGGCCATGTGCACTTCTGGGGGCGGGCATTCAGAGACAATATTCTGGGCCCGGCGCGCGCTGACCGTCTGGATCCCTGCCGTTCCGCCCTGAAGGGCGGGCTGAGGATTTCGCTTCACTCCGATTACAATGTCACGCCCATTGATCCCCTGCGCTGCATCCAAAACGCTGTGGTTCGGGACATGATTGATGGGGGTGATATCCTCAATCCGGCCGAGCGCATCACGCCCATGCAGGCCATTCGCGCCATGACCATTGATGCGGCCTGGCAGTGCCATCTGGATCATGTCTGCGGTAGCCTCGAAAAGGGAAAGGCTGCAGATTTCGTTGTCCTCGAAAAGGACCCGAACTTGGTTCCGCCCGATGAAATCCAGAAGATCTCCATTCACTCTACATGGCTGGATGGCGCGCGGCGTTTCTCAGCTTAAATCATTAGAATATAAAGTAAAAATGGGGAATTGATGTGAATTTCAAGGTGTTTGGTTCTGCTGCCATTGTTGTGCTGATTTCTGTGTCGGCCATAAATCCTGCCTTTTCACAGGCTCGCCCGCCCATCAATGGTGGTTCCGGCAGTAACCCTGGCAACGGGCAGGGCGGCGGATACAATCCAGGCAATGGTGGCGGGAACCCCGGTGGCTCAGGCTATAATCCGGGCGGCAGCGGTTCTGGTGGCTCTGGTTACCATCCCGGCGGTGGAACCGGTGGCTCCGGCTATAATCCTGGCCCGAACCACGGTGGTGGTTACAATCCCGGTTATGGCCCTGGCCCAAACCCGGGTCATCGTCCGCCTTCGCACGGGTCCATTACATTGTATGAGCACTCGCGGTTTCGCGGTGCCAGCTACACCCTTAGAGGACCGCAACCCAACCTCCTGCGGTCGGGCTTCGCCAATAGGGCCAGTTCATTCCGCGCCTATGGCCGGTGGGAACTCTGCGATCTAATAAACTTCCACGGCCGCTGCATTGTCAGAAGCGGAGACGTCATCGACCTCGCCTCCTCAGGCCTCAACGATCGTATCTCGTCGGCAAGGCCCGTACGCTGATACCAGCTTCGCGGGAGGCGGGATTCCGCCTCCCCAATTTGGGTCCAGTTAGTGCCGCGCAGGGACTGGCTGGACGTAATCGTTCTTGGCGTCGCTTTCGGCAAACAGCTTTTTCCTGGGCCCCATAAAGCCGAACAGGAAGGCCGCAACCTTGCGCATCTGGATTTCCTCCGAGCCCTCGGTGATCCTGTAGCGACGGTGATGGCGATAAATGTGCTCGAAGGGCTTGTGGCGGGAATAGCCAATCCCGCCGTGAACTTGCATGGCCCGGTCAGCGGCCTCGCAGACCAGTCTATTGGCCCAATAGTTACACATGGAGACCTTATCGGAAATCTGACGTTCGATTTCCTTGTGATCCATGTGGTCCATTTCCCAGGCGGTCTTGCGAATGAGAAGCCGGAGCATTTCAGCCTGAGTCGACAATTCGACCAGGGGCCATTGGATGGCCTGATTATCAGCCAGGGCCTTGCCGAAGGGTTTGCGGGTCCGGGCGTATTTCACGCTCTCTTCGATGCAGTAAACCGCCGCACCCAGGGATGAGGCCGCCTGACGTATGCGGTTCTGGTGCACAAAGCTCTGCCCCAGGCCCAACCCACGGTCGATGGCACCCCAGTAACTGTCTTCGGGGATCCAGACGTCGGTCAGGCTGACCCGGGGGTGATCGGTGGGCATGTTGAAGGTCCACAAATACTCCTCGATCTTCAGGCCAGGCGTATCTGTGGGGATGATGAAGCAGGTAATGCCCGTGGCATCGCCATCCTTGCCGCTGGTCCGGGCGAAGGTCATCATGTGGGTGGCCACATGCATGCCAGTGGTCCACATCTTCTCGCCGTTGATCAGCCAGCCGGGCTTGCCGTCGCGGTCTTGGGGCACCGCCGTGGTTTCCATGAAGGTGGCATCCGACCCATGGTTCGGCTCGGTCAGGCCGAAGGCTGTGCGCATCTTCCCGGCCAGCAGCTTGTCGCCGTCACGCTCATACTGAGCATTGGTGGCGAATTCCTTGAACATAAGGATGAAGGGGTTATTGCCCACGATTGAGTGTTCGTTTTGCAGGTCGTTGTGTAGGCCTAGTCCCTTGGCGGCTAGATGCTCGCGGATCACCGCCATAGCCAGGTTCGAGCCGCCCTTGCCGCCCATTTCAGGCGGCCAGGCAAAGCGCAGGTGGCCCGCTTCATCGGCCAGCTTGCGCGCTTCCCCGAGAAGGGCCTCCCATTCGTGCTTTGGCAGGCCACCGGCTTCCCAGTCGGTACGCTCGTATTCGCGGCGGTGGTCGAAGTATTTTATGTTGTCGTCCTTATTCTCCAGAGGCTTGATCTTTGCCTCGATGAAGGCGTCCAGCTCGGCCAGATAGGCGACAAGTTCGGGGTCGATATTAAAGTTCATGGCGTTTCCCTTTGGTCATCGGTCTAGAGTTGTCACCGGTCATTTTGACGATTTACAAGCCGGCGCTCTGAACTCCAGATCGTCAAGTCCCAGAAGACGCGAGGCGCCCTAACGTCATGGAAGTCGATATTTCAGAAGGCCTGCTGGCCCTTGCCCCCAAGCTGGGGTTTGCGACGGTATCCGAAGTCCAAAGGCTGTCTGCTGGTGCGAGCATGGAGACCTGGGCATTTGTCGCTGAGGGCCCCGAGGGGCGCCAGGAAATGATCCTGCGCCGCCGTCCCGGGCCCTTTGACGAGGAGTCTGCGAGGTCAACATCCCTTGCCACCGAGGCGGCCCTGATCACGGCGGCCCATGCCGCGGGTGCGCCTGTGGCCCCCCTGGTCCGGCTTTGCCAGCCGGAGGATGGACTGGGCGAGGCCCATATCACGATGCGGATTGCTGGGGAGACCCTCGGCCGCAAGATTGTCACCGATCCGCGTTTCGAGGCCATCCGTCCCGCACTGGCTGGCCAGTGTGGAAGGATTTTGGCCCAGATCCACAGTATTCCGCCTGGCGCAATGCCCTTGAAGTCTGCCGACGCCATTGGCGAGCTGGATCGCTATGAAACCCTCTATCGCAGCTTCGGCACAGAGCGCCCCATTCTGGAACTGGCCTTCCAGCACCTGCGGAAACATGCCCCAGAGCCCATGCCAGAGGTCCTGCTGCACGGGGATTTTCGGAACGGAAACCTGATCATAAATGAAAGCGATGGCGTTGCCGCAGTTCTTGACTGGGAGCTGTCGCACCTGGGTGATCCGGCCGAAGACCTGTCCTGGCTTTGTGTGAATTCCTGGCGCTTTGGGGTCAGCTCAAAGCCTGTGGGCGGGTTTGGGGACTATCAGGACCTGCTTGATGGATATGCCGCGGCGAGCGGAATCGAAATCCCCTTAAGCCGGGTCCGCTACTGGCAAGCCCTGGGATCCCTGAAGTGGGGCGTTATGTGCCTGCTGATGTATTCCAGCTATGCCTCAGGCGCGACGACCTCTGTGGAACGGCCGATGATTGGTCGGCGCGTATCTGAGACTGAAATCGATCTGGTGAACCTTCTGGAGGCGGGCCTATGATTGAGAACCCAAGAGCTGACGAACTGGTCGACGCCGTTGCCAAGTGGATCGACAGCATCCGACCAAGCCTCCCGCCCCGGGATGCCTTTCTGGCACGGGTCGCGGCCAATGTCCTGTCTGTGGTGAAACGGGAAATTTTGCTGGGTCCACAGGCTGATGCCGCTGCAGTTGAGCGCCTATCCCAGCTGTTGGGTGTGTCGGGGGATGTGAACACCCTCAATGCCGTGCTGTGCGAAAGGCTGCGCTCTGGGGATATGGATGCCGAGACGCCGGGCCTTCTGGCGGCGCTAAAGGCCAATATCACGGACCAGATCGCCATCGACCAACCCAACTATTCGGCTACAGGATCCTGACGCGAGTGACCCGGGAAGACTGTCTTGCCCTTGACGCCGTCGATCCCTTGGCGGGGCACCGCGCCTTGTTCGAGGTCCCCCCAGGGGTGATCTATCTGGACGGAAACTCCCTCGGTGTCTTGCCAAAGGCGGTTCCGGCGCGATTGGCAAAGGTGGTCGCTGACGAGTGGGGGAGGGACCTAATCCGGAGCTGGAATACTGCCGGTTGGATCGACCTGCCGGCCAAGGTTGGGGCCAAGATTGCCCCCCTGATCGGCGCGTATCCCGACGAAGTTATCGCCTGCGATTCTACCTCAGTGAACCTGTTCAAGCTGGCGGCGGGTGCCCTTGCCCTGAGGCCCGACCGGCATGTGATTGTCACCGAGCCGGGAAATTTCCCCAGTGATCTTTATATCCTGCAGGGACTTGCTGATCTGAAGCCGGGACTTGAAATCCGCGTGACCCCGAGGGCGGAGCTTGCTGCAGCGCTTGACGAGCCTGTGGCCCTGCTTTTGCTGACGGAGGTCCACTACAAGACCGGCGAACTCCATGACATGGCGGCCTTGTCCGCCAAGGCCCACGAGGTCGGTGCCCTGACCCTCTGGGATCTCAGCCACTCGGCGGGGGCCTTGCCCGTAGATCTGACCGCCTCCGGTGCCGATCTTGCCGTTGGGTGTGGCTATAAGTATCTGAATGGCGGGCCAGGTGCCCCAGCCTTTGCCTATGTCGCCCGCCGCCATCAGGGCACATTCAAGTCGCCCGTGACGGGCTGGATGGGCCATGCGCAACCTTTTGCCTTTGACGATGATTATCGGCCCGGGATGGGCATGGCACGGCTCTTGTGCGGTACGCCTCAGGTGCTGAATATGTCGGCCTTAGACGCAGCCCTCAGCGTCTTCGAGGGGATCGACATGGGGATGGTTCGGGCGAAGTCGATGGCCCTTGGGGACCTCTTTCTCACCTTGGTTCAAGACAGATGCGACGGCTTGACCCCGGCCTGTCCACTGGGAGGTGCGCAGCGGGGCAGTCAGGTGGCGCTCAGGCATCCCAATGGCTATGCCATCGTCCAGGCCCTCATCGATCGCGGTGTCATCGGCGATTTTCGAGCACCAGATATTCTGCGCTTTGGCTTGACGCCCCTCTATATCGGCTTTGCTGACGTTTGGGATGCCGTTGATCATCTGGCGCAGATTATGGCCACTGAAGCTTGGCGCGAGCCGAGATATGCTGAGGTCGCGGCGGTCACCTAATGGAAAAAGGTTGCGCAGGGCAGGCTCCCGCTCTTAGCTGAGGCTAAATCAAGGGATGGAAACCATGACTGACTCCGTGACCCAAGTTCGCGCCGATTCCACCGATGAAGTTCTCTATGATGTCAGCGAGGGCATTGCGACCCTGACGCTAAATCGCCCGGAGCGTCTGAACACGATTTCAGGCCCCATGCTGGCCCAGATCACACAGCTTCTGATCAAGGCCAATGAAGACCCAGCTGTTCGCGTCGTGATCCTGACTGGGACGGGGCGCGCCTTCTGCGCGGGTCTTGACCTCGTGGACGCCACCCAGGGGTCTGGGATCGGCTCTCAGCCAAACAATGTTTCGGTCAATCTGGACCTGCGCAACACCCCACCGACCGTCCTGTTTGCCATGGATAAGCCGACCATTTGCGCCCTGAATGGCTCGGCGGCGGGGTATGGTCTCGACACGGCCCTGGGGTGCGACATTCGGGTCATGGCTCAGAGCGCCAAGATGGCGGCAGCCTTCGTTAAGCGCGGCGTCGTTCCAGAGTCCGGCGGCACCTGGATCCTGCCTCGTCTGCTGGGCTGGTCCAAGGCGGCCGAGCTTATCTTTACCGGTCGGACTCTGACCGCCCAGGAAAGCGTTGAAATGGGGCTGGCGTCTCACGTTGTTCCTGATGCCGACCTGCCTGCCTATGCTCGGGCACTAGCCCTGGAAATGGCGGCAAATGCGCCCCTGGCCGTTCAGTCGGCCAAGCGTCTGATGAGGATGGGCCTGAACGAAACCTTCAACGACCATGTCCACCATGTTTATCTGCAGTTCCTGCAGCTAATCCGTACCCACGACTTCCGCGAAGGGATGACATCCTTCCTTGAAAAGCGACCCGCAGACTTCAAAGCGCGCTAGCTCAGGAGTTTTGCGAGAAAATCTGGATGGATCGACCAACCCAGGAAGCCAGCCAGGCCCATGATCACGCCAAATCCACCGGCAACCCAGGCGATATAGAGTAGCCAGCGCGTCTCCACCAAGGCGGCGACCGCTGCCAGGGACACGGCAATGGATATGAGGGCGTCTGACATATCGAACTGATCGTCATGGACGTTCAGAGCGTCATAGAGTGCCTCTTGGTCCTTGGCTTGAGCCTGAACTTGGGGGGCCTCTTTCGTGTATTTGGCGATCTCTGAATCAAGGGTTTTGAGGGCTGCATCGGCCTGATCGCCCCGGCTCGTCAGGGCGATTTCGAGCCTGGCTGTCTGTGCAATGTGAAGCTTGGTCTTGACCGCCTGATATTCGGACCATCGGTCAACGGAGTCGGCCTTGGCCTGCTGCATGGCCTGGACCAGGTTGTCATCCTTGACCTTGGAAATTCCCATGAAGACAGAAAGCGAGACGACCGTGATCGCTACCATGCGATTGAGGGAGGTGTTCGTTCCTCCTTCGGGTAGATCAGCATCCATTTGTTTTCACTCGGTTCTAGTTGTTTGGTGGCTGGCGAAATCAAAACCGGCGTGAGAGGCCAAGGTAGATCTGCTGGCGTGGCGTCGCCTTGTTCAAACCAATATTGACCCCGGTATCCCATTGTAAATCTTGGTTCCATGCTGGGATCCAGGCAAGACCGAGGTCGGCTGAAACCTGAGTTACGGTTCCTGAAGGCTCAAAATTTTTGCCGGCCCAGATTTCAGCGGAAAAGCTGGTTGTGGGCGTTACAGACTTGGTCAGGCTGACGAGACCGGCAGCATTCAGATGGCGGCCATTTCCAGCATCATTCTCGAGGGCGTCGAGTTCTGGATCGAAGAGGAGTTGGAGATCATCGCTCAGGGCAAGCTGCACCGGCAAGACGACGCCACCCTCAACCTTACCATTGCCCAGGCCCCTTCGCGCAGTGGGCAACTTTACGAAAGGACTGATTGAAACCGCTGTCTTTCCGCTTGCCAGAACCGACTTCAGTCTCAGGATTGTGTCGCCAAGTCCGGCGACGTGATCGCGCGATCCATGGTCTGTGGTTCTCGTTGAAAGATAGGGGGACGGGTTGAATTCAATGTCGAGAGTCCGCGTAAGCCCATATTTCAGGGTCGGACTTGCTAAGGTCCAAGTCCGGGTTTTGACACCACCGCTGGAGGCGTCGGTCATATCTGCGAGGTCGGTTTCGACCTGCCAATGACCTTGATCGACCGTGCATGGCCCCGTTGATTTCGTTGGTCGGTCCGTACAGAGCGGCGGAAGGGCCGGTTGGCTTGCCTCTGAGGCACATGCGGGACCAACGGCCCCCAAACATAAAGCGAGCAGCCAACCAGGACCACGCATGGAAATCTCTCCAAAAATCGCTGCAGCCATCCACACCCCTTGGACCTGAGCGAATTTCTCAGACCTAAGACTCAATCGTGGCGATTTCTAGGAAAGGACCGCCAGTGATCGAACGCGGGCTGTGCGGTGACACAGGCGTTCGTTGCGGGTTACTTCGCACATGCACCCAAAAAGCACGCGGTGACGCCCAAGAATTGGGCGCCATCAGGGGGATGTGTAACTTTCGGGCAAATCATCGCTTTGGATGGTTGTCTTGCCGTCCGTGCTTTCCCCTCATGGTTGCCATTAGCAGTTTGGTGGTGGTGACATGCAGTCGGATTTCATGAGCGGGCGGGGATTTTCCCGGAGGGCATTTCTTGAGGGTTTGAGCAGCGTTGGGGGCTCGGCGCTGCTTTTGGCGGGGATGACCGCTATGGGCTTTGGGATTGCTTCGGCCCAAGCGGCACCCCCGAAGTTGACGGGCGGCGGCGGGAAGAAAATCGTCGTTCTTGGTGCTGGGGTCGCCGGCATGACCAGCGCCTATGAACTCTCCAAAGCTGGCTACGAGGTGACAGTTCTTGAGGCCCGGAGCTTTGCTGGCGGACGCTGTCAGACCGCGCGTAAGGGCTTCAAGCTGACGGAACTGGGCGGCGAGACCCAGGTCTGTGATTTCGATGATGGTCATTACATCAACCACGGCCCCTGGCGGATTCCGTACCACCACCAGTCGACCCTGCATTACACCAAGGAATTCAACATTCCCCTGGAGATTTTCGTCAACGATAATGACAACTCGTTTGTCATGTACGGCAAGGGCAAGGGCCCCCTAAACGGTAAACCGATCCGCAAGGGTCAGGTTGCGGCCGATGTCCGTGGCGGCGCCGCTGAAATCCTCGCCAAGGTGGTCAAGCAGGGGGCCCTGGATCAGCAGATGACGGCAGACGATCGGGATAATCTGATCGCCTACCTTGTTCACGAGGGTTATCTGACCAATGACTTGGCCTATAAGGGCACAGACGGTCGTGGTTTTGATGTCTATCCGGGGCCTGGGGTTGATCCTGGGCCGGGCAAGCCGTCCACCCCTAACAGTTTCAGCGATGTCCTGGCAGGGGGGGCCTGGAAGACCCTTGGCTCGGTAACGGGGTATGAACAGCAGAGAACCATGTTCCAGCCCGTGGGTGGCATGGACCGGATTGCCAAGGGGTTTGAGGGTGCCGTCGGGCATCTGATCAAGTACTCGACCCAGGTCAAGTCGTTCAAACAGAACGCTAAAGGGGTCGAAATCGCCTACACTGACGCCGAGGGTAAGCCTGGGGTGATCAAGGCCGACTACTGTGTCTGCACCATCCCCTTGTCGGTACTTCGGCAGATGGATTTCCAGGTTTCCAAGAAGTTCAAGGAAGCGATTGGTGCGGTCTCCTATGCCCTGGTGGGCAAGATTGGCCTGCAGATGAAACGCCGCTTCTGGGAGGAAGATCATCAGATCTACGGTGGGCACGTCTATTATGACGACCCAGAAATTCAGACCATGTCCCTGCCGTCCTATGGCTGGCAGGGTAAGAAGGGTGTCCTGCTGGGTTATTACCACTTTGGGGCCCAGGCGGCCAAGGTCAGTGCCCTTTCGCCGGCCGAACGGGCCATGGTGTCAGGCCGAGCCGGCGACCGGGTGTTCAACGGCTTTTCGTCAAATATCGAGACCTCGTTCTCAGCGGCTTGGCATCGGATTGAGCACAATCTGGGCGGCTGGGCCCAGTGGGACGATGAAGGTCGAGAGACTGCCTACCCGATCCTTTGTGAACCCGATGGACGCCTCTATCTGGCTGGAGAACACTTGAGCTATATCACTGGCTGGCAGGCTGGCGGCATCGAAAGCGCGTGGCAGCAGATTGCGAAGCTGCACGCTCGGATCAACGCGGCTTAAGGGGAGGGACATGGTGTCGATTGTTTCGCGCCTCGCAGTTGGGGCGTTTGGACTTGTACTGGCGGCGACTCCGGTCGCCGCCTTCGCGGCCGGGGGGCAGTCCCTGTTCATGGATAATTGCGCTACATGTCACCAGCCAAATGGTGTCGGCGTCGCCGGGGCCTTTCCGGCTCTAAAGGGCAGTAAGGTGGCCCAAGGCGATCCGAAGGAGCCGATTACCCGGGTCTTAAAGGGGCGGGGTGGTATGCCATCTTTCGCGAGCGAACTCTCGGATTTGGAGATCGCGACCGTCTTGACCTATGTGCGGGGCGCCTGGGGAAATAAGGCCGGCCCAGTGCAGCCTACCCAAATCGCTGCCATGCGCAGTACGGGGCGTCGGGATAATGCCAAGGCGTCACTTTTGGCGCACTGAAGCGTTTTCTAGGTGTGGGCGCGGCTCACAGGCCAACCCACACCTAGCTTCCGGTTGCCATATTCCTATTCTTTGCCCCAGACGCTAGCTTCAGTGGTGCTCAAGCTCGCTTCAAAATCCTGGAGGATATCAGCAATTTCGTCAGCTGAAGCCTGCAGGTCCCCTGGATTGGGGAAGCGATAACGCCAGAAGCTTGCAATGTGGGCCACCACACCAATGCCTTCTCCCAAGACCAGGAACATGCTGGGCGCATTCATCAAAAAGTCCCGGAAGGCTAAGGGTTTGCCGTTTTCCGTAAGTTCGCGATAGGCATCATCATAGACCTTGAGCGAGCCCGTAATTTCAGCACTCTTTTTCCGGATCGCCTTGATAATTCTGCCGCGCGCTTGCTCAATATATCTAAGTTGATCAAAGCTTCCGCGACCAGAGGGTTGAATATTTGGCAAATCCTTGATGACACTGGCCAGTTTTGGGATCATGTCACTCAGAGACCACTTATAATAAAGAAATCCTTTCCAGCTGAACAATCCTTCTCGGAATGTATCTGGATCTAGGCGCATGACATGTCTTAGGGGCTCTAAGACTTCATCAATATTATTTGCCAATAGCGCGATCGCAAGTTTCTCAGTGCCTGAGCTGAACCCGCTAGGGAAGGCCATGGCGATCAGTTGTTGGATCTGCCCGCCAACATAGTTCTGCATACGCGACATATCGGCCTCAGATATTCCGAAATAACAGGATGCAATTTCAAATCCACGCCGACGCAGATGTTCTCTAAGAATAAATGGATCTAGTGAGGGAAGTTCATCTAAGGTTTCAAGAAGCAATATGTCCCTGGAAAAGTCCTGACCATCACGTGCAAAATACTGCAGCATGTCTAACCAGCCGGTCTGGCCGACAAATAAAGAGCGTCCACCAAGATTGAGATCAGTTTTTTCGAATGGAATTATAATCTTAGTAGCAACGGGCTTATTGCCCTTGAATACGTATAGCTCGTCAGGCCGAACCTTGTGTTTGACCACCAGGCTTTCATTCAGGGTTGGATTGAGAAAAAACGGCTTGGGGGCGTAGTCGGGATCATCGCTGTGATTGTTGCGGATCCCGAGGAGATTGAGCACACGACTGGTCGACGCGGTCTTTTGCAGGGCCGCTAAGTCTCTTACAGCGCGCGAGTTTTTGGTCGACACGGAGATCCCCAAAAATGCGGGTCAGCGGGAGCTTGGGGGTCACGCCAGAGAGCGTCACGCCTGATTCGCTCTATAATGACTCACGTCGGTGTTGTGTGGCAATATGTCGCAGACGTATTCGCGTCTACCTCGCCCGCGGGGGACGTTTCGGCGGCTTATTTCCGGGGCTTCTTACCCAGGTCGTTTGGACAGCCGCGATCTATGAGGTTCACCTTCGGGGACGACACGAGGAAGACATCATACCTGACGCCATGCTGTGCGCTCGCGCCACGAATGACCTGAGACAAGGCCTCGACATGGGCAAAGCATGTCGCAAGATCTTTGGCCTCCACCCTGCGGTCTAGGTCCACGATTAGGCCGGGCTCGCTCTGGTCTGGACGGCGTGGCTCTGGGTCTAGGTATCGATCCCGCTCGATAACCTGAAGCAGCGGGGCTCCTATGACCTCAGTATTGGCCAACTGGGCGGCGGTTCCATAGGCTACCGTCCCGATCCATCCCGCCCCAACATCCTGGCGACGGGCTTCTATCTGGCGGGCAAAGCCCGGCCAGTCCCTTAAGGTCAGCACGGGGTCTTTTCGCCCGAGCGCGGGAAGCGATCCAAACGCGATAAAAGCTAAGAGACCCAGGCTGACCAGATAGCCGCTGCCGATCGCTAGGGCCCTCAGTGCCTTGGCGCGGACAGATTGTGAGTCCTGCTCTGAAAGCATAGCTGCAGTGATGACCAACCCCGCAAACAAGGGCACAGGCCAGTGGGCCTGAACACGGTCATGCAGGGCATGGATGAGCAGATAGGCTGCAAACGGCAAGCTGGTCAGCAGGGGGAGGGCGAGGGGGCCTGAGCGGTCCTTCCAGGCAAGTGGGATGGCGCGGGCCGCGAGCATCGCGATCAATGGATTTAGCAAGAAGACCTGGGTCATCGCGAAGTCGACCAGATGCTTAGGGTTCAAGCCTTCTGGGGCAACCCTGCCAAATTGCTTTTCCATGGTCAGCCAATGATGCTGTGCATTCCACATCACGTTGGTTGAGAACACAGCACCCGCAATCAAGGCCGCGAGCCAAGGCCAAGGATTTCGTAGGGCTTTCCAGCCATTTGCCGAACTGATGAGCCACAAAAAGACGCCTGGGGCGAGAAAGAGCGCTGAATATTTGGATATGCAGGCAAGACCAGCGGCAAGTCCTGCGATGAGCCACCATTGAGGCCTATGCCCCGCGCGGACACGCCCAAGCGCCCAAAGGACCAAGACCCAGAAAAGCGTCGCCGGGGCATCGGGAGTGGCCAGTATGCCGCCAACGCCTATCGTTGTTGTGGCATTATACCAGACCGAGGCCCGAAAGGCGGTGGTGGGGGAGGCCCCAAGATCGCGGGCAATCGCTGCGACGAGGATTGAAGCCACTCCTGCACCTAAAACCGGCAGGAGTCGGACCCCTAAAGGCGTCGGCCCGGCTAAGGCCTGACCGGCGGAAATCCACCAGGCCACCATGGGGGGGTGATCGAAATAACCAAAGCGAAGGTGCTGTGCCCAGAGCCGATAATAGGCTTCATCTTCTGAGAGCGGGATGATCGCCGCAGCTGCCAGCCGCACGGCCGTCACCGCAAGAACGAATGCGCCCAGCTTCCAGTAGGACTTCCAAGTTTCCGACGTCACCATACCGCCTTGGATGTCGTCACATAGTTCCAGGCTGCAGCGACAATCGCCCCAGCAATGCCGGCAGCCATCCAAGCGGCGCCATGTTGATAGACCAATGTCGCGACTGCAACATTTGCTGCGAGGGGCACACTACAGAGAATGCAGAACTTGAAATATCCGATGATCAAGTCGAAACCGCGCTTACTACGATCTCTGTATGTAATTGCGTTATTGATCAGATAGTTAGAAGTCATCGCGCCGAGGGCTGCTATGCCCTGAGCATAGGCGAAGAGGTTTTGCGAGGCAAAGCCCGCATTGAGCAAGGCCTTGAGAATGACGAGGTTCACGACAACCCCGCTGGCCCCCACGAGGGCGAACATTAGGAAACGGGGTGAAATCGCGTCACCGGTCAGTTTTGCAGTCAGCAGTCCGAGATATTGGACCACAACGCCGTTATCGAGTTTGGAGTCACCGGCCTCCCGGGCTCGGAAGGTGTAAGGCAGCTCCAGGATCCGAAGTGGCGCGGGCTGGCAGGCGACGATATCGAAAAGGACTTTGAACCCGTCGGTCGCCAGCTTTGGGGCCACACTGTCCACCTTATCCCGGCGGATCATGAAGAAGCCGCTCATCGGGTCACTGAGTTGAACCTTTAGAACCTTCTGGCCAAGCCAATTGGCGAACCGGCTGCCGGCCTCACGGGTGGCACCAAGGGCCGAGGCATCGGCATCTTCACCACCTACATAGCGACTGCCGACGACCAGATCGGTCTGATCTTGCTGAAGGGCGGCCAGCATCTTTGGCAAGAGCCGTTCATCGTGTTGAAGATCACCATCCATAACAGCAACGAAGGGCGCCGCGCTGGCAAGTATCCCCTCGATCACGGCCCCAGCCAGGCCCCGACGGCCCATCCTGTGGAGGCACTGTACCCGAGGGTCTCCGGCAGCGATCGACTTGACCTCTGCGGCGGTTCCATCGGGTGAATTGTCATCGACAAAAATAATCTGCCAATGCGTTCCAGCCAGCACGGCATCGACCTTGCTCACCAGCTTTGCGACATTGGCGCGCTCGTTGAAGGTTGGCACGACGATGGTCAATTCCAGCCGGTCTGCAGGCGGAGTTTGAATCTGAGCGGGCTTGGCCAAAGGAATCTCCTGATGGATTGGGTTTACAAGGCCGGTCGGCTTGACGCCACACCTTGGACATGGGTTAGCGGCAAGGTGAGCATGAGACGCTTATCTCTGCGACGAGATGCTAAGGAGAAGACTGAGATGGCCAAGATGCATGCGGCGGTCTGGGCGGCCCTGACGGCCTTGGTGGCAGCCCCAGCACTTGCCGCCAGTGCGCCGGATGGAAAGCCGAAGCCGGGCTATTGGGAGGTGGGCGAAGTCGCCACCTTGCTCTTCTCTGCAAAGAAGGTTGAACACCGCTGCCTGGTGACTTCTGAAATCAATAAGTTCCTCAACGGGCCCAGCAATCGCCATTATGATTGCACCTACCCGACCAGATCGACGGCAGATGGTCGCATTCGCCTGAAGGGGAGTTGCGCGACAAAGAAGGGGCAGGTGGCATATGTCACCGCCCAGGGAACCTATTCACCCACCACGTTTAAGTTGGTGATGTCGATTTCTACCAAGATTGGCGGCATTCCGCTGTCGGGAAAGGCGACCACCGAGGCAAAGCGCCTGGGTGACACCTGTCCTGCAGATGCGCTTCGGTCTGATGAAGCCAAGCTGGCGCTCGGGTCGAGCAATACCCCTGACTAAAATCGACCTAGGCCAGTGCGCAAATCTGTCCGGTCTGAGCGTTTGTATAAGCACCCTTTGCCCAGGCAATCTGCCCATTGACCAGCACAGTGTCGACCCCGATGGAGTCGCGGACATAACGCATGCCGCCACCGGGCATATCGAAGACGGGACGCTCGATACCGCGGTCGATGGTCGAGGGATCAAAGATCACGACATCGGCTGCATAGCCGGTCTTCAGCATGCCGCGATCCTTGAGGCCCCAAATTTCTGCAGGCTCAGAGGTGATCTTTTGAACGGCGTGCTCCAAGGTCAGGGCCCCAGACTTTCGGACGAATTCGCTGAACAGATATCCCGTATCCCCATAGGTCGAGAACGAGGTCAGATGGGCACCACCGTCACTGGCACCGATATGCACTAAGGGATTGGCCAACATCGGACCGATGCGATCGGTTGAGTCATGGCCTCCATTGGCCGCCAGAAACGCGATTTCAAGGTCATTCTCAAGGGACAGGGTGATGAGGGCCCTAGCCGGGACCTCGCCGCGCTCTGCGGCTATGTCGCCCAGGGTGCGGCCTACCAGATGCTCTGGAGCCTCGCCACCACCGCGAACAATAAGCCGCCCCATCAGACGCTCGCCGCCATCCTCGCCCACATCCGCCACCAGCTTGTCGGCGGTAGCCGGATCGCGCAGAGCCGAGATACGCTCGGTCACCGGAAGGCGAAGAATTTTGACCCAGCTGGGAAGGCGCGCGAAAAACAGGCTTGGCCGCAAGAGGGAGAAGCTGATGTCGATCGGCCTAGTCTGCATCTGCGGCCACACACGGGCACCCCGGGCCGTTTGCTCTTCTATGCGGGCAAGAGTCCTTGGGACATTGTTTGGTGATTGTCGATTGTCAAAAACCGGGGACAGCGTCGTCGGAATTTTGTGCTTCAGCGAGAGTTCAGCCAGCTGGTCAATGCGGGCAATCGTGATGTCGGTGTCGTAGAATTCAGGCACGATCTGTAACATGCGGCCAAATTCCCCAAGCACAGCGCACAGGGCGTCGAGCTCTTGGAATTGTGCAAAGCGGCTGGGAACAGGGCGTGCATTTTCATCAACATCCACAAAGCTGGTGGAAAGCCCAACCGCCCCGGCATTCAAGCAATCTCTCAAGAGATCCTGCATAGCCTCGATTTCGTCAGGCCGTGCTGCCCTTTGCTGAGCGTCTGCCCCCATGACCCAAAGGCGAATGACGCTGTGGCCAACGAGGGGGGCGACATTCACGCTCAAGTCGCCTTCGATAGCGGCGCGGTAGTCAGAAAAGGTTTCCCAGGTCCATTCAAAGGCGTCTGTAAAGGCGGCAGGAGGCAGTTCTTCAATCTGCTGGAACATGCCAATCAGCGTCTTGCGATCTTCAGCCTTCAAGGGGGCAAGAGAGAGGGAGCAGTTGCCAGGAATGATGGAGGTCACCCCATGCTCTAGGGCCGGCTTTGCCGCTCCGTCCCACAGAAGCTGCACGTCAAAATGCGTGTGCGGGTCAATAAAACCAGGGGAGACCACCAGCCCGGCGGCGTCGAGCACTTGCTGCCCGCCATCTTTCAAATTCTCTCCAATAGCGAGAATCTTGCCGTCCTTGATGCCAACATCGCTGAGGACCGCTTTGGTTCCAGCACCATCGATGACCAGCCCGTTTTTGATCAGAATGTCGTACATTCAAACCCCCTTTAGAACCTCATGCCAGGACCGACCCACAAGGTCAGCTGAACTAGCAGCACCGCAAGACTGCATTATATCGAAGGCGCAGTCGGCGTCTAAGCTGACAACTCCGACCACACCATTCTCGTAACGGACTGTCACCACAAGTTCGGCGTCGCCATCGTGTCCTGCGGCGATATCTGCGGCGAGGACGACAGCTTCGCTCATACCAGGGGTGGCTCAATGAAAACCACGTCACCGCCGAGCAAAAGCCCACGGGGGCGTCGCATTAGAAAGATGTGCAGGTTCCATCCCCGAATTCGCTCGATGGCGAGCTCGAGGTCCAGATCAGGACATGCCCTCGCCGCGAGGGCTTCCAGGGTTTCGTCAGGTTCGGGTGTCGTAAATCGACGTTGCTGCGACAGCGTCATGTCCTGGGCCTCGCGAATTGGCGGGCTATTCCGCTCTGGTAATTATGGAGGCCTGACCCGGAATCGAACCGGGGTGCACGGATTTGCAGTCCGCTGCGTAACCACTCCGCCATCAGGCCAAGTTTCGACATCGTCGAGAGGGCGCGATCGCTAACAGAACCAAATCAAACCGGCAATCACCTTCGCGCCTTTGCATTGCCTTCTTAGCATTGACGGCCCTATAAGCGGCCAAAGTCGCCGAGGGATTTTCCAGAATCATGACTGATCTCGCCGCCGCCCGTTCCAACATGGTCGAAAGCCAGGTTCGAACCGCTGACGTCACAGACCTGCGGATTCAGGACGCCATGATGGCGCTGCCCCGGGAAGACTTCGCGCCAGCTGGCAAGGCCTATCTCGCCTACACAGATGCAGCCTTGGAGTATGCGCCTGGGCGTGTGCTCTTGAAGCCCCGCGATGTCGCGAAAATCTTACAGGCGGCCAAGCCCGTGGCCGGGGAAAGGGTGCTGGCCATCGCAGCACCTTATGCCGCCGCGATCCTGGCGATCATCGGCGCAGATGTCGTGCGTTACGATGGCGAGGATTTGAACGCCGTTCCCGCAGGGGAATTTGACTTGGTTGTGGTCGAGGGGGCCGTCGGCCGTGCGCCAGAGGCATGGCTGAAGGCGCTTGCGCTCGGCGGCCGGTTGGTCGTGATCGAACGTGATGGCCCGGTTGGCAAGGCCTGCCTTTATGTCCGAAACGCTGATGGCATAGGCCGACGGGTGTTATTCGACGCCACACCACCTATTTTGAGTGGGTACGAAATTACGGCCGGGTTCGCCTTTTAGGCATTCCTGCAATCTTTCTCTCAAATGCCTGAAATCTTTCTCTCAAGGGCGTGTGAAAAAAGCTTAAGATTGCGACCTCTAGTCGCCGCGCAATTCGGCGGCCATAAGAGGCGTGCTTTTCTCTCGATTTGGTCGGGGATCCTGAATGTCTAAAAGTCCTCGCGGTGCTTCAGTCGCCGCGGTTTCCATCGCCGCTCTGTTAACCGGCATGGTGAGTGCGCCTGCATCTGCAGAGACCTTGGCTGATGCAATCGCTTTGGCCTATGCGTCCAACCCAACTCTTCAGGCACAGCGCGCAAGTCTCCGGGCCCTCGACGAAACCTGGGTGCAAGCGCGAAGTGGCGTCCGTCCATCGGTCAGTGGCTCTGTCACCGCAAGCTATGGCGAGGTTCGTGTCCCTGCGCTTGTGGGCAATTCTGAGTCTAATTCGGGACGCGCCGTCCTGTCCCTGAACCAGCCGATCTACACCGGCGGCCGTGTCGGTGCGGCGATCGCTGCGGCACGCGGCGACGTTTTGGCAGGGCGTGAAACCCTTCGCCGTGTCGATGCGCAAATCCTTGGGAGCGTCATCCAGGCCTTTATGGATGTCCGCCGCGATCAAGAATCCCTAAGAATTCAGACGGAAAATGTTGCCGTCCTGCAAAGGCAGCTGGAGGAATCCCGCGCGCGTTTCGAGGTGGGGGAAATCACGCGGACCGATGTGGCCCAGTCGGAAGCCCGACTTGCCGCTTCTATTGCCCTGCGCCAGTCTGCCCAAGCCCAACTTGCTGTCAGCCGAGCAAACTATACGGCCGTCGTCGGCCAAGCACCCGGCGAACTGGCTCCGCCGCCCTCTCTTGATCCTTTGATCCCCAGCACCATCGATGGTGCCCTGGACATTGCCGAGCAAGATAATGCACAAATTCGAGGCGCTCAGTATGCCGAAGAAGCGGGCAGGGCACGTGTTGCCGGCGCGCGGGCCGAACGCATGCCGACGCTTTCACTTCAGGCCAGCCTAGGCGAAAGCGGCATTGCTCAGCCCCTACACACGGACACCTATACCCGCAGCGTCAGTGGGGCTGCGGTTGTGACGATTCCGCTGTTTGCCGGGGGACTAACCAACTCAAGAGTGCGTGCTGCTTTAGAGCGGAACAATGTCGACCGGATTACCGTCGAGGCTACAAGGCGCTCAGTTATCCAGAGCCTGACCCAGTCATGGAGTTCTTTGCTTGCTGCGCGGGCCAATATTATCTCGACTGAGCAGCAGGTTAAATCGGCCCGTTTAGCTGCCGAAGGTGTTCATCAGGAACAGCAGGTTGGTTTGCGGACCACCTTGGACGTCCTGAATGCGGAGCAGGAGCTGCGTTCTGCCCAGCTATCCCAGGTCAACGCCGCCCACGATGCCTATGTCGCTGCGGCATCGGTCTTGAGCCAAATGGGGCATTTGACCGCTGACCTCCTGCCGGCGTCGGCCAAATATGACGCAAAAGCCAACTTCAATAAGCTGAGATTGACCTGGGGATGGGTGCCATGGGAGGAGCCAATCGAAGCTGTCGACTCCGCCTTCACACCCAAACCAAAGGAAAAACCCGGGGTGAAAGCGCGTTCGCCCGCCACTTAGCAGCGACCGGTCGAGACCGAGAGGCGGAATTCCCCTCAGAGGCGAATTCTATCCTTGCGTCTCACGCTAGACATTGCAGGATCATAATTGCATACCAAGCCCGCATGCAGGGATTCCCTTTCGCTTAAGTGACGGTTCGCCATGTCTGACTCGCAATCACAAGAACCGACCATGGAGGAAATCCTGGCCTCCATCCGACGGATTATTTCCGAAGATGAAGTGCCTGCCGACGAGGCACCTCCGCTTGCTGACATCGAGCCCTTGCCAATTCCTGAGCCAGTACCGATTGAACTGGAAGCACCACCGCCACCACCGCCACCACCGCCACCGCCACCGCCAGAACCGGTGATGCTTGAGGACGACGTTCTGGAGTTGACCGAGAAAGTCGATACGGTCGGTGATCTAGATATCTACACACCACTGGACGCTCCAGCCTTGCCGCCAACACCACCGCCAGTCGCGCCATTTGAACCAGAATTTGATCCAGGCCCTGGCTTGGTTGGATCACCCGCTGCTACCGCTGCGGCCGCATCCTTTGAGCACCTTACCGCAACCATTCTCATGCCCCGTGACGGTCGGACATTGGAAGATGTGACCCGTGAACTCTTGCGTCCACTCCTGAAGCAATGGCTTGATGATCACCTGCCAAGGATTGTCCAAGAGACGGTCCAGGCTGAGGTCGAGCGCATTTCACGCGGGGCCCGTCCCTAGTCGGGGCAGTCTTCACGCTGAGTTTTTTCCGGATCCTCGTCCCCAAAATAGACGTAGGTGAACAAAATTCCGTTCCCTCGCGCCTTTCGTTGGCGGGGTCAGCCGTGTATGCACCGGCGACAGGCGAGCCATGCTAGACAAAAACTTCGATCCAAAAACCGCTGAACCGCGTCTCTATGCGCAATGGGAGGAGTCTGGCGCTTTTGCGCCGACTCAAGATCCGGCTGCGGAGCCATTCTCGATCGTGATCCCCCCCCCAAACGTGACGGGGTCGCTGCATATTGGTCATGCGCTCAATAACACCCTCCAGGATGTTCTGATCCGTTTCGAGCGCATGCGTGGCAAGGCGGCGCTTTGGCTGCCTGGAACTGACCACGCCGGCATTGCGACCCAGATGGTCGTGGAGCGACAGTTGGCGGCGGCGGGGAATATGTCCCGTCGAGACATGGGACGAGAAGCCTTCGTTGCCAAGGTCTGGGAATGGAAGGCTGAGAGCGGCGGAACCATCACAAATCAGCTTCGTCGGCTTGGGGCGTCCTGCGATTGGAGCCGTGAGCGGTTTACGCTGGATGAGGGCTTGAGCGCCGCTGTCCGCAAAGTCTTTGTGACCCTTTATAAGCAAAAGCTTCTCTATCGCGACAAGCGTTTGGTGAACTGGGATCCGGCGCTCCAGACTGCGATTTCGGACCTTGAGGTCGAGCAAAAAGAGGTCGACGGCCATTTCTGGCATTTCGCCTATCCCCTTGAGGATGGATCGGGTGAGATCGTTGTGGCGACGACGCGGCCGGAGACCATGCTTGGCGATACAGCCGTTGCGGTGAATCCTAAAGACGAGCGCTACAAGCACCTGATCGGCAAGGCCGTGCGCCTGCCTATCGTTAACCGGCCTATCCCAATCATCGCAGATGACTATGCCGACCCAGAAAAGGGTTCAGGCGCTGTCAAGATTACCCCGGCCCACGACTTCAACGACTTCATGGTGGGTAAACGCAACAACCTGCCCATGATCAACATCTTCGACGCCTTTGCGAAGATCAATGAGAATGGACCCCCAGAGTATCAGGGCCTGGATCGTTTCGCCGCCCGCAAAAAGGTGGTTGAGGCCTTTGAGGAATTGGGTCTTCTGCGAGAAATCGAGAAGACCCGGCATGCTGTGCCGCACGGTGACCGCTCCGGCGTCGTGGTTGAGCCCTATCTGACCGACCAGTGGTATGTTGATGCAAAGACCCTGGCTCAGCCAGCCATCAAGGCGGTGGAGGAGGGACGAACCGTCCTAGAACCCAAGACCTGGGAAAAGACCTATTTCGAGTGGATGCGGAATATTGAGCCCTGGTGCATTTCGCGTCAGCTCTGGTGGGGACACCGTATTCCAGCTTGGTATGGCCCAGATGGCAGGATTTTCGTCGAAGAAACAGAAGCCCAGGCCAAATCTGCGGCACGGGAACATTACGGCCGTGATGAAGACCTAAAGCAGGACGAGGACGTTCTCGATACTTGGTTCTCGTCTGGACTGTGGCCCTTCTCAACCCTCGGCTGGCCAGAGAAAACGGCTGATCTGGCACGGTTCTACCCAACCCACACCCTGGTGACCGGCTTCGACATCATTTTCTACTGGGTCGCCCGGATGATGATGATGGGCCTGCACTTTACGGGCGAAGTGCCCTTCAAGCGGGTTTTCTTCAACGCCCTGGTCCGCGATGCCGCGGGCAAGAAGATGTCCAAGTCCAAGGGCAATGTCATGGACCCGCTTGAGTTGGTGGACGAATACGGGGCCGACGCCTTGCGATTCACCCTGACCGCGATGTCAGGGCAGGGCAGGGACATTAAGCTCTCGACCCAGCGCATTGAAGGCTATCGTAATTTCGGAACCAAGCTTTGGAATGCGGCGCGCTTTTGCCAGATGAATGGTTGCGCGCGAGCTGAGGGCTTTGATCCCTCTAAGGTCAAGGGCGTGCTCAATCGCTGGATCATCGGCGAAACCCAGAGGGCCTCCGTAGCTGTGACCGAGGCCATTGCAGGCTGCGGTTTCGACGGCGCAGCCACCGTGCTTTACCGTTTCATATGGAACACCTTCTGCGACTGGTATGTGGAGCTGTCTAAGCCTCTGCTGACCGGTCCTGACGAGGCGGCTAAGGCCGAAACTCAGGCTGTTGCCGCTTGGGTGCTCGACCAGATCCTGAAATTGCTGCACCCGATCATGCCCTACCTCACTGAGGAATTGTGGGCGCAGACTGCGGATCTTGGAGCTACGAGGCCTGAGGGCCTATTGGTCGCAGCACGCTGGCCGGAGCTGTCCTCCGATCTTGTAGACGTCAAAGCCCAGGCGGAGATCGATCTCATTGTGGCTGCCGTTACGGAGGGCCGGTCTGTTAAGGCGGAGCTGAACGTTCCACACTCGGCCCGCCCCGCCTTGCTTGTGATCGACGCCACCGCCGAGCAGAGCACCGTTTTGGAGGCCAATGCCGCGGTCATCGCCCAGACCCTAAGGGTGTCTGAGGTTAGATTTGAGGCCAATGCTCCCTTGGGTGCGATTCCTTTTGTGGTCCAGGGCGCAACCCTGGCCTTGCCCGTGGCTGAATTTATTGATCTGGCCGCCGAAAAGACCCGTTTGGTCAAAGAAATCGCGGGTCATGTCAGCGACATCGCCCATGTCATGAAGAAACTCGGCAATCCAGACTTCTTGGCGCGGGCCAAGGAAGAGGTCATCGAGGAAAATCGTGAGCGATTGGCTGAAGCCGAGGCGGCCAAGGCCAAGCTGGAAAGCGCCTTAAACCGCCTGGAAGCGGTCGCCTGATCCCCTTGAGACTTGGGGCACCATGCCCCATGGTTCAAAGTCTTCATTTTCTGGCCCAACAGGACGTTGCGCATGCGTAGATTTTTCAGTTCAATCGCCGCTGTGGCGGTCATGGCTTTGGCTGGGCCTGCCTTGGCTGATGATGCCCCCAAGCCTGACCTTGCAAAGATTGATCTTCCAGCCTTCCCGGCGGACGCGTCGATCAAGCAGGTCACCCATGTGGCCGGTAAAACCCTGAACTATACCGCCACAATCGGGTCTCTGCCGGTGCGGGACGAGAAGGGTAAGAAGATCGCTGAGGTGGTCTTTGCTGCCTATACCTTGGATGGTCCACGCGATCCAAAGCGGCCTATTACCTTTGCCTTCAATGGTGGCCCAGGCGCGGCTTCTGTCTATTTGAACCTTGGGGCCATTGGGCCCAAGCGCATCCAGTTCGGTGCTCAGGGCGACACGGCGTCAGACCCAGCGACCCTCGTGGACAACGCCGGCACCTGGATGGATTTCACCGACATGGTGTTCATCGATCCGGTGGGCACCGGCTATTCTCGCAGCCTAGTGGACGAGACGGAAACCAAGAAGCGGTTCTTCCAAGTCAAGCCGGACATCGAATACCTTTCGAGGATTGTCTTTGACTGGCTGGTCAAAAACGGCCGTATGGCCTCGCCCAAGTATGTGGTCGGTGAAAGCTATGGCGGCTATCGGGCCCCAGCTATCGCCCGATATTTGCAGGCTGAACTCGGTGTTGGCCCCTCGGGCGTCGTCATGGTCTCGCCCTATCTGGACGCCCGCACTGGGGTTGCGGAAGACCTCTCGCCCATTCCTTGGATGATCAATCTGCCCTCCATGGCTGCGGCAAATTATGAGCGCCAGGGCAAGACGCTGTCGCCGGAGCTGTTGGCCGAGGTCGAAGCCTATACCCGGGGTGAATTTGCGGTCGACCTGATGAAGGGGCGGGCAGATCCTGCTGCCGTTGCGCGCCTTGTAGATCGTGTGACCCGCTATACGGGCCTTGATCCAGCCCTGGTCAAACGTATGGGGGGGCGGGTGGATACCCGCACATTCCTGCGCGAACTTTACCGCGACACCGGGAAACTCGCGTCAGTCTATGACTCTAACGTCACCACCTGGGACCCCTTCCCCTGGAAGACTGAGCAGAATGCAGGCGATCCCATTCTCGATGCCATCATAGCCCCGACCACCAGCGCCATGGTCGAGTTCACCACCCATACGGTGGGCTGGAAGGTGGAAGGTCGGTTCAACGCCTTATCCAATGCGGTAAACCAAGCCTGGGAGCCGGGCTATTACAACACCCTGGAGTCCGTCACGGACTTGCGACAGTCCCTGGCAGCCGATGGCAAGATGAAGGTACTCATCGTTCACGGCTATGATGATCTCAGCTGTCCATTCTTTTCGTCTCGGCTGATCGTCGACCAGATCCCGCCGATGGGTAGCCCTGATCGGGTCAAGCTGACGCTCTATCCGGGCGGTCACATGTTCTATTCCAGGCCAGACAGTCAGGCTGCATTCCGCCGGGATGTCATGGCATTATACGGCGTGCGCTAGGCTTCTAACTGGCGATCAAGACTAACATTTCGGAGGACGCACCATGACCGAGACGACCTTGCCTGCCGGCTGGCCTGCCATGTCCATTGCTGACGCTCATGCAGCACTGACGGCGCCGGGAATGCCCGGTGAAATGGAAGAGGTCGTGATCCATGGTGTGAAGACCAGGGTTTGGAAGAACCTGCCGCCCTCCCTGCGTTCCGTTGTCGAGGCCGGGCGCGCGCACGGGGAGAAGGTCTTTCTTGTCTACGAGGACGAGCGTGTGACCTTTGAGGCCTTCCATCGCGCCGTCGCCGCTTTGGCGGTCCAGTTAGCTGCGGACGGTGTCGGGAAGGGCGATCGGGTTGCGGTGGTCATGCGCAACCTTCCCGAATGGCCGGTCGCCTTTTATGCGGCTGTGTCCCTCGGGGCCATCGTAACACCCCTCAACGCTTGGTGGACGGGGGAAGAGCTCGAATACGGCCTGACCGACTCCGGCACTAAGGTTGTCCTGGTCGACAATGAGCGCTTTGAGCGCCTGCGTGAGCACCTGCCCAACTGCCCCGACCTGGAAAAGATTTATGTCAGCCGAGCCCGGGAGGACATCGCCCATCCCCTGGTGACGAAGCTAGAGTCAGTGATTGGTGCACCCCCTGCCTGGGGAAGTCTTGCCGATCAGGCCCTGCCGGATGTGGACATCCAGCCAGACGATGATGCCACCATATTCTATACCTCTGGCACCACGGGGCGCCCAAAGGGGGCGCTAGCCACGCACCGAGGCGTCAATTCCAACATCATGGCGTCAGTCGTCATCGGAGCGCGGGCCTTCCTGCGTCGGGGCGAAACGCCGCCCCAGCCCGATCCCGCAGCGCCTCAGTCGGCGGCCTTGCTCTCGGTGCCCTTTTTCCACGCCACAGGATGTATCGCCATATTGAACCCATCCCTGGCGGGTGGGGCAAAGCTGGTCATGATGCACAAGTGGGATGTGGTTCGGGCCTTTGAGATGATCGAGCGCGAGCGGGTCACTTTGGCCGGTGGCGTGCCGACCATAGCGTGGCAGTTGATCGAGCATCCCCTGCGTGAAAAGTACGATCTGTCGTCCCTGCAGAGCGTCTCCTATGGCGGTGCACCATCTGCGCCGGAACTGGTCCGCAAGATCAAGGAAACCTTCCCCAAGTCCTCGCCGGGCAATGGCTGGGGCATGACCGAAACCTGCGCCACTGTGACCAATCATGGAGCCGAGGACTACGCCAATCGTCCAGATAGCTGTGGGCCTGCCGTTCCGGTTTCCGATCTCGAAATTCGCGATCCCGCTGATGGCGTCACGGTTCTGGCACCCAACCAAGTTGGCGAACTCTGGGCACGCGGCCCACAGGTGGTGAAGCTCTATTGGAATAAGCCCGAGGCCACGGCCCAGACGTTTGTGGATGGATGGGTGAGGACCGGTGATCTCGCTAGGGTCGACGAAGAGGGGTTCTGTTTCATCATCGATCGCGCAAAGGACATGCTGATCCGGGGCGGGGAAAACATCTACTGCATTGAGGTGGAGAACATCCTCTATGACCATCCTGCGGTCATGGACGCCGCGGTCGTCGGTATTCCTCACCGCACCTTGGGTGAAGAACCGGGCGCAGTGGTCACCTTAAAACAAGGCGCAAGCGCAACGGAGGCGGAATTGCGCGCCCATGTCGCCGAACACCTCGCGGCCTTCAAGGTGCCGGTCCAGGTTAAATTCTGGCACGAAACCCTGCCGCGTAATGCCAATGGCAAGATTTTGAAGAACGAGCTTAAAAAGCTGTTCGCTGACCTGGGCTAAATGCCCAAGCTTCGCGTAGACGCCTTGCTGGTGGCGCGCGGTTTGGTAGCAAGCCGCGCCAAGGCCCAGGCTGCCATTTCTGCTGGCGGTGTCATGGCCAATGGTCACCTGGTCGCCAAGGCCTCGGAGTTATTGGACCCTGACGCGGATTTGCAGATCATCCCCGCCCATCCTTGGGTCGGACGGGGGGCCTTAAAGTTGGTTCATGCCTTGGACCTTTGGTCCATTCCCATGGTGGGGCGATGCGTGCTGGATATCGGCGCATCCACGGGCGGCTTTACGGAGGTCTCAATCTCGCGGGGGGCGAGGGTAGTTTACGCCGTCGATGTCGGTCAAAATCAGCTAGACCACAGCCTTAGAAACGACCCCAGGATCGTCGTTTTGGAGGGGGTAGACGCGCGCAATCTTGATCAAACCCTCGTGCCGCAAGTGCCCGATGTGGTGGTTTGCGATGCAAGCTTTATCGGCCTTGCCAAGGTTCTTCCCGTTGCTTTGAGCCTAGCCGGACGAGACGCTGACCTCATCGCCCTCATCAAGCCGCAGTTCGAGGCCGGCCCCGATGGCGTGGGGAAGGGCGGAATGGTGAAAAACCCTGAAATTTTGGCCCGGGTGCAGGCCGATGTCACAGACTTCTTGGAGGCATCCGGCTGGACGGTTAAGGCGAAAACCGAAAGCCCGATTTTTGGGGGTTCAGGCCAGGTCGAGTACCTGGTTCACGCCCAGAAAAGCAGATAGCGACGCCGCCAGTGAGGCGCTGGCGGTGCCACGTCTTGAATTAGTCGACCACTTGATAGCGGCCAGCTCCGTCCTGGCAAACCCGCACGAAGCGTTTCTGAACGCGGCCGTCAGGCAGGTAGATTGGGCTTTCAGCTAGGGTGCAATTCCCAGAGTTATTCGGTGCCTGAGACACCACATACGGGCTTCCCGGCTGGTATTCATATCGGCGAACCACCACGGTGCGGCGCTCCCGATAGCCATAGCCATCCTCACCATGGTCCCCGTTATATCCTGCTGAGCCATATCCGTTGTTATAGCGATCGTCATAACCGTCGTTGGGATAGGACGTGCCGCCATAGTCGCGATTGTCAGTGTTATAGGCTTGGCTAGGCGCAGGGCGGCAAGCTGCTGAGCTATTCCCAATGCCCGCTCCAACCGCAGCGCCCGCCAAGGCACCGAGCACGGCACCTTCTTTGCGAACGCCGTGTCCTGCGACATTAGAGCCGATGGCTGCGCCTGCGAGGGCACCCAAAATGCCACCTGCTGTGGTGCGCCCCACCGTGTCTCGGCGGCAGGGATCATAGTCATAGCTCCGGGACCCATAATAGGTCGTCGACTGAGCGGCGGCGAGGGATGGGGTCGCCGAGATGGCGGTGAGGGCCATCAACCCAACCAAACCTGCCCGGGCGAAGGTGGAAGCGGTGTTCATCGAGGACTCTCCTTGCGCGTTTACTTGAGATTTAACTGCGGCCGCTAGGGCACCAGACGCCATCCTTGCCTCGGCAGATTTCCAGGTCATGATCGCGGCCGTCATAGGTCTCGGTAATCCACTGACAATTCTGGCGGCTATAGGTCGTCTGCGTCAGGCGCCTGGGATAGACCGAGCATTTTATGGAGTGCTTGCCAACCTGATGCCCAACTCCGGCACCAACAAGGCCGCCAACAATTGCACCGGCTGTGCGGTCCTTCTTTCCGGCCAGGGCGGCACCAGCCAGGGCTCCGATGGCACCGCCAGCGAGGGTTCCTGTGGTTGTGGCGTCTTTTTTCTGAGAGGCGCAGATATCTCCGCTGCCATAGTCACGGTCCGCAGCAGACGCGTATTGCGGGACGGCCAGGGTGCTGAGGGCGCAGGTGGCCGCCAGGCAAAGGGCGAGGGTGGATTTCATTGGCAGTATTCCCTTAAATTTGGCACCGAAGCCTTGGTGTCGAATGGGCTTATGAAGCTCTGAACCTGAACGGCCCTTGAACGGGCCGCTTAGGTCCTGGCTAGCTAAGACAGAATGAAGCTTAGGGCGCAATTCAGCATGCCGCCAGGGCACAATTGGTCGCGCCGACGGGGTCTCTTTCTGCGATTTAGAATAGAGATTGCTTAGATTAAAATGCGATAGCTTTCGCCAGTCCTCGGAGAGGTTTGCGGCCCTTAGTCAACGACTTGATAGCGACCGTTTGGGTCCGCGCAGACCCGAACGTAACGCCGCTGGATGCGCCCGTCTGGGAGATAAACGGGACTTTCGGCAAGGGTGCAACTGCCATAACTTGGGCCCTGATAGGTATAATAGCTTTCCTGGCTATAGACCGGCGGGGCGTCATATTGGCGGACGAAAACCGTGCGACGCTCCTGATAGCCATAAGCGCCTGCACCATAGCTGTACCGATCATAGGACCTGACCCGGCCGTAGTGGTCGTCGTAGCGATCGCCATAGTCGCGATTGTCATAATAGCCCGAGGGCCGGGCGCATGCGCCCTGGCTCATGCCCGCGCCCACGGTGGCACCGACGATGGCAACAAATAGGGCCCCATCCTTTTTTGATCTGCGGTTTGCGAGGCTCGATCCAACCACTGCACCTGTGACCGCGCCGGCGAAACTTCCTGCCGCAGCATTGCCTGTCGCTCTCTAGGGTTGCGAAAGTGTTAACGCACGAACCAAGCCTTTGTCGACCCCTAAATTTCTGGAATTGATCCGCAAAATCATGCGGCTCTGCAGTCCTTTTAAGACGCAGCCTGCCGTTCTGTTTTCATTTGATGTGAAAACCCACTAGACCCCCCTGATCATGAAACATTCCAAACGCCCCCCGGGCAAAGGCCAGCGGTTCGGATCTCAAAGGTCTGGCCCTCGCCCCACAGTATTGACCCCGGTCAGCGGTCCGCCTTTAGACCTGCGTATCGACTCTGTTGGCGGAGAGGGGGACGGTGTCGGCAAGACACCAGATGGGAAAACAATTTATGCGCCCTTCGCCCTTCCTGGCGAGATGGTCCGGGTCATTGGTGGGGGCGAGCGCCGGGAACTCGATCGGATCTTGGTTCAGAGTGCCGAACGGGTGGAGCCGCTCTGTCCCCATTTCGGAGTCTGCGGCGGATGCGCACTCCAGCACTGGGAGGCTAAGGCTTATCTGAGTTGGAAGGTCGAGCGCCTGAGGGGCACCTTGGCCCTGCAGCACTTGGAAACCGATATTCTAACGGCCATAGCCGCGAAACCTGGCAGTAGGCGCCGCATTGCGCTCCACGCCCGAAAGGGCACGCGCGATGAAGCTCTATTGGGATTCAAGGCGCGTAAGTCATGGTCGGTGGTTGAAATCTCCCGCTGTCCGGTGGCCGATCCGCGCCTCGATGCCGCACTGCCCGCCCTGCGCCGTTTGGCCGCCCCGCTGTTTGAGCATCACAAGTCAGCTCCAACCCTTCACGTGACCTTGACGGCAGCAGGTTTGGACATCGACATATCCGGTGTCGAGGCTAAGTCTGGTGGCCTGTCTGCTGATGCCCGGATGACCCTGGCGGAACGCGCCGCTGAGGCTGATTTTGCGCGGGTCACCATTGATGGCGAGATCGCCTTTATGGCCCGCCAGCCAACGGTTCGTTTTGGCCCGGCTACCGTTGCCTTGCCGGCCGGCGCCTTTCTTCAGGCGACGGTAGAAGCTGAGGCTATGATGAGTGCCTTCGTGGCGCGGGCTGCAGCGGGAGCAGGTCGCATAGCCGACCTGTTCAGTGGTGTCGGCACCTTTACCTTCCCCTTGGCGGCGATCGCCCCAGTCTTAGCCGTTGAAATGTCAGCCCCGGCTATTCGGGCTGTTACCGCAGCAACCGCCACAGCGCCGGGCCTAAAGGGCATTGTCGCTGAAGCCCGCGACCTTGTCCGTCGCCCGGTTTTGGCTGAGGAGCTCAAGCGGATCGACACCGTTGTTTTTGACCCACCACGGTCTGGGGCTGCAGAGCAGTCAGCGGAGCTTGCTCGTTCGTCCGTCGCTCGGGTGATTGGCGTATCTTGCAACCCGGCGACCTTTGCCCGGGATGCAAAGACCCTGGTGGATGCAGGCTTTGTCCTAAAACATATCCTGCCGGTCGATCAGTTCCTGTGGTCGCCACACATTGAGCTGGTTGGGGTCTTCGAACGCTAGAGTGGTCCACGATTAGCCAAAATGGCTAGGGTTAGGCACAGCACGACAGCTGCGGTCAGGCCCAATCTGAGCTGGCCATACCATGCGGGGGCCTCGCCGCGGCGAATGGTCCATAGGTCGTAGGCCAATAGGCCAGCAAAGGTGACAGAGAGGGTCGCTAGAGCCCAGGTGATGGGCAGGAACAGCGCTGGCCAGGCAATCAAAGCTGGAACGACGCTCACACTAAAGGCTCGCCAATTGCTGGACTTGCCATTGCTGGTCGCCAACCCCCACTGGGCTCCGCCCATGAAGGACAAGATCACGGCACCATAGGCGACCAGCCAAAGGGATGCTGACCCATAAGGGACCTGCACGTGCAAGGTTATGGCCGCGGCCAGACCGAAAAACGGGATCAGGCCGGCGATTCCAAGAATCAGGGCGGGCTTTGGAATGTTGGAGTTTGGGTTGCTCATGGGAGAGGGGCCATACGTCTAACCAGCCCCTGGAGCCAGGGCCGAATTCTCAGGAAGAGGCGATAGAGCCGCTCTAGGCTCCAAAGGATCGGTGGCCATTTCGCCACAAGGCCAAGCGGGCGCAGGAGGGGTGTTGCACGCCACATGGCGGCGAAGGCCTCGGCACCAGACAAGAGGGGCCCATCTGCCTCTTGGGCATGGAACCTTGCCAGGAGTGTTTCACGATCAAGGGGACATGAGCCCCCAAGGGATAGGTTCTCAAATAAGATGTCTTTTTGCCAGTCGAGCCGCCGGATTAGGGCAATTTCCCGAACACAAAGTGGGCAGTCGCCATCGTACCAAACGGTCAAAGTCGGCATGGAGACACCTCCCTGTTAGGTGATCGCACCAAACTGTGCCATGTTGCGCCTCGGCTGCGGGTCTGATCGTCCATGTTCGGACGCTACACCATGCCGAAGACGGTGGCAGGACATTTTCCGCCATACCTTCAAACCGTCCGGTACGGCCCGGCCCAAACACCCCAGAGTGTGATGAACGAGAACGACAAGACCGGATTCGCCGAGCGATTGAAGTCGGCTGCAGAGGCCAAAAAAGCCCTGCTGGAGAAAATGAAGCCAAAAGCGGCTGTGATCGACCCTCTGTTTGCAGAGCGTGCGGCGCTCCGTGCCAAGGAAAAGGCCGATGAACTGACGGCCGTCCGCAATGCGCGTGCTGAGGCGCGGGCTGCAGCCAAGGCGCTTGCCGATGAGATTGCAGAAGCGCAACGCCTAGAAGCCGAGGCGATGGCCGAAGCCGAACTCGGCGCCAAGCGCGGTGCCCGCAAGGAGCGCAAGGCCCTGACCAAGGCCGAGGCTAAGGCTGCCCGCGATGCGCGATACGCCGCTCGCAAGGCCCGCAAATAACCCTGGCCGCAAGCCGTTTAAGAGGAGACTGCGGGCATGGCACGCAAACCCAACTACAATTTCGAACGCATGGAGCGCGATCGCTTGAAGGCGATCAAGGTCGCTGAAAAGGCCAAGGCCAAACGCGAACAGCGCCTCCGTGATAATCCGAGTGCGCTTGGGGTCGGTGATGGTGACGAAGCTGACTCTCATGTTGAAGAAGAGTGATCCCATGCAAACCGCAATTATTTTCAATCGGGAAACCGTTCAACTGGACGGCGAAGCCTTCCAAGACTGCGAATTTCGCGATTGCCGCATGGTGTATTCGGGGGGTGAAACCCCTGTCTTTCGTCAGTGCCGATTTGAAGACTGTGATTGGCGTTTCGATGACGCTGCTGCCCGCACCCTGGCCCATTTGAAACTCATCTGGTCTGTTGGTGGCAAGGCACCGGTTCAGGCCATGATTAAGGAAATTACCGGTGCCGTGGGCAAGTAGAACTTCCTCATAATAAATCAGAACATAAAAAGAACATTCTTGACTCGACGCCGAGCTTCGAGGTCATTGCGAGAATGTTCTCCGTTCTCATCCCGGCACGCAATCAGTTCGAAGATCTCCAGCGCCTGCTCAGCGATTTGACGCCTGCGGCGGTCGATGGCCTGATCCGAGACGTGCTTGTGGCAGATAACGGATCTGAAGACCCCACCGCCATCTTCTGTGAAGATGCCGGCGTTGATCTGGTTCAGGGGGGGCTTGTAGCGGCGGCGAGAATAGCCAAATCAAACTGGCTGCTGATACTGCCTGCGACCTTTCGGGCCGACAGCGATCGCTTAAAGGCCCTGCTAGACCTCTCGCGTGGCCCTTTGTTGCCCAGTCGCTATGCCGGGGTTAAGCCCAAAGGCTGGCTGGCGCGGCCTGCCTTAGGGTTGATTATTTCCAAGACTGAGTTCCTCACATCCGACGAGACGTGGGACCTCAGCCTTGTCATGAAGCGATTTTCAAAGTCGGTCCGAAGAACCTTCTAGACGGGTGGCAGCCCCGTGAGGCCTCAACTGCCGAGACGCCAGCCTACTGCTTTTGTGAAGTCTTCGTAGAATTTAACTTCGTAGGCCTGTTCAGGATCCCGACGAACCCATTCATCAAGCATGTGGGCATCGTGGCCCACCAGAATGCGCCAGCGATCAGCCTTGACGCCATCCAGAATGACCTTGGCCGCTTCTGCCGCCGTCATGGGGGCGTCTTCCAGGAAGCTGCGCGCCCGCTCGGCGACCATGGCGGCTATGGCGGCGTCGGGGACTTGGCTCATATCAGCACCGGCGGCTGTGGCTGCAGCGCGGGCGGCGGCGATTTCCTCCGGCGTCATGTCGTCGGCCTCAGTGCCAGCCTGGACCTTCCGCGAATTTGCGACAATGGACGTGCCAATATGCCCAGGCATGACCACCGAGCACTTGATGTGCGGTGCCGTATTGCGCAGATCTGTGATCAAGGCCTCCGTAAAGCCCTTCACCGCGAATTTTGCAGCGGCATAGGAGGTGTGTGGCGATGTCGGCCCAATCGTCCCCCAGAATCCATTGACGCTGGAGGTATTAATGATGTGGCCTTCATCAGCCTCCATCAGCAGGGGTAGAAAGGTTCTGACCCCCAGATAGACACCGCCCCAGCAGACATTGAAGGTTTTCTCCCAGGCCTCACGGCTGTCGCGAACCATAGAGCCACCACCCGCAATGCCGGCATTGTTGAATAGGAGGTGGATCTTCTCGAGCTGGTGCTGTGCCTTAACGTCCTCCCGGAAACGGATGAGCTGATCTTCATCAGAAACATCGGCCACGTGGGCGGTTATCTTGGTGCCCTGCGGCCGGCCATCTGCGTCGCAAAGATCTATGGTTTGGGCCATGTTCTTGGCAGAGACGTCGCACATGGCCACATTGCAGCCCTCTGCCACCAGTTGTCGGGCGAGCTCTCGGCCCATGCCCGTCCCGCCGCCCGTGATTACAGCGGTCTTGCCAGCGAAATCCTTCATGGGGTTTCCTTCCTCGCGTTAATTGGCCTGCTTGTTTCACTGAGACTAAGCGCTTTTCCTAAGGGCGCGCAAAGCCTGATGACGAAAACAGCCTTGACGGGGGCAGGGCACACATCCGATTCTCGCCCTAGGGGGACCGCGTCATCTTCACGAATGCCTTTCTGATCCAGACCGCCGGTTCGGCCGTCGCTGTGCTGATCCTGACCGGGATCGCCGCCTGGGCGAGGCTTGCCAAGCCTATGCCCATCTTGGATGAGGCTGCTGCCTGCCGGTATTTCGCTGAAGACTTCCCAGCCATGGCAGTTGACCATATCTGGATCAGCGACGATGGCCGGGGTGCACTTGCTAGATCTGGCGAACTTGCCCTGGTCCTTTTCGCTGCCGGAGATGGGTATGTCGCCCGCAATTTGCCCTGGGATCAGGCCATGGCCACTCAGCCTCGCATGGGCCAGGTCGTCATCCCCTTCCATGATATCGCGGCCCCCCGGGGGCGACTGGCCTTCGCCACCTGGCCCCTGACCTGAGGGATCTAAATGCTGCACGCCCCCTTTGACCCCGTGACCTTGGCAGTCCCGTTTTTTGTCCTAGCCATCATTCTTGAGATCGCGCTGGCCCGCCTGGGTTGTGTCAAAACCCATTACGAAACCCGCGACACCTTAACCTCCCTGGCCATGGGGCTGGGACGGGGCATTCCCGGTGCTCTGCTCGGGGGCATGATCTTCGCAGCTTCAGTCTTTGTATATCAGCACCGTATTTTCACCGTACCCTTCGAGGCGATTTGGGGCTGGGTCGCCATCTTCTTTCTAGAAGATCTTACCTATTACTGGTTCCACCGGCTGAGCCATGAGCGACGGTTCTGGTGGGCATCCCACGTCAATCATCACACAAGCCAGCACTATAATCTTTCCACGGCCCTGCGGCAGACCTGGACGGGCGGGATTGCTGGAACCTGGTGTCTTTGGTTGCCATTAGCTTGGCTCGGTTTTTCGCCTGCTCAGATCGCCATCCAGCAGGGCATTAGTTTGGTCTATCAGTTCTGGATTCATACCGAAGCCATTGGTCGCATGCCCGCATGGTTCGAAGCGGTGATGAACACTCCCAGTCATCACCGTGTTCATCATGCTCGTAATCCGCGCTATCTCGACAGCAATTATGCTGGGATCCTGATCATCTGGGACAAACTGTTCGGTACCTTCCAGGGGGAACTGGACGAAGAGCCCTGTCGCTATGGGATCGTCAAAAACCTCGGGGACTTCAACCTTTTGCGGGTCGCTTTTCACGAATGGATTGGGATTTTCACCGACCTCGCGCGGGCAAGATCCATTCGCGAGGTTTTTGGATATGTGCTCGGACCTCCAGGTTGGAGCCCGGACGGTAGCCGTGACACCAGCGCTTCGCTTAAAACAAAGTGGCGGCTGCTTCATAAACCGACTGAATAATTGTTTCAGATCACGGCGCTGTCACGCTTGCGGTGCAAACCTCCATCGTCTCTTACCCAAGGTTTTTCATGTCCGATCGTCCCCGCGCAAACCCCGCCCTCAGGTTGGCGCTCATTCGTCAAATCCATGTCTATGTGAGTGCCCTGATCGCGCCGAGCCTGCTGATGTTCGCCATCTCAGGCGGTCTGCAAATCTACCGGTTGCACGAAAGCCATCCTGGCTATCAACCCTTACCCATCGTCGAAAAGCTGGGGCGACTGCACAAGGACTCGGTCTTTGCCATGCGCCCCAAGCGGGCCGAACCTGACAAAGCTAAGCCTGCAAAGGCCGGTGCTGAAGCCCCAGGAGCTCCACCTAAGAAGCGTGAAAAGCCCCTGGGTGTGAAGCTGATGCAGGCTTATTTCGTGATGGTGTCTGTCGGGCTTGTGGCCTCAACCGTGCTCGGCGTCTGGATGGGCCTGATGCACAACCGCCAGAAGCGGGTCGTTCTGGCGGTGCTCGCCGCGGGTGTGGCGATTCCGGTCCTACTGATCTTGATATCCTGAGGTCCCAATTGATGTGTCACTCCGGCCGAAACCGGAGTGACCATCTATGTCTTATTCCCCCAGCCTAATCAGCATCTTGCCGCTGTTCTTGCCAGAGAACAGGCCAATCAGCCCTTCCGGGCCTCGCTCAAAACCGTCCAGGATCGTTTCCTGGTACTTGACCTGACCGGCCTTGAGCCAGGCGGTCATGTCGGACTGGAATTGGGCATTCAGGTGTCCGAAGTCGCTGGCCACGAAGCCTTCCATGCGCACGCGACCGTAGATGATATTCGACAGGTTGCGAACGCCTTCGCCACCGCCATTATAAGTCGAGATCATACCGCAGACGGGGATACGGCCACGGACATTCATGCGGGGCAGGGCAGCGTCCAGATGCGCACCGCCGACGTTTTCGAAATAGACGTCAATGCCCTTGGGCATCAGGCCTTTCAACGTCTTGGCCAGGGGTTCGGCCTGATAATCGATGGCGCCGTCCAGGCCAACTTCGTCCAGCAGCCAGGCCTTTTTGTCCGCAGAGCCCGTAGCACCGACCACATAGCAATTCTTGATCTTGGCGATCTGGGCGACAACGGAGCCGACAGCGCCCGCCGCGGTGGAAACGAACACCTGCTCGCCGTCCTTTAGTGCGCCCACCTCCAACAGGCCGCCATAGGCCGTGATGCCAGTGCCACCCAGGGCGTGCATGTAAACGGTGAGGGGAAGATCGGGATCGACGTTGATCACCTGAACGCCACGGCCATCACTGTTGAAGACTTCCTGTTGGCCTGCACCATGGCGGACGATATCTCCGACGGCGAATTTCGGATTATCAGACTGGGTCACTCGGCCAATTCCGCCGCCGAGGAGGGGGGCGTTGAGGGGCTGGTTCGCGTCCAGCTGTGGCCGCATATACGGGTCAACCGACATGAGCAGATTTCGCACCTGGATTTCTCCAGGCCCGACGTCAGGCGTGGTGGTTTCGACAATGGCGAAGTCGTCCAGGGTCGGGACGCCGGAGGGGCGCTTGATGAGGTGAATCTGGCGATTGACAGTCATGGGGGTTTCCTCAGTCAGAGTGTTTTTGGTGTTAGATCACGAAGGGCCTAGCCGTGGCGAACGCTGATTTTAGCTGGCTGACGACTCGTCCCTAAGCAGGGGAAGCGTGAGCCCAGAAACCGGACCAGCTCCCAAAATCTCCCGTCGGAAGCGGAAGAGCTCGGCTGGGCGTCCGCCTGTGTCTTGATCCAGCCGCCCTAGGCCCTCGACAAGCTCTGCCCGTTCCAGGGCACGCCGGAAGTTTTGCTTGTGCAGGCGGATACCGGCGACAGCCTCAACCGCCCTTTGCAGGACCGATAATGTAAAGGCCTCGGGCATGACCTCGAAAATCACTGGACGGTATTTCAGTTTTCCCCGCAGGCGCGAAAGGGCGGTCGCCAGAATGCGGCGGTGGTCAGAGATCATCGGTTCACCCAAGGCTGGGCCTAGGGCAGAGAGCGCGGCCCCCGGAGCTTCCCCACGGTCCCGGGCTGCCTCTGGGGCCAGACCCGCTTCGTAGAGTAGTTCATACCGTTCAAGGACCCGCTCTTCGTTCCAGGGCGCGCCATCCAAAGCAAAGAGTAGGCGAGCCCGCAGCAGACTTTCACCCCTGGCCCAACCCCTCAAGGCAGGCTCAATAGCACTGAGGGCAGGGGGGCGACCTTCGCGCCAATCCTCCCAAGGAAAGAACCTTAGCCAGTCTGCCCAAGCACTCTCAGGCGCATGGGTTTCCACAGCATGGGGTGTCAGGCCGAGGTATCCGACGGAAATAACCCTGGCCGCCCGATCGCCAGCCTCCAGCACGGCTAAGGGCGCATCTCGTCCCTTGTCGCCAAAGGTGTAGAGCTGCTCCACATATCCCAGGTCAAACCGCGTCTGGGCGGTCACGAAGGCACGTAGCGCCAACTCAAAGGTGCGGTCTCCATCGGGATCGAAGAGGCCGAAGGGCAGGCCTGCCGGCTGTCCAGAATTGCGCACGGTCAGCACCAGGGACTGGCCATCGCGGACCGCGAGGACAACCGCAGACAACCCGATGACAACCTGGCTGACCATCAGTGGCGTGCTGCAAAATCGAAGGGTCGGCCCGCGCCGATGAAGCTATAGTCCTCCATCGCGTCGATGGCATCGACCATACGCCCGCCGCGGCCCATGAGATCATCGGCGAGGCTGACCATCCCTCGGTTGGGGGCGGCGGAGGGGGCGGATCGCCTCAGGGCCAAGGCCACTTTACGCTCATCTGCTCGTGGGCTCTTATCGCACGCAATCACAAACGCCGCCGCGGTCGAGCGGCTGATTCCCGCCCAACAATGAACCAGCATGGGTGAGGTTTCATCCCAAGACCGACCAAATGACAGTAGCTTAAGAATGACCTCCTCAGTCGGGGGAACCAGTCCACCAGTTGGGGCAGAGACGTCATTGACCTCGAGGCGCAGGTGCTGATGCGATGCAATGCCGAGGGGTGTGGCGATCATTTTTGCTGGATCGAGAAGTGACACCATGTGCGAGGGGCGACGTGCCGCGATCACATTGGCCACTTCGGCAAGTCCGCAATTAATGAGGGTCATGGTGACTTGGTCTCAATTGCTGAGGCCGCTTGCGCGAAACCCGCGGCCGCAGAGAGGGTATGATATTTTTCTACATAGAGCGCCTGAGCCTGACCGGCTGTAAGCGGCGCGATCTGCAGCTCATAACCGACGGGAGGGGCGTCGAATAGATGCAGGGCCTCAGCATGGCCAAATCCAGCCAGTTGGGTGGCCTCGAAAAAAGCGCTGGCGCGATCGGCGCGTTTGATCAGTTTCTTGATTGCGACGGGGGTCTTAGCGGGAAGTCCAAACCGAATATGGATCGCGTTTTCTAGGCGTTCTTCGAAGACCTTATAGTCATACCCAAGGGCCGCCTTGAATGGACTGATCATATCACCAATCACATATTCTGAGGCATCGTGGAGCAGGGCTGCCAGTCGCCAACGGGGGTCAAGGTCTGGCTGGATGTGGTGGCAGATTTCTTCGACGACCACTGAGTGCTGGGCCACGGAAAAGGCATGTTCCCCGATGGTCTGACCATTCCATCGTGCAACCCGCGCCAGACCATGGGCGATGTCTTCGATTTCGATGTCCAAGGGGGAGGGATCAAGCAGGTCCAGCCGCCGCCCCGACAACATGCGCTGCCAGGCCCGAGGCATGTCCTTTGCCTTTCGCAAGCCTTTCACCACCGCGCCGTTCCCCTTCTCGTGATCTCCTGACCTGAACCAGGACTTGAGAAAGATCAATGCGCGGGCGCATGGTTCAGGCTGAAGTTAAATCATGAGGAACAATGTCATGAGCTGGGCTCGAATTATCGCTCCCCTTTCAGGTGGTGTGGACGACAAGGTTGCAATTGCGGCTGGCGCTGCCTTGGCAGAACCTTTTGGGGCCGAGTTAGCGGGGGTCTATGCCCCCGCCGATGTGGCTGATCTCATGCCATGGATGGGGGAGGGCTTTTTAGGGGGTGTCCAGAGTACGGCGCTTGAGTCCCTAAAAGAGGCCGCCGCCGTTGGGGAAAGGCATGCACGGGCTTCGATGGACGCATGCACCTATGCAAAAAAGCAGTTCATCGCCCTGCAAACGCCCGTCTGGGCTGGACTATCAGCCGAAAGCCGACTGTCCGACGTCGTGGTGTTCTCCAATGATCCGCCGCGAGGCCGCGGGCCCCTGGCAGAGGTCTTTCAGCAAATGGTCGCGGATGAACAGAGGCCTGTCCTGATCGCCCGCGATGGCTTCAAGGTTGGCGGGGTTGTTGCCGTAGCCTGGGACGGCGGCAAGGAGGCTAGCCGGGCGGCGCGTCTGGCTATGCCGCTGCTGGAGAAGGCGTCTAAGGTTGTAATTTTGGCAGCACCCAAGGCCAGTTCGCGCAGCTTTGATGCCCTCAAGCTGCAAGCCTATTACGCAGCCCGGGGTATTGCTTCCGATATTGATATCCTGCCAGACAGCGGCGACGCCGGTCCCGTCCTGCTCTACGCGGCCCGTAAGGCGAATGCAGAGGTTCTCGTGGCCGGGGCCTTTGGTCACCCCCGACTACAGGAATTTATCTTTGGCGGCACCACCCGCAGTCTCTTGGCCGCTGAGCAGCCGACCCTGTTTTTATCCCATTGAGTTAGAAAGTATCTGTCATGTCCTTGTCGCGCATTGTCCTGCGGTTAGCCCGCAATCCCGGCACCGAATTTGCCGGCGGCGACGATCATCGGGGCTATACTTTGATCGCCCCCCTGACCGCCGATGGCCACCTGGACGCAGCTGCCTATGCAAAGCACAAGGCCGACTGCACTGTGCGCCGTTTTACGCCGGATGAGGACCCAACCCTGGGGCGTCTCGCCCACTGGGGCAAGATTTGGTTTTTTGATTATGACGTGACGCAGTCGGCGGATGATGAACCCATTCATCGCCTGGGACAGCACAGGTTTGATGTCGGAGAGTACGTCACTGTGACCGACGAAGATGGTCGGCCACTCACCTATAAGGTCGTGGAAGTCCAGCCAATCAGAGAAACCTAAATGCCGCCATTCCGGCGCACCAGCCGCTTGACGTCGCCATATACGTCCCCGTGGAATCCGCCCTCTTTGCGAGATTTCACGATGGCGACGGTCAAGGGCCCCGTCTTGGGGCCAGCAGCCTCGTAGCCGACATACTTGTATCCGCCACCGAGATCGTCTCCGGCATAGACGAACATGGCCTGTAGGCCGTGCTGGACCCGCGAAAAGCCCTCTCCGCGTAACCGCACGTCAGAAACAGCCTTCACAACGGCCCTGTTGGTGTCTGTATCGATGTGAAGAGGTCCGACCCGAATGGCTGCGCCGTCGCCCTGCGCGTCAATATGAACGCCTGGCAAGGAAACATGCGCAGAGTCGGTCTTGTCATCAGCGTTCACATGTATGCTAGGCATATCCACGTGAGCGGAGGTCTCGTCCCCATCATCTCCAAGACCTCGCTCCTTGAGCTTGGCGTCCACCTTGCTCGCAACCTCCGAGGTCTCGACAGCATCCTGAGCTGTGTCTGACGTGGACCAAGCCTGGGCGGAATCCGTCCTAGCCTCGACGACAGCCTTAGCCGCCAAGTCGTCGCGGCGGGTATCGACAGGGTTTACCATCCCGGTGATGGCAGTCTCGGCCCTAAGATTGGCTTCCAGTTGGGCCAGAAGCGCTTCTGCCCCCTTGGCCCCGACGGGCAAGAGTTTCAGGGAGACTTGGGCCCCATCGGCAATGCCATAGTCACAGGATTTTCCATCAGCAGCGGCGCTGATACGCTTCAACGCCCCGGAGGTTTCAGGGCAATCGAGCCGACCCGTCATCGCCGCAGATGGCACATTTCGGTGGGAACAGGCGCTTGCGCTAAGGGCCAGGACGGAAACTGCGCAGAGCGTTAGAGTTTTCATAGACGATCATCTCCTGTCCGTTCGATTTGAACGGTGAGGGCGAAGTCTGAAAAGGTCGAGTGAATTCGCGGTAAGCCTCGCCCCAGTTTGGCTGGGGCGAGGTCTTTGCCGACTTATTGGCCGGGGCGCGCAGCGCCTTCACGGCGGGCCAAGAAGGCCAGACGTTCGAACAAGTGGACGTCTTGCTCGTTCTTCAAGAGGGCCCCGTGAAGAGGCGGGATCAGCTTGGTAGGATCGCGTTCCTTCAGGGTGTTCTCGTCAATATCTTCGACCATGAGCAGCTTGAGCCAGTCGAGGAGTTCGGAGGTGGAGGGCTTCTTCTTCAGGCCGGGCACCTTGCGCATGTCGTAGAAGATCCGCAGGGCTTCATTGACCAGCTTTTGCTTGATGCCAGGGAAATGGACCTCGACGATTTCGTTCATCGTCTCGGCTTCCGGGAACTTGATATAGTGGAAGAAACAGCGGCGCAGGAAGGCGTCTGGCAGTTCCTTTTCGTTGTTCGAGGTGATGATCACCACCGGACGGATTTCTGCCCGAATGGTTTCATTGGTCTCGTAGACGTAGAATTCCATCCGATCGAGTTCCTGCAACAGGTCGTTGGGGAATTCGATGTCGGCCTTGTCAATTTCGTCGATCAGCAGAACCGGGCGCTTGCCAGAGGTGAAGGCCTCCCAGAGCTTGCCCTTCTTGATGTAGTTCTTGACGTCCTTGACCCGCTCATCGCCTAGCTGGCTGTCGCGCAGGCGCGACACAGCGTCGTACTCATAAAGTCCCTGATGGGCCTTGGTGGTCGACTTGATGTGCCAGGTGATCAGTTCGGAGTCCAAGGCCTTGGCGATTTCATAGGCCAGCACGGTCTTGCCGGTGCCGGGTTCGCCCTTGATCAATAGGGGGCGCTCCAGGGCGATGGCAGCGTTGACCGCCACCTTCAGGTCGTCGGTGGCGACGTAATTCTCAGTGCCTTCAAAACGCTGCTTCATATGGGCTCCCTGGGACGACGCGACGGGGCGTCGGCTTTCGAACAATTGTTTCAAACTGACTGCAGACTAGAGCCTGGGACGCGACATTCAAGGGCGTTCCGCGCGGAGAGAGCCTCTCCGATGGATTTGTCACCGGAATTCAGCGAAATTCGGGGGGTCTAGGCCTGGGGATTTGTGGCGAATTGTGCAAATTCACCTGCGATTTCCGCCATAACTGGGTCCCAATTGTTGAATTCCTCTGGGGTGAATACGCGCACCTGCGGATACCAGGGATAGGCTCCTGTCCCCAGGCAAGTCCAGGCGGCAGGCGGTAGAATTAGCCAGCATGGAACCCCCGCAGCCGCAGCCATGTTGAAGGTTGCGTTCGAAAACCCGATGACTAAATCCATCGCAGCGCAAAGGGCGGTGACATCGTCGAGATCCTGTTTCAGATCAATTCCGGGGGGCTGGACAATTTCTATGCCGAATTCCTCCCGAGCGCGGGTCAGTTCTTCGTCACAGTCGCCATACTGCAGGTTCACCAAAGTGACGCCCGGGGTTTTAATGATCGGCTCCCAACGATCGAAAGGCGAGAAGAAGCGGTGGCGACCGGCGCTGATGATCGCACTCTTCCACAGGATACCGACCTTGGGCTTGTCCGATAAGCCGCTCAGCCAATCACGCCAATAGGCCACCCGTTCGGGATCTGGCTTGAGGTAGCCAATTTGATTGGGAAACGAGTCTTCAGTCGTACGGTATTCGCGCAAGAGCGACGCAATGGGGGTCCAAAGATCGATGTCGGTGAAGTCGTCATCCATGAAGGGCAGGATCCGGATGTCGCGACCATTTACTTTAAAGGTGCGGTGGAACCCAACTCTTGCCGACGGGAAACTCCGCTGAAATAAGTCAACCAGTCGTCGCTCAACAGCTAAGGTCAGCTTCCCCTCTGGTCCTAGTTGCTGGATTATATCCGGAATAATGGTGCCGTATAAAATCTCGTCTCCAAGACCTTGCTCGCACACGATCAGCAAAGATTTTCCAGATAAAGCGGCTTTAGGCTTCCACTGCTTAGTGTTGCCAACACTATATATAGTGCAGTCGTAAAAATTTGGATCTAACCGGGTCTCATATTCTTCCCAGCCAGCACTAAGCTTCCCGACATTAAGCAGGATTCCTGCTCTCGCCATGCGGATCATACAAATTTCGTCGAGAGGCTTTGTCTGACTCAAGGATTTGTCGCAATCCTGTAGGGCACCCAACCCATCCCCCATGGACAGCCGCATGTTGCCGCGATTGTAGCGGGCCCTGCTAAATTTCGGGTCCAAACGCAAACATTCTTCAAAGAATATGAAGGCGTTCTCGACATCGCCGAGGTCCGCCATAACCGCGCCGATGCCATTCCAGAGGAGGGCGGACTCGGGATTATGCCTCAAGCCCTCCTTCAAGACGTCTATGGCTTCATCAAACTGGCTCTCATTACGCAAAGCGGAGCTAAGATTGTTCAGACCGGAAGGATTGAACGGGTCCATCTCGACAAAGAGGCGGAAGAATTTCACTGCACTTTCATGGTCTCCCATGCGGCTCGCCAGTCGACCCAGATTGTTGATGATATCCTTGTCGTGGGGCAAAAGGGCCAGGGCGGCCTGGTAGCAATTCATCGAGCTGACAAAATCACCGGCCATTTCTCTGCAGACGGCGAGGATATGCCACGAAATACCTGATTTTTCATCGACGCTCAGGGCTTTTAAGGCCCATTTCTCAGCACGATCATGCTTGCTCTTGTTGAGATCAGCTGAGGCCTTTATGAGGTATTGTTGTACCACTTCATCCTTCACCCATCGAAGGCTATCGGCCAAATGGGCAAGGGATTGCTTTGAGGTGTTGTCTCCGGCAATCCCAGAGGACACCCTGGCAATGGCAGGCGCGGCACCCACCGCCGTAGAGGTTTCTGGGGCGAACTTATCTTGCTTTACCTGCGCCACGCCGGCTCTCCAGACGAAAGAATCTCGTTGGAATAATAAGCGCTTGTTGTGGTTAACCTTTGGCTAAGTCTCGTCTTTCTTGACCCCACGCAGGACTGGATTTTTCGCCTGGCTTCAAGGCGTCGTTAACCAACTTGGGTTACGACAGCAGAGTTCGAGCCAGCCATCTTAGCTTTTTGAAGATGCGGCGCTGGGAAGCATGTTGCGGATTAGGAGAGCCGAGTTTGCCGCTTAAGCTGTCGCTTCGACCCGGCGAGAGGTTCGTTCTAAACGGCGCTGTTGTGCAAAACGGCGATCGGCGAGGGGTTCTGATCCTCCAGAACAAGGCGTCTGTCTTGCGTGAAAAAGACATTCTCCAGCCAGAAGACGCCAACTCGCCTGCGCGTCGCATCTACATGCCCATCATGATGATGTATATCGATGAGCCAGGGTCAGGGCAGTATTACCAAGACTTTATCCAGCGCCTTGGGGAGTTCATGGGGGCGATTCAAAACCCTGATGTGCTTGCAGCTTGTGTGAATGTCTCAAAGCACTGCATGGACCGCGAATACTACAAAGCGCTTATGCTTTGCCGCAAACTTATAGACTATGAAGACCAAAGGTTGGGGAATGTCGCTCCGCGCGTATCAGCAGACCTCGGCTAGATCTGAATCTCCGCGTAATACGGAGTATCGGCTCTTCGCCCAGGTCACTATGGCCTTGATTTCAGCCCAGAAGCTCGACCGCATGGATATTGTCGGTCGGATGGACGCGCTCGATTGGAATCGTCGACTTTGGTCAGTCCTTGGGGCTGATTGTGCCTCGCCAACCAATCAACTGCCACCGGAAACCCGAGCTGGCATTATTTCTCTGGCTCGTTGGGTCAACAAATATACCACCGAAGTGATGACCGGCCAGGAAGACATCCAGGATTTGATCGACGTCAATCGCATGATCATGCAAGGCCTGTCCGGCGAAGCTGTCGCCGCATAGGCGGGCCGCCTCTCTCGTTTTTACACCTCGTTCTATGCCTCGATGGGCCGTGGCCTTTAGGCTTTGACACGTGCCCCCTTGGACAGGTGTTGGGGTAGGCCGTGACAGTCCTTTTGGCCTTCGTGCAGGATTGATCCGGCAAGTCATGCCGCGAGGCGGCAATTTCAGCACCGCTGTTCCGTGGCGATGCTCGGCATAAAATAATAATCTCAATTAAATCAGTTAGTTAAAAACTTCCATCCTATCGTGGCGATGGCCCGTCCCTTGCGATGGTTTCTGTAGCGAAGAATCGCTCACTGGCAGTAGCCGGTAAACCCCCGACCAGAATGGAAGGACGTCTACGATGAACTCGTCGATTAACACCAACGTGGGCGCAATGATTGCGCTCCAAAACCTTAATGCGACCAAGCAAGACCTGGGAGTAACGCAGACAAGAATTAGTACTGGAATGAAGGTCGCTAGCGCTAAGGACAATGGTGCGATTTTCGCCATTGCCCAAAATCAGCGCGGGGCCTCGAAAGCGTTGGGAATCGTTCAGGAGTCCCTGGCTCGCAATCAGTCTACAGTCGATGTGGCAATGGCCGCCGGCAATGTCATCCAAGATCTGCTTATGCAGATGAAGGAAAAGGCACTCGCGGCGGTTGATGCTTCGGTGGACACCACGTCTCGGTCCATCCTAAATACCGACTATAAGGCCCTGCGAGATCAGATCACCAAGGCGGTGAATAACGCATCGTTCAATGGCGTGAACATACTGTCTGGGACGACTGTCGCGGCGCTGGCTGATGAAACCGGTGTCTCGAAGTTGACGGTTTCTGGTCAGACTATGTCTCTGAACGGCAATATCGTCACGGTTACGGCGACAGCATCGTTCAACACCACGACCACGGCTTCGGCTGAACTGGGCAGGGTGAACGCGTCAATCAACAATGTTTCGATATCGCTTGCGAAACTTGGAACGGGTTCGAGGGTTCTTGGGCAACACAAGGACTTCATCTCCAAACTGCAAGATGCGGTGGATGCAGGTATCGGCAATATCGTCGACGCCGATCTGGCAAAGGAAAGTGCGAAGCTCCAGGCGCTGCAGACCAAGCAGCAATTGGGAATTCAGGCGCTTTCAATCGCCAATCAATCTCCGCAGTCGCTCCTGAGCTTGTTTAAGTGATGGTCGCATCGCCAGGCGGATCCGTAAGGGTCCGCCTGGTGAGCTCTTTGAATAGCTAGGCACCGTTTGCCGCGTGAGGTCGGCAATTTCTTCCCTAGCTCTGCGTTACCCGGCAAAATATGCCGAGAACATACGTCCCTAACAAGGGTTTAATCTCACTATTTCAATAACTTATAGCGAGACAATACCCCGTGGCTAATTGGCCTATCCCTTGCAGCTAAGGTTCCTGGAGCAAAACGCTCCAAGCCATCAAAACGATGGTGATCGACCTTAAAAATAAGGGTTTTACACAATGCCTATGGGTATTAACGTCAATCTGGCCGCCCAATCAGCGCTCCAGAACCTCAATCAGACCCAATCTGATCTGGCCGTCACTCAGCGCCGCATCAGCACCGGTCAAAAAGTCGCCAACGCTTCAGACAATGGCGCGACCTTCGCCATCGCTCAAAACCAGCGCGGCACGTCTCGGGCTTACAATACAGTTATGGAATCCCTTAACCGGGTTCAATCGACGACGGACGTCGCTTCCGCGGCTGCCGGCGTGGTCTCTGACCTGCTTCTTCAAATGAAGGAAAAGGCCCTGGCCGCTGTCGACTCTTCAGTTGATACGACGTCGCGCTCCATTTTGAATACGGACTTCACGGCCCTGCGCGATCAGATCAACAAGGCCGTTAACAACGCCACCTTCAATGGTGTGAACTTGCTCAACGGCAACAGCGGTAACATTTCCGCTCTCGCCAGCGACACCGGCACCAGCAAACTGACTGTGAAAACACAGTCCATGCAGCTTGGTGGCGCGAACAACGTCGGCGTCACGGCAACTTTGGCGTTCACCAGCGTTACCACCGCCTCTACTGCCCTCACCAAAGTGAATGCGTCCATCGCGGCAATTTCTATCTCGTTGGCGAACCTCGGCACCAGCTCTCGCATGATTGCTCAGCACCGAGACTTCATCTCCAAGATGCAGGACGCGGTCGATGCGGGTATTTCCAACATCACTGATGCTGACCTGTCGAAGGAAAGTTCGAAACTGCAATCTCTGCAGACAAAACAACAGTTGGGCTACCAGGCGCTGTCAATCGCCAACAGCTCGACACAGAGCCTTCTCAGCCTGTTCCGATAGGAACGTTGAGCGCATCGCAATAGCGGTGCGCCCGATCAATGGCGGCGGGGAGGGCGACCTTCCCGCCAACTTTGGTAAACTAGGGACGCCGATGTGGGTTAAAACCACCCGGCGCACGGACAAATGGAAAACAGACTGGCAGCAATCTCCCCGATTGTTGACACTGCAAACCTTACGGCGGCAAGCGTCGCAAAACCCGAGGCTTCGCCAAATTCCGGCGCTTCCTTGGATGCGGCATCTGCCACAAGCGGCAAGGAAGACATCAAGGCCATCGGTATCGCACCAGGCTCCTTGGCGTCGCAGATCGCCACCGGGCAAATCAATGAGGCAGACCTGCGCCTGGTAATTGAGCCAGACAAGGGGTCCTACATTTATAAGACGATCAACCGTGTGACCGGTGAGACCCTGGCGCAATATCCCAGGGAGGATGTGGTCAAAATGCGCGATGCGTCCGACTACACGGCCGGAAAGGTCGTAAACGCAAAGGTATAAGGCGACCTTTTAAGGGGCCTGCGACGTCGTTTTTCCCGTCACCGTCCAACGGTTGGCGGACGCTTGCGTTTGTGCGTTAACCTTCTGAACACCATAATTTCTTAATCCTGCGATGAAATCTGGCCTTGGGCACGACTCGCAGTAGCAGGTTAGCTCTGGGCCTTTGCGCCATGGAGTTCAGAATGACCATCAGCGTTCGCAGCAATAATCCCGCCCTCATGGCGTTGCAAAACCTGAATACAACCAAAGACAATCTAGCCACTGTTGAGAACAGAGTCAGTTCGGGGCTTTCGGTTGCACAGGCTAAGGATAATGGTGCGACTTGGGCTGTGGCGCAGGGGCAGAGGTCGGACCTGAAGGCCTTATCTGCGGTGCGGATGAGCCTGGATCGGGCCCAGTCTATCGCCGACGTTTCAGTGTCTGCGGGAACTGCCGTTTCCAACTTGCTGCTTGAACTCAAAGACAAGGCCCTGGCGGCCACAGATACCACTCTGGATGCTTCGGCGCGGTCATCCCTGAATGTTGATTTCAAGACGCTGCTGAATCAGGTGGCGCGGGTTGTGCAGGATTCCACATTTGATGGGGCGAACTTGCTGGACGGCAGTTCTGCGTCCCTGCGCTTTATGGCCAACTCAGACGCCAATTCCTTCCTGACGCTGACAGGACAAAATTTGAGTTTGGGCGGTGCCATCATCACCTTGGCGGCAACGAATTCCGTCTCGACCGTGACCCAGGCCACGACCTCCTTGGCGGCCCTGACGACCTCTATCACCAATGTGAGTCAGGCCTTGGGCACCTTGGGGTCGCAATCCAGTCAGGTCACAGCCCATAACGCCTTTGTATCGCGTCTCGATGATGCCATCACGGCGGGGATTGGAAATCTTGTAGACGCTGACCTGTCCAAAGAGAGCGCGCGTTTGCAGGCTCTGCAAGTGCAGCAGCAGCTGGGGACTCAGACCCTTTCGATCGCGAACCAGGCACCTTCCTTTATCTTGTCGCTGTTTAAGTAAGGCGTTGACGGCACCGTCGGTTCACAATGCGTAAAGGCTCCGTCGGTAGACTATAGGTTCGGGCCTGCGTCCGCGGTGATAGGAAATGGCGCTCAACATTTCAGCAAGTCAGGTTGGGAGTTTGTTCTCAACCCCGACGACGACGGACGGGGTGGTAGATCCGGTTAGTCTGGATGTGTCGGCTCTGGCGAGCCTTGCCACATCGAGATCTGGCGGCAGCGCGTCGGCCTCTAACGCCAATAAGAAATACGCGCCGACCGCGCCCTGGGCCTACACGGCGTCAGCTAATCCGGCAAACAATCCGGCAGCCCTAACCACTGTGGCCAAGGCAGCCCTCAATGGCGGCAAGCTAATAAATGAGGACGCTGCGAAGCTTGATCTTCCGGGGGCAAGCGCAGACTACAAGAAGCTATTTGCGCTCTATAGCGGCTTAAATACCCTGTCAGGGGTGGCAGATCAGATCAACGGGAAGGATCTGTCCACGGCGCAGCAGACCCAGATCAAGGCGACCTTCAAGAAGGGCCTAGCTGAGATCAATAGCTATGCGGCGGGCTTGAAGTTTGAGTCACTGCGCCTGACAGAGGGCGAAGTCGCCTCCACGGCGAGGTCTACCGTGTCGGTCGGTAAAACGACTGCAACCTATTCAACCCCTCCATTAGTGACTGGCAGTTCTTCTAATGTGGTTGACGCCTTTCAAGGTGATGTCCGCTTCACAATGTCGGTCAGACGAAGTGGGACGACCCACGATATCGCTGTTGACCTCTCCGAAATGGGCACGACCCCTCGCAGTCTTGTCAATGTCATGGCCTATCTGAATGACAAGCTGGCGACGGCAGGGGTTGCTACCCGCGTCGCTGTCGATCGTACTGCGGGCGGTGATAAGACGGTCACGGTTGGCGGGAAATCGGTAAAGGTTGGAACAAATCCAGACTCTTACGCCATGAAGTTCAACCTAGACTCTGGCGATACAGTCACCTTGACCCCTGTGGCCACAGAGCCTGCGGTCTACATCGCGCAGGCAAGCGGGGATCCAGACCCCGACAAGAAGCCGCTGACAATGGATGGCAAGGTCACACAACAGCTGATCAAGGTTCAAACTGACACCACGATCTTTAGTGCGCCGACGCAAAAGGAAGGCGAGAAAAATTTCTTTGATGGCCGTGTTTGGGCCAAGGACGTCAGTGCTGCGGCTGGCATTGTCCACGCGACCCAAGTCGGTCCTGACGGGTCAGTCTATACGCTATCTGACGCCACCGGGACGGTAGACGGACAGGCCCTAAAAGGGACGCAGGATGCGGTCCTTCAGAAGTATGACTCCGCCGGTAAACTGATTTTTACCCGCACCCTTGGTGCCACAAATACCGCGTCAGGACTGACCATGGCCGTGGCAGCCGATGGAACGATCGCAATCGCTGGCAAGGTGAGTGGCACCATTGGCGGCGCAGTAAACGGGACGGCAAACTCCCCCAACACCACGACCTCTGACAGCTTTGTCACGACCTATAATGCTGCCGGAGAAGAGCTTTGGACCACCAGCCGGGGCTCTCGGGCGGACGACGAGGCCACCAACCTGGCTTTTGGGGCTGATGGCACGGTCTACGTGGCCGGGCGCACGCAATCTGCCCTCCCAACCCAAACGGCGATCGGGGGCTGGGACACCTATCTCGAAGGTTTCAAGGCCGATTCAGAAGGCAAACCGCAAACGGTTTTCACCCAAACCGTCGGGACCACCGGGACAGATAAGCCCTCTGGGCTGGTGGTAGACGGATCCTCCGTCATTCTGGCCAATAATGAGGCTGGGCACGGGGTCCTTTATCGCTTTGATGTTTCCACAAGCACACCCACCCAAACGGCCCGCCGAGATTTGGGCGATCTTGGAGGTGGCTCAATCGTGGGGTTGGCGATCAGCGGCGGCTCGCTGGTGGTTGCGGGTACGACAAGCAATGGGGCCCTGGCCGCAGGAACGGCGAATAATGCACTTAGCGGCAGTCGTGATGGCTTTGTCGCGCAACTAAATACGACGGTTACTGCAGCCGGTACGGATAAGCTCAGTTTTTATGGCGGGACCGGCGATGATCAGGTCACCGGAATGGCCGTTTCTGGCGGCAAGGTATTTTTGACGGGCCAGGCGGGGACTGACCTTCCTGGTCAGGCAGCTTTGGGAACCAAGGACGCCTTCATCGCCCAGGTCGACCCCAGCACTGGGGCGCTTGGTTGGTCACGTCGGTATTCCGGTCTGGCTGGATATGTGACCCCAACGTCTATCGCCGTGGATGCCACTGGCACCAGCGTGCTGGACAAGCTTGGGCTGCCTAAGGGCGTCCTAGGTGGCGTTGCCTCTAAACAATTGACGGCGGCCAGTTCGCTTCGCCCCGGCGACTCTTTTCAGGTCAAGGCAGGTGCCTTCGGTGTAAAGACGACCATCACCATTGCCGATGGCGAGACCCTCGATACCCTGGCGGCCAAGGTCAATCATGCCATGTCTGGCCAAGCCACTGTGACCACCTCAATCACGGACTCGGGTAAGGCGCTCTCCATCAAGCCCGCCAATAATTTTTCTACCCTCGAGCTATTCTCTGGTCCTGATGGCAAGGACGCCCTTGTCGGGTTGGGGATCCCTGACGGGGTGGTACGGTCAACGGTTATTTCTAAGGCAGGTAAGATCTTGCCCGCTGACGGCAAAGGCCAAATCTACGGGTTAAAGCTCGACCAGCACATCAACTTGGATTCAAAACAGGCCATCGCTCACACAGCGGCAGAGCTGGCGGCCGCCCTTGGGGTTATTCGTCAAGCCTATAAGGACCTTCAAGCCGCGGCCACGCCCAAGGCCGTGACGGAGGCCAAAACGGCGACGACCAAGGCTCCACCAGCCTACATGCAGGCCCAGCTCGCAAACTATCAACAGGCCCTGGCGCGCCTTGGCGGCTAAATCCCGACCTTGAAACTGCGCAAGGACCGGTCTAGCCAAGCGCATGGAAGCAATTTGGCAGGCGCTGAAGGCGCGTCCCTACATTCTGATCTTGTTGGGCGGCTTTATTGCCTTGCTGACAGGCCTTGCCGTGGCGATGAGCCTGTCGAAAAGCCATGCTTCCGATGCGTCGATTGCGCCGCCAGCGTCTCAGGCTGGGCTGATTGTCGAAACCAAAACCGAAGCCGAACATGGTCTCGATCCTATGTCCCATCTCCGGTGTTTTGTGGGCGGTCGGTTCGTTGGTGAGGCAACCCTTAGTGAGTGTGCCAAAAAAAATGGGGTCGCGACGGGAGCCTTGGATGTGGGCGTCGACCCTGGCGGCAACCTGGCTGCAGCCCAGGGCGCGGGGGTCGACTTAACGCCTCTGCCACCAATAGACCCCGCGACGACAGAGGCAGCCAAGCCCAACCTGGTGGAAGGCGACGACAAGAAGCCTGCGAGGGCAAGCCTCGAAAACTGCTGGAAATATTCGGGAGGGGAGTGGCGAAAAACACCTGCCGACGTTTCGTTAGACGCGTGTGTGCAAACCCTGTTCAATGGCCGCTGTGTCCATGGGGGCGATGCGGCCTATGGACGCTGGGCGTCGACAACCCTACGTCTGGTCGCCGGACGGGTGGAGTCGTCCACCGACAATCGAACCTTTTCCCCGCTGACTGAGCAGTCTCCGAATTGTAACGTTTTACCAGTGCCCTAGGCGTTGGTTGTCTTCCCATTTTAGGCTTTCACCATGACCACGTTGAAGACAATTGCAGGCCTTGCCGTGGCGGCTAGCCTCCTCGCGGTGAGTGCCTGCGCCTCAAAAGTACGGCCGCCGGGTGATCCGAACATCTGTTATCAGGTTCAACCCCTGAAAAATGGTTCGCTTAAATACAATAAAATGCCTTCAAATCAGAAGGATCTCGAACATTGCGCTGCGGCTTTAGAAGCCATGCGCCTGAAGTTTCTGGCCATGGGCGGATCGCAGAAAATGCTGGTGGGGGCCTATCAGGGTAATTTCATCTTCCTGCAGCCTGAGGGAATTTTCACAGCTCCGACCCTTGAATCCCATCGCTATCTCGCCCTCGTCCGGACTGGCGATGGTCGATTGGCCCTACCCGGAGCTATGCCGCAATAGTGCGCCGCAAGCGCAGGGGTGTGCGTGAACGAAAATAGAACATTTTGGGTTGATTGGGTGGCTGCTCTTGGCTAGCCTGATCTCATTGAAAACTACGGAAACGACAGGAAAGTCACATGGCGGGCAGCGTCAATAAGGTCATTTTGGTGGGCAATCTTGGTGCCGACCCTGAAATCCGCAGCCTCGGATCGGGCGATCGAGTCGCCAATTTGCGTATCGCCACCTCTGAATCCTGGCGGGACCGTACGTCTGGGGAGCGTAAGGAAAAGACTGAGTGGCATCGGGTCGTAATTTTCAATGAGAACCTGGTGAAGGTGGCTGAAAACTATCTGCGCAAGGGCTCTACGGTTTACATAGAGGGCTCCATTCAGACCCGGAAATGGACCGATCAGTCCGGCGTTGAGAAGTTCTCGACCGAAATCGTTTTGCAGAAATTCCGCGGTGAACTGACCATGCTCGGCGGCCGGGGTGGGGATGATGCTGGCGGCGCACGTGACTCAGGCGATTACGCCGGTGGCGGCGGGGGATTTGGCGGCGGCCGGGCTCAGCAAGGCTCGGGGCCTCGGGAGGATTTCTCCGCCGATCTGGATGATGAAATACCGTTCTAAAACGCGGACATACCTAGACGTCTCAGTGTTACGCCCCGGTGTGTGCCATAATTGGCGATCAGCGGTGGATAGCCTGTGGATGAATTTAGCTCTGCCCGGAGTCCTGTTGGTTTTTAGAGTCGGCGAATGCTAACAAGGGGGGACGAATTCCTGTCCGATTCTAAGGGCTTACCTTTCCCTTGAGTGATGATCAAAATACCACGTCTCCGGACGGTCGGCCCGGGGGGATAGCCCCCATCGCGATCGAGGATGAGCTGAGGCGCTCCTACCTCGACTACGCTATGAGCGTGATTGTCAGTCGGGCCCTGCCTGATGTCCGTGATGGGCTAAAGCCTGTGCACAGGCGTATCCTGTTCTCAATGAGTGAGCAGGGGCACACACCTGACCGCTCCTACGTGAAGTCAGCCCGGGTCGTCGGGGATGTCATGGGTAAGTATCACCCCCATGGCGATGTCGCGATTTACGACACCTTGGTACGGATGGCGCAGCCCTTCTCGATGGGATTGCTGCTGATAGACGGTCAGGGCAATTTCGGGTCGGTCGACAACGACCCCCCGGCTGCCATGCGGTACACCGAGTGCCGCTTGACTAAGGCCGCCATGTCCATTCTGGCGGATCTCGACAAAGAAACCGTCGACTTCAAAGAAAACTACGACGGCTCGGAATCTGAGCCTGTGGTCTTGCCCTCCCGGATTCCCAATCTGCTGGTCAATGGGGCAGGGGGCATCGCTGTCGGCATGGCGACCAACATCCCTCCCCATAACCTGGGCGAGATTGTCGACGCCTGCCTTGCCTTTGTAGACGATCCAGACATCGCGTTAGACCAGCTTCTCGACATTGTGCCAGGGCCTGATTTCCCCACAGGCGGCGAGATCATTGGCCGGACGGGTGCTCGAAATGCCCTAATGACCGGCCGCGGGCCCGTGATCATCCGCGGCAAGGCGGCCATTGAAGATATCCGCAAAGACCGCGAAGCCATCGTCATCACGGCCATCCCATATCAGGTGAACAAGGCGTCCCTGGTGGAGCGGATTGCTGAACTGGTTCGAGAAAAGCGCATTGAAGGTGTTTCCGACCTTCGAGACGAAAGTGATCGCGACGGCATGCGCGTGGTGGTCGAGCTTAAGCGCGACGCGTCTGCCGATGTGGTTCTGAACCAGCTCTATCGCTTTACGCCTCTGCAAAGTTCTTTCGGCGTCAATATGCTGGCCCTAGATCGCGGTCGGCCGCGGCAGATGGGCTTGCGAGACATGATCGTCGCCTTCGTGGAATTCCGCGAAGAGGTGGTTGTCCGGCGGATTAAGTTCGAGCTTAGCAAGGCGCGCGATCGCGGCCACGTCTTGGTCGGCCTCGCCATCGCAGTGGCCAATATTGATGAATTTATACATATAATTCGGTCCTCCAAGGATCCAGCAGAAGCCCGCGAGCGCTTGGTCGCCCGGGATTGGCCAGCCGGGGACATGCTGCCCCTGGTGGAACTGATCGCTGATCCTCGTAGCTTTGTGGTTGAGGGCGGAAATATCCGGCTGACGGACGAACAATCCCGCGCCATCCTTGCCCTGACCCTGTCTCGATTGACCGGCTTGGGACGCGACGAGATTTTTGGTGAAGCGCGAAGCTTGGCAGACCTGATCCAGGGGCACCTGACCACCTTGTCTTCCCGCGAAAACATCATGGCCATCGTGCGCTCAGAGCTCGTTGAGGTCCGTGATGCCTATGCCGTGCCGCGGCGCACAGAGATCGTCGACGGCGATGCCGATGTCGAAGACGAAGACCTGATTGCCCGGGAAGACATGGTTATTACCGTGACCCATGGCGGCTATGTGAAGCGGACTCCGCTAGTGACCTATCGGACGCAGCATCGGGGCGGCAAGGGCCGCTCTGGCATGTCTACCAAGGACGAGGATGCGGTGACGCGGGTCTTTTCCGCATCGACCCATACGCCCATGCTGTTCTTCTCTTCGGGCGGCAAGGTTTATAAGCTTAAGGTCTGGCGTCTGCCAGTCGGTACGCCGACCTCGCGAGGCAAGGCCTTTATCAATCTGTTCCCGATCGAGCCCGGCGAAACCATTACCTCCATCCTGCCCTTGCCCGAGGATGAGGCGACCTGGGATCGTTTTGACGTGATGTTCGCCACCCAATCGGGGGGCGTCAGACGCAATAAGTTGTCTGACTTTGTCCAGATCAACCGCAATGGCAAGATTGCCATGAAGTTGGACGAAGGCGACTCCATCATCGGCGTGGGTCTGTGCAATGCCGAACAGAACGACATCTTGCTGACCACCGCCCTGGGGCGTTGCATTCGCTTCGCCACAGAAGAGGTGCGGGTCTTCGCGGGCCGGGAGTCCACGGGCGTTCGTGGCATCAGACTTGCCGAGACCGACAAGGTCATTTCGATGGCGATCCTGCGCTCTGTCGACGCCACGGCGGCGGAACGGGCGGCTTATGTAAAGCACGCCAATGCTATGCGACGGGCCGCGCTTGGAGCGGACTCTGGTGAGGCCGAAGATGCGGCCTTGCCGGCCGATGACGAAGACTCCGACGCCACCGACATGGTTTCCCTAAGCCTTGAGCGAATTGCTGATCTTGGGGCGGCCGAAGAGCAAATCCTGACGGTCTCCACCGAGGGGTTCGGCAAGCGGACTTCAGCCTATGAGTTCCGCAGGACAGGACGGGGCGGGCAGGGCCTCTTGGCTCAGGACCTTTCCAAAAAAGGCGGACGTCTCGCCGCATCCTTCCCCGTGGATGAGCATGACGAAATTCTCCTTGTCACCGATCAAGGTCAGCTCATTCGGACGCCTGTGTCTCAAGTGCGCGTTGTTGGGCGTAACAGCCAGGGCGTGACAATTTTCAGGACAGCAGAAGACGAACATGTCGTGTCCGTCGAAAGGCTAGCTGATCAAGGCAGCGATGAGGATGACGGCCTTGTGGGTGGCGATTCTGGTGCCGAGGACGCATAATCGTGTTAGCGTTTGGCAAGTTTGCGCTTGCCAATCTGTCGCGGCCCGGCGAAACGCGAAGTAAGAGCCAGTTGGGGATAAGATCACATGGCGACCCGCATTGGGTTTTATCCGGGAACTTTTGATCCCATTCACAACGGCCACACCGATATTATTGGTCGGGCGGTCAAGTTGGTAGACAAGCTCGTCCTTGGGGTGGCGATCAACACGGGCAAGGGGCCGATGTTCTCCCTGGCCGAGCGTGTGGCAATTGTTGAAGCTGAAGCCGCAGCCCTGGTTGGCAATACCGAAGTGGTCGTTATGCCCTACGAAGGCCTGACCATGCATTTCGCGCGGCAGATCGGCGCCAATGTCATTGTTCGCGGCTTGCGCGCCGTGGCGGACTTTGAGTTCGAATTCCAAATGACAGCCATGAACCAGCAGCTGGATCGCGAAATCGAGACGGTCTTTCTCATGGCTGACCCGCGCCATCAGGCCATTGCCTCCAAACTGGTCAAGGAAATCGCCCTGCTAGGAGGCGACGTGAGCAAGTTTGTTAGCCCTCGCGTGAAAGAAGCCCTTTTGGCCAAGGTTGGACGACCCGCGTCGTAATTCGACTGAAGCCTCACGTCAGTTTGGGCGTTGATGCCTATCCATTTGGGTGATCCTATGATCCGCACTGCAACGATTGCGGCCCTGGTGGGCCTTACCCTGTCGAGCGCTGCTTGCGCGGCACCGCCGCCTGCACCTGTCGCCCCCTCAACCCCGCCGTCGGCCGCCGATTGGCGGACCCCTAATCCAGACAATCTGATGGTCATCGACACCACCAAGGGCCGGATTGTTGTGGAACTCAGCCCAGAAGTCGCCCCTAAGCATGTGGAGCGGGTTAAGGCTCTGGTCCGCAAGGGGTTCTACGACGGGCGAAGCTTCTTCCGCGTGATCGATCAATTCATGGCGCAGACTGGCGACCCAAAGGACGATGGGACCGGTGGCTCTGACCAACCCGATTTGGCCGCGGAGTTTACCTTTAGGCGGGGCGTCGAGACTCCCTTTGTTCAGGTCGCTGACCAGACTGTGGCCGATATCGGCTTTATCGGGGCTCTACCGGTCATGACGCAGAGCAGCATGCTCATGGCCATGACCGCTGACAGTAAGGTTTCCGGCTGGGCCCTCTATTGCCCCGGTGTTGCTGGCATGGCTCGGGGGGGAGATCCCGACAGTGCCAATAGTCAGTTCTACTTGATGCGCCAGGCCTACCCATCCCTGGAAAAGCGTTACACGGCCTTTGGCCGGATGATTTCTGGCATTGAAGTGGTCCGGGCGATCAAAACCGGCGAGCCTGTGGAAGAGCCCCGCGATAAAATGCTCAAGGTTCAGATGCTGGCCGACATGCCGGCCGCGACACGCCCGAAGGTCAAAGTTATAGATCCGCATAGTTCCTGGTTCGCCGCAGAGGTGGCGAGGGTTCGCAATCAAATGGGGGCCGACTTTACGGCCTGCGCCATTCAAATCCCATCGGAGGTAAAGTGATGGATCCGGAAAACACTCTTGAAATGGCCCTTGAAGCCGGTTCTGTGACTATAAAGCTGCGTCCTGATCTCGCCCCTCAGCATGTGGCGCGCATTAAGGAACTGGCCCGGGAAGGCTTTTATGATGGTGTCGTTTTCCACCGTGTGATCCCCGGATTTATGGCCCAAGGCGGCGATCCCACCGGCACGGGGACATCTGGGTCTTCAAAGCCGAACCTGCCTGCGGAGTTCTCCCGCGAGCCGCACATTCGTGGTGTCTGCTCCATGGCGCGGACTGCGAACCCAAATTCGGCCAACAGCCAGTTTTTCATCTGTTTTGACGACGCCACCTTCCTGGATGGCCAGTACACTGTCTGGGGTGAAGTGGTTGAAGGCATGGATCATGTGGATGCCTTGCCAAAGGGCGAGCCCCCGCGTGCGCCGGGCAAGATCATTTCCATGAAGGTCGTGGCGGACGCGTGACCCCGTCTCTAGAGGCAGCCTATGCTGAGCCTCACCGGCGCTATCATACGCGCCGCCATATAGAACAGTGCTTGGCGCTTCTGGATGAGGTCCCCGACCTCATGGACAGTGAGCGCCAAGTGCTGACCTATGCGATCTGGTGGCATGACGCCGTCTATGATCCCCAGGCCAAGGACAATGAGGCCCAGAGCGCTGACATGGCGCGGCGTGACCTTCGCGACCTTGATGTCTCTATTCACGCCCGGGAGGAGGTGGCACGGCTGATCAGATTGACGGCCAGCCATAGGGTTGAGGCCGAAGACCGGCTGGGCGAAATCCTGGTATCTATAGACTTGGCGATCCTAGGCGCGGACCCTGTCGATTATGACGCCTATGCTCAAGCGGTTCGGGAAGAATTTGCGCATGTTTCCGATGAGGTCTGGAAGCGGGGGCGCCTAGCGGTCATCGGCGGCTTCCTTGAGGCTGAGGTCATTTATCCGGATCCAGACTTGCGCCAACGATTTGAGGCCAAGGCCCGGGAAAACTTGGCCAGAGAGATCGCCACTTTCGCTTAGGTGCGGGGGGCTAACACCACCACCAGTGGATAGTGGTCTGAACCACGTTTTGGCCCCCGCTTAATACTGACTGTCCGCCAGCCAGACCCTGCATAAACATGATCTATTGCCAGGAAGGGGATTGGCGAGGACAGCCGTCCGTCCAGGAAGGGTTGTCCTGGCCAGCTGAAAATAGCCCGATCGCGTCTTGAAAGTCCGCTGCGTTTGTCGAAGTCCTGAAGCGCAAAGGACCAAGGCGTCAGATTGAAATCCCCAACCAGTATGACCTTCGAGCGGTCGACTGTTTTGAGATAGTCCAGCAATTGTTCGCGTAGGTCAGACTGACTCAAATAGGTTGGCCAGGACAGGTGCAGCCCGATCATCGTGAAGTCCCCCGCCGCATGGGGTAGTTTGGCGATGACAAGGTCTGGGCGTTCGCGCTTGGGACCCGGCGAGGGAAATGGCAACACCTTTGGGGTAGCCTTGGTAAAGAGGGCCGTTCCAAGACGCCCCGGCGTTGCCCGATAACCACCATGGGCCATGAGGGCGTCGTACAGTTCGGGTGTAAGCTCTTCTATGGCAATGATGTCCGGTTCTTCGGAGATCAGCCACTGCACATCGCTTTGGATGTTGCTGTTCTTATGCCAGGCGTTGAACTGAATGATTTTGAGGGTGTTTGCAGACGTGGCGGCGACCCGGGGCTCAATGGGGCGCAGATACTCCGGTGCCATGAGGGCGAGGGCCGCGATCACTGTCGCAATGCCTAGGCCCATCAGGATCGACCTTTGCCCGATCGAGGCGAGGCTATAGAGCGCGATAGAAAGGCCCCCACAGAGCCAGATAAGGGCAAAGTGGGTCAATAGGTCCAATCGCGGGTTAACCCGTCCACCCTGGGCCATTATGGCCGCCACAAGACAGGCGGCGCCAAACACCAGGACCAAGCGGTCCAGTCCCACCGCAAAGACTTTGAGAATCAGGCTCATCTTTGCCCTTTACCATGCGCTGACGCTTGACGCGGGGCCTCGCGCATGCGCTTCACGCCCCCGCCCATGCAACTCTCTGATTTTGACTTCGATCTGCCCGAGACGGCCATCGCCTTGCGTCCTGCAGAGCCGCGGGACTCAGCGCGCATGCTGCGGGTCGTCCCCGGGGAGCCCTTGACCGATCTGACGGTTTCGGACCTGCCCGCACAGCTCCGTGCGGGGGATGTTCTGGTGCTCAATGACACCCGGGTTATCCCCGCAAGACTGAGCGGGACCCGCACCCGGGGCGCGTCGGTAATTAAGGTCGAGGCGACCCTGCACCAGAGGCTCGCGCCCAATCAATGGAGCGCCTTTATGCGCCCCGGCAAACGCCTCGCGCCAGGCGATGACCTGATCTTTGGCGGGGCGCTGTCGGCGAGGGTCCTGGAAAAACGCGATGGCGGAGAGGTGGTTCTGGCCTTCGCCCTGGGGGGAGTCGAGCTGGACTTGGCCGTGGCCGAGGTGGGCGTCATGCCCCTGCCGCCCTATATCGCCGCCAAGCGGGCTCAAGACCAGAGAGATAGGGTCGACTATCAAACGGTCTATGCCGCCGCAGACGGGTCGGTCGCTGCTCCCACGGCGGGACTGCACTTTACACCAGACCTTCTCGGCAAGCTTGAGGCCTTGAAGGTCAAGATCGTCTTTGTACGGTTGCATGTAGGCGCAGGAACTTTTCTACCTGTGAAAGTCGATGATATCGCCGATCACAAGATGCATGCTGAATATGGCGAGGTGACGACAGAGGCGGCCAATGCCATCAATGCTGCCCATGCTGCCGGCGGACGGGTGATATGCGTGGGCACCACATCTCTTCGACTTATCGAAAGCGCTGCGGATGAGTCAGGGATAGTTCAACCTTTTGCAGATGCGACCGCTATATTCATCACCCCTGGCTATAAATTTCGCGCGGCTGACGGATTGATGACCAACTTTCACCTTCCTAAGTCGACGCTCTTCATGCTGGTCAGTGCTTTCGCCGGTCTTGCGACCATGCGTGAGGCCTATGCCTACGCCATTGGTACTGGCTATCGGTTCTATTCCTATGGCGATTCAAGCCTGCTCTGGAGGGCTTAGGCCATGACCGCCTTTCCCTTCGAAATCTCCGCCACCGACGGTGCAGCTAGAACCGGGGTTCTAAAGACATCCCGGGGCGATATCCGTACCCCCGCCTTTATGCCGGTGGGTACGGCTGCGACGGTCAAGGCCCTGACCGTCGATCAGGTTGCATCGACCGGTGCCGACATCATTCTTGGCAATACCTATCATCTCATGCTGCGCCCCGGCGCAGAGCGGGTGGCTCGGCTTGGCGGCCTGCATAGGTTTATGCGCTGGGAGAAACCGATCCTCACGGACTCCGGCGGCTTCCAGGTCATGTCCCTGTCGAAAATCGCCAAGGTGACCGAGGAGGCCGTGGCCTTCCAAAGCCATATCGACGGCTCTAAGCACATCATGACCCCTGAGCGGTCGATTGAAATTCAGGCCGAGCATCTGGGTTCGGATATTGTCATGCAGTTGGACCAGTGCGTGGCTTGGCCCGCAGAGGCACCGGCCGCCGCCGCCGCCATGCAGCTGTCAGCCCGGTGGGGTGCCCGGTCCAAGGCCGCCTTCGGTGAGCGTCCGACCCAGGCCCTGTTCGGCATTCAGCAAGGCTCGACCTTCAAGGCTCTGCGTCAGGAATCTGCGGACCGGCTGATTGAAATCGGGTTCGACGGCTATGCCCTAGGTGGCTTGGCGGTGGGCGAGGGCCATGAGGCCATGTGCGAGGTGCTCGACTATGCGCCGGCCATGTTGCCCGCGGATCGGCCGCGTTACCTGATGGGGGTCGGCAAGCCTATCGACCTCGTCGAGGCCGTCGCCCGGGGCGTTGACATGTTCGACTGCGTCCTGCCAACCCGATCTGGCCGTCATGGGCAAGCCTGGACCTGGGAGGGCTCGGTTAATCTGAAAAACGCCCGGTTCGCCGAAGACGATACCCCGCTGGACCCATTGTCTGACTGTCCGGCCTCGAGCCACTATTCCAAGGCCTATCTGCACCACCTTGTGAAATCTGAGGAAATCCTCAGCCAGGTCCTGCTGTCCTGGCACAACATCGCCTTCTTTCAGGCCCTGACCGCAGCCATGCGGGCAGCGATTTCCGAAGGGCGTTTTGCCGCCTTCGTCAAAGACTTCCGCGACCGGCAGGCTCGATAGGGTTGAGGCGTTCGTTTAAGGGCGATAGGGCCGAGCCGGGGGCGCACAGCCCCGAGACTCCCCCAAACCTTTGAGATAGCCGCGGCGGATCTGGCCAGCTGTGATCGCGGCTGAGATTAACTTGTCGTGCCGGTTGGACCCTGAAACCTCTCGAATCCACGATCCCATGGGCAGGGTATCAGAGGCCGCGCCGGCAATGGCCCCCAGCACGGCGGCAGACGCGCGCTCCCCGAGGGTGTGATCATCGATCCTGGCATCCTCCAGGTCTGGGCCAAGGGCCCCGTTGAGTGGCAGGAGTTCGGAGATCAGCCAGTCACAGGTGATGACTGGGGGCCGCCCATAGGGTGCCTCTGCCGCCGCCAAGAGGGTATCGGGTATCTTGGACTGCAGGATATTCAGGTCTCTCAGCGGGGCTGAGATGGCATTGGGCAGGTCAGCTCGACGTGCCTGGGCGGCGGTCTGAACCTGCGGTGACCCATCCAGCGGGGTGGTCACGCAGCCGCCCAGGACAAGAAGCACGCATATCTGCAGGTGACGTCTGACCATACCCAAGCTTAGCCCGCTGCGCAGGTCCTGTGAAACCCATTCGCGGGCAAGTCTTCGATGTTTTCCTTCAGACCCTTGCCCCGGCAGGGTGCCGGCCCTATGGTCCGCGCCGCTTCGCCCGGTGCAGTCCCTGCATCGCGCCAAGGGCCGGTAGCTCAGCGGTAGAGCACCCGACTTTTAATCGAGTGGTCGTGGGTTCGATCCCCACCCGGCCTACCATTCCGCATGGCTTCATTGCCAAATTTTCTAGGCGGAACTCGCTATGCCCTTATCGGGCGGGGCTTTGCTGGGAAATTGATCAAAACGACTATGGGCGCCAACGGCGCGCGCAACCATGCTCTGCCAACAGCACCACTTTCTAAACGCTTTGGTTGTCATTGCGAAAAGGAATTCCCTGGATTGCGTTTCTGGCGGGTGGTGCTGTACCAAATGCCTTTCAATCATCCTTTTCCAGTCAATCGCTGAGGAATCACATGGTTAAGGTCTTGAGGCTCAAGATGCTGGGTGCCGCAGCTCTTATGGCCCTGACGGCGTCGATGGCGCACGCTGAGCCCACTCAGGCTATGCGTGACGCCGTTATAGCGGGCGTAGATTCCCGGACCAAGATGTCTCAGATCATGGTCGACCAGGTGTTTAGCTATGCAGAGCCGGGCTTCCAGGAATTCCGGACGTCGGAATATCTGACAGGCATTCTCGAAAAGAACGGCTTCAAGATCACCCGTGGGGTCGCCGGTATTCCAACAGCTTGGACGGCGACTTGGGGGGAGGGCGGTTCCTTGGTCGCCCTGGGCAGTGATATCGACGGCCTGCTGGGCCTTTCACAATATCCCGGGATTTCGACCATCAAGCCTATAATCGAAGGTGCGCCCGGACACGGCGAGGGCCACAATTCAGGCATGCCGCTGATGATCGTTGCGGCCTTGTCAGCCAAGGAGGTCATGGAGAAGAACCATATCCCTGGCCGGCTGATGCTGTGGCCGGGTGTCGCGGAAGAATTGTTAGGAACCAAGGCGTTCTACGTGCGCGATGGGGTGTTCAAGGGCGTCGACGCGTCGATCTTTGTGCATGTCAGCAAGGATTTTTCCACAAGCTGGGGGCATCGCGGCAATAATGGCATGGTGTCGGTGGAATACACCTTCCACGGTAAAACAGCCCATGCTGCTATCCAACCATGGGATGGCCGTAGTGCCCTCGATGGGGTCGAGGTCATGGACATGGCCTGGAATCTGCGGCGGGAGCACCTGCCGCTGACCCAAAGGTCGCACTATGTGATCACCAATGGCGGCGGTCAGCCCAACATCGTCCCGGGCGTCGCATCGGTCTGGTACTATTTCCGGGAAAATACCTTCGACGCGATCCGCGGGCTTTATGAACTTGGCAATACGATTTCCGAGGCTGCGGCTATGGCCACGGGAACGACGGTTGAGCATCACATACTGGGTTATGCCGCGCCGAATTACAGCAACAAGCCCCTAGCCCTCGCGGCCTATGCAAATATCCAGGCTGTCGGCATGCCCAAGTGGAGTGACGACGATCAGATTTTCGCAAAGCGGGTCCAGCAGTCGCAGGGTTTCCACCTAGCCCCCCTCGCCACCGAAGTCGCACCGATTTCTGAACCAGATAGTGGCGGAGCCGCCGTCGGCGGAGTCTCTGATGATATCGGCGATGTCATGTGGACGGTGCCCACCATTACCATTCGATATCCCTCCAACATTCCTAATGCCATCGTTCACAATGCGACGTCTGGCATGGCGATGGCGACTCCGATTGCCCACAAGGGTGTGATCGTTGGGGCCAAGGCTGTTGCTCTGACCGTGTTGGACATCATGACCACCCCAAAGCTAGTGGCCGATGCGAAGGACTATTTCCAGAACGTTCAGTTGAAAGACACAAAATACGACCCAGTCCTAACGCCTTTGGATATGCCTGCCATCCTGCTGAACACGGATATTATGGAAAAAATGCGTCCCAAGATGGTGCCTTTTTACTATAATTCCAAGAAATATGGGACCTATCTTGAACAACTGGGTATATCTTATCCGAGTGGTGAAATTAAAAATTAATAATTATGAATAGTGAAGTTATCATGATTTGATTGCATGAAGTAATTCGCAAAATATATCGTCCAATATATTCATTATAATTCACACTCATATTGTTTCTTATTTGTTTTTGTCTGAAGAGTCTTTTTCTCATAGAGGTTCTATGGGATTCAGACTGTGATGCACTCGCGACAGGCTAACTGCACTTTTCTACTGAATGACGTCTAAACACCTATTGGTGGGACCACTTTGTCGGCAGCAGTCGCTATTGCTGCTGTTGCTGCTGCTGCTGGTCCGAATTTAGGCCCCCAGGAACTGGGCGTCGCCGTCCTGAGCGATTGAAGGTCGGTTGGGCGACCCGGATGAATTCAGGTTCGCTGTGGGCCGATCGCGCCCGCCCGACAGAGACCGCGACCGCAAGCTGGCTGTCGGCCTCGCCTTTATAGACACCGCGGGACGGGGGCACATCGTTATAGTCCCGACCCACGGCACAGGCGATATGCCGCTCTCCAGCCATGACGTTGTTGGTGGGATCGAAACCGATCCAGCGGGTGGAGGGCAGGAAGACTTCGACCCAGGCGTGGGTGGCTTCTGGGTCTGACCGATCCCCATGCTGCCGGTCGGTGAACAGATACCCAGACACATAGCGCGCCGGAATGCCCCAGGCGCGGCAGATCGAGATCATGATGTGGCTGAAATCCTGACAAACTCCGCGCTTGACGCTGAGGGCTAGGTCAATGGGGCTTTCGGCATCGGTCACGCCTGCCTCATAGGCAAAGGACTGATAGATGATCTCAGACATGCGGCGCACGGCGGTCAAAGGATCGCTGGCGCGAAGGCGGTCAATGCCTTGTTCAATGACGAAATTGGTCAAGGCGTCGGTTTCGATGGCAAAGCCGTGATGACGCAGGAAATCAAAATTCTCTCCCCTGACGAAGTCACTCTTCAGCCGGTCCCATTCGCCCATGTCTAGGGCATCAGGGAGAGCCGCCGGGGCCTGGGTTTCCACCGTCGAGCGGGCGATGATGGAGAGCTTGGAATGCGGCTGCGGGACGTCAAAATGATAGACGGCATTGCCAAAGGCATCCCCGTAGGAAAACAATTGGGCAGCGGGGTCTAGTTCAAGTTCAAAGGACACCAGCCTTTGCGAGGCGCTCTTTTGCGGCTGCATCCAAACCTCCATAACGCTTTCGCGCACAAGGTCTGCGTAATGGTATTCGGTCAGGTGACGGACCTCGAGAAGCATGGGTTCAGGTCCTAGGCCGGTAGTCGCATTTCAAGGGAATAGGCGACAAAAGTGTCGTAGATCGCCGAGTGGATGGCTGCGCATTCATCCAGAACCGTTCCCACCATGGGACTGGCATCTCGGATCTGGAGATTATCCACATCAGCATATTGGAGGCGCGCCTTTAGCCGACCGGCGAACCGCTCAGGCCCAGAATGGCTAGAATGGTCCACATAGCCGCTCAGGCCCGCCAAGTGCTCAGCAATGCGGCTGGTTGTGAATCGAAGAGAGCGCGGGAAGTCCGCATCAAACATCAAGAATTCAAGGATCAGCTTAGGTTGAATATCGGCGGTATAGCGACGCAGATAGGGCTCCAGCGCACATCCCATTCGCAACAGGCTGGTCAGGGCGGCGTGGTCGGTCACGGGCGATTGCTTGTCGTCGCCAAAGCAAACCTTGAGTAGCCGCGCAATCAGTTGGGCGCGCTCCAGATAGACGCCCAGCATGAGAAAGCCCCAACCTTCGCCATGGCTCATTGTGGCATCGGCTGCCCCCTTGAACATATGCAGGTCTGAGATGATCTCATTGAGAAAGGCTGATGAGCCATCCTCGAAGGCCTTGGCAGCACCAGGGCCTGTCACTCTCAAATAGATGAGGTTCAGACGCTCCCAGGTTTCGGTGGTGATTTGATCTCGCACCTGGCGTGCATTTTCCCGGGCGCGGGATAGTGAGGCGGTGATTGACCCGGCGTCTTCGCGATCCAAGGCCAAGGATCTGGCCATCTGGTAGGGCGTCAGACCTATGCCCGTCTCAGGGTCGCCGACGGCAGCCTGAACAATCGACGCGACCTGAGTTGCGGCATCGGTCCGGTCGAGGGTGGCGTTGAGCATGACGTCCGAAAGTCGGCACATGTGCTCGGCCCGTTCGACATAGCGTCCGATCCAGTAAAGGCTGTCAGCGACCCGGGCGAGCATCATGGCCGGGACTCCTCAGCACCAAGTATCCAGGTGTCTTTCGAGCCTCCGCCCTGGCTGGAATTGACCACAAGCGAGCCCTTTTTAAGGGCCACTCGGGTCAGAGCCCCTGGGGTCACGACGATCTTTTCTCCCGATAGGATGAAGGGGCGTAAGTCCACATGGCGGGCATCGATTGCGCCATCGATGAGGCAAGGTGCCGTCGATAGCTGGATGGTCGGCTGGGCGATGTAGTTCGCCGGATCCGCCTTGATGGCTTCGGCAAAATCCGCCCTTTCCTTGGCGCTGGCATGGGGCCCGATCAGCATGCCATAGCCCCCCGATGCGCCCACCGCCTTGACCACCAGTTTGTCGAGATTGGCCAAAACGTGGCTGAGCTGGGCCGGTTCACGGCATAGATAGGTCTCGATATTGGGCAGAATAGCGTCTTCGCCCAGGTAGTATTTAATGATTTCAGGGACATAGGCATAGACGGCCTTGTCGTCAGCAACACCTGTCCCCGGGGCGTTGCAGATCACCACATTGCCCGCCCGATAGGCGTTGAAGAGTCCTGCGACCCCCAGACTCGAATCTCGGCGGAAGGTGAGGGGGTCGATGAAGTCGTCGTCCACCCTGCGGTAGATCACATCGATCCGGCGCAGACCCGTGGTGGTGCGCATATAGACCATGTTGTCGTGGACCACGAGGTCGCGACCCTCCACCAGGGGGGCTCCCATCAGACGCGCCAGATAGGCGTGTTCGTAATAGGCAGAGTTATAGACCCCAGGAGTCAGCACCACCACCTGGGGGTTGGGCCGCCAGTCGGCCGCCATGCCCTTGAGTGTAGACAGCAGCAGGTCGGGATAGCGATCAATGGCCCTGACGCCCGCCAGACGGAAGGTTCCAGGGAAGGTGCGTTTTGAGGCTTCGCGATTGGCCAGCATGTAGGACACGCCTGAGGGCACCCGAAGGTTATCCTCCAGCACCGCAAAGGCACCGTCTGGCTGACGGATCAGATCGCTGCCACAGACATTGGCATAGGCCTTGTGTGGCACATACAGGTTCTGCATTTCCCGACGATAGGAGGGGGCTGACAGGACAAGTTCCCTAGGCACGACCCCGTCCATGAGGATTTGCTGCGCGCCGTAAATGTCATCCAGGAACATGTTCAGGGCACGCAGGCGCTGGGTCAGTCCGGCTTCAACTACCGCCCACTCTTCGGCAGGAATTATTCTGGGCAGGAGGTCGGTGGGAATAATCCGCTCCGTCGAGCTTTCGCCGCCATAGACCGTGAAGGTGATCCCCTGAAGCAGGAAGAAGCGCTCGAGCGTTTTTTGTCTGTCTGCCAGTTCCTGGTCGCCCAGGGTTGCGACCCGCTGATCCAAGGCCTTGTAATGAGGCCGGACACTGCCATCGGCCGTCATCATTTCATCATAGGGCAGAGGCGTTGAGTCCGCATTTGACCGACCTGCTATCGCCACCCTGTACCCCACCGTGAATTCGCCTCCCGTTGCTGTGGGGGGACATTAGAAACCGCCTTGCCCGGCGACCGTGAAATTCGTCAAACCCAGACGCCTACCTGTCAGGCGCCTATCATTTGGGCAGCTTTATGCCTGAAAGAAAAGCATTCTTGCACTCACACTCAAGTGACAACCTGCCTGCCCATGCGTTAAAACCATTTCCGATACAGGAGGAATTCGGACCTTGGGAAGACTGGCTTTGGCTGGTGCTGCATTGGCGGCACTCTGCGCGCAGTCTGCCGCCGGAGCGGCATTTGCCGCTCAGCCGAAGGCTGCCGTCGAAGGGACCCTTAAGGCGGATTTGAAGGCAAAGATCATCGAAGCCATCGGTGATTCGGACCGTCCGATGACCAGTCGTTTTGAAGCGCGTCGCCGGGCTAGAGAGGCGGCAGATAACGCCGAAGCCGTCCTGCGCTCAGAGGGCTATTATGCCGGCGAGGTCGAGCCCACAGTTACTGACACTGAACCATCTCAGCCAAAGGTCACGGTGAAGACCGGGCGCAGGTTCAAGATCGCAGATCCGCAAATCACCTGGGTGGATACCCCGCCCGGGGAGGTGGTCCAGCAAGCTGCTGAAGCGGTGATGGGTCTGGCTGATGGTCAGACAGGTCGGGCTGCCGACGTGCTGAGTGCAGAGGGACGTATTGTCGCTGCCGTGCAGAAGCGAGGTTATGCCGACGTCTATGCTGCACCCAGGACCGTGGTGGTCGACCATGCAGACCGCACAGTTCGCCCGGACTTTAAGATCGCGGCTGGTGACCTTGTGCATCTTGGGGAGTTGAGCCTTCAAGGCAGCTCCAAAACGGACCCCGCCTGGATTCGAAAACTTGCCCCATGGTCACCAGGTGAAGTCTATGACCCAGCTGACGTCGGAGACCTCGAGCGCCGATTGCTTGATACGGGGGTCTATGACTCGGTGACGGTTGCCCTGGCCCCCCGGGACCAGACCGACGCTGGCGGCCTCCGTCCAGTTATTCTCAGCCTCTCAGACCGGGCCGACCGAAGGCTGGAGCTGGGTGCCAGCTATTCCACCAGCGAAGGTGCCGGGGGAGACGCCCGTTGGACTCGATACAATGAGTTGCATCGCGGTGACACAACTTCGATCTTTACCCGAGCTTCGACCCTAGATAGCCGGATTGGCGTTGATCTCAGCCTGCCCCACTGGCGCAGGGCGCGCCAGACCCTCAAGAGTTCAGCATTCGTCTATCAGCAGCTAACCGCAGCCTTTCAGGAGACAGGCATTGGCGCAAACGCGGATTTGACCCAGAAATTCGAGCGCACCTCCTACATGTCTCTTGGGGCGTCGCTGGACTACAGTCGTACCCGCGCCGTAACCGCCGGCAGTCTGGCGCGATTGGGGAGCTCACAGATTACGGCGGCCTTGCTCGGCACTCTGGCCTGGGATCAGTCAGACGATCCCCTAGACCCAAAGCGTGGTTGGCGCTTGGAGGCTCGGTTAGAGCCAACGGTCATTAGCGGATCCTCCTCCCTGCCGTACCTAAAGGCCCAGAGTCAGGCCTCCGCATATTTCCCATTTGATCCCAAGGGGCGAACCGTCCTTGCAGGTCGGTTGAAGATCGGCTCGATCCTCGGGGGCACCATGCCAGATGTGCCAGCCTCCCGTCGATTCTATGCCGGGGGCGGGGGCTCTGTTCGGGGCTATACCTATCAGGCCATCGGCCCCCAATATGCGGACAATACGCCTCAGGGTGGACTTGGGCTTGCTGAGTTTTCAGCCGAGCTGCGGCAGAAAATCGGTCAGAATTGGGGGCTTGTCGGCTTCGTCGATGGGGGCTCTGTCGGGGCGTCCCAGATTCCTGATGGTAAGAACCTGGGCTTTGGGGCCGGGATAGGCATGCGTTACGATCTCGGGTTCGGGCCTATCCGTGTGGACCTCGCGGTACCGCTCAATCCGCGCTCCAATGATCCCAGCTTCCAGATTTATCTAAGTATAGGTCAAAGCTTTTGACCGAAGAAACGCCTGATGGCCTTCAGCTCCCAGCTAAGCTGCGGAATGGATTTTCGCTGAGAAGGCTTGCTCTCGGCATGGCAGCCCTGTTGGCCTGCCTGCCAATGCTGGTGGTGTTCAGCGGCGGTTTGGCCATGCGATCACCCCAGGGCCGTCTATTGATCGAGTCTTGGGTCAGCGGCCTCAATCTGGGTCGCGTCGGCCATCTGAAGGTGGAGGGCATCGACGGCGACCTTATGCACGGCCTCCAAATTCGAAGGCTTGCCCTTGTTGATTCTCGGGGGGCTTGGTTGGAGGTCCGGGCCCTTCGTGTCGGCTGGAACCCCATTCCGCTCCTGACCCGAAGGCTTCAAATCAATCAGGTCAGCGCCGATCAGGTGACTCTGCTGCGCAGACCAATCCTTGGCCCTGATACCCCGTCTCAGGTTTTGCCCGTTGATATCCGGATCGACGGGATCAAGGCTCGGGTCGAGATGCTGCCGGAGTTCAGCGTCGAGCGGGGCAGTTTCGATCTAGATGGAAAATTGAACCTCCAACGGGACAATCGGGGCTTTGCCGCAAGGCTAGGTGCTGTCAGCCGCCTGCATGCCGGCGATCACCTGTCCCTGGATGTGGCCTTTCTCAAGAGCAAGCCGATCCTTGTGGTTGCTGATGCTCAGGAAAGCCAGGGCGGTGCCTTGGCCGGTGCCCTTGGACTGCCGGCCAACCGTCCCTTCCTCCTGCACGCTCGGGCAGGGGGTCTTGAAGCCAAGGGTCGACTAAATCTTGTGTTGAACAGCGGCCCAGACCAGCCGGTCCGGTTCAATGGAGTCTGGACCGCCGCCGGCGGCCAGGGCACTGGGCGCATCTCCCTTTTGGCTTCCAGCCTAACCCGCGACCTTGCCTCCCGGCTTGGCCCTGAGGCCCGTTTGGCGTTTTCGGGACGTAGATCGGGTAAGGATAGGTTCAGCCTCAGGGGCCGTGTCGATCTCGATAATATTGCGCTGCTTGCCGCCTGTGAGGCTTATCTGAATGATCGAAGACTGGGACCAGATGGCCTGGATCTTGTCCTAACCGCGCCGGCCTTGAGTAAGCTTGTCGTCGGACTTCCGGCGGGAGCCATGCGCCTTGCCGGTCGGCTCAAGGGAAAGCCCGATCAGTGGCGTTTTGAGGGAACCGGGTCGGTGGCGGCCCTGGCCTATGGTGATTATCGTCTTGCCCAGGCCGTGGGCCCCCTAACCCTTGCGTCGAAAAGGGGCGAGCTGACCCTCACGGGACACCTCAAGGGCTTGGGTGGCCAGGGACGTGGCTATCTGTTTGCCGTACTTGGTGCCACGCCGAGCCTAGACCTGGATGTGGCGCACCTTTCCGATGGTCGTCTGGCTCTCAAGACCCTCGACGCCAAGGGGCAGGGCCTCAGACTCCTGGCGCAGGGGCAGCGGAGCCTATTTGGCGGGCTATCCCTGAAGGGCAGGGCTGAGGCTTCCAATCTTGCCATGGCAAGGGTCGGGGCTCGTGGCGGTGCCGTCGTATCCTGGAGTGCCGATCAGGGAGGCGCAGGCAAGCCGTGGACCCTAAGCATTGACGGAAAGGGCCAGGGCCTGGCGACCGGCTATCCTGACCTCGACCGTTTGCTAGGCCAGACTCCTCGATTGGTGGCCAAGGGCGGGATCGATGGTGATCGTTTGACCCTGACCAAAGCCAACCTCGATGGCGCAGCCATTCAAGCATCAACCCAGGGACAGGCGAGGCTAGGGGGTAACTTGGATTTTGGACTGACCTGGTCGGCTGATGGCCCCTTCCGCTTTGGACCTTTGGAAATCACCGGTCGTGCCAAGGGAAATGGGACATTAGGCGGCACATTTACGGAACCCAAGGCAGAGCTGGGAGCCGATTTCGAGACCATCGACATTCCAAACCTACCGCTGACCGCAGCCCACCTGAACCTGACCTTCCAAAAGGGCCAGAGCTCCAGCCTAGGGGCCTTCGCCCTAAATGCCACCAGTGCCTATGGCCAGGCGTCAGCCAAGGCCGACTTCGGGCTCAGCGGGGATAGCCTAAACCTGACCGAGCTTGTCCTGGATGCTGGCGGAGTCATGGCGCGCGGTGATCTTGCCCTGAGGCCAGGTAACGGGACCCGAGCTGACCTCGCTCTGACCGTAGGACCGGGCGTCCTGATCGAGAAGGGTCAAGTCAAAGGCCATGCCCAGATTGCCGATACAGATGATGGACCCCACGCCAAACTGGCCCTCGATCTGGTGGGCGTGGTTCTACCGGGACAGGCCTTGGCCATCAGTACAGGGCACTTTTCTGCAGAAGGCCTTCTCTCGCATCTGTCTTACCAGCTGAAGGCGGATGGCCCCTCCCAGGCGGGGAAATGGGCAATGAGTGGTGCTGGCCAGATTGCTATTGAGGATCACAACTACCGGCTTGGCTTTGACGGCGGAGGTCATCTTGGCGTTCACACCCTGAAAACTCTAGAGCCCGCAGATTTCAGCTACCACGCGGGAAAGTCCAGCGCCCGGGTCCGACTTGCGGCAAATGACGGTGGCAGGCTTGATGTGGATGGCGGCTTTACCGAGACGACAGCGGACCTCAAGGCCCGCTTGTCCGACATAAGTCTGGGAATTTTCGACCAGGACCTGACGGGTAAGGTGGATGCTGACCTTGTCATGACCGGGCACGGTGGAACTCTGACCGGTGATCTAAAGGCTGACCTGCAAGGGGCCCGAGGGCTGGGGGCCAATCTGGCGGAGGGCCTTGATGGCAGGCTCAATGCTCATCTCGCCGATGGCCAGATCAAGATCGATAGCCAGCTTGAAAATAGTCAGGGTCTAAAGGCACAGGCCGACCTTTTTCTGCCGGCGGATACGTCGGCGGTGCCTTTCCGCATCGCGGTCAATCATAACAAGGCCCTGCACGGTCGTGTGTTTGCTGACGGGGAGGTCAAACCCCTGTGGGACCTTCTGGTGGGAGGCGATCGGGAGCTTGCGGGCCATGTCCATCTCGAAGGCCAACTCGCTGGGACCCTCGCCGACATCCGCGCCCTTGGTCAGGCCAAGGTGGATAATGGCCGGTTCTCCGACGGGGGTACGGGATTAACTTTGCGAGACGTCGCCCTACGCGCGGATCTTGCCGACCAAGCGATCAACATAGACCAAGTGTCTGCGACCGACGGTCATGGCGGCGGCCTGAGCGGGCTGGGCAGGATTTCACTGCTCCGGGATGGTGCCAGCAGCTTCCGCCTGGACCTGAAAGGCTTCCGCCTGATTGACAATGAATTGGCGACCGCTTCAGCAACCGGGCAAGCGACAATCAACCGCACCGCAGACGGCAAGGTGAAGTTGACGGGCACGCTCGGCATTGACCGGGCAGATGTCGCGGCAAAGCCGCCGGCCCCCTCTGGTGTGACGCAGATGGATGTGGTTGAAATCCATCGTCCTGTCGAACTGATATCGGCTAAGCCCCCAGCCAACCGTGCCAGTCTGGCGGTGGTTCTGGATGTTGATCTAAAGGCACCCCGTCGCATTTATCTAAAGGGCAGGGGGCTCGATGCCGAACTTTCCCTCATCGCCCATGTGGGGGGCAGCACGACCAATCCCACCTTGACCGGCGTCGCCAAGGTGGTGCGTGGTGACTACGACTTTGCTGGCAAGCGCTTTGCCTTTGACGAGCGGGGCACGGTCCATCTCGCCACGCATCCAGAAGATATTCGCCTGGACCTGACGGCCAGCCGGGACGATCCCACCTTGACGGCCCAGGTGCAAATCAAGGGCACTGCGGCCAAGCCGGAAATCACCTTGACCTCCACACCAACCCTGCCCAACGACGAGGTCCTGTCACAGGTCTTATTTGGGCGCTCGGCCTCTCAGCTTTCCCCGTTAGAGGCTGCCCAATTGGCCTCTGCTCTCTCGTCGCTGGCAGGCGGCGGCGGTTTCGATGTCATTGGCAACTTAAAGGCCTTTGCTGGCCTTGATCGTTTGGCTTTGGGTGGAGGTGGCGCGACGGGGGTCACGGTCTCTGGCGGCAAATATCTGACCGACGACGTCTATCTGGAAATTACCAGCGGTGGTCGAGAGGGGCCATCTGCTCAGGTCGAGTGGCGCATCAATCATGCCCTATCCCTAATCTCAAAATTAGCCGGGCAAGGGGACGGCAAGCTCGCCGTGCGGTGGCGCAAGGACTACTGAGGCCTCGGCTTATGCTCAGTCGAGGCATGACCCTCGGGGATCCTTGGACGATCACACCAACCTTGCTCGAACGCCATTTTTAGGTTTACACGGCTGCCACTAAGAATGGGTCAAAAGACCTATCTTATCCTTCCCCTTGGCATGCGAAGGATCTGGCACTCAAAGTCCTAGGCCCCCGAATTATGTCACCCGTCCTGCTCCAAGACTTCTTCTCTGTCGCCAGGCAACAGGGTCCGGACCGCATCGCAATTGATGTCCCGCCCGGGCGGCAGCGGCCTGAACGAGTCACCCTGACCTATGCCCAGGTCGAAGATCGGGCAGATGAACTTGCCGCTGACCTGCGGCCTTTGATTTCCGCCGACTGTCTGGTCGCAATCCAGATTCCTCGAGATAGCGCCTTACTTTACATTGCCCAATTGGGGGTGCTGAAGGCCGGGGGTGCCTTTACCTGCGTAGACCCTGCATTTCCCCCGGCGCGTGTTGCCGAAATACTGACCGACTCTGCCGCCGTCGCCTTGCTCACAGCGAAGGATGGCAAGATCGAGGTGGCCCCCTTGGGGATTTCGCAAAGGGCGGGAACTGTCCAACCCGACCTGAGATCTTCATCTCTGGCCTATGTGATTTTTACCTCAGGTACCACGGGTCGGCCAAAGGGGGTCATGATCGAGCATGGATCGATCGCCAATCTGGTGTCCTCTGATCTAGCTTACTTCCAGCTTGGCCCAGGCGATCGTGTGATCCAGGGCTCATCTGCCGCCTATGATTCCTCACAGGAGGAAATTTGGCTGGCCTTTGCGGCAGGTGGAACGCTCGTACTGATGGACGACGAGGCTGCCAGACTTGGGCCCGACTTGATTTTCTGGCTTCAGCGCGAGCGCGCCACGGTATTCTGCCCGCCTCCAACCCTTTTGCGGGCGACCGGATGCCCTGATCCACAATCCGCCCTACCAGACCTTAAACTGCTCTATGTGGGCGGCGAGGCCTTGCCTCTGGATATTGCTGCAAACTGGTCCCGAGGCCGGCGGATGGTCAATGGATATGGCCCCACGGAGTGTACGGTCACCTGTCTGCGCTCTGAAGTCCGAGCAGGCGAGCCAGTTGCCATAGGTGTTCCTGTTAGCGGCGCAAATGCATGGGCGCTAAACGAGGCCGGAGAAGAGGTCGGTCCTGGAGAAAAAGGCGAACTGCATATCGGCGGAATTGGCCTGGCGCGAGGCTATCTGGGCAGTCCAGACCTGACGGCGGCCAAATTTATTGAGCATCCTAAGTTCGGACGGGTCTATCGAACGGGCGATCTGGTAGACCGCGCCGCCAGCGGCGAGTTTTTCTATCACGGCCGCATTGACGCACAGGTAAAGCTGCGCGGCTATCGCATTGAGCTTGAGGAAATCGAGGCGCGTCTCGTCGATCAGGCGGGGGTACGTCAGGCCGCCTGCCGGGTGCAGGACTATAATGGTATTCAGGCCCTGGTCGCCTTTATCATCCCGGAAAATCTAAATCAGCCTCCCGCCTCTGAAGACCTTCGGCGACGTCTCGCGGACGGACTGCCCGGTTATATGATTCCGCGGCGGATCGAAGTTTTAGAAATCCTGCCCACCACCATCGGCGGCAAGTTGGATCGCTCTAAACTGCCCATCTTGGAGTTTGCAGATCCGCCCTCCGGTCATGCTGGCGTTCGACCGCGAACGCCCATGGAGGCTAAGATTGAGGCAGCTGTTTGTGACGTTTTGGAACGTCCTGGCGGCGTGTCTGTTACCGATGACTTCTTCGACCTAGGCGGAGACTCTCTAACAGTAGCTCTGCTTGTGACCCTGCTTCGCGAGGACCCAGAGACAGAATGGGTGACGGTCAGCAATATCTATGACTCCCGTACAATCGCAGCGCTTGCTGAAAGAGCCGAGTCTGCCCCGAAGGCCACCTCTGCAGAAGCCATTCGAAAAGGCCCTAGACCTAGCCAGTATTTCGCCCTGACGGCTTTGGCCCAAGCGGCCTGGCTTGTGACGCTTTTGGGGATTGGCGGCTATGGCGGCTGGGTCATCAGCTGGGTCATTCTGCCTCGGGTCATCGGAGCCCTGGGATTGATCAACTTCATTCTGCTGGCACCCATCCTCAGTGCCGTGGCCTTCGCTCTCTATGTGGCTATTTCCGGTCTCGTGGCGGTGATGACCAAGCGCCTGCTGATTGGCAGATATAGGCCGCAAAGATCGCCTATTTGGAGCGGGTTCTATATCCGCCACTGGATTGTTCAGCAGACCGCACGTCTCGTCCCTTGGCGGTTGATCGAGGGGACGACGGTCCAGCAGATCATCCTTCGGGCCCTTGGCGTCCGGATCGGCGCACGGGTTTACATTCACCGGCGTGTCGACCTTTGGCGTGGCGGCTGGGACCTCCTGACCATCGGTGACGATGTGACCCTCAGCCAGGAAGTTATGCTGCGGCTGGTCGAGCTGGATCGCGGCGACATCGTCGTCGGGTCTATCACCATCGAAGACGGTGCCACTCTTGAGACCAGGGCGGGCGTTTCGGGGGATGCGGTCGTCGGGGCAGGAGCCCGTCTGACCGCACTTTCATCCCTGCCAGCTGGCGGGCGGATTCCGGCGGGCGAATTATGGGACGGTGTCCCCGCAGCATGCATTGGTCGGGCACCGGAGGCCCCTGAACTGACGACAACCGGTCGGGAAATGTCCCCGACAGCCCATGGTGCTTTGAAACTGCTTGCCGAGGGACTGCTGGGAACCGTCATTCCCCTACCCGTCGGGCTAGCCATGATCCTGATCTGTCAGGCCGAAGGCATTGATGAGCTCGACTTCTGGCAATGGATGTATCACCCGACAGCCAGTCCGCGCCTCTGGACCATACTGCTGGCGGGGACCGTACTTGCTGTACCCATCACCCTGGCTTGGTCTGCCCTCCTGTCTCGATGCCTCGGTCGGGTTCAGCCAGGGGTCATTTCTTTGCGAAGCCTCAGTTATATTCGCGTTTGGATGAAGACGTGGCTGCTGGGCCAGGCTAGCGACTGGCTAAGTGGAACCCTATTTTGGCCCTACTGGCTACGCCTTGCTGGCATGAAAATCGGCAAGGGCAGCGAGATAAGTACCATCATCGATGTGGTGCCTGAACTGGTTGAGATCGGTAGCGATACCTTTTTTGCTGATGGGATTTATCTGGGTGGGCCCGTGATTTCTCAGGGGCGGGTTTCTCTGGCAATGACCCGTTTGGGGGCCAATACCTTTCTCGGCAATCATGTGGTGATCCGCAGTGGGCAGGACCTGCCAGACGATGTCTTGATCGGCATTTCGACCCCCGCCGACGCTAGCCGTGTGCGCCAGGGAACCTCCTGGTTCGGACACCCGTCCTTTGAACTTCCCCGCCGTGAAATCATTGAGGTAGATCGGGCCCTGACCCATGAACCTTCCCTGATCCGTCGGATCGACCGGTTTTTCTGGGAAGCTCTGCGTTTCTTCATTCCCATTGTCCCTCTTTTGCTGACCATCGGATGGTTTGTGGCGGTGGGGCAGGGCATGGACTTGCCGCCAGTCTCATTCTTTGGACTTTGGATTCCTGCGATCAGCTTGGTCGTGGCTGCGGCACAGTGCCTATTTATCCTGGCGCTGAAATGGATCCTGCTGGGCAGGGTCAAGCCGGGCCAGCACGCACTCTGGTCCTGTTGGTGCAGCCGCTGGGACTTTCTTTACGTGGTCTGGGGGCGGGTCGCTCGTCCGACCCTGGAAATGATGGAGGGCTCCATCTGGCTGACCGTCTACCTGCGTGCCATTGGCATGAAGATAGGTAAGCGGGTAGCGATCGGGCCAGGATTTGCCCAGGTGGTGGATCCCGACATGCTGACCCTTGAGGACGACGCCACGGTCAATGCCGTCTTCCAAGCTCATACCTTTGAGGATCGTGTCCTGAAAATCGACCATGTGACAGTGGAAAGGGGAGCTACCCTCTCGGCTGCAACCGTGCCGCTTTATGGGGCCCGCATCGGCGAATTTTGCTGGGTGGGCCCCCACAGCGTGATCATGAAGCAGGAGCATCTCCTGCCGGCTAGGGCTTATTCAGGGGTTCCGACCCGAGGCTGAATGTCTCTGATCTTCCCTGACTTGGAACAAGAAGACCGCCCTGCGACATGAGTTCGTCGCAGGGCGTGGTTTTCTACTAGAACTTATAGGTTAAGGCGGCCCGGTAGGTCCGACCAAAAATCGGTCGAGCGAGGAAGTACTTCGCGCCGGCATTGCCTGCGATGAACTCACCGGCCCGGGGATTGCCCTCTGTCAAGCCAATGACATTGTTGAGGTTGGTTGCGTTGAACGACACCCGGAGCTGTGGCGTCAGATCGTAGTGCGCATTGGCATTTAGCACCGTGTAGGCGGGCAGGGCCTGGGTATTGACGATGTCGGCATAGCGTTTCGAGTAGGACTCGATTTCCAGCTCCGCGCGGAAGCGACCCTCGTCGAGATTCACACCAGGGACGATCCGGATGGATTGCTTGGGCACCCGGATAAGCTGCTTGCCGTCATAGGTGACGACGACAGGCTGACCCGCAACGATATTGGTGAATTTGAAGCCCTTGTACTGCGGGTCAGAAATGCTCGCCGCTGCAAAGATATCGAACCAGGTGAGCGGCCGGTAGGTCGCCTCGATTTCCACGCCCTTGGTGTCGGTATCAGCAAAGCCAATGCGCTGGGTATAGCTGTTTGTGGCGGTGCTGAAGACGTTGTCTGTGAAGGTGACGCCATTGTACTTGGTTTGATAGGCGGTGGCGAAGACATCAAGGGTGGGGGAGATGTACTTCAGTCCGGCTTCGTACAGGTCGATGGGGGTGACCTTGACGTCGGTGCGCAGTGGGTTGCCCGTAAAGTCCCCGCCGCTTGGCATGCGGCCGGTCTTGGTCAGACGGGCAAAAGCACCGAGCGAGCTGTTGATCTGCCAGTTTGCACCGATGGTATAGGTGGTCAGGTTGAACTCGCGCTGAATGGGCGTGAAGAGGCCCGTACCCGTAATGACCTGATTGTCGGCCAGGGTTCCTGCGACGCCAAGATCAACGGTCTTCTTACCCTCAACCGAACCGGTGATTTTTGACTTTTCCTGGCGCACCCCAGCGTCGATCCGCAGGGCCTCGGTCACCTGCCACTCGTCAGCGGCATAAATGGCTGTGTTCTGCATTTGGTAGTGTGCATTGTCGAACAATGAGCCGTAACGGATGTAGCCATTTTCGGACAGCTTGCCCACGATAGCACCGGACGCATCTACCGCGACGGCATCCAGCAGCCGGGCATTGCTGGCGACTTCCAGCTGCGAGGTGCTCATGTAACGGACGAAAGAGGCCGTCACATCGGCGAAATAGGCCCCGAAAGCGAAATCGTGCTTCTGACCGGCAACATCAAAGGACTTGGTCAGGCGCACATCATTGATGAATTCCTTGAGAGGAACGTGGACGGCAAGATTGTTGCCGCTGACCACCTGTCCATTGCCCTTATTGTTGGCGACATCGAAGACCAGATTATAGTTGTCGACAAAGCGGAACTGCACATTGGTCGCCGTTGGGTAGGCGGCCAGGGCTTGGGCCTTGAGGGAGGCTAGGCGGGTGGCTGCAGAGTCCACATTGCCTGTGGGGAACAGGCCATTGCGCTGGGTGTCAGAGTCCCGATAGCGCAGGGAGTCCTTAATCGCCCAGCCGTCGCCGAGGTCGAAATCGGCCTTCATTGTCGCTTGGGTTAGTTTGACGTCTGTGCCCTTCGTGAGGTCGAAGTCGTAGGGGCCATTGACGTTTCTGAAGGACTGATGAGCCGATTCCGGCCCGATCAGGGTGCCAAAATTGGCGTCGAAGCCGGGAACCGAGGTGACGTCACCCGAGGAGTCGAAGGTCAGGGGAACGGGCAGGTAGAAGGCAACATTGTCTTCAATACGCTTCAGATTGAACTCAACATGACCGTTTTCGAAGTCCTTAAACAGGCCAAAGCGGATTTGTCCGCCCTTGTTGGCCGTATAGCCTGGGTTACGAACCCCATTGTCGGAGCGATAGAAGCCGCTGACATTGGCTGACCAGCCATTACCCAGAGGCGCGCCGTAATAGATGTCGGTCCGATAGCGGTCATAGTCGCCGATTTCGACCTTGATGATGCCCTCGGCCTTGTCGCCGATCTTGCGGGTAATGAAGTTGACCGTTCCACCCGGCGCGTTGGGCGCAAACACGGCTGAAGGACCGCCACGCACGGCTTCAACCCGTCCAATGGAGAGATCATAGCGGAAGCTCTGGTCGGCATTGAGATAGCCGAGACCGCCGTCGTGCTGCACAGGCAGTCCGTCTTCTTGCAGTGACACAGACGAAAACCCGTCGGTCGGAATGCCCCGTGCGCGAACATTGTCCGAGGCTTCGCCGCCCGATGATTCAACCCAGAAACCTGGGACAGCCTTGAAGACTTCGGCTGTGGAGGTCGGGGCGCGGTTCTGCAGTTGGGAGTCGCTGAGGGTCGTAATGGCGTAGCTTGCTTGAGCCTTGGCCATGGCGGTCGAGCCAACCCGGCCGGTCACCACCAACTCCGAAACGGAAGTATTCGTCTTTGCGTCTGTGGCAGCTTCAGCTGCATAGGCCGCTTGAGCGCAGGAAATGGTCAGGATGCTGACAGTTGTGAATAGCGCAGCGCGAGAAACAGAGAACATTTAGACCCCACATTTTCAGGACATCGCGAAGGCGACGCAATTGCGACGTCTATACGAAGCAACCTGTGGGGGTTTTTTTGAGGTTTTGTGAAATTTAGATTTCGAAAATTTGACGGTATTCGTCACAAATGAGTGCAGCGAATACGCAAGCTTCCGAAGCCCGACAACCGATCTAGTGGCTGACCCTTGGTCTCAGGGTGTAGTGGCCGCTGTCAAAGGACTCGAAGATCACCGGTGCCTGAGGATGGCCCACGGGTTCACCGCTTTCATCGGGCAGCAGGTTCTGCTCAGAAACATAGGCCACATACGCGTTCTCATCGTTTTCAGCGAGGAGATGATAGAAGGGCTGGTCCTTCCGCGGCCGCACGTGCTCAGGGATCGATAGCCACCACTCTTCGGTATTGTTGAAGGTGGGGTCCACATCGAAGATGACGCCACGAAAGGCAAAGACGCGATGTTTGACCACGTCGCCAATGGCATATTTCGCGTGACGAACCTCTGGGAGGGTCACTGGTCCCGATCCGGAGGGCATACTGTCTGCTCGAGCTTCCATAGAAAGAATCTACACCACATCCCCTAACTGGGACATGAACCTAATGCGCATGTCGCGCGGCGCAAGACAACGGCTTCCGGCGAAGCACGTGATCGTTTAGGATGCCAGGCAACTGAGACGTCCGTGTGACGTCTGCATAGAAACAAGGCGGCCTATGTCTGTGGCGCACCATGCGCCCGGCTCTCTTACGGGGGATCGGGCAGAGTCCGAAGGCGCGCCACCCTGCTTTGGCGCCCTCGACCTTGGCACCAATAATTGCCGATTGCTGATTGCCACGCCCCAGGGCCGGGGCTTCCGGATTGTTGAAGCCTATTCCCGGATTGTCCGTCTGGGGGAGGGACTTGGCGCCTCTGGCAGACTTTCCGATCGTGCCATGGACCGCGCCTTGGCGGCCCTCAAGGTTAGTGCCGAAAAAGTTCGCCGCCGCAAGGTGGTCAAGCTGAAGGCCATCGCAACCCAAGCCTGCCGCTCAGCGGAAAATGGCGAGGCTTTTATTCAGCGGGTCGCCGAGGAAACGGGCCTCAAGCTCGAGATCATTACACCGAAGGAAGAAGCGCAACTCTCCGTCGCGGGCTGTCTTAATCTGTTGGACAAGAGTGCAGACGCGGCTCTGGTGGTTGATGTGGGGGGGGGCTCCACGGAGTTGTCCTGGGTCGATCTCACCGCCGACGGCCTCAATGGTGACATCGGCCAGTTTTCCGCCAGCCGCCTGCCCATCAAGGCCTGGGTCTCGATTCCTCTCGGTGTTGTGACCCTGGCCGAAGCCTTCCCAGAAGGTGAAGTGGCGACCCAGACCTGGTTCCGAGCCATGGTCGATCGGGTCAAGAGCGACCTAGCGCAATTTCGTATGGCTGATCCCCTGCGGCCAATCTTCGATACCGACCGCGCCCACCTGATCGGCACGTCGGGCGCCATTACCAGTTTGGCTGGAATACATCTGGGTCTGCCGCGATATGAGCGCGCCCGGGTCGACGGCCTCTGGATGACCCGCCAGGAATGCGATGCTGCCGCAGACCTCCTGCTGAACCTTACCGCGACCCAGAGGGCTGAGCAGCCCTGCATCGGTCCCGACCGCGCCGATCTGGTCCTGGCCGGCGCAGCCATCCTTCAGGCGGTTCAGGAAGTCTGGCCCTGTACCCGGGTTCGGGTCGCTGACCGGGGCTTGCGGGAAGGGATGCTGATGTCCCTGATGTCTGAACCTCAGGCGCCCAAACGCCGCCGTCGCCGTCGCGGCCGCCGCACCAACCGATCGAGAGCGGCTGCCCCATGAGTGAAGATCCGCCCCCCCGTAAGCGTATGGTCAAGCCACCCAGCGGCGGCGCTGAGGAAGGCCGTGGCAAGCCGGCACGCCTGAAGACTGCCAAGATGCGAACCCCGTCGTCTCAAGCTTGGCTGTCGCGACAGGTCAATGACCCGTTCTCGGCCAAGGCTCGGGCCCACGGCTATCGCAGCCGGGCGGCCTATAAGCTGTCTGAAATCGACGACCGGCTGAAAATCCTGCGCCCGGGCGTTCGGATCGTAGACCTTGGCCTGGCCCCCGGTGGCTGGACCCAGGTGGCCATTGAGCGGGGCGTCACCCACATTGTCGGAGTCGACCTCTTGGCCGTAGACCCCTTGCCCCCTGCCCAAATCCTGCAGATGGATTTCACCGATCCTGAGTGCGCTCCTCTATTGATAAGACTGCTGGGCGGTGCGCCGGATGCTGTTCTGTCTGACATGGCCCCAAACACGGTGGGCCATCGCCGTACCGATCACCTGCGGATTATGGGCTTGATCGAGGCCGCCGCCGATTTCGCCATCTCCGTGCTACGCCCCGGCGGCACCTTTGTTGCCAAGGCCTTCCAGGGCGGGGAAACCTCCCAGGTCATGACCCTGCTCAAGCAGAATTTCAGCGACGTGAAAAACTTCAAACCCAAGGCCAGCCGCGCCGACAGCTCTGAGGTCTTCCTGGTGGCTACGGGCTTTAAGGGGCGGGGCTAAGGGACAGAGCCCCCTAAGGCTGGCCTTTTCGCTCCCTCCGCGCTAGCAGGGCGCCCATGATCCGCCTTGACAATATTTCCAAGCAGAACGGCCATCAGATCCTGTTCATCGAGGCTTCGATGGGCGTGCTGAAGGGGGAGAAGGTTGGGCTGGTTGGGCCAAACGGTGCCGGCAAGACCACGCTTTTCCGCATGATCACTGGCCAGGAGCAGCCGGACGACGGCCTGGTGGTCATCGATCCCGGCATGACCATCGGTTATTTCAGCCAGGATGTCGGCGAAATGTCGGGCCAGAGCGCTGTGGCCGTCGTCATGGACGGTGTCGGGCCGGTCAGTGCCATCGCCACCGAAATGGCCGCCCTCGAACAGGCCATGGTCGATCCCGACCGGGCCGACGAACTTGAGGCCGTGATCGAGCGCTATGGCGAGCTGCAGGAGCGGTTCGAAGAGCTGGACGGGTACGCCCTCGAGGCCCGCGCCCGGGAGGTCCTGGCTGGCTTAAGCTTTAGCCAGGAGCGAATGGACGGCGATGTTGGTCTGCTGTCAGGCGGCTGGAAAATGCGCGTGGCCCTGGCCCGCATCCTGCTCATGCGCCCCGACGGCATGCTGCTGGACGAGCCCTCCAACCACCTGGACCTGGAGAGCCTGATCTGGCTGGAGGCCTTCCTCAAGTCCTATGACGGCGCCCTGCTCATGACCTCCCACGACCGGGCCTTCATGAACCGGATCATTGGCAAGGTGGTGGAGATCGATGGCGGCTCGCTGATCACTTATTCCGGCGACCTCGATTTCTACGACAAGCAGCGGGCGCTCAGCGAACAGCAGCGCCAGGCCCAGTATGAGCGCCAGCAGGCCATGCTGGCCAAGGAAGTCAAATTCATCGAGCGGTTTAAGGCCCGCGCCTCCCACGCTGCCCAGGTGCAGAGCCGGGTGAAGAAGCTCGACAAGATCGAACGGGTCGAGGCACCCCGTCGCCGCCAGACCGTGCAGTTTGAATTCCGCAGCCCGCCGCGATCTGGCGATGACGTGATCAGCCTGCGCAATGTCCACAAGGGCTATGGCACCCAGCCGATCTATGCCGACCTCGACTTCCTGGTGCGCCGCAGGGAGCGGTGGTGCGTGCTTGGCGCCAATGGCGCGGGCAAGTCGACCCTGCTGAAGCTGGTGGCCGGCGACATCACCCCCGACCAGGGCGCGGTCAGCATCGGTGCCAATGTCCGCATGGGCTATTTCGCCCAGCACTCCATGGACATTCTCGAGGGCGAAGAGACCATCTTTGAATCCCTCGACAGCTCCTTCCCCCAGGCCGGCCAAGGTGCCCTGCGCACCCTGGCGGGATGTTTCGGCTTCTCCGGCGATGACGTGGAAAAGCCCTGCCGGGTCCTGTCTGGCGGCGAGCGGGCCCGGCTGGTCATGGCCAAAATGCTGTTCGACCCGCCCAACCTCCTAGTCCTGGACGAGCCCACCAACCACCTGGACATGGCCACCAAGGAAATGCTGGTGGCCGCCCTGGCCGACTTCGAAGGCACCATGCTCTTCGTCTCCCACGACCGCCACTTTCTGGGGGCCCTGTCCAACCGGGTGCTAGAGCTGACCCCGGAGGGGGTGCACCAGTATGGCGGCGGATATACGGAATACGTGGCGCGGACGGGGCAGGAGGCGCCTGGGCTGCATCCGCAGGGGTAGGGGGTGGCCGAAAGGAGGGGCCATATCCAGGGCCTGCGTAATCCAGAAAAAGTGCAAAAATTCTATTTATGCTCGGTGCGCGGGTCTAATGCGGTGTCACCGTCATTCCAGTTTGTTCTAATCAAAGAGCAGGGAATACATGATCTGTCACCGTATTCGCTATTCTGCGGTGCCGTATTCTCAGCCTATGAATGCGCGTCGAGCCAATCTGAAAGTGGCTGGAGATCGTGGGACCAGAACACCAACACGTTACTGTCTAGGAGCCGAGCCACATCCTTATAGGCAATTACCCCCTGAAGGAGGGCAGCTGTCTGGATGAAGCCTCCCCACTGATCGTTCCAAGCTTTTGTTTTGTCCATGACGTCACTCACGCGCTTCACTGAGTTCGTTGCGTCGTTGGAAACTTTGCACTCCATGGCCATGATTAGACTGGGGTTCACGCCACACGCGATGTCTACTTCCTTAGTCGCAGTCCTGGTCTTGCAGCGCGCCTTGCGCATGAAATGCTCAGGCGCGATATCGCTTGTGTTGTTGACAATGGTGGATGGTGTTTTGGTCCACCCTTTCGCTGCGAGCAAGTCCTCGACCGCTCGCTCTTGATCGTCCGAGAGCCTATTCCGCCGTACAGTGTTGAAAATCTGAGAGCTGATCATCGGCGTCAGCGTGTGCAGGAGCTTCTTGACTTGAGGGCGGCTAGGGTTCGAATTCGTGCCCAGCCATGCAGTCAACGTCGGGTCTCTCCGGTCTGCGAACGCCGCAGCGAATTCGTCCGCCGCAACTTTAGTCAATTTGGTTGCCTTCTTCTCCGCGCCCTTCGGGTAGGACGGGAGTATCAGCTTTAACTGGTCCTGACTGATCGGCGGGGCAAACAAGTGTCGCAGTACGAGTAAGTGACGGCCCGTCTTGGTCAGTGAGGATTGAAGGTCGCGGAGGCCGTTAGTTTCCACGAGTGTCCTGAGGATGTCGCGTCGAACAGCCTTACACACTCGCCGCCACTCTTCTGCTAGTGGAGCTGGCGCCATACCTGCGACGTAGATTTGGACCGCCTCCTGTGATGCGGCCATATGGTAGGTATTCACCGATCCAGGCGGTCCGCCATTCATGCTGTTAGCCTCGTCCGCCGCTTGACCGGAGCCTCACGGCGGGAATGACCATTTCTGCGCTCTTCGCGCTGTGTATATTTGATTGCCGACTGCAACCGCTCCGGCAGTGGGGCCAGCGCAGCCCACTGCCGGGGGAGCGTGACCTGTTCAAGACTCTGCAGGAGCGCGGAGCCTACCGCGTTCGCCAATTGCGGCGGTACGGCATTCCCTACAAGCCGGTACTGGTCCGACCTGTTGCCCGCGACGACCCAGCCGATAGGGAATGTCTGTAACGCGGCGCACTCCCTTGGGGTAAGCTTCCGCAGCCCAAGCGTCGGATCTTTCACCCAGTCTTGCTGCGTATTTGCGGTGACAGTACGCGCTGGGAGCTTGAGGTCAGCTACAAATGCGCCCTGCTTATAACCCCAATGGCCGCCGGGTCGGGTCGCTTCCCGCTTGCCCGGGCTCTTCACTCCCGATCCTGGTGGGATTGACGCCAGCTCCACCGCAAGCTTCCCGGTGGGGCGGATGATCTCCTCCTCGCGGGGGGTCTCTACCTCCGCCAAACAATTTCCCAAGTCGCGCCAAGGGAGCAGGCCATCGAGGTTGCAATATTTACTGTGGGTTGGCGCGGGAAGGCGCGGCGTGTCACCCGACCGATAGCCAACTAGTACCACGCGGACGCGCCGTTGAGGGACGCCATAGTCGGCGGCGTTAAGTAGCTCGACATAAGTCTGCCATCCCCGCACGAAGAGCTGGCTACGGAGCCAAGCGAGCGCGGACCCCGGAATACCGTCAGGGCCGCGTGCCGTAACGAGGCCGCGCACATTCTCAAACAGAAGGTAGCGACAATCCAGCTCCGCCGCGACGCGCAGATATTCTTCAATGAGTTGGCCGCGCGGGTCGTCAAAGCCGAGTTGGTGGCCTGCGCTACTCCAAGACTGGCAGGGCGGCCCTCCTGCGAGGAGGGTGATATCGCCCCGTCTCCTTCCCGCTCGGGAAAGCATGTCTTTCCCTGTTAGGTCTCTGATGTCCGCTAGTTCGATGTCGGCGTTCTGGAGGAATCGGCCGCCATTCGAAAGCCTGAAACCCTTATTCGCTCGAAGACTGTCGATTGCGCGAGGGTCGATGTCTGTAGCGAATACGCATTCCCAGCCCGCCGCCTCAAGTCCGAGGTCAAGGCCGCCTAGCCCACTGAAAAGCGATACGAGTTCCGGCATGTTGTCTCGCCCCCGACCGTCGAACATATGCCCATGGAACGCCTCGAATGCTCCGCGAAGCACCATGATGAGCAAAGGGTTAACGATTGGTGGTTCGGCCACCACGTCAACCTTGGCGGGCGGATTGGGTCTCCTTGTCCACAGTTAGATTAGCTCTGCTGATAAGTTCTCCATTTGTTCTAGTCAACCCTTGAAATCGTAGCGACATTATTTGAAACTCGTCCGCCGAACTTCTGCAAAGCGGGGTTTCGGGAACCGATGGCGGGACAGGTATTCTCGTGATCTTTTGGCCAGGCACGCATGCACAATCCGACCTACCAGCATGATAGTCATGCTCTGCAGTTCGACTGGCCATTCTATTTCAAATCGATGAGTATTTACTGGCCCACCCCCTCATAAGACCGCCCCATCGCCCGCTTGTACGCCTCTCGCCCCGTCGTGCGCGCAACATAGGCCTGCTCAGCCTCCCCAAGCACCAGCCCGCAATTCCGCTGCCCCAACCCCAGGGCGTAGGTCACTGAGATGTCGGCGGCGGTAAAGGCGTCTCCGGCCATGTAGGGGGTCGCCGCCAGCCGGGCGCTCACCAGCTTCAGCCGCTTCTGGAAGGCCTGCTGGCACCAGGCGGCGCCCCAGTTCTCTCGCTCGTCCTCCGGCGCCAGGAAGCGGCTGACGACCACGGGCATCATCAGGGTGGCGAGACCGGCTTCGCCCAGGGGAATCCCGCGACGGGTTCAATATCCCGTTGGTCATGTCGATGTTCAGGAATGCAAAATCTGGCGTATCACAGTGACAATCTGGTGACATGGGAATCTGGTGTCCAGCTCGATCTTCCCCGTTTGTTGCACCCTGACGGCGACGCCTCATGAAACAGCCGGACGCTACGAGCGTCATAAACAATCAGGATAACTCCAGCTTCCCTACGATTTTAGAACCGAACGGGTTCGTCGCCAGCTTTTTGGATGGTCAAAGGCCTAGCTCGCTGTGGGACCCGAGGCGCACGAGCTGCAAAATG
>CALETE010000009.1 GCA_937920085.1 uncultured Alphaproteobacteria bacterium | reverse complement strand
CACTTAGCCACCCCCTGAAATGAGCCTCGCTGGACCAAAAACGGTTTTATCCCACATTGTAAGCCATTTTCTTACGGCCGGCAGACTCCCTACGCATCTCCAGGTCAATGCGTGAAAGAATAACCCTAGAGTTTTCGTTATTGAACGAATAGTCTTCAAGGTTTGCTTGAAGCTTCTCACCCGACGGAAGATGCGGAAGAAGGATACGCCTAATCTCCTCCATGGCCTTTCCATCCTTAATGTTGGGATCAGCAAGGATGATTGCAGAAGTGGAGTAAGGTTTCTCTAGAGTGTTCGTATTTCCACCAATATTCCGAACGGCCACAAGTTCAGCAAGCTCGATCACTCGAAGGGCAATCTCGCTCCTATGGCGAAGAGCCGAAAGAATGAGAGGACGCATTGCGACAAAGCCTAGCTCTCTAATGAAGCGGAGATGCTGAATAATTTCAGATTGGTGGCCAATTTTGACCATTCCGCGGTAGATTGTCGAAGTAGAAGGGTCAAGGATCGCTCCGTAAATCTCAGAAGACGCGATAAGCTCGTCGCAAAATGCGCCTACGTTACCCAACAATGGACGACTCGGACGACCGATCATCTTTGCATATTCATCGTAGAGGTCGGGCTTTCGTACGAATTTCTTCTCGGAGTTGTACCAGGTGCGAAGAAAATCAACGGTCTTCTTCTGGCAGAGGCGCTCCATCTCCTTCCACTTGTTACTAATAGAAATAATCGACTCCCTGCCCGCATTTTGCAAAAGTTTATTCTTAATAAGCTCAGCAGCGTTAAGATCTAAACCACGACTGTTGAGCGTCTCAAAAAGGGTGAACGCATCGGATTCTGACTCCGTAACAATAGAGATTACCTTAATTCCCTTAAAAGCATCGGCCAGGAGAACCAGCTTCTGGATTTTTTTATCAACAGAAACACCTTCTCCACCAATGGTCGCCAATACTTCCTGTTCGGCTGCCTTGAACGCACGGTAAACGTGAGTCTTCATTGCAGCGCTATTACCTTTGCGCCCCTTCCTCTTTTTATTGTGAGCCTCGAGCTCAAGTTCATCAGTTTCCGTCAAAAGGATATCCCGAAAAACCTTCTGATCGCCATCTTTCTCGCTTGGCTCATGTAACTCAATTTTTGTCTGCGGATGCACGCTCCCAGAATAGAGCAACGAGGTAACGTTGAGGTCTTTCTGTGATTTCAAATTATGCTTAATTATGCGCCGCAATGTGGCCAGAATTATCGAGATAGTCGTCAGGCGCTGCTGGCCATCAAGAACCTCGAAGTCCGGCTTCTCATCTTCATCCTTCTTTGCACGTTCAATTGGACAACAAACCACGGCGCCTACGTAATAAGGATTAAAGGTATTACTTTCCCACCTAACATCATCGCAGACATCCTGGATCAGTTGCTTAACCTGTTTCTGGGTCCATTTATAATCCCTCTGAAACGGAGGGATGACAAGCCTCTGAGCCGAGTTGAGGATTTCACTTACTGGCTTTGCTTTTGCTTCTTTAATCATACGTTAAATATTCAATTTACCATAGGTCTAGATCAAGATCTTTAACATTAGTAGCCAAGCACCCAATAGAAATGGGTGTTTCTTAAGAATTCCCGCGTTTTTTAAAGATAGTTCTATCAACCAGCCCCCTACCCATGTAAAAAAGGCCACAGCATGCGGTACAAGATCTTCAGCGTCGTCGAGAAACAATACCCTAGGGGAGGCTCGCTTTTCTATGGCGAAAAGACTTCGCCGGTGTTGGCCAAGATCCAGATGTCGGACCTCACCACCAACGTCCGCCTCAACAATATCTTTACTCACTCAAGATCCACATGCATGTCGGAATTCCTCGGCAAGATCGCCGTAGAGATCCCCAGGAACTATGGGCTTACCTCGCACGAGATGCTGTTGGAGCTGCTTGAAAACCTGCCGGCCGACTTGGCCACAAAAGATCCGTTCGCTAAAAGCCTCTTCATCAAACTGAAGGAACTGAGCGACCCCGCGATAGCCATTACAGACACGAAATGGGGCGAACTATGGGCCATGATCCACAAGAAGGGGCGCGAATCGACGCCAATGACGAGAGTCGTCGAATATCTGCGCTTAGAATGGCCTGAAGGACTACCCGATCAGCCGGTGTCCGCCTACCATACAGAGAAAATCGGCATGCTTCGCATCATCCCGGGCATGAACCGTAAGCTCCTCAACAGCGTGACACTAGCAGTATGCGGGCTCGCCGAGGTCGACCTACCCTGGCACGTAGGACAAAATAACCAAGTCGCAGAAACCTTGGTGGATGCCGACAAGGAGGCACGGAAGTGGACGAACTGGTGGGAGATCATCGAACGCAACGGGCTCTTGAACTACCCGATCGGCAAAGTCGCGACCCTACATGGCATCGATTGGCCAAGGAATCGCCTGCGTGACCCGATCTCGAACTATCGGACGAAGCACCCGAATGATCTATACGCGATGCCCCGGGTCGGAAAAATGAAGGTCAACGCCATCGCAGAATGCGTAGAGGCTCTTGCCAACAAGGGAACCCAATCCCAGATCACGACTCCGCTCTCATGCGCAGAGGCAATGAAAGCGGCCAACCTCGAGAAAGAACATTCACGCGTCTTGGAACTCCGCTACCTACAAGGTGACGCGAAGACCCTTGATGCTTGCGGAACCGCCCTCGGAAAGACACGCGAACGCATGCGCCAGATCGAGAAGCTATGCGTCGAACGCATGCGCATCGCCGGCTTCAAGGACAACCTGCGGGCTTGGCTCCAATCGAACGCGCAGAACATCTGGAATCTCATGAGCGAGGATGGAGGTCTCACGGTCACTGGCTGTGAATCCGAAATCTCCCTCAACCACAGGCTACCGGGCGAATACCAGCTCGCCTTGTTAATCGCCGATATGAATTCCTCCGAGTTCCTCGATGAACTTGGCGTTAAGATCGATGACTGGTGGACGAGACGAGACGGTTAAGGCTTCGGGGTGAAACCGGCCCTAGCAGCCTTGGCCCAGATTTCCTTGGCCCACTTCATCTGACGTGGCGCAAGGCCGGATCGCTTGGTCGCCGCTAGGACAAGGAATTTCACGAAGGCCCTTTCCCTCCGGTTGAAATCATCTCGATCCTTGGACCAGACCGCCAAATTCATCCAGTTCTTGGCTAAAGCCATGTCACCTGACAAAAGTGCGCCCTCGGCCATACGCTCACCTTGGTGTCTTTCACCGAAGCCGTCTTCACCTGTAAGTTGCAACTCGATGGACTTCACGTTAAAGGTCTCCCAGCACTCCTTCTTCTTGGCCCATTCGCTCAGGTTACTGATACCCGATGGCGGGGACATGATATGGGCATAGGCCTCCTTGGCCAAGGTCTCCAATGCCTCCTTCAGCCGATCCGAGATACTGTCGAACTGCTTGGACCAGAACAGCGAATAATCGATTCTTCCATCGTACTTAAGATAGAGGTACGAAAGCGAATATGCGACCACGTTGGCGCGGTAACCGCCCTGGCCTAGGCCCGCCACGATCTTCTCCATGGAGCGGAAGAGGATGAGCCTCGAGATCATGTCCTTGAAGAGCTTCTCATCGATTTCCGGGTAACGGTCTTCGACCTCCAGCATGAACATGCTGAAGTTCTTCTCTCCCCCGCGGCTGACGATATGGGGCTGCCCCCATGCCACGACTTCCGACTTGGCGAGGTCGACCTTGGTGAAGGATTGAGACTTGGGATTACTCTTCTCCCAAGCGGTCCGCGCGGAGTTGCTAGGCTGGTTGCCCTTGTCGATGAGGTAAGCACCACGGGCACGCTCATAGAACCAATGGCTAAGAGAGGTGCCGTCGTTGCGGTTAGGCGTGACGATGGCACGCGAAAGTTTCTCGATCTTCTGGTGGAACGGATGGTTCGCGCTTAGGTCGGTGACCTTGACCTTATTCTGGCTGTTGGCGTACTTCGAGATGTTGGAATAGAACTGAGGATCGGACTTGCCGTCGTCCGGCACGGTGAGCTTGAACTGGACCCAGACCCCGCGGAGCAGGTTACGCTCCTTCTGACGGGCATGGAAGATCGAGCCTGAAGTCTGGGCTCCGTTGACGATCTGCAGCTCGGTGACCTTCGCGATCTGGCACTGGCCGTCGGCCACCTTGCCCTTGAGCTCTACCGACTTCGCGGTCAGGGACATGCCGTTATTGTAGGCTAGGAAGTTATCCGGCTCCCCCTTGATGGTCGCCTGGATACCCGAATTGACCGAACCACGAGCCTGAAGGAACATACGCACGTTCTGTTCGATGAGCCTGGACGAGTGCCGTGCGTACATTTCGGCGATGGTATGGCCGGAAAGAAACCCCACGTAGCACTTATAACCCGACTTGCCGCTATCACAGAGGAGAGCCGGGACCGGGGCGCCGTGATCGTTGACGAAATCCACGACGATTTCTTCACGCTCACCTCCGGAGGTGAATTGCTTATACAGGCGGTCGATATCCCAGAAATTGGATTCGACGGCGACCCCGTCCTCCTTCTCAGCGCTCAGCTTAGCACGGGGGCTCTCACCGTTCGTGAAGACAAAGATACGTATGGATGTGATGTCTTCCTGTGCGTCGTGGATCTGCGCCATGGCCGAGTGAGCCTCGTTGGCTTCCTCCAACTTCTCATGATAACCGTCGATCGCGCGCTTATAGAATCGATAGGCTTGGTCACGCGCGGAACGGACATCCTGCGGCGTCACCGGTGAACCCGTGACAGCGACCTGATGAAACACGAACAGATCCAGACGCGAAGAATCCTCGTCCATGGAATAACCGTGCAACGATGTCTGCCCCTTGGAGTCGGCGCCCTGCGGGATAAGGAACGGACAAGGGATGAAATCGCTGAGGTCGGAGTCGGCATCCTTCAGATACTCGAAGAACAGCTGGGCCATCGCGACCTGGAGGAATCCGGCATCCTCGCTCAGCTCATGCCGACGACGACGGACGTCGTCGTCGAACCCATCCATGAAACTCTCCTTTCTGATCATGACTTCAGGCGAACGACTTCTTCACCTCGGATTCATCGGCGACATAGCCGGCGCAGGCGCTCGTCTCGATCTCGTAGCTGAGCTCACCGATGCCGACGGGCAAGTCTTTCTCCTGGATGCGGGGAAACCCGTCCCGAACATCATAGAATACGACGGAGCGAATCTGGTACTTCGGCTCCTCGTAGAGCTTCGCATGCTCCTCGTGATAACCGACCTCAGCAAGCTTATCGCGGAAGTTCATGGCCACCAGGGAATTGCCGGCCAACGCAGAGCCAATCTGATTGACCATCTCGGTCAGGGAGGCGCCGATGCTGGGCTGAGAGTCCAAAGCGATGCGGACGAGGAAGAGACGGGGCACCGTATCTCCCTGCAACTGACGGGCGCTGGAGATCTTGATGGTCTGGGGCAGGTTACCACGGGTGGTCTTGATCTCCATCGCGCATCCCTTGGACTGAAAATCCTGAGGGGCGCCGGAGGGTCCGACCCATTCGGCGATCGTCTTCTCGGCCCCCTGGGTCGGAATCAGAAGGTTGGCGATGATATGCAGCTCACCGAACAGACCTACCTGTTTTTCCGGAGAGAGCGGCTGCCCCCTTCCCTTCGCAAGGCTTTGCATCCTGGCGAGGCACGCCAGCATGTCCTCGACGGCTTCGCCGGGGTCAAGGCCAGGCTGGCAGTTGGAGCCGACGAGGGAAAGCATCTCCTCAGCCAAGGCGATATCCGCCTGCGGGACGGAAGGCAGGACCGAGACCGCGATGCAGTCGCGGCCTGAGACGCTACGCTGCCTGATCTCGAAAGCCTTGAGCTTAGGCCAACGGGCCTGGCTAGGCAGCAGATTGCCGGGGCAATATGCGACGAGGTAAGCCTTGTTCTCCGTCACGTCCAAGCGGTACTCGAGACAGCAACGCGGATTCGCGTGCACACGGTTAACCATCGAGGGAGGCCGCGGACTGGCGATCGCCGCGTCAGCGCGTAGCTTCGTGAAGATATTAGTATTTTCGGTAGTCATGGTAAATCGTTCGTTCAGCCGATGTCGTCTTCCTCCTCGTCATCCCAATCTTGATCGGGATCCGGGCCGAAGATCTGCAGCTTAACGACGTCGTCGACGGCGTAACGCACGGGCACGACCTTGTCAGAGGCCGAGAAACTGATGGCAACGCCGATCAGCGGGTGATCAAGGGGAGCCGGCTCCGAGCTCCAGCTGTGCTTACCCTTGGCGCTGACGACCTTATCCTTGTCGATAAGCGGAGTCACCGGATACACGAGAAGCAAGGCCTGCCCTTCGGGACGCAGCAGACGGCAGAATTCACCGCTGGGCACCGACGGGAGCTCGCCCCTCTTGTTCGGCCCCATCTTCTCGCGGGTCAGCGCCAGCGCTGCCTCGTAGAGGGACATACCCTTGACCTGATAGCCCTCCAGCAGTCCCAAGTAGGAGGCTAGGCCCCTCTTCTGACGGTAAGCCAAAACGAGCTCGGGGGTCAGATTCGTGAAATGAAGGTCGGCGCCTTGGTCATCCGGACTGAGCAGGTTATGCTTCACCGGCGAGAACTCGTCACCGAGTTGATGGATGGGTCGCGACTTCTTCGGGGCTTCGACTTTACGGCTGATGGCCTTTACCTTCTTGCCGTTGAAATCGAAGGTGACTCCAAGCGCAGCCTCGGAAGTAGACATACCCAAGGGAGCGAAGACGACGTTCCAGCTGGTCGCGTAAGACGTCTGCTTCTCGATGAAGGGGACGATCAACTGCTTGGTGAAGCGACTGGCACCAGAAGGAATATGCACCTTGGAGATGTAATCGCAGACCTGCTTGGAGGTAACCGCCGGATAGTAAGTGTAATTCGGATAGTTCGCATGCGAACTACCTGCACCGAGCGAGGCGAAGAAATCACGGGTCGTGGCGAGATTCTCCGCGACCTCAGTCTTTTTCGTGGTCATCACAGTCGTCTGCAGGATTTTTCCGGCATACGTGATGTCGCACATGGTGGCGAAACGCATGCGGGACATCGCGGTGATCTTCATGCCATCCGGATGCGCGCGGACCTTCAGGCCATATTCGCTCGGCTTGCGTCCGCTTTCGCAGAGTCGGTCGAACTCGAGTCGCAGCTCATGGTCGGCCAAGGCGATATGCGAATACCAGTTGATCAGCTGACGGGTCGTATATACACGGCAGAGGTCGACGTAACCATCGCGATAACCGAACCAGCGGCCCATCTGCATCAAGGTGTCGTAGAGCTTGGTCGTGCGGAGATAGTAGCTCACGATGAGTGACTCCAGCGTCAGGCCTCGCGATAATTTGTTACCACCAACAGCAATGACGATCAGGCCGTCCTTGCATACATCGTAATCCAACGACACCTGGCTTTCGCCATGGATGGCACGCACCTGCACTGAGTCCAGCGTGGGCTTGATCAGCGGGCGGATATCCGCCCAAGTGACCGGCATCCCCTGGTCTTCCGCCTCGAAATCAGGGAAAATCTCGCCAAACTCCGAGTCCCAGAGCTTCTCAAGTTCATCGATGACCGACTCATCGCCCACGGACGCGTCGTCACGTAGCTGGTCCTTGAGAGTACGCACCAAGTCGGCGAACTTATCGATCACGGCCTTGTAATGGCTGACGTGCACGAGCATCGAGCTGTGCTTCTGAAGCCGAACGCCCTTCGACAACCGGAAATTCTTAGCGGCAGTCCCAAGCACAAAGACCTTCACGGCCTTGATCAGGCAAGGCGGCAAAGCCTTAGGAACGAAATCCATTCTGTGCTTCGGAGGAATGAACTCGGCGTAAGTGTCGATCTCTTCGACGATAGGGAGCGGGTCCTTGGCTTCAATACCCGCGTCGCCATCAGCATCGATGCCGAAGACACGTTCGACGCCGAGGTAGTTACCAGGAGGCTTGATGTTGACGATGAAGTTGCGGGGATAGATGTTCTCTTCGTCGTTGATGTCAGCGAAGAGGTTGGCGTAAGGGGTCGCGGTATAACCGACATAAGCGGCCTTCTCGAGAGAGGTCAGCAATCCGACCATCGCCTTGTTGATGGACGACCTGCCCTCCTTGCTGGTATTGATACTGGCATTATCCGCCTCGTCATCGATAATGAGCGCGGGGCATCCGGGGATCCAGCGTTCGCCTCCCTCTGTCTGCCCTGGTTTAAGCTTACCGCCAACTTCAAGAATCCAGTTCTGAAGGTTCTCCATTATGCTCTTGTTTTTCTTAACGACCAAAATGACCGGATCACCACCAACCTGGACACCCAGCGCCTCCGCACGTTTACGATTAAAGTCATGGGAAGCTGAGGTGAGTATATTGACTTTTCGGTCTAGGGTACTGCCAATCCCAACACCAAAAGTGGCAACCTGCGGCTTTCCCGGGCCACTTCTTGTGTCGAAACCTGTCACAGTCTCGTCTACTCGAATCTGAGTCTGCCGACGGAGAGCTTCGTGAACACCAGCCATCACGACGATAAGCTTATAGCCTGAATCGATCGCTTTGTTAATCAGACCGATGTAATTGGCGGTCTTACCTGATTGCACGCTGCCAACGACGAGGCCGCGGACCGACCAGCTTCCTGCACGGACTGGGTCCTCAATTCTACCCAAGATGCGTTCCGTGACATCGTCGATGTTCTTGACGACCGTGGCCGGCTTCCTCTCGACGGACATCATGTACTCGGCATAGCGGTTCCAGAATCCCCACTTGACCTCGCCCTTACGCTCGGCGGTCAGCCAAGGCACGTGGTCGGCATCGTCGACAAGGATATCAAACTCACCGCCATCCGTGGTGAAGCTGGCAAGCAACTCGGCCTCAACCGACTCAATCATGTCAGGAGTGACTTTTGCCTTAAGTGAAGGAATCGCACAGGCAACGGCCAGCTCCCCGCGAATATCGGCAAGGGTGAGTACGTAGCCAGGAAAACCTTCTGCGACCTTAGTCTGCAAAAGACCAATAACGAGGTTGCGGGCAATATTTGTTAGTTGTTGCAGGGTATTCATCAGAGTTCGGAAATTTCTTCGAAGGAGGAAAACGGCGGGGTCTTGGAAATCATCTCAAGGGCCTTCTCACGCGAGCCGAAGGCCGACAAGTAAGCAGCATAGACTTCCTTTAGCACTTTCTTCCGCTCGGCGGAGCCGGCGTCTTCATAAGGGCGCGGGAAAGATTCGGGTCGCTCCCCGTTACGGATGGCGATGTCGGCGTAAGGCAAGGCTTGCTCGATTAAGGAGACCATCGAAGAAAAGGCGTTGGCGTCTCCGGCAGAGTCGCGGGCGCGCTCATAGAGGGGGTGCTTCTTGTTGAGAAGGTAGTAAAAGCGGCCGTCTTTCTCGAAGAGCTGCCAAGGCATTGCGAACTTGGTGTTCGTGGTCGAAGTCGTCACCTTTCGTCCGCGGTTTCGGTATACCTCCAACGATGCGGCACGGGCCGCCTTGGCTTCGCCCTCGAGATCGGCCCTAAGACCCTCCGGAAGACGGACGCTGGTCTTGGTCACGCTGATCCCGACCTCGATATCCAAGGTGTTGGGAATCTCGACCACCACTCGCGCCAGCTTGTAATGATCCTGGGAGGCGAACATGCCCAACCATCCGCCGCAAACGATGAGACGATCATTGCGATAGACATAGAAACCTTGATGAGCATTCCAGCCCAGCAGCCCTTCGGCACGCTCGAGCGCGGTCGAACTGGCAAAGTTCTTCGAGTAAGGCATCACGTACGTGCTAACCTTCACGGTCTCTCCGCTGAATGCCAGAAGGGACTTGTGATAAGACTGAGGCGCTGGATCGGATACCGACGGATTCCACGGGACGACCTTATTCACGCCCGCCATAATGACCACTGGGTCCTTGTCCTTCTCGATGAAGCGGTGGAAAGTAACGCCCAGCATCCGGAAGGCGGATGCGAGATCACGATTGTAGCTTTCCCTGGTCCGCAGCTCCCCTTTTCTACCGCCAGAATACAAAGTGTCCATCTTCTGCCAAAGGACGACCGTTCCGGATTCCTTGCCGCCCAAGGATTTGGCGAAAGACAAGGCGACATCGCCTTCGGCCGAATCACCGACCAACCAGCGGTTTTCAGCGACGACCCGGTCCACGTCCCAAGTGCGGACCGAAACCTTTCCACCGACGACCTTGGAAAGCACAGTCAGACGCCGGCAAGCCCAGATCGAGGCGGTCTTGAGTCCGAGGCCGAAGCGCCCCAAATCATGAGGTTGCCGGACTTGGGAAGGGCTAGTGCTGCCGAGACGCATCGCCTCCAGGAGGACCTTGTCGGTCATGCCCAGGCCGTCGTCCACGACGGCGATCCAGCTATCCACCCCTGCCCATTGCGTCGTGATCTCCACCTTCTTGGCTCCGGCGCTGATGCTATTATCGACCAAGTCCGCCAGGGCGGATGGCAGGTCGTAGTCAAAGGCGCGCAGGCTGAGGATACCTGCAGAGGCCGAGGGGGGCAGCTCCTGTTCGGGCATCTGGGCGTTATGCCGAGGCCCACCCCCTTTCGCCACCTAAAACCGTATTTTTCTTATAAAATTATCCCTGGAGCGCCGACCAGACCCGCTGACCGATCTGATAAGCCAGATAGGGGGGGACGGCGTTGCCTACCTGATGATACTGCTGGGTCCGGTTGCCCATGAAGAAATAGTCGTCAGGGAAGGTCTGGATCCGGGCAGCCTCACGGACCGAGAAGCTGCGGGCCTGGGCCGGGTCGTAATGAATATAGTAGTGGCCGTCCTTAGAAATATGCGAAGTCACCGTGCCGCTCGGCTTTTCGGCCAGCTGCACCTTGAAACGGTCGGCGAAGACCATTGGTCGCTCGGCGTGGACATTTTCATGGTTTGGCAGAAGAGCCTGGGGAATATTGTCATGCAGTGTCGGGCTCTTACCGGTTCTCCTCGCTTCCCCCGCCCAGTACTCGTAGCGATCTAAGTCCTCCTGCATGTGGGATCGTGCTTGATGATTAAGAAGCACGTCGTGCAACTCGGCGGATAGAGGAGAAATAAAGTCACGCAGACTCTTGGGTAAACATTCACGTAGGCCAACTGCCTTCGACATCTGCGCCCCCTTGTCACTAATGCTATATTCCTTTCGCTTCTTCGTGGTAGCTAAACCCTTTAAAGGCGGCAAGTCACCGATAGCATCACAGACAGTAACGATACTCCTCTTAATCAAGAGTTCGGGAGTGATTTGAAGATCTTTTCGAACGCCAACTATGATCACTCGATGCCTAGTTTGGGGAACTCCATGCTTTTCAGCTTTAATCAGATAATCATCGGCTAAGTGAGGGGCTCCTGATGCCAATGAATGAAGCTCATAACCTATACTACCGGCCCCCTTTAGGTCATTGATTATAGCAGGTAAAATAGGTTTACCTGCAACCTTTGCCGTATTGAGTCCCTTGACGTTCTCCATCACGAAGATTGCGGGCTCAAACTTTTCGATAATAGCGAGGTACTCTTTATAAAGAAAATGACGATGATCATGCTTAAGGCCGTCGTGATTTTGCATACGAGAACGACCAACCAAAGAGTAAGCCTGACATGGCGGCCCGCCGATAAGCACCCACGTACGTTCACCTGCAAGCCTCTGTCCTATTTCTTTACATATCTTTGCTCGGTTACGGCTACCTAGCGTAATTTTTAGCGCCTCTTTGCTAACCTCCTTCCACTCTTTAATTTTTTTGAGTTCCTTAAAAGCTTTAGCCTTTTCCTTTTTGCTCTCAGCGGAGAGAACATTCAAGTATGCATCTGGAAGCTTGTGTCCACTTCCTAAGCACGATCTATAAAAAGCTCTTAGCCTGAGAGTATTGATAGCATGCGGATCTTTTTCGATTGAAACGATAGTCTTAAAGACCTTCCGTCCCTTGCCATCCTCAACACGCGAAAACCCCTCCCCCAACCCGCCTGGGCCAGCAAAGAGGTCTACCACAGGAATGGGCAAGGAAGGCATAGGATTAGAGTAACGATCGAGGGCCAGGAAACAACAACCGCCGGGACACGCCAGGCAAAAGTTGTTAACAAAAGTGTGCGCTTAAGAGCCGATGAGCAAAATCTGGTCCAACTTAGTTAGCGACGTCGACCTGGATGACCCGGAAGTCGGTAGTGAGGTCAGGGCTGGTGAGGTAGTCGTATCGAATCCAGCAGCAGCCTTCGATGCCCCACCCGGCCTACCAGGATCCACGGACGAGGAACATCCTGACTTGATTGCGATTCCCGACGTCCGCCTGGGCGGGGCGCACCTGCAGTCCAAACCAAAGCAGTGGCGAATAAACTTAAAGCGAGATCCCACTTAGCAAACGCAAGAAAATACAGCAAACCAGATAAATGGCATAAACCGAGGAACAGGCTCCTCAGCTACCCCCAAGAATTACTCGATTAAATAATTCTAGCTTAAGTTAGCAAATATTCCTGTCCAAAAAAGCCCTGATACAAGCTATCGCATAATTATCGCCGCCCGAATGTGACACCAAGAAGGGCTCAACAATAGCCCTCCACATCTTTAATCTTTTTTCAAACGTATCTGATTCTTCAATTCCGCATTGATAATTATGCGACCAATCTGCGGCCGAAAGATCCTCCTTAATCACCCTAACAGCCTCAGGAAGATGACTTCTGAAAGTAAGAAAAACCTGAGGTGCGTCGTTAATTACGCCGTCTCCAAAATCTACAGAAGTCAGCCTGCCCCCGGACGAGAAATCATCGCGCACATTAGAATGTAGTATAGAATGTCGCTGAGTTAACCATAGTGCGAAGCCGGAATAATCAGCCCTAGGCGCCTTGAGAACCTGTGATGGAAACAAAGCAAAGGCAGATGCAATCAAAGTCTTTTTTTCTGGAGATTTGACCGCCTTCCAGAGCCTGATCCGTAGAGGCGCAGACACCTCTTCCGACACCCACCACAAGCGCTCTCCCTTCTTCAAGTTTCGACGTGCTTCGTTGACCACACAAGAAATCGGGTCATTCATTGCTAGCATGTCGGGAAGCGTCTTGCCTATACGATACAAGTAAGACGCCCGGCGTGGAGTGTCCATATCTAGAACATAACGAGGCGAATGAGTTACTTCTACCGACTTTATGCTGTCTTCGTAACGTGAGTACCGCGCCTCAAAGTTAGCCTCACCGCTTCCAAAGAGTAGGTAAACTTCACTGACCCCATCCACCAGGGTGGACGCAGCCACGCTATTACCCAAGCAGGCCCATCCCTTCTGTGCCGTCTTAATTTCGACGCCAAATTTAGTGTTTTCAAAAACTATGTCAGGAAACTTACGACCTGAGTGTAGGATAATCTTACATTCAACCCCATGGGCCGTCGCAAAATGCTGCAGTTGGCGTTGAGCCTCCTTTTCAAATTCAGAAGCCGTAGCGACGCCTCCAGGCGGACGCCATGATCCGGAATTCAAAGCCGCAACAGCGTCAGCAAGAATCGCCTCTACGCTCTTTGAATCGAGGGTCTGCACGTATTACGAATGCTTATCCAGATGCTTCTTGAGCGCCTGGCCGACATGCCAACCGAGTAAAGGAGGAACGGCATTCCCAATCTGCTTGTATGCGGCAGAAATACTCGGGATGTACTCCATGTCATCCGGGAAGGACTGAATTCGTGCAGCCTCTCGGGCGGAGAGTCGCCGCCCGAGTGAATAATGGAACTCAATGTTTCCGTGATGCTCTGCTCTCATTGTAGGGCCGGGCTTATCGGGCTTACACACGCTATTCCCCTGCCCTACGTTCTTCTTGGCCTTAGACCACTTGTGAGCTGAAAATGAGCCCTCATCCTTTTTCTCCAAGTCCTTGATCGCATCTTTAAGCGAGATAACTGGACGCTTAGGATCGGGCTGCGGATGGGCGAACGCCGGGAGGTCGTTGCGCACGCCAACGATAATAACGCGCTCACGAGTCTGGGGGACGCCCCACTCCATCGCCTTGTATAGCTGGAAAGAAACCCTGTATCCAATGGCGCTAAGGTCGGAAACAATCATCTCAAGGGTTTCGCCGCCGTCCATTGACATGAGACCTCTGACATTTTCACCGATAAAAGCCTTCGGCTTAAGAACCTTGATGGCATCGCACATAGCGAGATAGAGTTTTCCGCGGCGATCACCCAAACCCTTTCGCTTACCCGCAAGACTGAAAGGCTGACAAGGGAAGCCACCGGTAACGACGTCGACGGAACCAGGCTTCGGGAAACCATGAGGCAGAGCCTTCTTAGCCTGCACTGCCGTCTTAACGTCATCCATGATTTGGACGATATCTCCATGGACCACATGGTCCCCGAAGTATTTCCGGTATGTCAGTGTGGCATTAAGGTCAAAATCGTTAGCCCAAACGATCTTATATCCACCCTTGGCGATGGGCTTATCCAAATATGGGAGCTCAAAGCCGCCTTGAAGACCAAGGTCAAGCCCACCACAGCCGCAGAAAAGTGATGCAACGGTATACATGCGCCTGCTTTCTACATTGGCTAGCGCCCATTTAAAGAAAAATCGCGTATTAATCCAAGAGTTCGGACGCCATAAGGCTTTCATCGAGCAGGGGGTTGCACGTCAACCCAGATTGGGCATAAGAGACTCACCCTTGATGTCGCCCTTGGCTCCACAGTTCGTCGGCTTTTCGAAGCCTCTTGCCCAAGCAGTCGCCACCTCCCTGCTCGGAGGCCGGACCGGGGCGCCCATCGATCTAGGGAGCCATCGGGTCATCGTGCCGTCGACCTTCTCCTCGAGGCTTATCCAGGAGGAGTTGGCTAAGCAGGCGCCGAATGGCGTCCTGCTTCCCGAATTCCAGACTCCAGACAAATTCCTGAATTGGGGTGATAGCCACGTGAACGTGGCATCCAAGGAGACGTGCCTGCTGGCGTGGGTGGAGGTTTTGACGAGTCCGCATTTCTCGCGGACGGATTTCCCGGCGCTGTTCCCGGCGGAGTCGACGCCGGACTTCACGTTCGAAGAGGCGAAGAAGTTCGCGGAGCAGCTGATGCAATTGCGCGATCAATTGGGCGCTTCCCGGGATGGCCACGACTTTGCGGCGGTGGCCGCGGTGGTGGAGACGAATCCGGAACGCTGGAACAACCTCCATCGTCTCGAGCTGGCTTACCTAAACGTGCTCAACCGTCTGGGCCAGCGTGATCACAACCAAGTCCGCACGGAATTGGCCAAGGGCGACGGGATGCCGGAAGGGGTCACGGATGTCTGGCTGGTCGGCCTACTGGAACCGCAGCCACTCCTGCTCGAGGCTCTGGAACGCCGCAAAGACCGCCTGAACATCCACATCATCGTGGGCGCAGATGCAGCCGACGCTGATGTGTTCGATGCCTGGGGCCGCCCCATTCCCGAGCGCTGGGCGAATCGCCAGATTCCTTGGCCGAACTTTGCGGACTCGGTCCACCTGACGACAGACCCGACCCATGCCACGGAACGGATGTCCGAACTGCTGGGCCATACGAAGCCGGAGCACGGCACCTTCGCTGTCGCCCCCTGTGAGCGCGAGACCTACCCAGAATTGATCGCCGACAAACTCCGCAGCCTCGGCGCCGAAGCGGTCAATCCTTTGGGCGAACTCCACTCAGGACACGTCGTCGACCATCGCGTCCGCGCCCTGCTCGACGTCCTCGACACCCCGACGTTCGCAACGCTGCGCCGCACGCTACTTCACCCGCCCCTGGCCGCTAAGCTGACCGGCGGACGTGTCACCTTCCATGCGCTGAACGCCCTGCTCGACGCCCTGAGCCAGCTGAAGCCCCCGCAGGACCTGGCCCGCACTCTGGACTTCGTCCTGAACCTCGCCGAGCCGCCGGAGAGCGACCGACGTGGCCGATACCAGTGGAAACAGGTCGTCGCCCTGCGCGAACCGCTCCAAGGCATCCTGAAGCAGATTGAGGCCCTCTCCGCCCTGACGCCGAGAGAA
>CALETE010000008.1 GCA_937920085.1 uncultured Alphaproteobacteria bacterium | reverse complement strand
ACCCCGGTCATACCGGCGAAGGCCGGTATCCAGGTCCTAGAGCTCAGCCCCCTTAAATCGGCATCCGCATGATTTCTTGATAGGCGCTGATCACCTGATCACGAACGGCCATGACGGTTTCCAGGCTGGTCTCGGCGGCGGAGATGGCGGTGGCCACGTCGATCAGTTGGGCCTTGCCCTGGGTGTGGTTGACGATCTGGGTTTCGGCGTTCTTGGACGCCTGCATGGCGTCGGTCATGGCGTTCTTCACCATGGATCCAAAGTCCATGCCCCCTTCGGCGGCCCCAGACAAACCCGAGGTCGCAGAGCTGGCCTGTCCAGCGGTGGCAGCGTAGGCCTTGGCGGCGGCCAGTGCAGTCATCATGGCTCAGCCTCCGTTATTTGCGCAGCAGGTCGAGGGTGCGCATGTCCATATTGCGCGCCGTCTCGATCACATTGAGGTTGGCTTCATAGGCCCGTTGCGCCTCGCGCATGTCCAGGGCTTCCACCAAGGGATCGACATTGGGCATTTTCACATAGCCACCGGCATCGGCCGAGGGGTGGCCTGGCTCGTATTCCAGTTTAAATGCGCTGTTGTCGGGGGTGACCTTGGTCATCCTGACCCCTTCGCCGCCATCCACCTGGACCGGCTTGAAAACCGGGATCTGGCGACGATAGGGGTCGCCGCCGGCGGTCTTTGAGGTCGAGCTGGCATTGGCGATATTCTCGGCAATGATCCGCATCCGCGCCTGTTGCGCGCGAAGGGCCGAGGTGGCGATGGTCTGGGCGGCAGCGCCGGCAGACTTGATTTCAGCCATGGATTAGCTCCTAGCGGCCCGGCGGCTTGGCCGCCATCTTCAAAAGATTCAGGGCCTTCTGATAAAAACTAACCGCTGCATCATAGTTCATGCGGGTGTCGGTCAGCTTAAGCATCTCATCTTCCAGCACCACGCTATTGCCATCGAGGGTGGTCTCGGTGTCCTGGGACTTGCGGGACTTTACCTTGGGCGGGTTTGGCGAGGTCGCCGTATGGGCGATGTGCATGGGGTTGGTCACCGCCACCGACATCGGTCCTGGCTGGCTGACCGCAGCGGCTGCCATGTGGGCTTGGAAGCTGAAGGGCTTCACATCCTGAGGCAAATAGTTCGGCGTGTCGGCATTTGCGACATTCTGGGCGATCACCCTCTGACGCTCGGTCAGATAGCCCATGCGCGACTTGAGCATAGCGAACAACGGAATTTCGGTGATGTCCATAATCAATATGGTGAAGAAATAGGGTTAATCGGTCCTTAAGACCCTTTGGGCATAACTCACGCGGACCGGCACCTGCATCGCCTGTCGCCAGACCGTGATTTGGAAATGCACCTCGCAGACGCTGTTCGCGCCTTCTTCGCCCTCGCCCTGACCTTGGGGCTGGTCGGCCTCGCGGCTGCCGCCCTGCGCCGCTTTGGCCCCGACGCCCTGATGGCCATGGTCCCCAAGGGCAAGATTAGGCGTCTGGCGGTGGTTGAGACCTTGATCCTAGACCCGGCCCGACGGCTGGTCCTGGTGTCATGCGATGGCGAAGAACAGCTGCTCCTGCTGGGCGAGGGGCAAATCTTGAAGGCTGTTGCCCCCCTGACCACCCCACAAACAACAAAGGCCGTCTTCGATGCTTAGCCGCTTGCGTAGCCTGTGGGTCTCCGCCTTCGGATCCTGGCACAAGGACGACATGCGTCGCGCAGCAGGCTACGCCCTGATCGCCACCCTGGCCGCCCTGCTGATGCCAGCCCACGCCATCGCCCAGGCGGTGAATATTAACTTAGGTTCGGGCGCGGGTCTGACCGACCGGGTGGTCCAGCTGATTGGCCTGCTGACGGTTCTGTCCCTTGCCCCGTCCATTGTCATTATGACCACGGCCTTTGTGCGGATTGTCGTGGTCTTGTCCCTATTACGCACGGCCCTGGGCCTGCAGCAGAGCCCGCCAAATGCGGTAATTATCAGCCTGTCCCTGTTCCTGACGGCCATTGTTATGGGCCCGACCCTGCAGACCTCTTACAATCAAGGGATCAAACCCCTGCTGGATCACCAGATGGAGCTGCCCCAAGCGTTTACGGCTGCGGGCGCACCGGTGAAGACCTTCATGCTCTCTCAGGTGGACCGAGAAGATCTAGCCCTGTTCGTCAAGCTGTCACGGGTGGCTAGGCCCAAGACGGTCCAGGAGCTGCCCCTGCAGATCGTCACCCCGGCCTTCATGATCTCGGAGTTGAAGCGGGCCTTTGAAATCGGCTTCCTATTGTTCATCCCATTCTTGGTCATCGACCTTGTGGTGGCCAGTGTGCTGATGAGTATGGGCATGATGATGCTGCCGCCTGTGGTGGTTTCCCTGCCCTTCAAGCTGATCTTTTTCGTCCTTGTGGACGGGTGGCGATTGGTGGCGGGAAGTCTCGTTGAGAGCTTCCACACAGCGCCGCGCTAGCGGACCCTGCCTTCAATTTAGTGCTATTTGAGTTAGCCCTTGGCGGGCTTAGTGGCCGCTTGGGCTTGTTTTTGCGGAGCTGGCACAGCCGCCTGCCGGGTGACCGGGCCGATGGGTGCAGGTGCCTGCCTGAACCGCGCCTTCATCTTGGCAACCCAGCCGGAGAAGGCTTCATTATCGGCTGTAAGCCGGCCAAAGTCGGTGACGCTGAACTGCCCCTCGGAAATGCCAGATAGGGCCACCCGCATGGCATCGGGATTATGAGACGGCTCAACAAAGGGCTGATAGCGACTGCGTAGCCTGGCCAGGGCGGCATCATCTCCCGCAAGGCTGTAAGCCACGCCTGCCCGCAGGACCTTGCCCTCGTCCTCTGAAGACAGGGGTTCTGGATGCTTGTAGCGATCTCCGAGGCTCTTTTCGAAATTGAACCCCGCCATCGGCCAATTTTTCTGCTTCCAGACCATTTCGTTACGAAGGTCCTGGCCCTCGACGCTGGTGTCACGCTCCAGCACCTCTAGGCCCGCATCGATCCGCCCCAGATTCATCAAGGCGCGGGCCTCGACCAGACGGCGCTGAGCGTTCAGGCCAGCTGGCAGGATCGTCGTCCGTGAATTGTTGATCGTCTGGAGTGCGGCTTCGGGTTTCTTGTCCATGAGATAGATGACTGCGAGATCGGTCGCCACCTGTGCCCGGGGAACGCCTTCAAGCCGGTTTTCCGACTGATACTTCAAAAGGTCGGCTGCCTGATCAAGCAGATCGACATCCACCAGACGCCGCACCTGACGACGGACCATCAGGTCGCCATCCGGACCGAGGGGCGTCAGTTCCTTGAAGTCCATAAACAGCGCCAGGGCCTGTACTGGCTCAAGACCGTCGGCAGTGCCATCCAAGAACAGGGACTTAAAGGCCGCGCTGAGATCTGCCTGTAGCTGTCGGGCGGTGGGCAGTTCAGGCAGGCGCTTACCCGCCGACCGCAAGGCTTCCAGCGCCTCGCGATATCGGCCCTGGTTGAGATAGAGCTGGCCAAGGGCGCGGATGGACTCAAGCTCGGTGGCATCCCCCCGCCAGCGATACCGCAAACCATCCAAAGCTTGGGCGGCCTGGGTGGGTGTAATTTTACCCAAGGCCATGCGAATCTGGGTGGCGTGCAAAAGGGCTGGTGCCGAGAGCGCCTCAGACGGCGCACCAGCTATGGCGGCATAGATGCGCAAAGCCAGATCCGGGTGGCCAGAGGCTTCAACATAGCGCGCCTCTATGAGTCGGGTGGCCAGCTCCTCGAGTGGCTCGGTCTTGTCGTTCAGCGCCAGCCGGATCGAGCGCCCCGCAGCAGGAACCTCGCCAAGCTCGAGGGCTGCTTGGGCATCGGACCGGGCAAACCGCGCTTTCCATTTCGGTGAGAACTGGGAAAATGCCGAAGCCCCCTCGGAGAACTGCGTCCGCGCATCGGTCCATTGCGCTAGCTGGGCAGCGGCATAGGACCGCCATAGGGCCGCGGCGGGATCGTCTGAAAGCGCAGACACACCAAGGTCGACCTGGGCCTCTTTGAAGCGCCGGGCCATGATCTTGGCTATGCCGCGCAGGGCGCGAAACTCGGCATCGTCGGAAATTTGAGGCTTAGCCCGCGCCAAATCATTCAGAACACCGATCGCCTCATAGGACAGCTCATTGCCGATCAAGAACCTGGAGAGGGCAAAACGGGCGGTCGTGGGGGCGTCTTTACCCTTCTGGGTCTCCATCATCGCCGAATTGAGCAGGGCGTTATAGCGCGGCATGAAGCCGCCTGGGCCTGTCCGCGCCCAGTTCTCATCGATCAAGCCAGCTTGGCTGGCAGCCTGAGGTGGGCCTAAACTGGCGGTCTCCTGCTGGGGCGCGACAGAGGCCTTCGCAGAGATGGGCGACAGCGCCAGACCCTGCTGGCGACCGATATGGACAATATCGCCATCGTGGCTGACCGAGAGGTCATCCACATAGGATTCCATCGCCAAGCCCTGGGCCGAGGGCAGGACCGCCATCTGAACGAACTCACGTCGGGCCGGCACGCCCTTTGTCGGACCCAAGGCCGTGACCACATTTAATTGATCACCCACCACGGGATCGGCGAACTTCACGGCCCGCGTAACACCGGCCACCGCCGCCTTCAGTGCCGCAGGTCCGCCAATGTCGTCGCGAACAATGGTCACCTTTGCCCCAGCCGCCTGGGACGTATTACCAAGTCCTATTGTCCAGGTCCCCCCTTGGGCATTGGCGGTGAATTGGGTGGCCGGCGAGGTGGATATCCGAACGGCAGAATAGTCTGGGCCCCGGAAGGCCCGAATTCCGGTGACCTGCTTCATGCCCCGCGGGGCCCGGGAAATGTCAATTTCGGCGGAGGCGTCAAACACCACCCAGATGGCCGCGCCGCGCCGGAATACCGCTGCGCCATTGGGGTTGGCCCAGGGAAAGCTCAGCTGAACCTGGCCGTTCTGGTATTTGGTATCCATGTGCACCACCCCGCCAATCGGCACAGGATTGGCGCGGGGGGCGACGATTTCAGGGACGTCCTCGACCTTTGCCACCACGGCTGGCGGCGGCCCGGCGGAAGCATCCACTTCGGCGGGGGCCTTTTGCAGAAGGTTGACATAGGTGGCACCGTCAGCGGTTCCGACCTTGGCGTCGGCATCGTCGGTGAGGGTGAGGACAAGCTCATAGACACCGGCGGTATGGCGACCCTCAGCGGCTTTCAACCAGGGCGGTGGGCTAACTCTAAGGCGGGTAATGTCAGGGTTAGCGTCGCGATTGAATCGCAGGGTCAGGGTCTGCCCCACGCGGATCGCCCTGGCCTGAGCCCCTCGGAACTCAATGCGCGTAAAGTCCTTGGCCAGACCCACATGCACATCCAGAACACCCCGCGGCGTCGGGCGCACGACCGGTGCCACCGCCCCGACGGGAGCGGCGGTCGCGGCGAGGGTGATCGCTGCAACGCTGGTGTGGAGGGCGCGCCTGAGCTTCATGACCTAGCTTGGATTTGCCCCTGGCCGCGGGAGTGAGGGCGGTTCAGGCGCAGGCTTGGCCTCTGCCGTCGGCTTGGCCTTGATTTTTGGCTTTAGCTTATGTTTGCCCTTGAGCTTAGACTTGGCTTTGACTTTGGACTTTGCCTTGGCCTTCGGGGGCGGCTGAGTAGGGTCTGGCGACACCGTCGGATCGGGACTTGCCTTGGCCCCTGCCGGTGCCGTGGTGGGCGCAGACGAAGCCGTAGCCGCCGTGGGGACGCCCGCCTTGTCGGCAGCAGCTGCGGCAATCGCTCGGGTGGCGTTGAACCGCCGCGAAAGGGCCTCAGTCAGCTTTTTAGCTTCTGCAGGTGGCATCTGGGCCAAAACCCCCGACAGGGATTTTTCCTTCATCTTCGCCGCGATCGGAAGCCGAACCGAATCGTCCAGGAGAACCATGCGCGGCGCGGCGTCCTTGGGCTTCATGGTCTCGAAAACCTTGACCATGCGGTCGACTTCCGCCTGCTCCTTGGCATCGGCTTGGCCGATCAGCCCCTTAATGTCAGTTTTCACTGCCGTCAGGGCCTTGAGCTTGGCGTCCACCTTGGCTTCGGCTGCAGCCAGCAGGGCCAGTTGGGTGCTGAGATCGGACTCGCGTTTATCCAACTGCCCTCTACGGGCGCCCAGACTTTGCATGACCTGGAGCTCTGCCGGGGACAGTCCAGCAGCCTTGGCAAGTTCCGCAGCCGTGGGCGCACAGACCGGCGCGGGCTTGGCTCCGGCCGGGCCGTTCGCAGCATCAGCACCAGCCTCTGCCGCCGACGGCGCTGTTTCAGCCCCAGCCGTGGCCGGGTCAGCCGTCACCATATCAGCAGGATTGGTTGCCTTGGCACCCGCCTTTTCGCCGGTCGCGGCAGCCTGGGGCGATGCTTTTGGCTTGATCGCATCAGCTGCAAAGGCCCTCGCACCCGACACCAGGGCAGGCAAAGTCTCGGCCCCAGACATGGCATTGACGGCCAGAACCCCGGCCGCTGCCACGCCGATCAATGGAAGAAGTCTTGGAACCCTGCTCATCGACGTCCCACCGCAGTCTTGCGCAGGACCAGATCTTCGGACTCATCCTGACCGCCGAAGAGCTCATCTTCGTAACCGGGTCTTTGCCGCGAAGGCTTTGCAGATGCCTTGACCTCTGAGACCGGGGCGGGTGCCGGGGTTGGGCGCTGCCGCGCGTCCCGCGCCGCTGACAACAGAGACCCCAGACGATGGGCGACCCGCTCTACATCTGATTCAGAGACGAGCTGCTCTCGGTCTTCGACAGAGGCGCGACGGGGCATGGGAACCACTTCACCCCGAGGCCGGGGCTCAGGCACACGCTCCACCTGACGTTCAAGCTTTGCGGCGAGGGCGCGGGCTTTTTCGATGCGATCTGATAGAAGATCGACCGCCTCATCCGTCGCTTCTCGCAGGGCTGCGAGCCCTCGCTCAGCTCTCAGGGCTGCACTGTCCAAATCAGCGACAGCCCGTGCGAAGCCCTCATTGCTTTGACGCAGGGCGTTCAGCCTGCGATTCAGGCGAAATCCCATCATGAGCGCGACCAGCAACAGGCCCGACAGCAGCAGGTTCAAACCGATGGCAACAATACTCATAAGGACCTCTGAAGTTCGGAACGAGCGTTAGGAGAAAGCGGGGCCTCGACGCGGACCGCGATGTGATGGTTGCGCCGCCCCATCCGGCCATAGGTCAGGGGAATTGTGCCGGCGCGCAATTGAACCATGGTGTCGGGGGTGGCATTGAGCATAAGGGTCTCGCCAACCTTGAGATTGAGCACCCGCTTGAGGCTGATCTGCTGCTCATCGAGCACGGCGCGCACATCCATCTGGGTCGTCCAGATTTCTGTGGCCAAGTGGCCTTCCCAAATATTGTCGCGCCCGAACTTCTCGCCCATGAACTGCTGGAGCAGCATTTTCCGGATAGGCTCTAGGGTGGCATAGGGCAGCAAGAGCTCAATCCGCCCGCCGCGATCTTCCATGTCGATGCGCAGCTTTACCAGAATGGCAGCATTGGCCGGACGGGCGATGGCCGCAAAGCGCGGATTTGTTTCCAGGCGATCGAGGGTGAAGGTCACCGGCGTCAAGGGCTCGAAGGCTTCCGAGGCGTCGCCCAGAACCACTTCGACCATTCTTTGCACCAGAACGCGTTCGATCGTGGTGTAGGGACGCCCTTCAATCCGCATCGCCGCCGTGCCACGACGCCCGCCCAGCAGAACATCGACAATGGAGTAGATGAGGTTCGAGTCTACGGTCAGCAGGCCGTAATTCTCTAGCTCCTCAGCCTTGAAAACCGACAGAATGGCCGGCAGCGGGATTGAGTTCAGATAGTCGCCAAATCGGATGGACGAAATATTGTCCAGGCTGACTTCAACATTATCGCTGGTGAAGTTGCGGAGTGACGTCGTCATGTGCCGTACGAGACGGTCAAAGACGATTTCGAGCATCGGCAGACGCTCGTAGGAGACCAGGGCCGAATTGATAATCGACCGGATGCCCGAGCGCTCTGAAGCGTCCTCATCGGAGAGGTCAAACCCGAGTAGGCTATCGATTTCATCCTGATTGAGGATGCGCTCGGCCCCGGCAAGGGAGTCCGACCTCTTGTCCTCACCCCAAGCGTCGGAGTCAGGACCTGAATTTGCGGGGATGTCTGTTTCGTCGGCCATAGGGGGCATGCAACCAAGGCTTTGCGCCTAGTTGATCAGCATCTCCTCAATCAGGACGGCATTCACCTTTGCGGGGGCGATCACCAGGTTCACACGCCGCAGTATCTCAGTTCGAAGTTGATAAGATCCTTGCGAACCCTGAAGATCTTCAGGTCGCAGTTCACGCAGAAAAGATTGAAACATGTCCTGCAGACGGGGCATGGCTGGCTCGATGGCATCAGCGGTTTCCTGATCAGGAACTTCAAGGGTCAGTTTCAGCTTCAGATAGGTCGGGCGACCATCTGCGGCCTGCATGTTGACCACCACATTGGGCAGGGTCGCGAACATCACGCCCTCCGGCCCTTCTTTGACGGTGACGAGCGCCTTTTCGTCCTTGCCTTCGCCCTTTTTCTCTTCCTTTTTTTCGTCTTTCTTTTTCCCGTGCTCGCCCTTTTTGTCCTTCTCGGCACTGGCTTCGGGTTTCGGCTTCAGCAGGAAGAAAGCTGCGCCACCGCCGCCTAGGGCAAGCACCAGCACGACGGCTGCGATGATGATGATCATCATAGGCGGCTTCTTCTTGCCGCCGGCCTCGGCCGAGACTTCGCCGTCTTCGCCTTCCGGGACGTCGTCCTCGGCGTCTTTCTTGCTGGCCACGCGCGCGATTCCTTAGACTCTAATGTCCTAATCATGCGTTGAACTTGGTTAATGATCGGTTTTTTTCCGGGTCCTGCTCAGCGGAAACATGCCGGGCAAAATTCGCCGACTGGCGGAAATTAACCATTCTAATTGCTGATTTTATTAGATTATTCAGCTGGCCCAATCCTTGCATGGTCTGACCCGCTCACCCCTGAGCTGGATGCAGGTCGGATTTGAATGGATAACGCCCTCTATGTTGGCCTGTCGCGGCAGATGACCCTGCGCCACGAGCTCGACATCGTGGCGAACAATATCGCCAATGCCGATACCACTGGATTCAAGGTCGAGAGCCTGCTGGTCAAGACCGACCCGGCCGCGCCAGCCTTCACGCTTGACGGCCCAAAGCCGGTAAAATTTGCTCTGGATGTCGGCGTGGCGCGGGACTTCACCCCAGCAGCCTTGCACAACACCTCCGCCCCCCTGGACCTCGGCATTGAAGGGCCTGGCTTCTTCAAGATTTCGGCATCTGGTGGCGAGCGCTACACCCGCGATGGTCACTTCCGCATGGATGATACCGGCAGGCTGGTGACCCAGGCTGGGCAACCGGTCCTCGATGAGGGCGGCGGCGAAATCACCCTTGATCCGCAAAAGGGGCCCGTGGCCATCGCCACTGACGGCACCATCAGCCAGGGAACGGAGCGGGTCGGCAAGGTGGCTGTCGTCAAGTTCGACACGCTTTCGGCCCTAGATAAGGCCGGCGACAACCTCTACCGGAACACGTCCAACCAGCAGCCGCAGGCCCTTACGACCGCCGTGGTTCACCAATCCATGCTGGAAAATTCCAACGTCAACTCCATCACCGAAATCACCCGAATGATCGAGGTGACCCGGGCCTATGAGTCCATGGCCAAGATGATGGATTCCACCGCTGAACTCTCCCGGCGCTCGGTCGAGCGCATGGGTCGAACACAATAGGGAAATCTAGGTAATGCAAGCCCTTAGAACCGCTGCGACAGGCATGGCCGCCCAACAGCTGAATGTTGAGGTCATCTCCAACAACATCGCCAACATGAACACAATCGGGTTCAAGCGGCAGCGCGCCGAGTTTCAGGACCTGCTCTATCAGAGCCTTGAGCGGGCCGGTGCCCAATCGTCGGATCAGGGGACGATCGTCCCGACAGGCATCCAAATCGGCGCAGGCGTAAAGGCCGGCTCGACCTATCGGATCAATGAGCAGGGTGCCCTAACCCAGACCGGCAATAAGCTTGACGTCGCCATCCAAGGCCGCGGTTATCTTCAGGTCCTGATGCCCTCTGGTGAAATTTCTTACACGCGGGCTGGGGACCTATCGGTCAATGACCAGGGCCAGTTGGTGACCAAGGATGGCTATCAGGTGCAACCCGCCGTGGTCATTCCTGCCGATGCGACGGACATCAGCATCTCCAAGTCCGGCCAGGTCCAGGTCAACCAAGCCGGTCAGACCGCCCCAAGCATTGTTGGGAACCTGGAATTAGCGACCTTCTTGAATGAAGGTGGCCTGGAGCCCATCGGCGATAATATGTTCCTGCAGAGCGGTGCCTCCGGCGCCCCAACCACCGGCGTGCCTGGAACCGCTGGCATTGGCACAATGCTGCAGGGTTATACCGAAGCCTCGAACGTTGATGCCGTCAGCGAAATCACTGCCCTCATCGTCGCCCAGCGGGCCTATGAGATGAATTCCAAAGTCATTACGTCGGCAGACCAGATGCTTTCAGCCGCTAACCAGCTGAAGGGCTAGGTCATGCGTCGTATCGCCCTTGCTTTAAGCCTCGCCCTCGTGGCCCTTCCCGCATGGGCTGGCCAAACCGTGACCTTGAAGGCGCAAATTTTCGATCCCGACGGCGTCATCACCCTTGGCGAAATCTTCGACAATGCCAGGGCTGCAGGGCAGATCGTTGTCGCGTCGCGGGAAGGCCAAACTACGGTGCTGGACGCAGCTCTTGTCCAAAGCATCGCGCACCGTAACGGCTTGGACTGGGCTAATAGCGAAGGCCTGCGCCGGATCATTGTCAGTGGCCAACCGGCTGCGGCCCAGAGGGCAAATATCGATGTCCTTACCTATTCCCGCAATCTGTCTGCCGGTGAGATGGTTCAGCCTACGGACCTGATTTGGGCCAAGGTCGCCTCCGCCCCAAGCGACTCAGCGTCAGATGCCGATCAACTGATTGGCATGGTGGCCAAGCGCCCCCTGCGGATGGGGGCAGCTGCCGCAAGGCATGATGTCTCGGCTCAGGTGGTGATCAGGCCCGGCGATTTGGTCAATGTCACCTATCAGGCTGAGGGGATCAGTCTCACCCTGCAGGCCAAGGCTGTAGGTGCTGCGGCGGTAGGCGAGCCCATCGATATTCAAAACACTGCGTCAAAGAAGATCATCCAGGCTGTGGCCTCTGGCCCCGGACAGGCCGTCGTCGGCCCGCTGGTTGATCAGGTCCGCGCCGCATCCCGTACTCAACTCGCACTCCGATAGTGAAGGTTCACCAGATGCGTCTTTCCTACCTCGCGCTTATCGCCCTGGCCCCCCTGGCCGCCTGCTCCACCATAAAGGATGTTGTCCGCGGACCTGAAATGGCCCCCGTGGGTTATCCCTCGGCCCTGGTGCCCCGCGAGCAGGTGATCCTTGCGGCCAACACGGATCGCGTCAGCCAGCCAGCTTCGGCCAATTCCTTGTGGCGTAGCGGCGCCCGGGCCTTTTTCATTGATCAGCGCGCCGCCAAGGTGGGCGATATTCTGACCGTTCAAATCGATATTGATGATAGCGCCAAGACATCCAACGCCTCGACAGCGACCCGGACTTCGACCATGAAGGCTGGCGTAACAAACCTCTTGGGTCTTGAATCCAGCCTTGGGAAGATTTTGCCGGGTGGTTTTGATCCGACAACGGCTCTGGATACATCCTCGGCCTCGGCAAATGCCGGTGCTGGCAGCGTCAATCGCTCTGAGAAGATCCTGCTGACCATAGCCGCGGTTGTGACAACGGTCCTTCCCAACGGAAATCTGGTCATTCAGGGCACCCAGGAAGTCCGGACCAACGCGGAACTAAGGCAACTGACCGTGGCCGGCATTGTCCGTCCCGAAGACATTTCCTCATCCAACACCATCAAGCACACCCAGATCGCAGAGGCCCGGATCAGCTATGGCGGCCGAGGCGACATTTCCCTGGCCCAGAGGACCCCAGCCGGCGTGGCCCTGGTCCAAAAGTTCAGTCCGTTTTAGACCGCTCGCGCGGGCTCAATCGCAGTGCTAAAATAACGGCATGCTTGCCCTGATAAACCTTGTCGCCCTGGCTCAGGCTATTGGCCAGACCCCGCCCCCCGGCGCCTGGAGCCTAGAGACCCCCAAGGCGGCACCGGCGGTCTTTACCTATGCCGAAAGCGCGGGACCGATCGTGCAGATGACCTGCCAACCTGCCAGTGGCCAGGTGGTGTTCCAGGTGGCCATGCAAAGGCGTGTGGCGACAAAGAAGTCCGGGGTGATCTGGACAAATGCCATCGGTCTTCCTGCCCCCTGGCCCGCCAGCGTCACGCTGAACTCTGGGGGCACCGCCAGCACCCTGCGGGGCGAGGTGGACGCAAACTCAGATTCGGGGGCCTCTCGCGCGGTGGTCGAAGCGTCCACCAAGGCACCATTCTTCAGGGTCTTTGCCAAGACCGGGGTTTTGGCCTTCACCATTATGGGCGAGACTGTCGGGCCCGCTCCGGCAAATCCTGGCGATGTGCGGAAGTTTCTTCGGGTTTGCGGCTAGGCGCGCAAACCCGCAACCGAGACATGATCGATACCAAGGGCTGAGAGCGCACTCTTGGCTATGCCCTCCGCATCCAGGCCCGCCTGCACGTACATGGCCTCGGGCTTGTCATGATCTTGGAAGATGTCGGGCAGGGTCAGGGTGCGAATCTTAAGACCCCGATCCAGGGCCCCATGCTGCGCAAGGGCCTGCAGGACAAAGGCACCAAACCCGCCCATGGCCCCCTCCTCTACGGTGATCAGGGCTTCGTGTTCCCGGGCCAGACGCAGGATCAGATCAATGTCCAGGGGCTTTGCAAAGCGGGCATCTGCAACCGTGGTCGAGAACCCCCGGGCCGCCAGCATATCCGCGGCCTTCAAGCTTTCAGCCAGTCGCGTCCCGAAGGAAAGGATGGCTACAGCGGTGCCTTCGCGGACAATACGGCCCTTGCCGATTTCTAGCACCTGTCCGATGTCCGGCAGGGCGATACCGATCCCCTCGCCGCGCGGATAGCGGAAGGCGGAGGGACGATCATCAATGGCCACAGCTGTTGCAACCATATGGGCCAGCTCAGCCTCGTCAGCGGCAGCCATCAACACCATACCGGGAAGCGCGCCCATATAGCCGATGTCGAAGGACCCCGCGTGCGTAGCACCGTCTGCGCCAACAAGGCCTGCGCGATCCATGGCAAAGCGCACAGGCAGCTTCTGGATGGCAACGTCGTGCACCACCTGATCATAGCCGCGCTGCAGGAAGGTGGAATAGATCGCGGCAAAAGGCTTCATCCCGTCTGCCGCCAGACCCGCGGCAAACGTGACGGCATGCTGCTCGGCTATGCCAACATCAAAGGTGCGATCCGGAAAAGCCGCACCGAAAATGTCCAGGCCGGTTCCCGAAGGCATGGCCGCCGTGACGGCGACAATCTTAGGGTCACGCTCTGCCTGTCGGATCAGTTCCTGGGCGAAAACCTTGGTGTATTGCGGAGCGGCAGCCTGGCCCTTGGCCTGCTGGCCGGTCACAACATCGAATTTAGCGACGGCGTGTAGCTTGTCGGCAGCAGCCTCAGCGGGTTGGTACCCCTTGCCCTTTTGCGTCACAACATGGACCAAGACCGGCTTGTCTTTGATATCCCGTGCATTTTTTAGGATCGCCACCAGGGCATCCATGTCGTGGCCATCAATGGGGCCGACATAGTAAAAGCCAAGCTCTTCGAAAAATGTCCCACCTGTGACCATACCGCGGGCGAATTCTTCAGCCTTCCGCGCAGCATTCAACAGGGGTTTGGGCAAGGCACCTGCCATAGAGCGCCCAATCTTGCGGATCTGCCGGTATCCACCTCCAGAAACCAGACGGGCCATATAGGCGCTCATCCCACCAACCGGCGGGGCGATAGACATGTCGTTATCGTTGAGGATGACGGTGAGCTGACCTGTGGTCTCGGCGGCATTGTTCATGGCCTCATAGGCCATGCCAGAGCTCATAGAGCCGTCGCCAATGACGGCGACGACGGCATTCGATTTCCCCGTCGCATCCCGCGCGGCACAGAAGCCGAGGGCAGCTGAGATCGAGGTTCCGGCATGGGCCGCACCGAATGGATCGTATGCGCTTTCAGAACGCCGGGTGAAGCCCGAGAGTCCGCCCCTCTGGCGCAGGGTGCGGATACGATCGCGCCGGCCGGTGAGAATTTTGTGGGGATAGGCCTGGTGTCCAACGTCCCAGATCAGAATGTCGTCGGGGGTCTTATACACATGATGCAAGGCGACCGTCAGCTCGACAACACCCAACCCGGCACCCAGGTGCCCGCCGGTTTGAGATACCGCATCAATGGTCTCTGCCCGCAATTCATCCGCCAGCTGTCGTAACTGTGGCAGGGTGAAGCCGCGGGTGTCCGCCGGCAAGGCAACCGTATCTAGCAGTGGGGTGAGCGGCGGCATGATCAACGCGGACTGGAAAAACGGAGACGTCAGTTAGTGCGATCTAGCACGAAATCAACGCTGTCTCTCAGGAAATCTCCGCGACGGCCAAAGGTGTCCAGATGGGCCCGGGTCTGTGCAATCAGTCGGCGCAGCCTTTGCCGCGTTTCGCTAATACCGAGCAGGGTCACATAGTTCGCCTTGCCTTTTTCCGCGTCCTTGCCGACCTTCTTACCGAGGGCTGTGTCACTACCTTCAGCGTCTAGGAGATCATCGACAATCTGGTAGGCAAGGCCCAGATCCTGGGCAAAATTCATAAGTGCTAGGCGCTCAGCCTCTGCGGCATGGGCCATGATCATCGGCAGTTCAAACGCCACGGCAATCAGGGCGCCCGTTTTCAGCCTCTGCATACGGGCTACGGCATCCAAGTCATCGCGAACGCCCAGCAGGTCGATCATTTGGCCGCCGCACATACCCCGTGCCCCAGCGGCCATGGCCAGCTTGAGCACCAGATCGGCCCGCACGCGACCCTCGGGGTGGGTCTCAGGGTCGGCCAGGATTTCAAATGCCGCGGCCTGCAGCCCGTCCCCGACCAGAATGGCCGTGGCCTCATCATAGGCCTTGTGAACGGTCGGACGACCATGACGCAGGTCATCATCATCCATGGCAGGCAGGTCATCGTGGACCAGACTATAGGCGTGCACGCATTCCACGGCGCATGCGGCCCGGAGCACTGATTTGGCATCAAGGTCGAATAGACGCCCTGTCTCCATGGCGAAGAAGGGCCGCAGCCGCTTGCCGCCGCCAAGGGCTGCATATCGCATGGCCTCAGTTAACCGAGCCTCTGGACCCTGCGCTTGCGGTAGCAACTGATCTAGAGCCACGGCGACCAGATCGGCGGTTTCAGCGATCCGCCGCGCAACCTCGGCCGTCATCAGTTGAACTCGGCAGGCTCTGCGCCTGTGACTCCGCCCGCACCGACCACGATCTTTTCCACCCGCAGGCGCGCAGCCTCCAGCCGGGTCTCGCAATGGGACTTCAACAGGGCGCCGCGTTCGTAAAGCGCGATCGAGGCCTCCAGGGGCGCCTGGCCCGACTCAAGTTGTCCGACAATACGCTCAAGTTCGGCCAGGGCCTGTTCGAAGGATAGGCCGTCAATGTCTGTGGCGTCCGCCATCTGGATCCCCTTGGTTCGTCATACAGCCTAGTTAGGGAGACCTCGCGCCGCAACGGCGGATCGTGGTTATCCTCAAGCCAGCTGCAGGGCCCGGACGTGGGCCGTAGCCGAAGTGCCGAGGGCGTTTAGGCCGTAACCGCCCTCAAGGGAGCTCACGATCCGTCCCTTACTGTGCTTTCGGGCCACGGTGGCAATGGCACGGGTTGCCCACTCAAAATCCTCAGCTTGTAGATTTTGCGCAGCGTCGCCGACAGGATCGTTGGCGTGGGCATCAAAGCCCGCGGAGATCAAAATGAGGTCCGGGGCAAAGGCATCCAGGTCCGGCATCAGACTTTCAAATGCCTTACGCCAGACCTCTGCCGGGGCGTTTGCCGGGGAAACAGCATTTCGAATATTGGCCGGCGCAGCTTCGTCGGGATGGCCCGTGCCTGGCCAGATTGGCCATTGCTGGACCGAGGCCAAGAATAAGTCTTCAACCCCCGCAAAGGCCGCCTGGGTGCCATTGCCGTGATGGACGTCAAAATCGACCACGGCCACCTTCTGAAGGCCTGCGGCCTGCGCGGCGCGTGCCGCCACCGCGACGTTGGAGAAGATGCAAAACCCCATGGGCTTGTGCGGCTCGGCATGGTGGCCAGGGGGGCGAACGGCGCAGAAGGCGCGATCACCAAGGCCCGCCGCCACATCCCTTACGGCTTGGGTGACGGCTCCAGCAGCGCGGCGAGCGGCATCAAGGCTGCCCGCCGACATGAAGGTGTCGTCGTCCAACATCAGGAGGCCCGAGGTGGGCGCAGAGCCGAATATGGCGTCCGCATAGTTGCTAAGATGAACGGCGCAAAGGTCGGCTTTAGAGATCAAGGGCGCGTCGCGACGCTCCAGACGAAGGTCGCTAGCGTCTTGAAGCGCGTCGAGCACCGCAGTCAATCTTTCAGACCGCTCGACGTGTCCCGCTCCGGGATGATGGCCAAACATATCGGCGTGGGTGTAGAGCCCGACCGTCATTTCGATTCCACTCAGGATGAAGCGGGTCTGGTCTATGACCGAATTAAGCATACGTAAAGCTCAAGAATCCGACGCTCACACCCTTTCCGAAATTGGGGCAGCGACCTTTATTGAGACCTTTGGGCACCTCTATCCGCAGGCGGACCTGACTGCGTATCTAGCTATCGCCTACGATGTGGAAGACACCCGACTAAGCCTAGTCAGTCCGTCTAAGGCCTCATGGCTTGTGGAAGATCAGGGAAAGGTCGTGGGCTTCGCCACAGCTGGACTTTGCGATTTACCCCACCCTGAGGTCGGGCCGCAGTCCTATGAACTCAAGCGCTTCTACCTGCTTAAATCTCACCAGAATGGCGGGACCGGCTCAACCCTGTTCGGCCAGGTGATGGCCTGGCTTTTGGCCCAAAACCCCAAGGATCTTTGGATTGGCGTTTGGTCAGAAAACCTGGGTGCCCAGAGGTTTTACAAGCGTCACGGGTTTGAGCAGGTGGGCGAATATGGATTTAAGGTCGGTGCCACCGTTGATCTTGAATTTATCCTGCGGCGCACCGTCACCTGAGCCGCCAAAATTTCCTCTCGCCTCAAGGCTGGACAGAGCGCCCTTCGATCTTCATCTTGGCAGGTCAAACAGTTGTTCGTCCCTAGAGGGGATCCTGCCCATGTTCATGCGTTTCTTCACCGAACTGCGCGACGCCAAGGTTCCGGTATCGCTCAAAGAATATCTCATGCTCATGGAAGCCCTGGATAAGTCGGTGATCGACCGTTCCGTCGAGGACTTCTATTTCCTGTCCCGCGCCGCCCTGGTGAAGGACGAGAAGAACCTCGATCGCTTTGATCAGGTTTTCGGTCATGTTTTCAAGGGCCTGGACAAGGTTGAAGGCCTTGGCGTTGCTGACATTCCAGCCGAGTGGCTGAAGCGCATTTCCGATCAGTTCCTGACGGAGGAAGAAAAGGCCCAGATTGAGGCCATGGGTGGCTTCGATGCCCTCATGGAAGCCCTGGCCGAGCGCATGCGCCAGCAAAAGGAAGAAGAGGGCGACGGGGACGGCAAGGGCAAGGGCAAGAACGGTCAGGGCCCAGCGGGCGACTCTCCCATCGGTGCCAATGGCTACCATCCCGAGGGTGTGCGGATCGGCCAGGACAAGGGCCGTCACGGCAAGGCCATCAAGGTCTGGGACAAGCGCGAATACAAAAATCTGGATGACTCAATCGAACTGGGCACCCGCAACATCAAGGTTGCCCTGCGCCGCCTGCGCAAGTGGACCCGGGACGGGGCGGCCGAAGAACTGGACTTGGGTGGCACGATCCAGGGCACGGCTGAAAAGGGCTATCTCGACATCCAGCTGCGGCCTGAGCGCCGGAATAAGATCAGCGTCCTGATCTTCTTCGACATCGGTGGCTCCATGGATAGCCACATCAAGATTTGTGAGGAGCTGTTCTCGGCGGCTAGAACCGAGTTCAAGAACATGGAGTTCTATTACTTCCACAACTGCCTCTATGAGAGCGTCTGGAAGGACAATCGCCGCCGCCATGCGGAAAAGCTGTCGACCTTCGACGTGCTGCACAAGTTCTCCAAGGATTACAAAGTCATCTTCGTGGGCGACGCGACCATGAGTCCCTATGAAATCACCTATCCGGGTGGCTCTGTGGAACATTGGAACGAAGAGGCGGGCGCGATCTGGCTAGATCGCGTGTGTCAGACCTTTGATGATGTGGTCTGGCTGAATCCGACGGCGGAGCGCCACTGGGATTATACCCCCTCCATCGAAGTGATGCGTCAGTTGGTGGGCGACCGCATGTACCCCCTGACCATTGAGGGCCTGGAAAAGGCAATGAAGGAGCTGGCCCGCTAGATTTCCCTAACGGGTTAGGCGCGTCAGACGCCTTGAGGATTGCCAGAGTGACGGACATGCCCGCGACCCCCGACGGTGAGGATGCCGGCGAAGCTGCGACCAAGGCTGCGGTCTTTAATGCGGCTGAACGGCTGTTTGCCCTGCGCGGCTTCCAAAATGTGTCTGTGCGGGACATCACCTCGGAGGCGGGGGTCAACCTCGCCTCGGTGAACTACCATTTTGGGTCCAAGGATGCCCTGCTGTTCGAGATTTTTCGGCGGCGCACGGCTGAGCTTAACCGCGAGCGGGCCCGTATGCTCCATGAGGCTTCAGACAATCATCAGGGCAAGCCGCCAGTCCGCGCCATTCTGGAAGCCCTTTTTGCCCCGCCCTTGCGCTGGGCAGCCCCCTCCTTGGATCGTCGGATTTCAGTCCAGTTCATCATCCGTGCCCGGTCTGAAGGTACGGAAGAAATGCGCGATGTTCTGGTCAAGGATGTCAGCCACCTTGCAAGATTCGCCGATGCCCTAATCCTGGCCTGTCCTGATCTACCCCGGGAAACCATCTATTGGCGGCTGCACTTCTGCCTAGGCATGATTCATAATAATCGCTTCGCTGAGTTTGATCGCCTGCATGTCCTGTCTGACGGTGCCACCCGTGAGGGCGATATCGAAGGTCTGCTCAAGCGCATGTTGGACTTTGCTGAAGCTGGATTTCTCGCCTGACCCGCGACCCGACGAATCTGCTTCTCAGGGTCTATTTTTTCAGATTCCTGGACTCCTTCCTGCCGATTTTTCCGGTCTATGGCGTCATGTTCGTGGCCCGTGGCCTGACGCCTGTGCAGGTAGCGTCCACACTGATCGCCTGGTCGGTGATCGGCATTGCCCTACAGATTCCCGCCGGAGCCTTGGCGGACCGCTGGTCGCGACGGGGCGTGCTCGCCCTGGGTCAGGGGGTCCGCGTCGTCGGGTTTCTCATCTGGGTTATCTGGCCCACCTATCCTGGCTTCCTGGTCGGCATGATGCTCTGGGGGATCAAGAGCGCTATGACCAACGGCATTTTCGAAGCCCTCCTCTATGATGAACTCGCCGCGCGCGACCAAAGGGAGACCTATGCCCGTCAGGTAGGGCGGGCCGCCGCCGTGGGCTATGGCGCTATCTTCGCAGCTTCAATCAGCGCAGCCTGGAGCGTATCCTTCGGCTATCCCGCCGTCATTCTGGTCAGCACCGCAGCAAGCGCCGCCGCTGGGTTTGCTGCCATGGCCCTGCCCCATGCCCCGCACGCTCTCCTGATACAAAGGTCCGCAGCCCCCCAACAGACCTGGCGGGCGGCACTGTCTGCCATCCGACATCCGGTTATTCCCTGGATCATCGGCCTCGCGGCCATGAGCATGGCTATTGGTGGCGGACTGGACGGTTTTTGGCCCATCTACGCTTCAGGGACCGGGCTCAGCCTGGCCAATGTCGCCCTATTTTCCAGCGCAATCAGCCTGGGTCAGATTACAGCCAATGTCCTGGCACACAGACTCCGGACCGCCCCTGAGTGGGGATTTTATGCACTGCTTTCTGGCATAGGTATCCTTCTACTCCTGGCGACCGGGCTATATCGACCCTGGACCTTAATCATCGTCGCCCTTGCTCCTGGCCTTTTCAAAATCATCGATGTTAATTTCGACGCGCGGCTCCAGAACCTGATTGCCTCGGACTCGCGGGCGACCATTGGCTCCTTGAAGACCTTCGCAGGTCAGGTGGCGATGACGGGATTTCTTGCAGGCTTCGGCACCCTAGCCCAGGGCACATCCTATCGCACGGCCTTCATGGCCTGTGGCCTGGCCCTGGTGACGATCGGCCTCGTTTTCCTGATTGCGAGACGAAGATTTCATCGACCTGAGATGACCTAGATCTGGTCTGGGCTTTCCCTTACGGCGGACTCTGTTAGACCGAAGGTATTGATCGGGTCGGATAGTTTTTAAGGGAGAGCCCGCAGGCCAATTTGAACGGCGCGGGCGGAACGCATTTGGACAAAGATATTCTGGAAGGCACCGCAGAGCCGGAGGTGAGCCTGGAAGCAGATTCCATGGCCGCCAAGGAAGAGGCCTATGAGCGCTTCGTCTGGGACAATCTGAAACGCAACTATATCGGAAACTACCTGCACGGCATGCTGGGCATGACCGGCTTTCGCCTGGTCAACGCCCCAACCTTTTTGCCGGCCTATCTTCACCTGATCTCGGGCTCGAACTCGGTCGTAGGTATCGCCCTGGGTCTGCAGCAAGTCGGCAGCGTGATTTCGCCGATTTTCGGTGCCACACAGATCGAGCACCGCACTAAGGTCATGCCAGCTGCCATCTGGATGGGCGGCCTGGCACGGGTACAGATTGTCGGCATGGCCCTGGCTGGCTGGTTCCTGCATGGCGAGCCGCTGATCTATGCCATGATGGCTCTGATGTTCCTCTTTGGCCTGTTCATGGGCACCCAAAGGGTCGTCTTCGGCTTTTTGATGGGCAAGGTCATCCCCTTGAGCCGCCGTGGCCGTCTTCAGGCTTGGCGCAATGCCACGGGGTCCTTGATCGCCGCAGTCTTGGCCTATGCTGCAGGCAAGTACATCATCAAGGCCAACCTGTTCGGCAATGGCTATTCCACAACCTTCGCCCTGGCAGCCTTTCTAACCACCTGCGGTCTTTGGGCCTTGCAGGTTCTACTACGGGAGCCAGAGCCCCCAAACCTGCCTGAAAAATCGAAGTTCGGGGATAGGCTTAAAGACTTTCCCCAACTGATCCTGGGGGACAGGGGCTATGCTTGGTTTCTGGTCATGCAAATGCTGGGGACAGCTGGTCGCGCGGCGACGCCGTTCTACGCCATCTATGTCACACACCTGATGACCACCATGGGCGAGGTGCACGGTGCCACAGGTACAGGGGCCTTTCTAGGCTTGCTCGGCACGGCCTTCATCGGTGCTGATGCCATATCGAACCTGGTCTGGGGCTATATGGGCGATAAGACCGGGTTCAAGCTGGTCCTGACCCTGTCCATGGCCATGTCTGTTGCCTCGACCGTGCTCCTGATGACTGTCCACGCCCCCTGGGCCTTCTTCTTGGCGTTCTTCGGGTTAGGCGCGTCTCAGTCAGGCTATATGATGGCGGCACAAACCATGATCCTGGAGTTTGGCACCCGGGAGGAAATGCCCATGCGCATCGCCATCTCGTCCATGGCCGAAGGGATCATGGCCTCCCTTGGCCCCTTGGCGGCAGGCATTATGGCAGATCGCCTGGGTTATCCCGTCGTCTTCAGTACCTCGATCTGCTTCCTTGCCGTGGGCCTTGGGATCCTGACCGTCTTCGTCAGGGAGCCCCGGACCGCCCGCCTTGCGGTGAGTTAGGTATGCGTGGCGCACCAGAGGGTAAGGGCGCGGCAGGGTCACGGACAAAACTCAAGATGTCAGCCCAGACCTTTGGCCCCTGTGTATCGCGGGTCATCAGGTGCCAACCCTTCGCGTAATAGGCTGAGCCCACCCCCGGCCCTAGCCTAGACGCCGCCGAAAAAGCCGCCGCTTGCGGGATAATCTGGTCATTGGCACCATAGAGATAGAGGGCTGGGCCCTTCAGCTTCTCAATCTGGCTCCAGGCCGTCTCCATGAGATCAACAAGACCATAGAGGGTATCTGACCGGGCGCCCCAGACCATCAGGGGATCGCGGCCCATCTCGATCAGTTCCCGTCGATTATCAGTAGGCGAGACCTTTCTGGTCAGCCAGCGGGGCGGTTCATAAACCTTAGCACCATAGGCGTGGGCCGCAGCCCAAAGTGCGGCCTTGTAGGCCATGGGCTGCGTCGACCACCCCCAAACCGCCGGGGACAAGAGTACAATGCGATCGACCGGAGGCGGTCTTTCCGATGTGGCAGCGGCGATGGTCACGGCACCGCCCATACTTTCCCCGGCAATGGCGAGAATGGCGTGCGGGTATTTGGCTCGGGCCAGGGAAGCCAGGGTCCTTAAATCCTCGACCATCAGATCTTCGCCCGCCCAGAGGCCGCGACCGGGGGACCGGCCAAAGCCTCGCTGATCATAGGCGATGGTGGTGACACCCTGCTCAGCCCACCAGGGCGCGGCCAAGTGAAAGGCGTTGGCGTAGTCATTCATCCCATGGACGCCAATGATCACCGCCCAAGGCTCGCCCTTGGCCTCCCAGGTCGAGAGCCCAAGGCGGGTTCCATCGAAGCTGACAAAGGCCTCAGGCTCCAGGCGTGGGCCCTGAAAGGTCAGATCAGGACGCGCCGCTCTCTGCACGGCCATGGGGGCACAGGCGGACAGAACCAGGGAGAGGATGACGGCGAGATAGCGCTTCATGTTTGCAGAATGGCGTGAACCCTTTGACGAAGATATGGCGTCACTTCGGCGTCAAACCAGGGGTTCTTCTTCAACCAGGCCGTATTGCGCCATGAGGGATGGGGTGTCGGCAGGATGTTCGGCCCATAGTCTCGCCAGGCCCTAACCGTTTCGGTCATGTTGTCCTTGGCCCGGTCCTTGAGCGCCCAGGTCTGGGCATAGCCGCCTACCAATAGGACGAGTTCGACCTTGGGCAGGGCGGCCAAAAGCTTAGTCCGCCACAGGGCGGCGCAGCGGGGTGGCGGGGGATAGTCGCCACCCTTGGGGTTGGTGCCTGGAAAGCAGAAGGCCATGGCAGCCACGCCGATTTCCGGACGGCCATAGAAGGTTTCGGCGTCCACCCCCATCCATTGTCTTAGGCGATCACCAGACGGGTCTGTAAAAGGCACACCACTTTCGTGAACCCGCCGTCCAGGGGCCTGACCGCAGATCAGGATCTGAGTCTCCTCGCCCACCATGACCACCGGTCGGGGTTCGTGCGCGAGGTCCTCAGCGCAAGCCCGACAGGCCCTGATCTCTCTGAGCAGGGTGTCGAGCCTTAAGGTCACCCGCCAACCACAGCCTTTTCCGCTGCGATATATTGGGCAAATGAGGGCCGGGCGTGGATCGCCGCCACATAGGCCGCCACCTTCGGATGGACCGCCGGATCAGGCGACCATCCCAAATGCATCAGGTTCACAAAGGGACTGGCCACGGCAATGTCGGCAAGGGTCAAGCGATCTTCCAGCAGGAAGCCCGATGCCGGAATAACCGTCTCCAAATAGGCCACGGCGGCCGGCAGGAGGTTGGCTTCAGCATTCGCCGCAGCCGCCTCATCCCCAGGCTTCTTCATGAACTTCGGCATGACCAAGCGGTTGAAAAACATGGGGCCAACCGCACCAGCCAAAATCGTATCGGCATATTCATCGAACCAGATGGCCTTGGCCCGCGCCTTGGCGTCCAGGGGGATCAGGTTCGGCTCAGGGGCCAAGGCTTCGAGATAAGCCACGATGGCCGAGGAGTCGGCCAGGGTGAAATCGCCATCCTCAAGGGCCGGAATCTTGCCAAAGGGACTGGCCGCCTTAAAGGCTGGCGAGCCGCCGCCCATACCGCCCGGCAAGCTCTCAACGGCCACACCCTTCTCCGCCGCAAAAGCCAGGGCCTTACGCACAAAGGGCGACATGGATGAGCCGTAGATGATCATTCTTCGAGTCCTTCTGGCGCAGAGGCTGCAGGGATTGGGTCGGTGGGCAGGGGCATGCGCAGGCGGTAGACCCCTTTGAAGTTTTCAGGATCGGCGGGCTTACCGTGGCGGGTCACGACGATCTTGCCCTGGCGGGCCAGGCCCCGGGCCGTGGCGCGGACATGACCCGTCAGCCTCTGCCAGCGTTCCTGACCTGCGGCCCGGGCCACTTCTTCTGAAGATGCGGACTTCCCCGGTTCCAGCTTGCTGAGCACGTCGAGGATCACGGCTTCCATATCGACGGTGACCATTAGCCGCCTCGCTTTAGGGTCTCGCGGGCAATGATCACCTGCTGGATCTGGCTGGTGCCTTCATAGATCCGGAAGATCCGGACATCGCGGTAGAAGCGCTCAATGCCATAGTCGGCGATGTAACCGGCACCACCGAAGATCTGCACGGCCTTGTCGGCCACGCGGCCAACCATTTCTGAGGCGAAGTATTTGGCGGCTGCGGCCTCCAGGGTGACGCTCTGTCCGGCGTCGCGCTTGCGAGCGGTTTCAAAGGTCAGGGCCTTGGCCGCCAGGACCTCGGTCTTGCAGTCGGCGATCATGCCCTGGACCAGCTGAAACTGGCTGATGGCTTGGCCAAACTGCTTGCGCTCAGAGGCATAGGCCACGCAGTCGGTGATGAGCCGCTCGGCCACACCGATGCAGACCGACGAAATATGCAGGCGGCCACGGTCGAGGACCTGCATGGCGACCTTGAACCCCTCCCCTTCGGCGCCCAGGCGGTTTTCAACGGGCACCCGGACATTGTCGAAATTGACGTCGCAGATATGAGCACCCTGCTGGCCCATCTTCTTTTCGGGCTTGCCCACGGTCAGGCCAGGGAGGTCGCGCTCCACCAGGAAGGCGCTCACCCCGCCGCCCCCAGGCTTATTCGGGTCAGTCCGCGCCATGACCGTGAAGAGGTTGGCCTTGTTGGCATTGGTGATGTAGCGCTTTGACCCATTGAGCACATAGTGATCGCCATCACGGGCGGCGCGGGTCTGAACAGCAGCACTGTCCGAGCCTGCCTCAGGCTCCGTCAAGGCGAAGGAGGTGATGATCTCGCCAGAGGCTATGCCCGGCAGGTATTTGGCCTTTTGTGCATCTGTCCCGAACATCACCAGACCCTGGCTGCCAATGCCAACATTGGTGCCAAAGGCCGAGCGGAACGCTGGGCTGGTACGGCCAAGCTCGACGCCCACTAAGCATTCTTCTTCCATGCTCAGATCTAGCCCGCCATATTCTGTCGGGATCGTCAGGCCATAAAGACCCAGGGCCTTCATCTCCTCGATGACGTCCTCGGGCATGGCGTCGGTTTCGGAGACCTGGGCCTCCAAGGGCCGCAGGCGTTCGGTCACAAAGCGGCGCACCGTTTCAATCAGCTGGTCGCGGGTTTCAAGGTCTAGGGCCATGGTCAGTCTCGTTTCGCAGTGGGAGGCGCTTGCATGATCTGGCATGGCCCCTTAGGTCGGCTAACAAACTAGTGACGTAATGCGCACCGGGCAAATGCTCTGGTGCTTTGAGGGTAAGATATGGACACCGGCGAAGAACAGGCCTCGGGCTGGGTGCATAAGACCGTGGAGTCTGGCGAGTGGGCAGGCTGGTCCTATTACAATGCCGATCCCTTCGAGGACCATGCCGGTCCCTATTATTATCGCAAGGATGAGAACGGTCAGCCGGTCTGCGCCTTCCGCACCGAATACAAACACATGAATGGCGGGAACTTTCTCCATGGCGGGGCGATTATGACCTTTGCCGACTATGCCATTTTCGTTATCGCCCGGGACGCCTTGCAGGACGGCCATAGCGTCACGGCCAGTTTCAATGGTGACTTTGTCGGATCCGTGCCCATGGGTGCCCTGGTGGAATGTCGGGGCGAGGTGGTGCGGAACGCCCGTAGCATGGTCTTTGTGCGCGGCCTCATCACCACGGGAGAGGACCCGGTCATGAGCTTTTCTGCCATCATCAAGAAGACCCGGCCCCGGTCATGAGCCCAGTCCTCTCCGTCCTGGACCTGTCGCCGGTCGGCGGGGACAACACCCAGGCCCAGGCGATCCGCGAAACCATCGAAGTGGCCAAGGCCGCTGAGCGCCTAGGCTACAACCGCTTCTGGGTGGCCGAGCACCACAATATCGGAACCCTGGCCTCTGCGGCGCCTGAGATCCTCATCGCTGCCCTGACCCAGGCCACCAAGACCATCCGCCTAGGATCTGGCGGGGTCATGCTGGTGAACTATTCGCCGCTCAAGGTGGCAGAGGTCTTTATGGAGCTAGAAGCCCTAGCGCCGGGCCGTATCGACCTGGGGGTCGGGCGAGCCCTCGGGACAGACAGCCGCACAGGCGGAGCCCTGCGCTCAGTGAGTTCAGAGGCCTTTCCGCAATATTTTGCCTTGCTGAATGCTTGGCTTTTGGATGCCTCGGGGGTCGAGCCCATCACCGACGCCCACCCCGCCCGAGGCATTCACGCCAGCCCCTCAGGACCGTCTCATCCTGACCTGCATATGCTGACATCATCAGCCGACAGCGGGGCCTTTGCGGGCAAGGCCGGGGTCGGCATGGTCTTTGCCGAGTTTATAGCTCGGACCGAAGGAGGCCCCGCAGTGGCGGCCTATAAGCAGGCCTTTGAGCCGTCGGTCTTCCGCTCAAGCCCCTGGGCGGCGGTAGCCACCATCGCCCTAGCCGCAGAGACGGACGAAGAGGCACAGAGACTAGCGGCCCCCATGCGGGCCAGTGCCCTGGCCACATTGGACAATGAGCGCCGGCGGTTTCCCTCTATTCCAGAGGCCCTGGCCTTCCTGGCCGAGCGGGCCGACGATCCGCGCCTGCCCAGCGTCATTGCCAGATCGATTGTCGGCGATCCTGAGACCGTCAAGCGGCGCCTCGCTGAAAAGGCCCAGACCACCGGCGCCGATGAGATCTTCGTCATGGCCGTAGGGCCGACCCTGGAGACCCGGATTAGGTCCTTGGAATTGATAAAGCCGACCTAGGCTTGGGCCGCTGGACGCGCCCGCATGGCGTCGGCCCAGCGCGCGACCTCTGTGAGCTCTGCAGGCAGGTCCAGCCGGATGAGGCGCGTAAAGTCCAGGCCAGAGAAGGCAACAATGTCGGCTATGGTCAGCCGATCCCCGGCAATCCAATCGCGCCCCTTCAGGTGATGATCCAGTAGGGCGAGGGTCTTGAGACCCTGATCGCGATTGTGGCCACCGACGACGGCATCCTGCTGCTCAAGCCCCGCCAGAATGGGCGATAGGTGCCGCACGCCGATCATCAGCGGAGTCGCCACCAGAAGCTCCATTCGGCGGGTCCACATTTCGATGACCGCCGTCTCTTCCGGGGTGGTCCCGAAAAGATTTGGCTCAGGATAACGGCTCTCCAAATAACGGCAGATGGCGAGGCTTTCCGTGAGGGTGGTCCCGTCATCCATTTCCAGAATGGGCAGGCCGACAAAGCCTTCGGTCTGACTCAGCAGGGCTTCGGTCTTGTGCTGACCTTCGCCCATATTGAGGCGCACGACATCGATATCGGTGATGGCCTTCTCCGCCATGACCCACCGAACCCGGCGGGGATTGGGCGCAACGGCTGTATCGTAGAGCTTCATAGATAGACCTAGTGCTGGAAGAGTTCGGCTGGCATGAGCCCGACCACGGCGGCGGTGACGCAGGTCGCCAAGAAGCCGGCAAACATGGCTTTCCAGACCATGCCAATGACTTCGGAACGGCGGGACGGCACCAGGACGGAATAGCCCGCTACATTCATGCCGACCGAAGCGATATTGGCAAAGCCACAGAGGGCGTAGGTCATGATTACGCGGCTGCGATCAGCCATGTCGGCGACGGGAATGCCGCCCAGCTTTATGAAGGCGGTGAACTCAGTGAGCACGAGCTTCACCCCGAGCAGTGAGCCCGCCACAGGGGCGTCCTTCCACGGCACACCGATAGACCAGGCCAGGGGAGCAAAGACGATCCCGAGGCCGCGCTCAACCGACAAAGGCGCGCCGCCAACCTGAGGGAACATGCCCAAAATGCCGTTCAGCATGGCCACCAGGGCCACGAAGACGATCAGGGTAGCCGCGATGTTCAGAACGATCTGCAGGCCGTCAGAAGTCCCCTTGATCATTGCGTCTATGGAGCTTTCATAGACCTTGTCGGATTCCGGATCGAGAACTTGAGGCTGCTCAAGGGCCGGATCGCGGGGCACCAAAATACGCGCCAGAAGGATCCCAGCTGGGGCCGAAATAATCGACGCCGTCATGACGTGGGCGGCGGCATTGGGCAGCACACCCTTCAAGATGGTCGCATAGGCCACCATGGTCGAGCCGGAGACACAGCTCATGCCAACAGCAATCAGCATGAAGAGCTCGGACCGCGACAGGCTGGTCAGATAGCTGCGAATGAAGATCGGGCCTTCGACCTGGCCCATGAAGACCGTGGCCGCTGTGGCCAGGGCCGGGGCACCACGCAGGCCCATGGTCTTTTCAAAGACAAGACCAAAGCCCCGGGTAATCCACTTGAGAATACGCCAGTGCCACAGCAGAGCCGCCAGGGCGCAGACCACCAGAATGACCGGCAGGACCCGAAAGGCGAAGACGAACATATTCTCTGGGTGAGACAGGTCATAGGGCTGGTTGGGCGTGCCCGCCAGGAAGCCAAAAACAAAGGCCACGCCGGTCTGGGTACTGGTCGCCAACCCATCCACAGCGCTACCCATGGCCGACAGGACTGCCCGCAAGGCAGGAATGCCGAACAGGGCCAAGATCATCAAGGCCTGCAGAACGATGGCACCCCCGGCCAATTTCCAGGGGAACTTCTTGCGATCCTCCGACATGGCCCAGCAGACCAGAAGAATAAGGGTCAGCCCCACCAGGCTCTGCAGGTTCTCAAGTCGGATCATAGAAACATCGCCCCGTTCCCCCGACCGGCTGCTCCGGCGGGGGAAGTCCATTGAGTATCAAGCCGCTCGCCCTGGCAAGCCATGCAGGCTATTCGGCTGCGACGAAGCCCGGCCAGGTGGCCATATAGTTCACAAAGCTCGGGCCAAGCCCCTCGGCCACAAGGTGAGCCCGGCTGACCGGGGTCGTCACCGGGAGGAACCCAGCGTCGGCGGCCAGCTTATTGGGATAGTCATGGTGCAGGATCGCGGCGCGGCCCAGCAGGACAAAGTCAGCCCCGGCATCGAGGCAGGCCTGAGCATTGGCTGGGGTCATGATCTTACCGGCCACGCCAAGGCGCACAGACCCGCGGTCCAGCTCAGTGAAAATCGAGATCAAGGGTTTGTCCTGGAAGCCCTCATCAGAGCACATCTTGAAGGAATCCCAGAGGGACATGTCCAGATAGTCGATCTTACCTTCGGTCATCAGGGCCTGGGCCAGATCGCGGATTTCGACCAGATTCACGCCGAACCGTTCTGGTGACAGGCGGATGCCAAGATTGAAGTCTGGGTGGCAGCGGGCGCGAATACCGTCAATGATTTGCCGAACAATGCGGGCGCGATTTTCCGGTGAGCCGCCATAGGCGTCGGTACGCTGATTGACCTCAGCACTCAGGAATTGGCAGAGGATATAGCCGTGGGCACCGTGCAGCTCGACGCCGTCGAACCCTGCCTTCTCCGCCCGCTCGGCGCTGGCAATAAAGTCTTCGATCAGTTGGGCAACCTCGGCCTCGGTCAGGGCCCTGGCACCAAATTCGGCGGAATCGGAAGGACAGACCGGGGCCTCGCCGATGAGATCCTTAGGCGATCGCATGCCCGCATGGTGCAACTGGACAATGGCCACACTGTTGGCCGCCTTAATCCCCGCCGCCAGCCGGGTTAGGCCAGAAAGATGGACGTCAGAAAAAATGCCGAGCTGGCCTGGAAAGCCCTGGCCAACGGCCTGAACATGGGCGGCACAGGTCATGGTCGCGCCAAAGCCACCAACCGCCCTCTGGGTCAGCCAGTGATATTCATCATCCGACAGGGTCCCATCCACATGGCTTTGCAGATTGGTCAGAGGGGCCAGCATGAAGCGGTTCTTCATGGCCGGACCATGGGCGAAGGTCATAGGCGCGAATAGATCGGTCACTGGTGGTCTTCCCTAAAGATTTGAGAGTGTCATAGGCGATGCCCCTGTGCCTGGGCAAGGCTAACCGGCTGATAAGAATGCCATGCTAGGTTAAGGCCATGTCCAAGACCTTTGGCCGTCGATCCGCACCTGTCCATCTTGCCCCCGCCCGGGCAGAGTTACCGCGTGAGGTGTACGAAGCCCTGGCCGCAGTGAAGCGCCCTCAGCAGGACCCTGAGTTCGTCGCCTGGACCAAGGCCCGCACCAAGACCCGCTGGAAAATCTGGGGCATGTGCTTCCTGATCGTCCTGGGCGGTCCTATGGCCTTCTTCCTGCCAGACGGCCTTGGTCACATCACCGGTCTGGCCTCTGCCGGCTTCGGAATCGGCGGGATGATCCTGCGCTGGCGGCAGAAATTCATCCCCGCCGGAGAGGTTTAGGGCTGATTGGGGGGCGAAACGATCGAGACGCCCGTGACCGCCTCAAAGGTCCGGGCCTCTGCCCCCAGGGCATCGCGGATATCCAGCTGACGGCGGACCTCCCCGTGACGCTCAGCATCCAGCTTCCAGCCGATGAAGGCCGCCCCGCCGAGGAAAACCAGGGTGATCGGCGCAAAGACATAGGTCATTTCCAGACCATGGATCGCCTGGGGCGTGTTTACGGCTCCCTCGGCGGCCTTATAGCCGACCAGTTCCAACACCTTGAAGCTGATCCCCACCGTGATGGCCGCGCCGACTTTTTCTGCGGTGGTGATCAGGGCGTAGAGCAGACCGGTTCGCTCATGGCCAGACTCCAGCCTGACCTCGTCAGCCACATCGGCGACCATGGCCCGGACAATGGGTGCGAAGGCAGAGCCGACAAAACCCACGGCGAACATGCCCGGTATGGCCAGAGCCATGGTGGCGGGCGGGATCAGCATCAGGGCCGTCTGCGCAACGGCGTAGGCGACCGAAGACGCCATGATCGCCCTGTGCTTGCCAATTTTCTGGGCCACCGAGCCCCAAAAGAGCGAGCCCACCAGCCCAGCGGCAATGTAAAATAGCAGCAGGATCGAGGTCTGCGGCAGGCTGTAGTGACGGGCATCGTGGAAGAAAAACAGGTAGAGGGCAGCTGTGGTGCCGGGGCCGAGGGCAATGATGAAATCAGCCCAGACCAGCCTCAGGACCTCTGGGCGCGTCAACAAAGTCCAGTAGTCCTGCAGGGAAACCGGGGTCTCGTTGGCGGCGCGGGGCGAAACCTTTTCCGGCGTCACCAGGGCACATAGGGCGACGGTCAGGGGGATCAGCACGATCAGGAACCAGCCCATGGCCGGAATGCCGCCATGGGCACCGCTGGGCTTTCCAGTCAAGGCCAGGGGCAAGAGCAGGATCAGTATCGCACCGATCACGCCGACCGCCTGAACCACGCCATAAACCCGGCTGCGGTCATGATAATCGGTGGCAAGCGTCGCCCCCCAGGCCGCCTGACCCAAGGTGAGGATGGAAACCCCAGAATAGAGCACCAAAAGCCAAAGCAGCAGACGACCAAAGCTCAAACCGGGCTGGGCCATGAAGAGCATGTAGATGGCGACCATGGTGATAGGCGCGCCTAGCAAAAGCCAAGGCCGGTAACGCCCCAGCTTCGAGCGGGTCCGGTCCATGGCCATGCCGAGCAAAGGGTCCAGCCCCATGTCCAACAGACGGACAATCATAAAGGCGGTACCGACAGCACTAAGGCCAAGGCCGATATAGCTGGAAAAGAACCTGGGCAGGTAGACGCCCATGACCAGTCCGATGGCGGCGATGGGGGCGGCTGTAGACCCGAAGGCCGCGACCACCGGCAGGGTCAGTCGGGCGCTCTTTGTCATGACGGTTTACTTTGTTACGGTTGGTTTGCCGTCGTCGCCCACATAGACGGCATCGGCTTCACCGGTCAGGCCTTCGAGGACCGGAGCCTCGTCATAGAGGGCGTCCCGCTCTTCCAGCTTGGCCCGGATTTCCGCATGGCGCTTTGAGTCCAGCTTATACCCAACAAAGCACGCCCCCCCGACCATGACGAAGAAGATCGGGCCGATCAGATAGGCCAGCTCCAGACCGTGAATCTGAGCGGGCGTATTGAGGGCACCCTCCTTTGCGTTATAGCCGATTGCTGCCAGGACGTTGAAGGTCAGGAAGATCGAGCCGGCACCAGCTATCTTCGTGGTGGCATTGGTCAGGGCGTAAAGCAGGCCGATCTGCTCCTTGCCGCCTTCGAGACGGATTTCATCGCCGATATCGGCGGTGAGCGCCCGGATCATCACGCCAAAGCCTGCGGCGAAAGCACCTTCAAAGGCCATGGGAATGGCACCCCAGATGAAGCTGCCATGCGGAACGGCCATCAAGGTGATGAGGCCAATTGAATAGAGGGTGGTGGTCACCATCAGCGCGCGGTGCTTGCTGATCTTATTAGCAAGCCAAGCGGTGGCGGGCGCGCCAACGAAACCTGTCAAAATATAGATGGCGAGCAGGCCATTGGCCGCTTGGACGGTGAAGCCACGGGAGGACGTAAAGAAGAAGATATAGATGGCTGCCATCCAGCCTGGCCCCAGGGTGACGCAAAGGTCGGCCAGCAAAATGCGCAGGACGTTTCCGCGGGCCAAAAGGGCGGCGTAATCGGAGAGCTTGAAATGGCCATCGGCGTGGTCACGGGTAATTTTTTCCCGCGTGCTGAGGACAACCGCCCCGACTGCAAAAGGAATAAGGCCGATAATCGCCCATCCCATGGCCATGACGCCCTCAGCGTTGGACTTGCCCATTCGCGACCAGACTATGGGAATGATCAGGGCCATCAAGGCACCACAGACGCCGACAGCGGCCAGAACGCCGAAAATCCGGGATCTTTCCTGATAGCTGGTGGCGAGGTTCGCGGCCCAGGCCGAATGGGACAGGGTCAGGATAGAGAGACCCAGATACATGATCAGCAGCCAGGTGATCAGATAGATGATGGTTGCGCCCACTGGGGCGTGGAACAGCATGAAGAGTCCGACCATCAGAATGGGCGCACCGGCCAGCATCCAGGCGCGGTACCGCCCGATCGGCGTCTTGGTCCGATCCATGGCCAAGCCAATGAAGGGGTCTAGGGGAATGTCGATCAGGCGGACGATTGCAAAGGCAGACCCGACGACCGCGAGACTGATTCCCAAATGCCCCGCAAAATAGGGTGGCAGTTGAACCGCAATCGCGATGGCCAGCGCCGAAACTGGCAAGCTCGTGCCCGCAAAGGCAAGAATGGCGGCGAGTGAAAGCTTTTTCTGGCGATCCGCCGTCGTGCCAACTGACAAAGTTCATCCCCCTAAGCGACAGGCGTCTCTAACTGGACGCAGCAATTGCCTAGGTTAGGCTCAATCTCCCGGGCAGGCGCAAGCGGAGATTTGTTAAGAACACGAAAGGCGAGCATTTTTCACAATGCCCGCCTTACCGAGCTTAGGTTTGAACCTATCCGCCAGCCATCTTGCGGAAGAACTTCCCGCCTTGCTCCCCGCCATTGAAGTAAGCAGCCTGGCCGGTGGGATCGGTGATCCTGGCCCAGTTGTCGCGGACTTCTTCCACGGAAAGTCCACCCTCGCCGAGATAGACCCCCTCGGTCTCATAGATGCGGCTCAGTGCGAAGCTACCACCACCGGCAGTCAGGATCGCGCCGGTCGGGGCTTCCTCGCTGGCCAGGAAGACCACGCCGGGCGTCACATATTCCGGGTTCAGCTTGGCGAGAACCTCAGGGGGCATAAGGTTTTCGGTCATGCGGGTCGCAGCGACGGGGCTGATGGCATTGATGTGGATGTTGTTCTTCTGACCTTCGAGCTTGATGGTGTTCATAAAGCCGATCAGGGCCATCTTGGCCGCGCCATAATTGGACTGGCCGAAATTGCCATAGAGGCCCGAAGACGACGTAGTGACGATGATGCGGCCATAGTTCTGAGCCTTCATGATTTCCCAGACGGCCTTGGTGGGCTTCACTGTGCCCATCAGGTGGACGTTCATCACCAGTTCGAAGTCGGCGATTTCCATCTTGGAAAACGACTTGTCCCTCAGGATACCGGCATTGGCCACCAGGATGTCGATCCGACCCCAGGTATCCATGGTCTGCTGGACCATCAGGGCGACACCAGCGTCATCGGCAACCGATGAGCCATTGGCAATGGCTTCACCGCCGAGGGCCTTGATCTCAGCAACCACAGCTTCAGCCGCCGCGGAATTACCGCCAGAGCCATCCATGGATCCGCCCAGGTCATTGACCACGACCTTGGCACCGCGCCGGGCGAGTTCCAGCGCGTGCTGACGTCCCAGGCCGCCGCCGGCGCCGGTGACAATTGCGACTTTGCCGTCGAAGCGAATGTCAGCCATGGAAAATCTCCTGATTAGGTTGGGCTGGAAGTGCGGCGGCGTTGTGGGACGGGCCGTTTCGGTCGTCAAGGGTTGCCATCAGGTCACGGTCGGCTGCGGTAGGCCAAAAAAATGAGTTGCACCCTGCAGCTAGCCACGGTCTGTTGACTGAATAACGGCTCCATCAGAGGGCCACCTAGACATTTTGAGGAAACGACCCTTGAGCCAATCTGCGCCCGCGGCGTCTAAACGCCTGTCTTCGCTCGCCCTGTTCGCCTTCGCCTGTGCAGGAATTCCCGTCTCGGCCCTAACACTGGCATCCGGCACTTATCTACCACCATTTTACACGGGGTTTGTTGGCATCAGTCTGGTGGCCTTCAGCCTGACGACAACGGTCGTGCGTTTGGTGGATCTGACCTTTGACCCCTTGCTCGGATGGATCATGGACCGCACCCACACAAAGTGGGGCAGGTTTCGGCCCTGGTATGTCCTGGGTGTACCAATCACGATGTTTGGCTCTTACATGCTGCTCAATCCCCCCCACGGGTCGGGACTGAACTATCTAGGGCTTTGGTACCTCATCATGTGGGTGGGTCTGTCGATATTGACCCTGGGCCATGCCTCATGGGGTGCCGCCCTGGCGACAAACTATCACGATCGGTCTAGAATTTATGGCTGGATGACCGCCCTGGCCCCCATCGGCTCGGTCAGCCTGCTGCTCCTACCCCTTCTCACCGGCCATAAACTCACCCTTGGCGATCCCAAGAGCTTTCACGCCATCAGCCTGATCATCTTCTGGGGCCTACCAATCGGTGCCACACTCATGCTGCTCTTCACCCCAGAGCGGCCGAAGCCGACGGTTCGCGATCAAAAATTTGGGTTCATGGCCTATGTGAACATGATGCGTCGGCCGACCATGGCAAAGCTTATCCTGGCCGACCTCGCCTATACCTTGGGCCCAGGCGTCACAAGCCCACTTTATGCCTTTTTCTTCGGTCAAATCAAAGGCTTCGATCGGGCCGAAATCGGCTTCCTGCTGATCTTTTATATTGGTGCAGCCCTGGCGGGCGGCTTTGTTTGGCCAATCATCGCCCGGCGCATTAGCAAGCATAGGGCCATTCAGGTGGCCTCCGTCGCCTACGCCATTTCTCAGACCTCGCTCATGGCCACACCCCGAGAGATGTTTTGGCCAACGGCGATTGGCATGCTGCTTGTAGGCTTTTGCGTCAGCGCCTTCATCCTGCTGATCCGCTCTATGGTAGCCGACTATGCCGACGAAATGGAGCTCGAACAGGGGCAGGAAAGGGCTGGCGTGCTCTACGCCATGGTCACCACCACCCAAAAGCTCGGGGCCTCTATCAACATCCTGATTGTCTTTCCGATCCTGCAGTACATTTTCAAGTTTGATCCAAAGAAGCCGGTCAACGACGCCTTTGCTTTGCAGGGCCTGCAACTTTGCTACCTGTTTGCCCCTGTGATTTTCGTGCTGGTCGGAGCAGCCCTTTTCTTCGGCTATCAGCTCGACGAAGCCCGGCATTCTGAAATCCGCGCGGCCCTCGACGCGCGGGAGGCCGCAGAAGGCTAGGCCAGCGCCTTGGCCATAGTGATGAAGGCCATGGCCGACAGGCTATCGGGTGTGACAGCGACCACGGGCTTGCCGTCGTCACAGGCCTGGCGCAGGGCAATGTCCAAGGGGATTTCCGCCAGGAGGGGCACGCCCAGCGTCACCGCCTCGGCCTTGGCACCCCCGTCCCCGAAAATGTGCACACGTGCTCCCGTGGCGGGGTCTGGGTAATAGGCCATGTTCTCGACCACCCCAAGGATGGGTGTTGAGGTCTTGCGGAACATGGCCGCCGCCCGACGCGCGTCGATCAAGGCGATTTCCTGAGGCGTCGAGACGATGATCACCCCATCGACCTTCAGCTTCTGGACCAGGGTCAGTTGGATGTCCCCCGTACCCGGCGGCAGATCGACCACCAGCACGTCCAAGGGCTCAACCTCGGTCCCCCAGGCAACATCATTGATCATCTGTCGCACAGCCGATGAGGCCATCGGCCCACGCCAGATCATGGGTGCCGCTTCGTCCACAAGAAAGCCAATAGACATGACCTTCATGCCCCAGGCCGCCAGGGGCTGAAGTTTGCCGTCCACAAAGGCAGGATCGCCGTCAACACCCAGCATTCGGGGCGCGGACGGGCCGTAGACGTCGGCGTCCAAAATGCCGACCCTCAGTCCCTGGGCCGCAAAAGCCGCCGCAAGATTGACTGAAATTGTCGACTTCCCCACCCCACCCTTGCCGCTGGCGACAGCGATGACGCGCTTTACAAACGGCGGACGCTCGGCCGTGGCGGGTGGCGCAAGCTGGGCTTGGGGATCAGGGTTCATGCGCGCACCCTTGCGCACCCTGGTGACACCGGGGGCTGTAGGCGGTTCAGGCAAGGTCGAAACGCCGCCCGATTGCGCGGTCAGCACAACCTGGGCCTTGTCAACGCCCGGCAGCTTGGCAATCAACGCCTCTGCATCGTCGCGAACCGCCTGATAGAGGGCCACGTCTTCGCGGGCGACCTCCAGCATGAAGCCGGCACGGCCAGGGGCGAGGATGACACCCTTAACCAGGCCAGCAGCTGCAAGGCCCTGACCGGACTTGGGATCAATTACCTGGTCAAGCAGGGCCAAGAGGGAGGCGCGGTCTATGGGGGCGTTCAGGGACATAGGAGTCTTTTAGGCGGAAACTGAAACTGGCCCCACATTTCTTTCCTCACAGGCGGCAATTCAAGTCGCGATTATGCAAAGCGTGCCCTCTTTCCCCGTCCCAGGCATGTTCAAGGACAGGTGATCGCGACCTCTTGATGGCGACAAATCAGGTTGGGCCCATCACGTCCACCCTTGCTGGTTCGCCCGCGACGGTCATAAGCTTTTGGCCCATGCCCACCCTAGTTATTCCTGAGTCTCGCTATCTGAAGTCCTTCGTGGCGGCACTGCGTGAAGGCTTCCATCGAGACACCCTGAGGCCCGAAACGGCAGACTCCATCGAAGATGTCGCCTCAGATCCCGAGGGTTTCCTACAAAGTCAGTTGCATCCCCCAATGCACATTACCCTGCCCAATGGTCGGCTCGGCCGGGCTGTGCCTTCGACCTCCCTCTGGTGGGTTGAGGGCCGGGATTTCCTGGGATGGGCCAATGTGCGCCATGACCTTGATGAGCGGCTGACCAAGGTCGGCGGACATGTGGGCTATAGCGTCCGACCTAAGGCCCAGGGCCAGGGTCATGCCACGGCCCTGCTGGCGGCGAGTTTGCTTTGGATCGGGGAAAACCTGCCGCTGAAAAAAGTGATGCTGACTGTCAGCCCCAGTAATGCTGCATCGATCAGGGTCATCGAGAAAAACGGTGGCGTCTTTACCGCCGAGGTGGACCACACTTGGCACCCCGGCGAGACCGCACTGCAGTACTGGATTGATATTCCAGAGAAGACCTAGACGACGAGATTTCGAAATTCGTCGCTTCTCGTTAGCCATGCGGCCGCATAGGAGCAAATAGGCCTAAGTTTCAGACTCTTGTCCCGCGCGGAGGCCGCAAGGGCCTCCATCAGACGACCTGACGCGCCCGTGCCACGGAGGGCCACAGGACTTTCCACGTGATCGATGAAGAGCACGTCTTCCGCTCGGCGATAATCCGCCCAGGAGGTCAAGCCCTGCTCGTCCATTTCAAAACGGCTGCCGGTGTCACGAAGCGATTGGGTCATGCGACCATATTACGCCCCATGGCATTCTAAGCTAGCATCGGCTGATCACTTCCCTGGGAGGTCAAACATGACTTGGCGTATCGTGTTGCTGGCGGGCGCGGCAGGCCTGGCCCTAGCAGGGTGTGGAAGACAGCAGGTGTCGCCTGGACAACCGCCAAGGCCCGCGGCGGCAGCGCTCACAGCGCAGCTCGCAGAGCCTGCCCCTCCGACCCTGCCGAAACGGCGACCGGGCCTCTGGAAGCAAACCGTGATTGGATCGGGGGCGACGCAGGTCAGTCGCCTTTGCCTGGATGCTGATGCCGATGCAAAGCTCGCAATCTGGGGATCACAAACCGGTGGGAGCATCTGTGCCGAGCAAGAGGTTCGCCCCTCTGCCGGCGGATGGGCTTTCCATTCCCGCTGCGACCTAAACAGTTCCGGTACAGTGGTCTCCGACGGCGTCGCCACTGGCGACTTCAACAGCAATTACGCGGTGGAGGTTCAGAGCACCACCACGGGGGCCACAGCGGCGCAAATGAATGGCGCGCACAAGATCAGCATTCAGGCCCAGTGGCAGGGCCCCTGCCCTGTCGGTATGAAACCGGGCGACATGTCACTGCCCAATGGGGTCAAGATCAACATGCTACGGCTGGGCAGTGAGGTTAAATAAGCTCGACCGCCATAGCTGTCGCCTCGCCCCCGCCAATACAGAGGCTGGCAATACCCTTCCTGCCCCCCCGAGCTTCAAGGGCTGCGAGTAAGGTCGCCAGAATCCGGGCCCCGGACGCACCGATCGGGTGACCGAGGGCGCAAGCCCCACCATTGACGTTCAGGCGGGCGCGATCGAGGCCGAGTTCCTGCTCGGCCACCATGGCGACCACAGCAAAGGCTTCATTGACCTCAAACAGGTCGACATCGGCCACAGACCAGCCAGCCTTTTGCAGCACCTTTCGGATGGCTGGAACCGGTGCTGTGGCAAACTGGCCAGGCTCTTGAGCATGCGCCGCATGGGCCACAACCCGCGCGACAACCTTGAGACCTAAGCGCTCGGCCACCGAAGCCCGGGTCATGACCAGGGCGGCGGCACCATCCGAGATTGAAGAGGCGTTGGCCGCCGTAATGCCACCGTCCTTGGCAAAGGCAGGTTTTAGGGTGGGAATCTTGGCTGGATCGGCCTTCAGGGGCTGTTCGTCCGACGACACCACTTCGACACCCTTACGGGTGGTGACTTGGACAGGGACGATTTCTCTAACGAAAGCCCCAGACTCCACCGCTGCCTTGGCGCGGCTGAGGGAGGAAATGGCGTAGTCATCCATCTGGGCCCGGGTGAACTGATAGGTTCGGGCGGTTTCCTCTGCAAAGGCCCCCATGAGCTTGCCCGGCTCATAAGCGTCTTCCAATCCGTCCAGGTACATGGAGTCCGAAATCACATCATGGCCGATCCGCGCACCGCCCCGATGCTTGGCCATAAGGTAGGGGGCGTTGGTCATGCTCTCCATGCCGCCGGCGATGATGACGTCGACGGACCCCGCGGCGAGGGCATCGTGGGCCATAATGGCTGCCTGCATGCCCGAGCCGCACATCTTATTGACCGTGGTGGCCGCCACAGAGATGGGGAGCCCCGCCCCAAGCCCTGCCTGACGGGCCGGAGCTTGGCCAAGGCCGCCGGGCAGAACGCATCCCATAATGATTTGGTCTGCATCTTCAGGCTTCAGACCAGCCCGCTCCACCGCAGCGCGCACGGCTGCAGCGCCGAGGTCGGTCGCCTTAACGGGTGCAAGAACGCCCTGGAAGCCTCCCATAGGGGTGCGGGCATAGGCGGCGATGACAACGGGGTCTGATGTGCTCATGACTATGATATAAACTGCGTGCTTAGGTCTTGCATCCCTCTTCCGCCTCAGCGCGTATAGGGAAGTCGCGTCCTAGACGAACAAGGAGATGCCATGTCGAGTTTCGGCGAAATCGTTGTCACGGTCCTCGCAGGCTTCGGTCAGCTCGTTGGCATCCGATCGGGCACCGAAGCCCCAAAGTATGAGGTGGTCGACCGCCTGGGCGCAGTGGAAATTCGCCAATACGGGCCGCGCATAGCCGCAGAGGCTGTCGTCACGGGACCTGTGGAAACCGCGCGCAGCGCCGGCTTTCGAAAGGTGGCGGGATATATCTTTGGCGGGAACACCACCAAGGCTTCCATCGCCATGACCGCCCCCGTTGCCCAGGCCAAGACATCCCAGTCCATCGCCATGACCGCGCCCGTGGTTCAGACGACTGACGGCACGGGAGCCTGGCGCATCCAATTCATTATGCCCGCCAAATACACCCATGCGACCCTGCCCATACCCAATGACCCTGACGTCCGGATCGTTGACGTGCCGGCACAGAACTATGCCGTCCTTCGCTACAGCGGCTCAACGGGGGCAAAAGGGGTAGAGCAGAAAACCGCGGAGCTTAAGGCCGCCTTGAAGGGTAGAACCTGGGAAGCTTCCGGTGAGCCCCTGTCGTGGTTCTATGATCCCCCCTGGACCATGCCAGCCATGAGGCGAAATGAAGTGGCGATCCCCGTCTTAAAACGCTGAGTCTTCAAACGCTGAGGGTTCTGTCGATAAATCCACCGCCCAAAAGCCGGTCTGGGTGCTCTGGATCGTAAAGCACACAGGCTTGCCCGGGAGAAACACCGTGTTCGGGTACGTCGAACATCACGGCGATATCCAAGCCCTGACGGGACAGACGGGCCACCACCGGCTCTGCCGTCGAGCGAACCCTCGCCAGGACGGCCAGGGTCTCAGACGCGGCATCATCAACATTAAAATGATTTCCAAGCCAGTTGATTTCTTTAAGAATTATGCCTGACGTTAATAAGGCTTCTCTGGGCCCAACAATAACCTGCTTCGCCTCAGCATCGATTTTCACCACATAGAGTGGGTCTCCGACAGCGACGTTTAGTCCCCGCCTTTGCCCGATGGTATAGCGGGTCACACCCTCATGACGCCCCAGGACACGGCCATCCAAGTGGACAATCTCTCCAGGAACCGCGCCTTGGGGGCGGATGCGATCAATCACCGTTGTGTATCGGCCCTCTGGCACGAAACAGATGTCCTGGCTGTCGGGCTTTTCGGCGATGGCCAAGCCCAATTCCGCAGCGGCTCGCCGCACTTCTGGCTTGGGCATACCGCCCAGGGGGAAGCGCAGATAGGCCAGTTGGTCGGCCGTCGTAGCGAATAGGAAATAGCTTTGATCACGGGCAGGATCAGCGGCCCGGTGCAGTTGTGGCCCGGCGGCGCCCATCTCGCGCCGGACATAGTGACCCGTCGCCATGGCCGCGGCGTCCAAGTCCTTGGCGACGTCCAATAGATCGCGGAACTTTACGGTCTGGTTGCAGCGAATGCAGGGTACCGGGGTCTCACCGCGCAAATAGGCATCGGCGAAGTCTTCGATGACCTGGTCACGGAACCGGCTTTCATAGTCCAGAACATAGTGGGGAATGCCGATGGCATCGGCAGCATTGCGAGCGTCGTGAATGTCCTGCCCCGCACAGCAGGCCCCCTTTTTCTGGATCGCCGCCCCGTGGTCATAGAGTTGCAGGGTGACGCCGACGACATCATAGCCTGCGCGGGCCAGCAAGGCCGCGGCAACGGTAGAGTCCACACCGCCGGACATGGCCGCGACCACCCGTGAGCCTAGGGGCAAGCCGACCGCCCGGCGGGCAGCCTCCACGGCAATATCAGTAAAGGCGGCGTTCATCGTCGCTATGTAGCGTCTAACCGGTAATTTTGCGAGGGCGAGGCTATTTCAGATAGTTCAGCAGGGACGCATCTTGCAGGGTCCGGAAGGCCTGGGCTGACGCCTGAAGAGACTGCTGTGCGAGATTTAGCCGTGTAGAAGCCTCGGCAAGGTTCACATCGGTGTTGTCGCTGAGAATGGTTTTAATGTTGAGCTGCTGAGAGTCGATATTCTTCTGAACCGAGTCCACGCGGGCCTGATTATTGCCGTTCAGGGCGGTCGCCGTGGTCAGGTCCGTGTGGACGGTCGTCCAAGTGGCCAACTGGCCTTCAAGAAAGGTACGCTGAGCAGAGGTCAACTGCCCGCTAAAGGGACCGTTGGCACCTTGATGGAAGGCCTCCAGCGACTGAAAGGCAGTCAGCATGTTCGTACCCAGCTGGTCGGCCAGCATACCGGTACTGACGGTGGTCGAGTCGTCCAGCTTGGCCTGGGCGACATAGGTGTCATTGTGAAACTGGTTGGCGATGATGCCTGGGGCCAAGGTCAGGTCGCTGAGTTGCGTCGCTGACACAGGCGGGGTCGACACCTGCCCCCCCGCGAATAGATATTTGCCATCGTACTCTGCGTTGAGCCCCCCGACCGCATTGCTAAATTGGGCTTGCAGATCCTGCATCAGGGTCGTGGCGTTATCATTGGCCAGGGCATTGGCGATGGCTTGGCGCGTTGCATCTGCTGCATCCGCAACCTTATTCAGGGACAGGTCCTGGATCTGCAGCTTGCTGGCAATGACCTTATTTTGATCGGTGTACGTGGTTAGCCTTGCGTCCACCGTCTGCATGGCCGTGAGAACTTCGGCCTTGCTGGCATAGTCCTTTAGATTGGTGCCAATTTTTCCAGACGAGACCTGATTGCCGGCCTCGACCTGACGCTGCTGCGCACTTTGGATATTCGCGAGAATGGCACTGTAGCTGCTCGCAGATGAAATACGGTTCATGGCGGCCCTCCTCAGATGATGTTGATCAAGACGTCGAACAGGTCTTTGGTCGCCTGGATCATACGCGCCGAAGCGTTAAACGCCTGTTGGTAGGTCGTGAGGCGGATGAGTTCTTCGTCAAGATTGACGCTCTCTGCCGACTGCATTCGCGAGGTCGCCTCCGCAACCACAGCGCTCGAGGCCTGCTTTTGAGAGTCAGCGCTTTGCGCCAACCGCCCAATCCCGCCGCCAAACTGTGATGCATAGTTGTTGACCGTGGTTGCCAGGGCCCCGAGGGTTCCAGCGGCTGCAAAGTGGGTCGAGGCGGCACCCGCTGTGGCCAAGGCCTGCGCCCCGCGACCGTCCCCAGGACGTATGGCAGGCTGTGTCGCCGCAACGGTCAAGTCGAGCTTGTTCAATGACAATTTGGTCGAGTCTGCGGCGATGGTCGAATTGACCGTGAGACTCGACGCGCGCGAGGCCCGCTCATTGGTCCCAAGACCAAAGAGTTCACTTACTGAGGGACCGCCCGCGCCACGGGCCGTCTGATCGGCAATGACAGAGACACTGACCGGTAGGCTGTTATTCCCGGTGAAACCCATCTTACCGTTAGCATCGAGGGCAAAGCTGCCAAAAAGCCCAACCCCCGTTGCGCTGGCGTTCAGCGAGTTCAGCAAATCCTGCATGGTTGTTGCTGCCGGAACAGTAACAGTCACGTCCTTGATCGGCCTGCCATCGGTCATCGCGATCCTAAGGCTCAGGGTCTGACCCGCTGTGAACCCATGGGAGTCCGCCGTGGTCATGCCCGTATCGAAATTGGTGATGCCAGAGGACGTCACGAGATCGTTCAGGCCGAAAAACTGCGAAAACCCCTGCCCGGCCTTCGTCGCCGTGCCTGTGTCGAAGGCCAGGCCATTGCCGCCCACGGCATTCAAGGTCAGGGCACGATTGGTGAAGGTGGCCGACCCCGACGCGCCAAGCGCGGTGTTGAGGCTGGCCAGAAAGTTTGCAGGTGTGAAGGCCGTGCCCGCAGCACCATTGACGCTGATAGTGCCGCCGCTGAAGTCGATCGCGATGGTCTTTTGAACGACGCCCGCAGCATTGGTAACAGCAAGCGTCGTGGTGCCTGTGAAGTTCGAGACAGCGGTCGGAAGATCTAGACCCGTATCTCGCCCCGTCATGGTCGCAGGCGGCGGGACTCGGGAGGCACTATTGTGTGCTGCGTTTAATTGGGCTGCGACCTGGTTGGAAAACTCACCCAATTGGTCGGTGATTCCCGGCAGAACATCGTCGTGAAGATCAAGAAGCCCACGAATTTCGCCGCCAGTGATCGAGATGGCCTGAGGGTTGCCAAGGCCATCCCCCGACATAGCCGTGATATAGCCCGGCGCGCCCGCTGTTTGATTGAAAGTCAGTTGCGCCGCCCCAGTCTGAGTGCCGGTCAGGGCATAACCTTCGCCACTGCGCACAATGACTCCGCCTGTGGTCAGGGGCTGTACCTGAATATTCATCAAGGCCGAGAGCTGATCGATCAGCCCCTTTTGCAAGTTTTCAGACCCTGAAGGGTCACCCAAACTCACCTTTGCCCGGCTGATGTCTGCGTTCATGCGATCGATCTGGGTGAGCAGATCGTTGACCTTGGCCACATCGGCAGAGGTCTGCGAGGCGACGGTCTTTCCGATCTCTGCGACCTGATTATTGATGCGCGTCGTCTCGCTCAGGAAGTCCTGAACGCCCGCAATGCTTTGCGATCGCAAAACCGTCGAAGTTGGGTCATTGGCGGCGGCTGAAAACGCCGACCAGACCTTATCAAGCTGTGAGAAATATCCGCTGGTGCTGGAGGGGTCGCCAAACAGGGACTGGGCGGTATCCATATAGCTAGAGACAACCCCCCAGCGGGAACTCTCAGAGGTAGCCGTTGAAGCTGCGGTTTCGAGATAGCTGTCTGTGATCCTGCGAATGCCGGAAACATTGACCCCAGTTCCGGTACCAGCGCCGACTCTTTGCTGTTGATCGACGACCTTGCGAACATAGCCCGGCGTGTTGACGTTGGAGACATTGTCCGAAGTCGTCCGCAATCCGATTTGCGCGGCCATCATTCCAGAGGCGGCGCTTTTCAATGTGGCACTTAGCGACACGTTTCAGACCTCCAACCGGCAAGCCTTGCGCAGTAGCGGCGATTTCTGCCGGGGTGTTTTGAAGAACACCCGCGCGAGGGACCGGAATATTCCCAAAGAATTCAAAGCCTGAACCAAAAATGCGGTGAAGGCTTCAATCCCTATGTCGCAAGACGGGTGCCAGTCGCGCGGCCATCAACGGAGGGCTGTTTTGCCTCAGGGTTATGTGCTGCTGGGAGCCTGACGAGATCGGCGAATTTGTATCTTCGAAAAGAGTCCTCGGGATGCAGAAAAGCGCCTCAGGGCGGCAGGACCGACCTATCTGCTCTGCCCCCCGGCAAATTTCGCCATAGCTCATACGGCTCAGAGAACATCGCTGAAAGATCACTTTTCTTCATTTTTTCAGTCGTTTGACCGCATTTCTACAAGTTGGCGCGGAGGTTGCGAGGGGGGATTGAAGTTCGGGTGCAATCCGCTCCCGTCAAAACAGGGCCTGGCCGCAAGGACAGGAATTGAATGAACGCCGGTCTTGCCACCGCCGCACCGCAGCCGCTGCCGACCGGACCTCAGCCGTCCGTCGCGCCTGGGGCCTCGACGGCAGTGACGAAATCTGCGGGGGAAGCCTTCAGCCTTCATTTGGCAAAGGCCATTGCCGCCAAGGCCCCTGTAAAGTCTGTCCCGGCGCAACAGTCTGCAGACCAGGTTGCGGAGCCAACAGCTGATCAGCCGGCCATGCTCCCCAAGGCAGATAATTTCTCCGCAAAGACGGAGCCCAAGGATGCCGCGTCAAAGCCGGACGAGGCCCTGGGGCAAGTGGCAAGCCTCAACGGCTCAGACCCAGTCGCCCTGGTCCTTCTTGCCATGCCAGTCGCGGTCCAAGCAGAGGCCTCGCCCGTAGGTGCGGATGTCCAAGCCAATCTGCAAGTGACCTCGGCAGTACCCCAGACTGAAGCCGCACCCCAGACTGAAGCCGCAAAGGCCGCCGATCCTCTGCCCGAGGCCACCTTCAATCCGGCACCTACAGCATCGCCAAAAGCTGGCCTCGCACTGGACCCGAAATCCGTAGAGCTGCACCAGGCGCAACAGGCCATCGTGCAAGACCTATCAGCCGCTCCAAATACGAACCAACCACAAGCCCTCGACGCCCAGTCAGCAGACCCTGAAAGCACCACAGCCACGCAGGTCGAAGCACAGCTTCAGGCCACCACGGTTGAGCCTCGGCCTGACACCTTTACGAGCCGCAAGGCTTTGGCCGATGTGGCACTTCGCCCTTCGGAACCAGCGACGCCTGAGGCGGGCCCCGTGGGCGAGTTGGTGACAGCAGGTCCGAACCCAGCACAGCAGAGCCTTACACAAGCCTCGATCGCACCTGTTGCCGCGCCAGCGACAAAAACCGAACAGCCTTCATCGCCCCAAGCTCCGTTGGCTCAGTCGGCTATCCCGCTACCAGTGCAGGAACAGGCAAGCCTCTCCCAGGTGATCGCACAGCCGTCATCGCCCAAAGCTCCGGTTGCGCAGTCGGCGATCCCATTACCAGAGCAGGCCCAAGCCAACCTTGCCCAGGTAGTCGCACAGCCTTCATCACCCCAAGCTCCGGTAGCTCAGTCGGCGATCCCATTACCAGGGCAGGAACAGGTAAACCTTGCCCAGGAAGTCGCACAGCCGTCATCGCCCCAAGCTCCGGTAGCTCAGTCGGCGATCCCCTTACCAGGGCAGGAACAGGCAAACCTCTCCCAGGTGGTCGCACAGCAAGGTGCCTCCCCAGAGGCGGTTGACGCCACCCCTACTGTGGCTGCTAAGTCAGCTCCCGCCAGCGTCGGCAAAGGCAAGTCGGCGGACCTCGCCAGCGATCCTCGGACAAGTAAGTCTGAAATCGCGACGGCGTCGGACATGCCCACCCCACCGTCGGGGATGATCCTAGCCTCGAGTCCGAAATCTGGCGGCAGTGGGGCCGGTAGCGACCTACCGGGACATGAGTTCGAGCGGACTGCCGCCCCAACGCAAGCCACAGATGGGTCTTCGGCTCTGGCTGCCTCGTCAGATGTCCCCCAGCCACTCCTCCAGGCTCCGGTGCATTTCGCGCCGCAAACCCTGCAAACGGCAGCATTGCTCGTGAAATCGGGTCCGCAGACCGTAGCGAGCTTGGCCGCGCAGATTGTCAGCAAGTTCGACGGCAAGACCACCCGCTTCGACGTCGAACTTCATCCCCTCGACCTTGGCCGTGTGGATGTCCGACTTGAGGTCGGCGCAGGGGGCCAGATCAGCGCGGCCATGTCGTTTGACAACCCTCAGGCCGCTTCAGACATGCGCGCCCGGTCAGCAGACCTTCAGAAGGCGCTGGAAAATGCCGGCTTCAATCTTAGCGGTGGACTGTCCTTCGACGTGGCGGGCGACCGCGGTCAGGGTAGCGGGCGCAACTCCGGTGCAGAGCCTGGGCCTGCCCAGCGCATTCGCGCCCTCGAGACAGCGACCAGTGCCGCGGCTGAAGCGGCTGACACGGCCATGACGAACCTCATGAGCGCTTATGGCGCAAGACCCTCTCGCAGCGTGGACATCAGGATCTAGCCATGACCACCACCACAGCTACAGCCTCTGCAGCGTCGACAGCTCAAGACACCGGAGCCCTGGGCAAGACCCGGCTGGCATCCAGCTTCGACACCTTCCTGAAATTGCTGACCTCGCAATTGAAAAATCAGGATCCGCTTTCGCCTCTGGATTCCAACCAGTTCACCCAGCAATTGGTCCAGATGACCGGGGTGGAGCAGCAGATTTTCTCCAATGACCTGCTCAAGCAACTGGTTTCGAACTCAGGCTCCACCGTCTCTCAGGCTGTTTCAGTCATCGGCAAGGATATCCAGGCTTCGGTCCCTACCTCTGGCCTTTCCGGCGGCAAGGCCAACTGGAATTACAAGCTCGATCGCGCTGCCACCGACGTGAAACTCGAGGTGCTGGATTCTAACGGCAAGATTGTTCACGCCGAAGCGGCGACCGACAATGCGGCTGGGGATCATACGCTCACCTGGAATGGCAAGGATCTCTCTGGCAGCCAATTGCCGGATGGTGGTGCTTACACCCTACGGGTCACCGCGGCCGACAGCTCCCATGCGCCGGTCACCTCAAGCGTTTCCATCAAGGGCCGCGTGACGGCCGTGGAACAATCCAATGGTGCCATCCTGCTCAGTGTCGGCGGCGCCAAAATTCCCTTCAGTTCGGTGACCACGGTGACCGAAGCCGCAACCACACCGGCGGGGGCCTAACCCCTGTCCAAATCTTCAATTCGCTTTGAAAAAATAAGGATATAGAATCCATGAGCATTAGCAGCGCCATGCAGGCTGGAGTTTCCGGCCTCCTTACGAACTCTTCGGCCCTGGCGGCGATCTCGGACAATATCGCCAATATCAACACCACCGCCTACAAGCGGTCTCAGGTGAATTTTTCGGAAGTTGTCACCGCCCAAGGCTTGAAGAACCGCTATGCGGCGGGGGGCGTGCAGGGCACGGTTCGGCAATATGTCACCCAGCAGGGCATGGTGCAGGCGGCGAATTCTCCCACAGACTTGGCGATCTCTGGCGATGGCTTCTTCGTGGTCGCCGGCAAGAGCACGGGCCTTACCTCCACCGATCCCCGCAGCTTCACCCGGGCCGGTAACTTCAGCATGGATGCATCTGGTTACCTGGTGAATGACGCCAAGCTCTATCTTCAGGGCTGGCCGGTTCAATCCGATGGCACCTTTATCCCAAGCGCGTCCGATTTGACGATGATGGACTCCATCAATGTGAAGAACATCAGCGGGGTCATAAGCCAGACCACGCAAGTGACCGTCAACGCCAACCTCGACAAGCGTGGGGTGACGGGATCGGTGGGCGATCTGACCTACGTCCCTACGACCGCATTTTCCATGTCCGACTATGCGAAGGACCCGACCACGGGCACCAAGCCAGACTTTACCCTGGACATGCCGATCGTCGATTCCGAAGGTGCCACCCACAAGCTGCAAATGGCCTTTCTGAAAGACACGACGACGCCCAACCAATGGCATGCGGAAATCTATTCGGTCCCAGATTCTGACGTTACAGGCATTGGACGTCCGGGACAGTTGGCTAAGGGCCTCGTGGGCTTCAATACCGACGGCAGCTTCAATCAGGCGACGACCACACTGTTTGGTGCCCTTAATGCCACACCCCAACTTGCTCTGGCCGCATCCGGCGGCGCAGCGCCAGCCTGGGCTACGGGGCAGGGTGTGCAAGCCTCGACCGTCAGTCTGAATTTGGACTCCTTGACCCAGGTGGCCGCAACCTCTGCCGTGAGTGCGGTCAGCGGCAATGGCGCGACGGTTGGCAATATCGTTGGGGTCCAGGTGGACGAAAAAGGCATTGTCTCGGCGATTTTCGACAATTCCCAGGTCCGGAAAATCGCGCAGATCGGCATTGCGACGTTCCAGAACGCCGACGGCTTGGCCGCGCAGAGCGGAAACTCTTACAAATCCACCCTGGTCTCTGGCGACTACACCATCAAGCAGGCCGGGATCGGCGGAGCCGGTCAGATCGCGTCTTCATCACTAGAAGCATCAACAGTCGATCTATCTGCTGAGTTTACCGGCCTGATCACGACGCAGAAAGCTTATTCCGCATCTTCAAAAATCATAACAACTGCCGATCAGATGCTTGAAGAACTCATCAATATTAAGCGCTAAATTCAGAGATTAATGCGTTTTAATATTTCCTAACGTCTTAACTGTACCATATTAATACACGGGGCATGGATGATTATTAGTTTTTTTACTATCAAGATTCACCGGGCGTTATGGCCTGTCCCTTACGTTCCATCTGATCAGTGATGGTGTGAAAGGCGCAAAGCCATGTTGCAACAACAACAGCAGACCCGGACCAACAGCCGCGGCGAAGCTTATGTAATCGGTCCAACGGGCGTGCCGTTGACCATTTCGGACCTCCCCCCGCCCAATACCGGGCGTTGGGTTATTCGCCGCAAGGCGGAAGTGGTGGCTGCCGTGCGCGGTGGCCTTCTCTCCCTGGATGAGGCCTGTGAACGTTATACCCTGACCAACGAGGAATTCCTCGCTTGGCAGAAGTCGATTGACCGGCACGGCCTCGCAGGCCTGCGGACCACCCGGCTCCAACAATACCGATAAAGGGCGCGTCGCCCAGACGCGTGCTTTGAGTGCAGCCGCCCCTTGCCCCGGGGGCGGCTGTTCTTATTTTCGGATAAGGTCTCAGGGCTTGGGTGGAACCCAGCCACTAAGATCTCGCAACTTGCGCACGGTGATGGCCACTTGCTCCCGCTCGCCCGCCCGTCGCTCGACCAGCAGGCGCGAGACCTGGGCGTCGTCGTGAAAAACATAGCCCTTAATGGCGTCCAACAGGGCCTTGGCCAGATTGTCGAGATCCATCCAGGGCGGATCGCCCACATAATCCATCATGATTTCGACGGAAAATTCGCCCCAGGCCGGTCGCCCGCCCCGCCAGGATTTGCGGAAAAACTCATAAATCAGGGGCTTATAATAGCGGCTTTGGGTGGTCAGACCGTCAATGACGAGTTCAAATACCCCGTCGCCTTCCCGGGCGCGCACCTTACCTTGCTGAGTCCAATTCTCGCTCATACCCCTTCCTAGATTGACCAGGCCTTGCAGTCTCCCCCGGCTTGGCTAAACCAAGCGCGAAAATCATCGGAGCCCCGACCATGACCGCCACGCGTACCGAATCCGACACCTTTGGCCCGATCGAGGTCGCCAGCGACGCCTATTGGGGTGCCCAGGCCGAGCGCAGCCTCGGCAATTTCAAGATCGGCTGGGAAAAGCAGCCTCAACCAGTGATCCGCGCCTTGGGCATCGTCAAACGCGCTGCCGCTGAAGCCAATATGGAGTTGGGCCGGCTGGACCCCAAGGTCGCCGCCGCCATCATCGCTGCGGCTCAAGAGGTCATCGACGGCAAGCTGGACGCCCACTTCCCCCTGTCGGTCTGGCAGACGGGATCGGGCACTCAGTCGAATATGAACGCCAATGAGGTGATCTCGAACCGTGCCATTGAAATGCTGGGCGGCGAGATGGGCTCGAAAAAGCCAGTCCACCCCAATGACCACGTCAATATGAGCCAGTCGTCCAACGACACCTATCCGACGGCCATGCACATTGCCTGCGCCGAGCAGGTGGCAAATAATCTCCTGCCCGCCCTCGATCACCTGCATGCTGCGCTGAAGGTCAAGGAAGCGGCCTTCGCCCATATCATCAAGATCGGCCGGACCCACACCCAGGACGCCACCCCCCTGACCCTAGGCCAGGAATTCTCGGGCTATCGCCAGCAGGTCGAAAATGGCCGCCGCCGCATACAGGAAACCCTGGGGGGCCTTTATGAGCTGGCCCAGGGCGGTACCGCCGTCGGCACCGGCCTCAATGCGCCGATTGGCTTCGCCGAACTGGTGGCCGCCAAGATTGCTGCCATCACCGGCCTGCCCTTCGTCTCGGCCCCCAATAAGTTCGAAGCCCTGGCCGCCCATGACGCCATGGTCTTCAGCCACGGGGCGATCAATTCCATGGCCGCAGGCCTGTTCAAGATCGCCAATGACATCCGCTTCCTCGGCTCTGGCCCCCGGTCAGGCCTTGGCGAGTTGTCCCTGCCGGAAAACGAGCCGGGTTCCTCCATCATGCCGGGCAAGGTCAACCCTACCCAGTGCGAGGCCCTGACCATGGTCTGCACCCAGGTGTTCGGAAATAATGCCACCATGACCTTTGCCGGTGCCTCGGGGCATTTTGAGCTGAACGTTTTCAACCCGGTCATGGCCTACAACTTCCTGCAATCCTGCCGGCTGGTGTCGGACTCGGCCATCTCCTTCACCGACAACTGCGTGGTCGGCATTGAAGCCCGGGAAGACAATATCAAGGCCGCCCTCGACCGCTCCCTGATGCTGGTCACCGCCCTGGCGCCCAAGATCGGCTATGACGCCGCCGCCAAGATCGCCAAGACTGCTCACAAGAATGGCACAACCCTACGGGAAGAAGCGGTCGGGGGCGGCTATGTCACCGACGCAGAATTCGACGAAGTGGTCCGCCCAGAAAAGATGATCTCGCCGGGGTGATGGTCCAGCTTGTTCGGCTGTCCGACGGCCTACCGCAAGGCTTCGATACCCTGATGACCCTCGCCACCGCCGAGGGTCACAGGAATATGGCGCGACTGGCCAATGAGCTTGCGACCGGGTCGACGGCGTTCATCGCCCTGCTGGCAGCGATGAGCGAAGGGACCGTGATCGGGATCGGTGGAATGACCCTTGAGCCAGAATCCGCCCACGAAACTGCCGTCCGACTGCGCCGGCTCTACGTGGCCCCGTCCGTCCGAAGGACCGGGGTCGCCCAAAGCCTTGTTTCCGCACTGCTGCATGAAGCCTGGGACCAGGTTGATCTGGTGACGGTGCATGCCGGATCGGCGGAAGCTGGGCGGTTTTGGGAGGCCCAGGGCTTTTCCACAGTCGATGATGCGCCTTGGACCCACCAAACGCGGCGGTCGGGCTGACAAACTACTAGGCTGGACCAACGAGTTTGGATTAGTCTTTGGTCATGGGTAAAGCTGAACTCAGTATTGAGATCGACGCGGACCTGCTCGCTCGCGCTAAGGAAAGCTCTGAGTCCCTTGAAGCGCTGGTGGAAGCTGGCCTTCGAACAGCGCTTGCCTCTGCCCAATCGGCCCAGGCGCGAGGAGCTGAATGGGCTGCTCAAAATGCTGATGCCATTAAAGTTTATAATCAGCGGGTCGCTAAACGCGGTCTCATCTCTGATGAATTCCGGACCTGGTGATTGCGCCAGTTTGACATCTACGAAAATCCGTCACCGCGCAGTCGCCCCTATGCGCCCTATCTAGTCATCCTTCAGTCACATTACTTGGACCCGCTTCAGACTGTCGTTGTCGCGCCAATTGTCCGGGACGCTGACCAGCGATTAGCAGAGCTTGATCTACCGATCGAAATTTCCGGTGAAGCCCTGACAGTGGCAATGACGGAATTGGCCAGCATCGAACGCCAACAGCTCAAACAGCTCATATCAAACGCTTCGGACCAAGAAGACTCTATCCGTCGCGCCCTTGAACGGATTTTTACAGGCTTCTAGGCCCGCCCTACATCTTCCTGGCGACGGCGAAGTTGGCCAAGTCTTCTAGAGACAAGCGCCAGGCATTCGTCGCCGGGAAGTCCGCCAGGGCCGCCTTGGCGGCTGCCGCATATTCGGCGGCCAGTTGGAGGGTCGCGGCATCAGAACCCGTCTCAACAATCAGGGCCCGGGCCTTTTGGAAGTCTTCGTCGGTCTGTTCGCGACGTCCCACCGTGCGGTCCCAGAACGCCTTCTCAGAGGTCGCTGTCTTGGCGATGGTCATCAGCAGGGGCAGGGTTGCCTTACCTTCCCGGAAATCGTCGCCAGGGTTCTTGCCCAGAACGTCGCTCTCACCGGAATAGTCCAGGGCGTCGTCCACCAGCTGGAAGGCAAGTCCCAGATTCAAACCATAGCGACGCAGACCCCGGCATTGGTCTGGCGTGGCCCCGCCCGATACCGCGCCGGCTTCAGCAGCAGCGGCGAACAACTCGGCGGTCTTGGCCTTGATGATGTCCAGATAGGTGTCTGTGGGCAGGTTCAAGTCGTGGGCGCGGGTCAGTTGCAGGACCTCGCCCTCGGCAATAACCCGGCTGGCACGCGCTAGGATTTCCAGGGCCTGCATACTGCCGGCCTCGACCATCAGTTCAAAGGACCGGGCGAACAGGAAATCGCCGACCAGGACGCTGGCGGGGGCACCCCAGATCAAGTGGGCAGCCACCTTGCCCCGCCGCAGCTCCGACGAGTCGACGACGTCGTCATGGAGCAGGGTGGCCGTGTGGATAAACTCGACGGACGCCGCGAGGTTCAGGCAGCCATTGTCACTCGCCCCTGACAATCGCGCCGCCGCAATGGTCAACAGGGGGCGCAAGCGTTTGGCCGATCCGCCGATCAAATGCTCGGCCAGGGCCGGAATCACCGAGACCGGGCTCTGCATCCGGTCGCGGATTATGGCATCGACGCCTGCCATGTCAGCCTTGGCCAAAGCCAACAGGCCATCGATGGATACGGGCTTGGATGCGAGGGCTGCGCCGTCTGCGTCCACGGGGACTCCTGTCATTTCACCGGCGCGTCGCATGCGCGCCGCTTGAGGGCGACAATCGCCATGGGATAAGGCAGGCTAGAGCAAAGCACAATGTCAGACCGACGTCAGGTAGAGGTAAAGACCATTACGATGGGCGATCCGCCTCCTGAAACAGACGGCTTCCTGGGTGGACGCCTGCGCCTTCGCCAATCGGTTGAGGGCTATCGCGCCGGCATGGACGCCGCCCTGCTTGCCGCGGCCTGTGACGCCAAGCCCGGCGATCGGGTGGTGGAGGCCGGCTGTGGCCCCGGTGCCGTCCTGTTGTCCGCCGCCCTGCGGCACCCCCTGGCCACCTTCACCGGTCTGGAACAGGACCCTGCGGCCCTGGACTTGGCCAAGGATAACATCGCCCTCAATGACCTTGGGGATCGGGTAAAGGTGCAACAGGCCGACATTAGCCAACCCTTCGCCAGGCTTGCATTGAGCCCATTTGACGCCGCCCTGGCCAATCCGCCCTTCTTTGACGATCCCGGTGCCCTGCGCGCGCCAAAGCCCGAGAAACACGCCGCCTGGATGGCCAAGGGTGGGCTAGAGGCCTGGACGACCTTCCTGCTCAAGTCGGTGCGGGAGGGCGGGCGCATCACCCTGATCCACCGGGCTGACCGGCTGGCCGACCTCCTAGCCCTGCTCAGCCCCAAGGCCGGCAGTTTCCAGATCCGCCCCATCCACCCCTTTGCGGATGCCCCGGCCAAGCGGGTCCTGGTTCGCGCACTAAAGACCGGCAAGGCCCCATTGCAGCTCTTGCCGCCGGTCATCCTGCACGCCCGCGACGGCGGCAAACACACCCCCCACGCCGACGCCCTCCTGCGGGGGGAAGCAGAATTGGGGTGGGTCTAGGACAAGGGTCACCCCGGCGGAGGCCGGGGTCCAGGTCCTAGGGCTCCGAATTCGTCGACCGCCCAAGGAGCGGCCATTCCGGACACGTCGTGCCTACGACCTGGATACCGGCCTTCGCCGGTATGACCGGAGGTTAGATGTCGCGCGCCGAGATTCCCCCCCCACCGGTCACCCCGGCGGAGGCCGGGGTCCAGGTCCTAGGGTTGTGAGATAACCGACCGCCCAAAGTGCGGCCTTCGCCGGTATGACCGGGGTGGTGGAAAGCCCCTACCCCTTAAACCAGACCAGCTGATGGCTCACCGCCAGCAACACGCCGTCGTCAGACCACAGTTGGGCCGACTGGTCGTTAAAGCCGTGCTTGAAGGCCGCCGCGTCGCAGAGCGCCAGCAGGGGTCGATCCCCCTGCCGCGCCAGTGCCGCCTCATCGGCCAGGAAATAGGTGCTCAAGGTCGCCGTGGCCACAGGCGAGAAGTCGCCCCTGACCATAAAGATCCTCGGCAGGAAAGCGTCGCTGATGGAGGCCAGGGCCGGATAGTCCAGCGGTCGAGACGGCGTATCGCGCACCCACATCTGGGTGACCGGAGACATCACCTCACCGCCCGGCCCCAATGCGCGAGGCCCGCCGGTCAGGAACCGCATCTCGTAATTCTTGCGCCAAGCCACGGGCACAAAGCTGTCAGAGGTCTCTGTCTGATCCCAAGGGGCGACCTGCGGCGGCACGGTCATGGCGTGGGCCCAGGTGTCCCGGGTCGCCCCGGTCACCACCGTGGCCGTAGAGGTGATCCCGCCCTCCCCCTGCGACTGCTCCACGACCCAGTGCTGGGTGGAGCGGCCATCCCGGACCAGGCGCACCGCGATCTCAAAGCCGCCCTCCGCCACCGCCCCGCAATAGTTCACGGTCAGGGCCGCTGGCCGCCCCCGGCATCGCGGATGATCGAGTACAGCCCGCAACATGACCGCCGCCGTCACCCCGCCAAAGGGCCCGGCCATGTTCCAGTAGTCCGGCGTCGTGGTGCCTGCGAACCGGCCCTCCCCGAGGGGCGTCAAGGCGATGGCGGCGTCGAGGGGGTGGGTCATGGGGGCTCCAGCCACAGATATTTCGAAGCAGCCTGTCTCAGAGGCCTGATCTTTGCAATCAACTCCCCAAAAATCATGGCGCATCTTGCTATTGCAATAATTTGGACTATTTCTTTCCTTAGAAATGGAAGCCGCATGACAATAGTTCTCGAAAATGCGCCAGACCAAAGGGGTCAGGTTCTGGGTAAGGCGATGGTCCGGGCAGCGGACACCCTGAACCTCAGCGGGGCCGTGGCGGCTTCAGCCCTGGGGCTGAGCGAGGCGTCGTTTTCGCGCCTGCGTCAAGGGGCCTTCACCCTGGTGCCGGGCAGCAAGGCCTATGAACTGGCGGCCCATCTGGTGCGGCTCTACCGCGCCCTGGACGCCATAGTCGGCGGCGACGACCGGGCCGCAGCGGCCTGGATGCACAACCTCAACATCACCCTAGGCGCACGGCCTGTCGACCTGATCCCCACCATCCGAGGCCTGTTCGATGTCATCGCCTACCTGGACGCCCGCCGCGCTCGCCTCTGAGCTCGCCCCCTATCAGGGCGGGGCCTGGCGGCTGGTAGAGGCACAGCACAAGATCTCCACCCTGAAACTGGTAGATACCGCCGCCGAACAGGCCCTGCTGGAAGAGGTTCTGGAGGATCACAAGCCCCCCTATCCCGCAGGCTGCGAGGGCCTGCATTACCTGCTGAAGACCCCCTTCCGCTATGGCGCGGCCTATCCCCACGGCTCCCGCTTTCGGCGCGCAGGCCGCACCCCCGGCGTCTTCTACGCCGCCGAACGCCCTCAGACGGCGGTCGCGGAAATGGCCTTCTATCGTCTGCTGTTCTTTGCGGAGTCCCCCGGCACCCCCTGGCCCGCCAACCCGGCGGAGTTTACCGCCTTCCGGGTGGAGATCGCCACGGATCGACACCTGGACCTGACCCGCCCGACGCTTTCGACCGACGCCGACCTCTGGACCGCCCTGTCGGACTACGGCCCCTGCCAGGACCTGGCCGACCAGGCGAGGGCCGCGCAGGTTCAGGCCCTGCGATACCTTGCGGTGAGAGACCCCGGCCACGGCTGCAACCTGGCTTTGCTGACCCCCGCCGCCTTCGCCAAACCCAAACCCACGGCGACCCGCACATGGCGGCTGCGCCTCAGCGCCACCGGGGTCCAGGCCCTCTGCGAAGCCCCAAGGGCGGTGATGGATTTTGGCCGAGAGACGTTCACCGCCGACGGGCGGCTGGCGGGGATGGTTTGGGAGCGGTGAGGTTTTAGGTGCAGATCAACTCCACATTGGGTAGAGCTGGACAGAGGGAGATTGACCATGTCGGATTGGACTGACCCTGATGAAGCGCCCCTGCTGACCGCAGAGATCGCGGCGCGGGCTGAGATCCGCCAGGGCAGCAAGGTCATTCGCCCTGCATCCGGCACCCTCACGCGCAGGGGGCGGCCATCATTGGGTGACGCCGCCAAGCAGCAAGTGACCTTGCGCCTTGACCGGGATGTTGTTGAGCATTTTCGAGCCGAAGGGGCCGGATGGCAATCACGGATGAATGCGGTGCTGAAGAAAGCTGTCATCGGCGGGTGAGGGAAGGAAGTCCTGCTCAGCAAGGCTACGTAAACAAAAAAGGCCCGGACCGAAGTTCGAGCCTTTAAGCGTTCAGCTGGACCCCGGCCTTCGCCGGGGTGACCTCGCGGTCAGTTACGGGCGGTGTCGACCAGCTTGTTCTTGGCGATCCAGGGCATGAGGGCGCGCAGGCGGGCACCGACTTCTTCGATCTGGTGCTCGGAGCCGCGACGGCGGGTGGCCTTGAAGCTGGGGGCGCCGACGGCGTTTTCCTGCATGAAGTCGCGGACAAATCGCCCCGACTGGATGTCTTCCAGCACGCGCTTCATTTCGGCCTTGGTGTCGGGGGTCACAATGCGCGGGCCGGTGACGTATTCGCCGTACTCGGCGGTGTTGGAGATCGAGTAGTTCATGTTGGCGATGCCGCCTTCATAGATCAGGTCGACGATCAGCTTCACTTCGTGCAGGCACTCGAAATAGGCCATTTCCGGCGCATAGCCGGCTTCCACCAGGGTTTCGAAGCCGGCGCGGATCAGCTCGACCAGACCACCACAGAGAACGGCCTGTTCGCCGAACAGGTCGGTTTCGCACTCTTCGCGGAAGGTGGTTTCGATAACGCCCGAGCGACCGCCGCCGATGGCGGAAGCATAGGCCAGGCCCAGGTCGTGGGCATTGCCCGTGGGGTTCTGATGGATGGCGATCAGGCAGGGCACGCCGCCACCCTTTTGATATTCGCCGCGCACCGTGTGACCGGGGCCCTTAGGCGCGATCATCAGCACGTCGATGGTCGACTTGGGCTCGATCAGGTTGAAGTGAACGTTCAGGCCGTGAGCGAACAGCAAGGCTGCGCCGTCGCGAATGTTGGGGGCGATCTCTTCGTTATAAATGCCGCGCTGAAGTTCGTCGGGGGCCAGAACCATGATGGCGTCGGCCCACTTGGCGGCTTCGGCGACGCTCATCACCTTCAAGCCGTCGGCTTCCACCTTCTTGGCGGTGGCTGAACCGGGGCGCAGGGCGACGACGACGTTCTTGGCACCGGAGTCGGTGAGGTTCAGCGCATGGGCGCGACCTTGGCTGCCATAGCCTACGATGGCGATCTTCTTGTCCAGGATGCGGCCGAGGTCTGCGTCGCGATCATAGTAAACGCGCATGTTTCTTCTCCTGAAGACAAGGTGAGCCGCACTCCTGAGCAATTCCAGGGCGGCAAAGGCCGCGCTATGGAGGGGAAAATTGCGCGTTCGTCAAGCCAAAGCCCCCGCCAAATGTGCATGGCGGGGGCCCAGGCGGAGGTTTAGGGGGTCTTACCAGAAGACGTCATAGACAACCCGGAAGACCCGGCCAGTGAAGCGATCAATGAGCAGGGCGTCGTCGCCGACCCGAATCCAGGCAGACCCCAAGGGCGGCCGAGGCAGGCCATAGGCCCACCATTGAGTGATTTGGTAGTCCGGCGTCCACCAGGCGCGGGGCAGTAGATCGCCGAAGATCCAGCTACGCGAATAATAGCCGACAGGGGGCCGATAGTTCCAGCCGCGATAGCGGTTCTGGCTGCGCCAGCGCCAGTCGTCGTGGTCGCGGTCACGCCAGCTCCAGTCGCGGCGATCATCCCAGTCCCAGCCGCGGCGGACATTGCGGTCATCCCGCCGCCAGTCGCGATGATCGTCATCTCCGCGCCAGCCACGATCACGATCATGGTCACGATCTCGACCTGACCAGAGGCGGGACTCATCTCTGACAACTCCGCCGCGATGGTCATCAAAGCCATCGGGCCGACCGCGGCCCTCCACGCGGTCGCCATCACGGCCCTGGCGGGGGGCGATGGCGGGGGGCGGGCTTGGAGCGCTGGGCGGCGCAGGCGGGGCCTCGACCCGGCCCTGGGGGACCCCGCGCCAGGTATTGCCATTGGCGTCCCTTTGCCAGCCGCCCATGGTCGGGGCCTCTGGCGCCTGGCGGGGCGTGGAGCGGTCTTCCCGGATACCAGGCTGGGGTTCGCCCCGCGCCTCGCCCCGGCGGCCTTCGCGGTCGCCGTGATCCCCATTGTCCTGGGCACAGGCGACACCTGCTGAGGACGCCAGCAAGGCCAAGGCCAAGGCAGTGCGATAAAGCGGTCTCATCTTCGATCCTCTGGTCCGGCGGCTTAGCCGGGTTGAATTGCCCTCGCCTGTAGATATGACGCCGCCAACCTGAACCGGACTTGAACACCATAGGCGCACAAAACCCACTCAGCATGGGGATGATTGGGCCCTGCCTGTGGATGCGCCATTGCCGACGGGTTTAGAAACCCAGCAGGTGTGCCACACTCGTTCCTACTGATTCCTAAGTCTGAACACGATGAACGCCCCCGCCCCCATTGCCGCCCTGACCGACGAGGCCCACCCGGAGCAGGCCTATCTGGACCTGCTTGCCGATATTCTGGCCAATGGGGTGCAGAGGGGCGACCGCACCGGGACCGGCACCCTGGGGGTATTTGGGCACCAGATGCGGTTTGATCTCAGCAAGGGGTTTCCCCTGCTGACCACCAAGAAGTTGCACCGCAAGTCGATTATTCTGGAACTGCTATGGTTCCTGCGGGGCGATACCAATGTGAAGTGGCTGCAGGACCAGGGTGTCAGCATCTGGGATGAATGGGCCGCGCCGGACGGCGAGCTGGGTCCCGTCTATGGCAAGCAATGGCGGTCCTGGACCGCGCCCGATGGTCGGGTGATTGATCAGATCGCCAACGTCATCACCGCGCTAAAGACCAATCCCGACAGTCGGCGGCATATTGTTTCGGCCTGGAATCCCGCCGATGTGGACGATATGGCCCTGCCGCCCTGTCACTGCCTATTCCAGTTTTATGTGGCGCAGGGTCGCCTCTCCTGCCAGCTCTATCAGAGATCGGCTGATGTATTTCTGGGGGTGCCCTTCAACATCGCCTCCTATGCCTTGCTGACGGTGATGATGGCCAAGGTGGTGGGATTAGAGCCTGGGGAATTTGTGCACACCCTGGGGGACGCCCACCTTTATCTAAACCATCTGGATCAGGCGCGGGAACAGCTGCAGCGGCAGCCCTATCCCTTCCCCACCCTGGAAATCGCCGACAAGGCCGATCTGTTTGCCTTCACCTATGACGACTTCAAGCTTCGGGGCTACAAGGCTCACGAAAAGATCGCTGCGCCGATTGCGGTCTGAGTCGATCCCGTCTGGGATTGGATTATCTGTAGCCTAAAGGCCCTGACCATGCCCCAGCCCATCTTGACCGCCGGCCCTATAGCCCGCGCCCGCAATGGGGTGATTGGCAAGGATGGCGGTCTGCCCTGGAAACTGAAGACCGACCTGGCCAACTTCCGCGCCGTGACCATGGGCAAGCCAGTAATTATGGGCCGCAAGACCTGGGACAGCCTGCCCAAGCGCCCCCTGGTGGGCCGGACCAATATCGTCCTGTCTCGAGACGGCAGCTTCGCGCCGCCCAATTGCGTGGTCTGTGAAGCCTTCGGTGAGGCGGTATCCATCGCCAAGGAGCAAGCTGAGGATGATGGTCGCGACGAGGTCTGCGTAATCGGCGGGGTCTCGCTCTTCGAGCTGGCCCTGCCCAAGGCCCGCCGCATCTACCTTACCGAAGTCCATGCCGACGTGGAGGGCGATGTCCGGCTCCAGGGCTTTGATGAAAGCCAGTGGCGGGAGGTCAGATCCCAGGACTATCCCGCCGGCGAGGATGACGACTTTGCCTTCACCCTGCGGGTTCTTGAACGGAAATAGCGAAAATCGCCGGTCAGCACGAAAAGGCCCTTGTTTTCCCCCGGGGGGATCGGGCCATAGTGCCCCGCACAAAACCGCAATGACGGGCCGCCTGGAGGAATAATATGGACATTCAACTGATCGCCGAGGACTTCCAGTTCCCGGAAGGCCCCATCGCCATGAATGACGGCTCAGTGATCCTCACTGAGATCAAGCGTCAAACCCTGACGCGCGTGACTCCGGACGGGAAAAAGGAAATCCTGGTGGAGACCGGCGGCGGTCCGAACGGTGCGGCCATCGGCCCCGACGGTGCGATCTACATCACCAATAACGGCGGCTCATTTGAGTGGCTGGACAATCAGGGCATGACCATTCCTGGCCCCACCCCACCCAGCCATGTGGGCGGCATGATCCAGCGCTATGACCTGAAGACCGGCAAGCTTACCACCCTTTATACCGAATGTGACGGCAAGCGGCTGATCGGCCCCAATGACCTTGTGTTCGACAAGCAGGGTGGGTTCTGGTTCACCGATCACGGCTGCTCCACCCCAGAGGGCCGCAAGTTCGGCGCGCTCTACTACGCCAAGATCGACGGCAGCCATATCAGCCGCCAGCGCGACCACATTATCTCGCCCAATGGGGTCGGCCTCTCGCCAGACGAAAAGACCGTCTATGCCGCTGACACCCAGTTGGGTCGCCTTTGGGCCTTCGATATTGAGTCCCCTGGCGTTCTAGGCCCGGCCCCCGCCTTTGCCCCTGGCCGGGTGGTGAAGAACCTGGAGGGCTTCCAGTTGCTAGACAGCCTGGCCGTCGAGGCCGGTGGCAAGGTCTGCGTGGCCACCATCATCAATGGCGGGATCACCGCCTTTGACGAAG
>CALETE010000007.1 GCA_937920085.1 uncultured Alphaproteobacteria bacterium | reverse complement strand
CGCACAAAATCTTCGAAGGCCTTGTGGATGGCCGTACCCCGGGCGCGGACGTCTACAGCCTCGTCGGGACGTTCCAGAGGATAGAGCCGCAGTATGTCCCGGGCCCAGACGGAATAGGGATCCCTTGTCAGGGCTTCGACCCGGGTGACCGCCAGGCGCCGAGGGCGGTCCTTGACCGGCGGAACAGGGGCGGGCCGCGGGGCTGGCTTATAGTCGCCTGGGGCATCCAAGGCCCGCGCCCAGGCTAGAACGTCGGGACGTCCAGCTATGTCGACGCCGGCCCCCCTGGCCAGGGTCTCCAGTCGCCAAAGCCAGCGTGACTTGATGGAGGGTGCGCCCTCCCGGCGTTCCGTGTGCAGGAGAACCACATCAGGGGCGCTGGCCGCCTGGGCGAAGTCGTGGGCGGCCAGGCCGATCCGCCGCTCCGGTGGCGGTAGGCCCAGCGTCTTGCGCATGGGCCGGGAGAGGAAGGGGTCCACTGGGGCGCCTTGGGGCCAGACACCCTCTTCAAGGCCCGCCACAATCAGTCGGTCTGCCCGCACCAGTCGTGCTTCAATGGCACCAAGTATGCGCAGGCGCGGATGGCTGGCACCGCCGGCGCGAACGGTTTCCCCAGCCACCAGCTTGCGAAACAATTCCACAAAGCTGCGGGCTGTAACGATGGGCAGGGCGTCGGAGTCCTCGATCAGACCCGCCAAGAGGCGAGACAGGGCTTCTCCCCCAAGACCCGCCCAAAGGTGGTCTGATGATCCCTCTAGGTCGCGGGCTAGGGTCTCCAAGGTGATGGCCACAAGGCGGGCCAGTTCAGAGGCCGTGTGATCGTCAAAGGTGGCTACCGGCAAGGCCAGGCGCAGGCGATCTAGCAGGTCGATCGCGGCTGCGGGATCTTGGTGCACCTTACGCATTTGTGCCGATAGCTTGGCAGAGAGGAGGTCCCAACTGGCCGGCCGCGCGCCTCTGAGGCCATAGCGTTCGAGGGCGTCACGTGCTGCGCCTAAGGCGCTTGTCTCCAGGTCCAGGCGGACCAGGGGATGCTTGAGAATGGCCAGCAGACGCACTGGGTCTAAGGGATCGATCAGGGACTGAACCACCAGATCGGCAAGCACGCCAATGGGGCAGCCTGCCAGGCTCAATCCGGCTGAGGAGTCTGCCGAAACCCCCCAGCGGGCCAATTTGGCACTGACCCGTCGGGCCAGGACCTGGTCTGAGGACACGAGGGCAGCGGTCTGACCTGGGGTTTCTAGGGCCTCCCTCAGCAGAAGGGCCACCACAGTGGCAGCTTCGTCCTCAGTCCGCGCGGAAATCAAGGACAGGCCAGACAGCCCCTTGGCAATGGGATCAATACCCTTGGCTTCCTTTTGGTCGCGAATATCTCTGATGGCCGAGAGCCAGTCTGCGGTCTCTTCGGCTGGTCGCAGAGCCTCATTGATGACCCGCCGTCGCCAGTGACCCAGGCCGAAATCTGCCGACGATGCATGCCAGTTGAGCACATCCTTTCGGTTTAGGCCGGAGTTGGTGAGTAAGCGCTTCATAGCGCCCTGGGGGTGCTGTTCGCCAATACCGTCCCAGGCCTTATCGGACAGATCATGATCCAGGCCCGGCAGGACCACGGCACCCTGCGGGGCCCGAGCTATGACTCTGAGCAAGGCGGCTGTGGCCTTGGCTGTTCCGGTCGACCCTGCCGCCACCAGCACGCCCCCCGGTGGGTCGCGATCCCATTTTTCTGCCAGGGCGTGAAGCAAGGCCACGCGCCGCGCGCTAATGTCCATCAGACCCAAGTCTGCCAGGCGCTTGGGCCAGGCCTCCAGGGCCATTTCCAGAAACTCCCGGGAAATGCGCCAGTGCTCGGCCATGTCGGCGGTCACCAATTCGGCCAAGCCCGCGGTCGCTGAGACCTCTTCGATCTGAAGGCTATCGAGGAAGCTGCCCAGGGCATCTGCAAACTCTAGGGCGGTGGGCGCATCGAGTTGGCGTCCGAGGGCCGCCTCATGGCGCTTGACCAAGCCCACCAGTTCAAATCGCCGCCGCAGGCCGCCGATGGATGCGGGCAGGTCGAGGGCGAGATCGCCTGGCTCAAAGGGCGCTTCGCCTTCGTCTAAGTCCCCCAAGGGCCGGATTTGGGGTGGGAGGATGGCGCGTCCGCCGGCCACCGCCACAAAAGCATCTGCCAAGGCCCGAGCTCCCCGCCGGGTCGGCGTTAGGACCACGGCCTGGGATAGGGCTTCAGGGCCCAGGGGGCTTAAATGATCGTAGAGCCCTTTCGCCAAATCCAAGACAAAGGGGCGATGGGAGGGAATGGAATACCAACCTGAGCCGGTGAAGGGACCGCTCACGCGAGTTTGGCTTCCGCTGCGGCCTTGGCAACGGGATCGCCAACATGGAGCCAGAAGGCATCCATGGCGACGCCGAAGATTCGGCCCTCATCCTGCAGTCGCCACCAGACCGGAAGGATGGAAAAGGCACCGTCAGGTGCGCCCTTCAGGGTGTCCGGCTTCATAATCTGAACGCCCACATTGGCGAAGGGGGCTGGGTTGGTTTCGTCGGCGGAATGGGTGATGTGGCCTTGCGAATCTAGAAAGAAGCCCCGCGGTCCTTCAAACCCGATACCACGCCCCTTCTCCACGAGAAGGACCAGAAGGTCCATGGCCTCCGGATCCCAGGCGGCCTTCATGACTTCGAGAGGCGGGACGCCCTCATCAATCCAGAGGGAATCGATATTGGCGACGAAGAAGGGATCTTTCCCAAGCAGGGGTAGGGCGTTCTTGATCCCGCCACCGGAGTCCAGCAGGCCTGCGCTTTCGTCGACGATCTTGATCTTCGGATGGCTCCGATAGGCCAGATGAGCGGTCATCTGGTCTGCGAAATGGTGGATATTGACCACGGCGGTCTCCACCCCTGCGGCGGCCAAGCGGTCGAGAACGTGATCGATGAGGGCCTTGCCACCCACCTCAACCAAGGCCTTAGGGCGGTCATTGGTCAAGGGGCGCATGCGCGACCCAATGCCAGCCGCCAGCACCATGGCCGTCTTGATAACCGTCATTGGCGCGCGTCTTGCGGGATATAGGTGTCGAACCAGGTCTTCAATTCGCTCAGGGCTGGGTCGGCCAAGCATCGGTCAAGATAGCCCCAAAGCCTTGGCATGAACTGGGCGTAGCGCGGCTTGCCGTCCCGAGTCACCAGGCGGGCAAAGATCCCGAGGATACGGCTGATATTGAGGGCGCCCAGGGCTCGGAAATCAGCGAAATAGGCCTCCCGGTCCACAAGAGGGCGTAGCTGGCAATATCGCTCAAGCACCCAGGTCTCCAACTCGGGCGAAATATCCCGGCGGGCGTCGTGCAGCAGCATGGACATGTCCCATGCCGGATGGGCACGAACTGCATCCTGGAAATCGATCAGACCTGATCGCCCCGCACCCCGGCGATCGGGCAGCCAGATCAGGTTTTCAGCATGGTAGTCCCGGTGACAAAAGACGCTGGCACTGGCCGCCGCGCGGGTCCGGATTGGCTTCCAAATCGCCTCCCACGACGCTTGGGCGTCGAGCCCAATCCGTATCTGTGGCCGCAGCTTGGGCAGCCACTCCGGCAGAAGATCGCCAGCCGTCTTTAGGGCAAGGTCGTCATAGTCCAACAGCGGCCAGACAATCCCATCATCAACTTTCAGCAGGCGTGGAGCTGTGGCGTCGTGCATCCGCGCCAGGGCGTTGATCGCGGACTCATAGAGGGGTGTTTCTGCCTGACCTCGGGCGATCATGGTCGCAAACAGATCATCACCCAGATCTTCTAGCACGGCCAGGCCAGAGCTCGCATCAAAGGTCATGACCTCGGGTGCCGAAAGACCTTGCCCCCTCAGCCAATTGGCCACGGCGACAAAGGCGTCGACCCGACCCGCCGCCAAACGGGCCATGGCGTTATACCCCAGGGCTTCCCGCTCTTGGGGCGTGGCATCAGGTGGGCAGGGTAGGGTCTCCGTCGATGGCGGCTGATCCATGAAGATCAGGCGCGTGCCGGTTTCCAGGTGCAGACGTTCATAGCGTCGCGTTGAGGCATCGCCGCTGAGGGCTTCCCGCCGCGCCTGACCAAACCCGTTCGCGTCCAGAAACTCGACCTTTAACGCCTCACGATCCAAGCTCGCGATCCTTCCAACTACCATGGGCGGTTAATCGCGCCCGACGCGCATCACCCTCTAAAAATAAGTCTATATCGAGTCTGTCGGGGGGAAGGCGACCCTCAAGGCGTTCAGGCCATTCGATAATCGCTGCCCCAAATTCCAGGGCGTCTTCGAGCCCGATTTCATAGGCTTCATCGGGATCGGTCAGGCGATAGAGATCAAAGTGCGCGATCGGAAAATCTCGCCCCTCATAGGCTTGCACCAGGGTAAAGGTCGGGCTGGGGACCTCTTCATCTGGCCGCGTTAGCGCCCGAACCAGTCCCCGGGCCAGGGTGGATTTTCCAGCTCCGAGCGGTCCGTTGAGGCAAAGGGCGTCGCCGACCCTTAATTTTTTGGCCAAGGATTCGCCCAGGGCGACGGTTGCCGCGTCATCGGCGAGGAAGAGATCAAGGGGCGGCATTACGAAAAGGTCTGATCCGGATCCTGGCCAAGCCCAACAGCCACATGGGACTTCAGGGCCTCGGTGGCACGGAGGGGATCAGGATCAAGCTCGCGCCAATCGATCACCGGGCCGACGTCGATGGAAAATACGCCGCCACGCTTGTTCAGCAGCTCATGGAACAGGGTGATGTCGCGCAGCTCGCCGGAAAAATGGTGGAAGAAATGAAAGAGGGTCGACCATGGCCCCCGAACATGCAGCGGCAGAATGGGCGCCTCATATTTGCGGGCCAAGGACGCCGCCGTTGTCATCCAGGGCGATTCCGCCAAGCGCCCGTCCTTCCCCTGCCGCGCCAGCTTGCCTGCCGGAAAGATCACGAGGGGGCGCTCGGCCTCCATGGCGTCCCGTGTCATATTCAGGGTCAGCCGCGTCCGCTCGCGGGTCCGTTTTTCGGCCACCCATTCCACTGGGATCAGCGTGTCGATCAACCCAGGGCAGACCCTATGGGCGTCGGCATTTGCATAAAAGCACAGGTCGGGTCGATAATCCTTTAGGGCGTCATAGACCGCCACACCGTCCGCAATCCCGGTGGGATGATTGGCAATGACCACCACCCTGCCCGTGCGAGGTATCCGGTCGGGTCGCCGCACGGTGAGTTTGATTTGCAGCAGGTTCGATACCGCCTCCACAGCATCGCGGCCAGGCAGGGGCGCAATGGTGTCGGCCATGGCCCGCGCTTTGCGATAGTCCAAAACCCCATAGAGAACCGGGCGCACCAAAGGCCATAGGGCGCTGCTGGCAAGCTTGGGAGCTCGCTCGACAATCAGTCGGTCGACAATGTGAGCCCCAAGGCCCGTGGCCTCAGCCAAGGATGTTGTCTGGGCGACCGTCATGGGGCGGAGAATGCCTGCACCGCGCTTGAAGGTCTAGGCATGGCGGTTTGCAGCCCGTAGAAGATTTGGCATGCGCGACATCACTCATTTCATCGACGGTGCCTCCCTCGCAGGTGCTTCAGGCCGATACGGCGACGTTTTCAACCCCAATACGGGCGAGGTCCAGGCCAAGGTGGCTTTGGCATCGGCTGCAGAGGTTGATCTGGCCGTTCAGGCGGCCCTTCGAGCACAGCCCAATTGGGTAGCGACCAATCCCCAGCGCCGCGCCAGGGTGATGTTTGAATTCAAACGGTTGGTGGAAGCCAATATGCAGGCCTTGGCTGAGCTTCTGTCCTCAGAGCACGGCAAGGTCATTGCCGACTCCAAGGGTGACATTCAGCGAGGCCTAGAGGTCATCGAATTTGCCTGCGGCATTCCCCATGTTCTCAAGGGTGAATACACCGAAGGTGCCGGCCCCGGCATTGACGTCTATTCCATGCGCCAGCCCCTGGGCGTCGCCGCAGGCATTACGCCGTTCAACTTCCCCGCCATGATCCCCATGTGGATGTTCGGTATTGCAATCGCGGTGGGCAATACCTTTGTGCTCAAGCCTTCAGAGAAGGACTCATCTGTTCCTGTGCGCCTGGCCGAGCTGTTCATGGAGGCTGGTGCCGCCGTGGGGCAGGATGTGAAGGGCGTGCTGAATGTCGTGCATGGCGACAAGGTCAGCGTCGACGCCATTCTCGACCATCCAGCCATTGCCGCGGTCAGCTTTGTCGGCAGCTCCGACATTGCCCATTACGTCTATTCAAGGGGCACGGCCAACGGCAAGCGGGTGCAGGCCATGGGCGGTGCCAAGAACCATGGCATTGTCATGCCAGACGCCGACCTAGATCAGGTGGTCAAGGATCTGTCCGGCGCGGCTTTCGGGTCTGCCGGTGAGCGCTGTATGGCCCTGCCTGTCGTGGTCCCCGTGGGGGCTAGGACGGCCAATGACCTTCGCGAACGCTTGGTCGCCGAAATCGAGACTCTCAAGGTCGGCCTCTCCAATGATGCCGCCGCGCAATACGGTCCCGTTGTTAGCGCAGCCCACCGTCAAAAGATCTCTGACTATATCCAGATGGGGGTCGATGAGGGGGCGGAGCTTGTGGTGGATGGCCGCGGCTTCCAGCTGCAGGGCTTTGAGAAGGGCTTCTTTATCGGACCTAGCCTGTTTGATCAGGTGAAGCCCGGCATGAAGACCTACCAGGAGGAAATCTTCGGGCCTGTCTTGCAGATGGTGCGGGCCGAGACCTTTGAGGATGCGCTCGCCCTGCCATCGGCTCACCAGTACGGTAATGGCGTTGCGATCTTTACCCGCAGCGGCAAGATCGCCCGGGAATTCGCCGCGCGGGTCAATGTGGGCATGGTTGGCATTAATGTGCCGATCCCTGTGCCGGTGGCCTATCACTCCTTCGGGGGGTGGAAGCGCTCGGCCTTTGGCGACACCAACCAGCACGGCATGGAGGGTGTAAAGTTCTATACCAAGGTCAAAACGATCACGGCCCGATGGCCAGATGGCGATGTTGCGGACTCGGCTTTCGTCATTCCGACCATGAAGTAACAGGCCTTGACGGACCCTAGGTGATGACCGTCATTGCGGCTGCAACGAGACAAAATTGGGAGAGAAACAACCATGGCTTACAAGCCTTTTGATCTGACTGGAAAAGTCGCCCTGGTGACCGGCGGTAATGGCGGCATTGGGTTTGGTATGGCCGAAGCTCTGGCCCAGGCCGGTGCCGATGTGGTGATCTGGGGATCCAATCCGGCCAAGAACGCCGACGCAGAAGACAAACTCAAGGCCACCGGCGTCCGAGTCCTGACCCAGGTGATCAATGTCGCCGATGAAGAGGCAGTTCGCGCAGGCATGGTCGAGGCCGTCAACAAGATGGGCCGGGTCGACACGGTTGTCGCCAATGCCGGCATTGGCGGCGGCGCACCCTCGTTCTCCGAATTCTCGACTGAGCAGTACCGCAGGGTTCTGTCGGTCAATCTGGACGGCGTCTTCTTCACCTTCCGCGAGGCCTGCAAGCACATGGTGGCCCGAGCCGGCGAAGGTGACCGGGCCGGAGGCTCCCTGGTGGTGATCTCATCCCTGTCGGCCCTGGACGGCGCGCCACGTAATGAGGCCTACGCCGCCACCAAGGGTGCCGTGATCTCGATGATCCGCGCCATTGCCGTGGAGCACGCCCGCTACGGCGTCCGCGCCAATGCCATACTGCCGGGCTGGATCGCCACCGACATGACCGCCGGGGCCCAGGGCAACGACAAGTTCAACGACAATGTCATCAAGCGCGTGCCGGTCCGCCGCTGGGGTCAGCCCGCCGACTTTGGGGGTATGGCCGTCTATCTGGCCTCCGACGCCTCAAGCTTCCACACCGGCGACAGCTTCCTGATCGACGGCGGCTACGGCATCTTCTAGGCGCAAAAGGCCTAGGGCGCGGCGATCAGGCCGCGTCCAGGGCTCGGCTGACGTCGCGCACCAGATCGCCAGCGCCTTCCAGGCCGACGCTCATCCGCACCCAGCCCTCGGTCAGGCCGATTTCCAGGCGCTCGGCTTCGGGCATGGACCTGTGGGTGGTGGTGCAGGGGTGGGTGGCCATAGACTTGGCGTCGCCAAGATTGTTGGAAATGTCCACGATGGCCAGGGCGTCCAGGAATCGCCATGCCGCGGCCCGGTCCCCCAGATCAAAGGCGACCACGTTCCCGGGGCCGGTCATCTGGTTGGCGATCAAGGCGGCTTGGGGGTGATCGGGGCGGCCCGGGAACAGGACACGCTTGACCTTGGCGTGCTCGCCTATGGCGTTGGCGACCTTTGTGGCGTTCTCAGCCTGGCGGGTGACCCGCAGTTCCAGGGTTTCGAGACCCTTCAACAGGACCCAGGAATTGAACGGCGACAGGGCCGGGCCGGTATGGCGCAGTATGTCCTTGTAGGACTCGCTCATCAGGGGCTCGTTGCCCAGAATGGCCCCGCCCAGGACCCGACCCTGACCGTCAATATGCTTGGTGGCGGAATAGACGACGATGTCGGCACCCAGGGTCAGGGGCTTTTGGAAGATCGGCGTGGCAAACACATTGTCCACCACCAGTTTGGCTCCGGCGGCGTGTGCGATATCTGCCACAGCGCCGATGGCTGTGACTTCCAGCAGGGGATTGGCGGGGCTTTCCACCAGGAAGGCCTTGGTATTGGGCCGCACGGCATTCTTCCAAGCGGTCAGGTCCGTGGCGTCCACATAGGTCACCTCGACCCCGAACCGGGGCATCCACTCCGACAGGATCCACCGGCAGGAGCCGAACAAGGCGCGACCAGCGACAATATGGTCACCCGCCCGCACCATACCCTGAAGGGCCACATGAACCGCCGCCATGCCCGAGGCTGTGGCGCGGCAAAGCTGCGCGCCCTCCAGCAGGGCCAGCCGGTCCTCGAACATCTGGGTCGTAGGGTTTCCGAACCGTTGGTAGATATAGCCCGCGTCTTCGCCGGAGAACCGGCGGTCGGCAGCACTGGCGCTGTCATAGGCGAAGCTCTGGGTGAGATAGAGGGCTTCGGAGATCTCGCCATAGGGTGAGCGGGCGAGGCCACCGCGCACCAGCTTGGTTTCCTGTTCCCAATCCTGCGGGTTCTCGGCCATGGGGTACTCCTTAGTTTCGTCTCGCTGTTGACCCGACCCACTGATCGCGGTCAAGGGCGCGGAGGGCAAGTCAGGTTTTCTGTCCTAACCTTCAGAGGCGCGCGATCTTGCCAAGTGCGCCCCGGGGGGCGACTAAGGGGGCGATGACAAACACTGCCGCCGCCGGGATTCTCCCCTGCCAGTCCATTGACGAGCTGATCGCCCATGGCGCTATCACCTCGCAGAGCCCTTTCGACGCCAATCAGGTCCAGCCGGCCAGTCTGGACCTGCGTCTGGGTGTGCGCTGCTGGCGGGTGCGGGCCTCCTTCCTGCCGCGCCTGGGTCGCACCGTGGCCAGCCGCATCGCCGATGTGGCCATGCATGAGCTGGACCTCAGCAAGGGCGCCGTGCTCGAGCGGGGCTGCGTCTATATTGCTGAGCTCCAGGAACGGCTCAGCCTGCCGGCCGATATTTCTGCGCGGGCCAATCCCAAGAGCTCCACGGGCCGGGTGGACGTGTTTGTCCGCCTGCTCAGCGACCGGCAACCGGCCTTTGATGATGTGGCAGCGGGCTATGACGGTCCGATCTATATTGAAATCGCACCCCAGACCTTTTCCATACTGGTGCGCACTGGCACCCGCCTGAACCAGCTGCGCCTCAAGCGCGGCACCCCCGCCCGCCTGGGCACCCGCAGTGTCGGGGTCGACCTCAGCGACGGGGTGGCAGGTTTTAGGGCCCGCCGCCATTCCGGCGTGGTCGACATGGACCGGGTGGATGGCCATGACCCCCGGGATTTCTGGGAGCCCCTACATCCGGTCCGTGGCGAGCTTTTGCTGGACCCGGGCGAATTCTACATCCTGGCCTCGAAGGAGGCGATCGAGATCCCGGTGATGGAAGCTGCCGAAATGACCCCCATCGATCCGTCGGTGGGTGAGTTCCGGGTGCACTATGCCGGCTTTTTCGATCCGGGCTTTGGCACAGCCGAAGCGGGCGCCGCCGGATCGCGGGGGGTGCTGGAGGTGCGTAGCCACGAAACCCCCTTCCTGTTGGAGGACGGCCAGACCGTGGCCCGCCTGGTCCACGAACCCCTGATCAGCCGCCCTGAGCGGCTCTATGGTGAGGGCGGCAGCCACTATCAGCGCCAGGGCCTTAAGCTGTCGAAACACTTCCGCCCCTGGGAATAGCCACCATCTTGCGGCACCCCCTTGGCCGGGGTCTCCAGTCCCGCTATAGGTCAAGCTCTGGTGCCGCACAGGCCCAGGGCGCGGGCGTAGCTCAGGGGTAGAGCGTCAGCTTCCCAAGCTGAATGTCGTGGGTTCGAATCCCATCGCCCGCTCCAATGATTTCAAAGATTTAGCGGGGCGTTGGTTTGGCTGGCATGACCCACATCGCCCTGACAGCCCTGTTGGTCGCCGATTATGATCCTGCCATCGACTTCTATGTCCATAAGCTGGGCTTTCAGTTGGTGGAGGATACTGACCTTGGAGGTGGCAAGCGCTGGGTGGTCGTGCGGCCGCCGGGGGCGAGGGAATCTGGTCTTCTCCTGGCCCGGGCAGATGGCGATCAACAGGCCAGTCGGATTGGTAACCAGACAGGGGGGCGGGTGTTTCTCTTCCTGCACACTGACGACTTCCTAAGGGATTTCGAGGCCATGACCCGGGCCGGGGTCCGGTTCATCGAAACGCCCAGACAGGAGGCCTATGGCACTGTTGCCGTTTTTGAGGACCTCTACGGCAATCGCTGGGATCTGATCGAGCCCCGGGCCTAGGCCCGCGCGGACTCTTCCGTCGTCATGCGGCCACGCCCCGCCATGTGGGCGTAGAGCCGGGAGACGCACTCGCTGCCGGTCTTTTCGAACAGGAAGGGTAGTATGGCGTGGACCAGACAGGCCATACCGGCTCCGATCAGCACCAGGCCATACCGGCCCGCATGGACGAAGTGTTCGTCATAGCTTTCGCCGACGTCTTGCAGGTGCCTGCCCAAGTGCGGTGCCATGTCATCCTCCGGGACTGATGAGGTGCATGATCCCGCATGGCGCGGAAATTATCGTATCGATTTTCACCCATTTCGGGCAGATGGTAGAATATATTTCTTTTCTGGCGGGATTTTAGAAAATGGAAACTCTAGATTCAATTGACCGCCGCATATTGCGGGAGCTCCAGGTGGATGCGACCCTGGCCCTTAGCGACCTGGCCGAACGGGTCGGGCTGTCCCAGACCCCCTGCTGGAAGCGGGTCAAGCGCTTAGAGGCCCAGGGGATCATTGAGCGGCGGGTGGCCCTACTGGATCGCGACCAGCTGGACCTGGGCCTCGTGGTGTTTGTGGCGGTCAGGACGGCCCGGCATGACGAGGACTGGCTCACCCAGTTTGCCCGAGGGGCCGCTGCCCTGCCCGAGGTGGTGGAGTTCTACCGGATGAGTGGCGAGACCGACTATCTGCTCAAGGTGGTGGTCCGAGACATTGCCGCCTATGACCGGTTCTATAAGAGACTGATCGCCACGGCACCCTTGGGCGATGTCAGTTCGTCCTTCGCCATGGAGCAAATCAAGTTTACCACGGCCCTACCTCTTTGAAGGTGCTGGAAAGTCCATGTGTTGACCTCTGTCCTTGAGTCCTATGGCTATACCCCCGAGCGTCGGGCAGCCTTTGCGCCCTTCGCCGAGCGGGGGCTCCTGCCTGGCAGGATCGTCGTCCAGCAGCGCAGCCATGCCCGAGTTATGACGGAAGACGGTGAGATGGCAGCCAGTCTTGCTGGCAAGCTAGCCCATCAGGCCGGAGATTTGGATTTTCCTGTGACGGGGGACTGGGTGGCCTGCGCCCAGCGACCCGGCGAAGGCGCTTCAATTCAAGCGGTCCTACCCCGGACCAGCCTCTTCGTCCGCCGCGCGGCGGGCCAAGCCCAGACCGTGCAGGCCGTCGCCGCCAATGTCGACCTGGCGCTCTTGGTGTCGTCTCTGAATGCGGATCTCAATCCGCGTCGGCTTGAGCGCTATCTGGCCATGGCCCTGGAGAGCGGTGTGCGACCCGTTGTGGTTCTGACCAAGGCGGACCTGGCAGCCGAGGCTGTGGTGGCGAGGTCAGACCTCACCCAGGCGCTGGGTGGTGTTGAGGTGATGGTGATTTCTGCAAGGACCGGTCTTGGCATGGATGCCTTGGCGGGGCTCCTGGCCCCTGGCCTTACGGCAGTGCTCCTGGGGAGTTCCGGCGCGGGAAAATCGACGATCGTCAATGCCTTGGCTGGCGAAGAAAAAATGGCGACCGCGGAAATTCGCGACTCTGACGCCCGCGGTCGGCATACCACGACCCACAGGGAGCTCATTCTAATGCCCTCTGGTGCCCTATTGCTGGATACCCCTGGCATGCGGGAGTTGGGTCTTTGGGATGCCCAGGCAGGATTGGCGGCGACCTTTGCTGACCTCGAAGCAGAGATTGAGACCCTCGCCCTCAGCTGCCGGTTTCGTGATTGTCTGCATAAGGCCGAACCGGGCTGTGCCGTTCGAGACGCCCTACAGGATGGCCGACTTGACCGCGACCGCTGGGAGAGTTTGGCAAAGCTCCGCGCCGAGCTGAATTTGGGTGCCAATCGACAGCTTCGCCCCTCCCCAGGTAAGGCAAGACGCACGCCGCTGCGGCGCTAGGCCCTCATGGGGGTAAAGGATCAGGGTTTGACTTAGGTCGGATTGAGAAGGTCAGAGAAGATATGCCCGTCACACCCGCCCATTCAGGCCAAGACCTGCAGGCTCAGATCCGCCATCGGGTGGCCAACACCTTTCACTTTCTGGCGGCCCTGGCGCGCCTGCGTGCCCAAAAGGGTCAAGACCTGACCTCGGCCCAGAGCCTTGCCTGGATGGCCGACACGATTGTCGATCTGGGAACCTTGGAGAGGTTTGTCCGCGACGATCAGGTTGATATCGAAGCCTATCTTTCTGCCATGGCCGGGGTCTGGCGCGATCGGTATCGGCACCCGAAAATTGAGGTGGTCTTGGACCTGTGTCCACTGACGCTCCATGAGGCTGTCGCGCAAAGTGTCGCCCTGGCGATCTTGGAGTTGGTCGCCAACGCTGCCACCCATGTCTTTCACGGAGGTGGAGGCCATGAGATACGGCTAGACCTCCGCCTAGGGTCTGGGACTTATGTGCTAACGATTTCAAGCTCTGGCCACAGTATGGCCCCCTCAAGTGAGCCGTTTGGCCTGTGGCTGGCCAAGAGTTTGGTGCAACAAATCAAGGGCGAGTTGGCGGTGTCCCCAGCGGGCATGGCGACCCTGAGCTTTAAGGTCTAGAGCTCTACGCCATGGCGCGGCGCGCACTGGCTTCGACCTGCGCCCTTGGGATCAACCGGATGGTTGATGTACCCTTGGCCAGGACCTCACCGGCTGCATTGAGCAATCGGCCCTCGGCAAAGCAGGTGGACTTGCCTCGCCGCTCGATCCAGCCCTCGGCCACGACCAAGCCGGGTCGGGCAGGCGCAAAAAAGCTAACCTTGAGCTCTAGGGACATAGGGGTCATGTCGCCCCCTTCGGTCATGGCGGCGTGCGCCATGGCTGCGTCAATCCATCCGCAGATGAAGCCACCTTGGACGACGCCACCGGAATGACACATGTGCATACCGGCTAAATACTCGATCGCCGCCTGACCAGCCTCGTGTGTGATCACGCGCTGCTGTCCAAGCGAGCATTGAAGGTCCTGGATGGCCGGTGCCTCTTCACTCATGAGTGTTCTCCTTGATCGGCAGAACATCACTGCCATTCCTAAATCTAATGCCAAGTATAGTGTGTAACGGTTTTCGGTTTTCTAAAATCATGTCATTAACGACCAGCATATTTAGTCTTATACCTGAAGTTGTAAGACTATCTTAAAGTTGCTGTCTGTGTCTCTGCAACGAATGGATTTGTATACAGGTCATGCACGAAGGGGAGGTCATGCAATCCAAGCCCAGGCCGCGTCTGTGGATCGGTAGGCGGGATGATGACCCAGAGGCCCTTGCGCGCGCACCATTGGAGGTCATTCCGGTCGCCCGCATTCTCATTCTGGCCTTGGTGGTCGCGGCTTCGACAGCCTATTTTGGCATTGTCTCGACCGGTCTCTGGTTCATTTGCATGATGCTCCTGCTTGTCGCAGAGGGCCTTGCCGCACGATTTCATCGGGTGGTTCTTGAACAATGGCTGAAATGGCTAACGAGCGCAGGTTATGGGCTTGCCGCCTACGTCCTCTATGGAGAGGGCGGTCCGGCCCAGACCCTTGCCGTCGCTTTTTTTGGCATGGTGGCCTTCCAGTCCATCATTGAACATTACAGTACGCCCCGAAAGCTCTGGCTCGATCTGACCCCGTTCATTTTTACGGTCCTGCTCCTTGTGCTGAAAGAGGGACAGCGACTGATCGACGGGCAGGATTATCTCGGCCTCATCACCTTGTTAGCCAGCCCGCTTCTGATTTTTATCGTATTTCGCAGGATGCAGTCTTCGCTGCATGAAAGCAGGCTCCGCGAAAAGGCAGCGCTAAAGTCCGTGGGTGAAAGCGCCATAGCCATGGCAGCGTCTAACCGGCTGGCGCTGATGGCCGAAGAAATCTCCGGCATGGGGCATTGGCGGTTGGATGGTGCGACCTTCGAACTTACCCTGTCCGCCGGTGCCTATCGCATACACGGCTTTGATCCCAAGGGTGCGCCTCCTAGTCTCAGCGACCTTCTCGGTCTCTGCGACCCCGAAGACCAGCAGCGCATCTGGTCTCTCGTCAACCAAGCTCTGTCGGGTGGCCAGGAAGCGGCGTTTGAGACACGTATTCGCCGTCCCGACGGCGACCATCGTCAGCTTTCAGTACGGTTCATGTTCGAATCCATGGGGGAAGGCTTGCCGGTCACCCTTCTGGGGGCTGTGGTCGATGTCACCGAGATGCATAACCGCCAGGCAGCTCTGAAAGAGAGTGAATCTCGCTTCCGTATGCTTGCCGACCATACGACCGATATCGTTGTCTGGGCCGGTGCGGATGCCCACATACTTTATGTGTCACCCTCCATCCGGCGTCTGGGTTTTTCCCCAGAGGACCTGACCGGTCGACACGCCTTCGAATTTTTGCATCCTGATGACAAGGCCGAGTGCGAGGTGCTGATCGGCAAAATTTTCGCAGGTACCGCCGCCGATGGCACGTTACACGGACAATTCCGATTCCGGACCGCCGATGGTGGGTGGGTCTGGTTAGAGGGTTACCCGACGGTCATCCGCAATGAAGATGGACTTCCGGTCTCGGCCGTGACCAATTTTCGAGACGTCACCTTGCGCCGTGAGCTGGAGGAGGATCTGCTCCAGGCCAAGCAAAGGGCCGAGGCCGCAGCAGAGGCAAAGACTGAATTCCTGGCCAATATGAGCCATGAAATCCGCACCCCCCTCACCGGTATTATCGGCTTTTCGAACCTGCTCCAGGAGCTATCGACTCTGCCGCCAACCGCCAAGTCCTATGCTAGGCGTGTGGCCAACAGCAGTCAGGCCCTTCTGCATGTGGTCAACGACATTCTCGACTTTTCAAAATTAGAAGTCGGGCAAATTGAGGTCGACCCGCAGGACATTGAGGTGCGCGCCCTGTTGGAAGACGCCATCGAGAACTTCGGCAATCAGGCCACTGAAAAGGGTCTCGCCCTCAGTCTCTGCCTAGACGAGGCCTGCCCAGCCTACCTTTTTGTTGATGGCGGCAGGCTAAGGCAGATTCTCAGCAATTTGGTCAGCAACGCTCTGAAATTTACTGAGACAGGGTCTGTGACCATCCATGGCAAATATGATCGTCTAAGATCCCGCTTTAACCTGTCGGTGGATGATACCGGTGTTGGCATTGCGGAAGATATGATCGGCCGCCTTTTTCAACGGTTCTCTCAGGTGGATGGATCCATCGCCCGGAGATACGGCGGGACGGGTCTTGGCCTGTCGATTTGCCGCCAGCTTACGACCTTGTTGGGCGGCGAAATATCTGTTGTCTCTGACCCCGGGAAGGGCTCGACTTTTAGCTTCTGGGTGCCTGCTCCAGAGGCCACAGCCCCCAACCGCATGGCCGTTCCAGAGGATAAAGGCGCCACCAACCAGCCTGGCCCAGCGACCTGTCTACGCATCCTGGTGGTTGATGACCTCAATACCAACCGAGAGCTCGTTCGTGTTCTGCTGGAATCGGTTGGACAGACAGTGGACGAAGCCGACGGCGGCGCATCGGCCGTCTCCATGGCCATGATCCAGTCCTATGATCTCATCTTAATGGATCTACAAATGCCGGGCATGGACGGATTGGCTGCGGCCCGGGCCATTCGCGCCCTAGAGTCGGAGAATAGCCAAACCCCGATCGTGGCCTTAAGTGCCAACATCTTGCCAGACCATCTGAAGGCCAGTGCCGAAGCCGGCATGAATGATCATATCGGCAAGCCAATTTCACCGGCGGCCCTGATCGGTGCCGTACAGCGCTGGGCTGGCGAGAGGCTTCCGGCCAAGGTGCTAGCCCCATAGCCTCGGGCGCTTAAACTCTGGCTATTTGCCCTTGAAGACCGGCTTACGCTTCTCGAAGAAGGCCTTCCTCGCCTCCTGGGCATCTTCGCTCGCGAAGGCCATACGAATATTTGACACCTCATATCGAAGCTGGGTTTCGAGGTCGGGGGTTTCGTAGGACTTCACAATGCCGCGCTTTAGCAAACGCAGGGTGATGGGCGACCATTCACAGAGGCTTTGGCAATAGGCCTCAAGACGATCGGCAAACTTGTCGTCGTCGACGGCCTCTCCAGCCAGACCCCAATCTACGGCTTCGTCGCCGGTGACGGTACGGTTTTCCATCATGAAGCGCATGGCCTTCTCATAGCCCATGGCCTGGGGCAGGGTGATGGTCAGGCCAGCGTCCGGCGACCCGCCAATCCGGGTGTATCCGGCCATTAGTCTGGCGCTTCTGGCCACAAGACGTACATCTGTTGCCATGGCAAGGCCAAGGCCTGCACCCACGGCCACCCCATTGATCCCACCGACCACCGGCTTATCGCAGCGCTTACGGATGGCGAGCAGGAAGTTTCCCACCCATGACACATCGTCCAGCTGGGTGATCTGTGGCGAGTGAGGCGAATACCTTTCGCCCCCAGACAGGTCTAGGCCAGCACAAAACGCGTCCCCGCTACCGGTGATGGCGACGACCCAGACATTGTCGTCCTTCACTGCGGCGTCCACCGCCTCGATCACACCCCAGGCCAGCTCAGTGCTAAGGGCGTTTTTCTTGTCGGCGCGGTTCAAGGTGATGGTGCGGACATGCCCTGTGTCCTTGATCTTGACCAATTGGCTCACGGCATATCTCCCATTTTGAGCGCGTTCTTAATGTGCACCCTAGCAGTCCCCCGTATGACGCCAAGCGCGACAGGGGGGAATTTCCAACTAGTGTTGGACGGACTGCGCCGTTGCCTTGACAGCGGCCTGGCATTCCGGGGCCGTCTTATCCAAATTCTTGATGAGACATGCTCGGACGGCAGGACGGTCGCCGGACATGGCTTCGGCAGAGCAGAGGCTCATGATTGAGGACATGCAGGCTGCGCGCACGGATGCCATGGCCTCTGGCGATGCTGGGGGTGGGGTCTGGGCTGCAGCCATGGACCCGATGGCGATGATGCAAAGCGCTGAAACGGCGAGGCCTAAGCGGTAGGTCATGGAAGATTCCTTGTAGAAGCTGCGTAAAATTAGCCTTCTTAAACGCAGTCTCGTCGCGCTTTGCAAGATGTGACGACAGGGCAGAGCTGCCGTTACGGCACGGGGGTGCCAGTCATCCCCCTAGCCAGGGTGCATTTAGAAACTTCCGTTAAGATTTAGCCAGTCTCGGCGTTAATGAATATTAACATTGAGGGTTCTGACCAAAGCATATTGTCTGCGCCACATTGCGCCGCGAGAGATCGTCTGGGAGCCGTATGTGAGCTTCAAGATGGCTTTTGCCGTCGATAAGATGATCTGAAAACAATAATAATAACAAAAAGTTATGTATCATTCGGTGATGTCTTTCGCCCTCGAGGCTCACATTTTCATCCCATTTTTGGATCTGTGAACAAGCGTGGTTTACTAAGATGGCTAAGCAAAATATTTTCTAAAGGGTGAAAAATTAGAGTTACCAAATATTGACTCTCTTTCACGCAGGCACCAAACATCATTTCCGGAACTCGCCTCCCGATCGAAATTGGTTGTTTGGGGCGGCAATTTTCAGGGAGCATGACTATGGGCAAGTCTATGAAGATGACCGCCGCATGCGCCGCTTTTGCAGCCGCCACCGTTCTGGCGGGCGCTGCGAGCGCGGGTCAGGCGTCAACGAACTACGGCAGTGTTCAACCTGTCATCACTGGCTATGGCAGCGTTTCGCCTGTCATCACTGGCTACGGCAGCGTTCAGCCTGTCATCACTGGCTACGGCAGTGTTCAACCTGTCATCACTGGCTACGGCAGCGTTCAGCCAGTCTGATTGCGGGCTTTGTAACCGGTCTCCCAGGTCTTTCTGAGAGCCGGTGCCTTTGCTTACAGGTCAGTTGTCTGGTCAAAAATATCGCGGGGGCACCTTTGGGTGCCCTCTTTTTTTGGTTGGTTTAGAACCTAAGTCACAAAGCCGCGCCGAGGATTTCTCAAAAGCTGCGACGAACGCCGATTGAAACAAACTGGCCAAGGCTCTCTTGGCGATAGTCTCGATATAGGAGACCGGAATTCGATCGTGCGCCGCTAAAGACATCATTCCTGTAGCTGATCGGCTGTCGGGTCAGATTGTACATATCCACCCGCACCAAGGTCTTTGGATCTGGCGTCCACACGGCGACAAATCTGAGAAAGGACCCCACCTTGAGGGTCTCCACCTGATTGAAGCGATAATTGGTCGATTTCATCTCTTCGGCCAGCACCAGGGTCAGGTTCAGATTTCGTTCTGGCAGGTCCCAGGTCAGCGAGGCGTCCCAAACCTTATCGGGTAAGCCAGAAATGCTGCGCTCCGCGTGGGTTGTCGGGTCGGTAACCCGGGATCGCCGCCAGGTCACATTGGACTGGATCTGGATGCCCTTGGCCCCGAAGCTGTCCAAGGGCAGGGTCGCATTAATTGCCACCTCGTCCTTCGTCCCAGATCCGATATTGGCCGGGGAGTCGATGGCACCCGTAGCCGTATAAATCGGCGCACGATCTATGACATTGGACAATTGAATATGTCGTCCTGTCACCAAAAAAGCACCGCGTTCAAGAACCTGGTGTTCGGATGTGATCTCCGTCACCCAGCTTTGCTCTGGAACAAGACTTGGGTTCCCAGCCGTTACCAAGCCATTTTTAAGCACTGACGATGCCGTAAAGTCTGAAAAATTCAGCTGGCCGACTTCCCGCTCCAGGCGCAGCCGGATCTGATTGCCGTCGGCGTAGGACCATTTCACGGCCAGGCGCGGCTTTGTGTAGCTGAGGGATTTTGACAGGACCGTATCGCCCTCTGAGGCGATGTCTGAGAGCTCCTGCCGGATATCTGTTTCCACCGTCCATTGTCGATTGGGCGACCAGGAAGCCTTTGCAATCGCCTCGTAGCGATTTTCGGTCACGGTGACATTGGCGCTCGGCAGGGTAATTTTCTGACCGTTTTCCGAATAGGTCAGGTGGTTGCGCAGGGTATTTTGTGCCCCCTCGAGGCCAAATTCCCAGGCCACGGTCGGGGAAAGCTTCTGCTTGAAGACTCCCCGCAGAATATTCTCAGCCGTTTTGGAACGCTGATCGAAATCAATAATCGTTGAGGGGTTCCTGACCCGATCGCTGAATTCAGTGTCCTTGGCTTGCCGAAGGGCCACCAATTCCATGGATGATTGGGCCCCAAGGGGCCGACTGAACCGGATACCTAATTCAGAGCTGTCCGCATCTATGCTGACATGTTCCCGCTCTAGGGCATTCACTGGCGTTAGGGTGCGGTTGGAAATATCATCATCATAGGGCGCGCTTAGGATCAGCCCATTGACCTTGAGACGCCCGCCCGCAAATGCCGTCTCATAGGCCCCCGTGGCTTGGTAGGTTCCCCCGACAGCTTTGGATTGCGAATACCCCGTTTGTGTGGTCACACCCTTCCCATTCGTTCTAAGGGTCGGGCCATCGCCATAGGAGCCATCAATATACTTGCCAGCTAACAGGCTGAAGTCCCACTTGCGGCCGTTTCCTTGCCCCGTCCCCACCAGGCGTACCTGGGGAACGATCAGTCCTGAGCTGGTCAGGTATGTCGCTGCTGAGCTAATCTGGAGGGTGCGAGACGTGTCCCGCTTGAGGACCACATTTGCCAGGACGCTTTGGCCCTGCATGTCGACCCCAGAGGCGCCGCCGCGAATGATTTCAATACGCGCGACGCTGGTGGTTGGAATACGGCGCAGTATGGCGTCGAGGGTGTCGGTCTTGGCTGCAGGTCTCTGACCATCCACCAGAACGTTTCCAGCCGCGCCCTCATAGCCCCGAACGCTGACACCGCCATCGAAGGTAAAGCCGGGAATTCGGTCCAGCATATCGCGGGCTGATGTTGGGTGTGCGGCCTCGAAGTATGCCGTGGGGTAATCCACCACGCCGGTCGCAGCCGGACCGGTACCGACAGCTAGCACAGCTTGGGCCACAGCGAGGAGCAGGCTCATAGAACTCCAAGACACTCTGGGTAAGGAGGATCACCCACAATGAGTAACCTGCCACGCCAAGGGTTAAGTTTCCCTAACATGCACGCATCAGGGGCAAATTCAATGTGGACCGTCTGCGGGTAGACTTATCAAAGAAAAACCCTACAGCCGGGAGGCTGCAGGGCTTGTCTCGAGGTGTCCCTTTCGGGATTTTCTGAAAGCCTTAGGGCTTAGTAGCCTTGAATGCGCGCATAGCGATCGCGGTGATAGCTCTGGCTGCCATAGGCTGCTTCGCAGGCCCGGGCCCGCTTCAGATAGAAGCCAGCGTCATGGGCGTCGGTCATGCCGATACCGCCGTGCATCTGGACCATTTCATTGGATACGACGTGGAACACGTCGCCCATCTTGGCCTTGGCGAGGCTGACAAGTTCCGGAACGTCTGGGCTATCATTGTCGATGGCGGTCAAGGCCGCTTCCACAGCGCTGCGCGCCAGTTCCAGATCCGTAAACATCTTTGCCGCCCGGTGCTGCAGGGCCTGGAAGGACCCGATCACCTGACCGAACTGAACGCGAACCTTAAGGTAGTCCAGTGTGGTCTCGAAGGCTTGCACAGCGGCACCGAGCATTTCAGCACTGATGCCGGCCCGGGCGCGGTCGAGGACCTTTTCTAGAACCGGATAGCCCTTATCGGCTTCACCAAGCACGGCGTCGGCACCGACCTCGACCTTGTCGAAGGTGATGTTGGCACCACCACGGCTATCGGCCAGGGCGAGACGCTTACGGCTAATGCCCTTTGCATCGGCAGGGACAACAAACAGGGTGATCCCGTCCTTATCGCCAGGCTTACCTGAGGTCCGAGCCGAAACGATCAGGACATTGGCGGCAAGACCTTCCAGCACAAAGGTCTTGGTGCCCGACAGGCTGTAGCCCGCACCAGACTTGGTGGCGGCCAGGGCAACCTTTTCAGGGGCATGGTGAGCGCCTTCGTCAACGGCTAGGGCACCGATCGCGGTACCTTCAGCAATCTTAGGCAGCCACTCGGACTTTTGTGCGGACGTGCCGCCAAGGACGAGGGCGCTGGCGGCACCGAGGCCTGAGGCGAGCAGGGGCGATGCAGTCAGGGTACGACCCAATTCTTCCAGGATCAGGCCCATGGACAGATAACCGAAGTCAGATCCACCGAACTCTTCGGGAATGATAACCCCGGCCCAACCCATCTCGGCCATTTCGGTCCACGCGCTGGCGTCGAAGCCAATTTCTACGCCGCTGTCGCGCATTTTACGAAACGCCGTCACTGGGCTCTTTTCCTGAGTCCAGCTCTTGGCGGCGTCGCGGAGCATGCTTTGTTCTTCGTTCAGAACAGCCATTTGTTTGTTTCCTCTAGTCTATTCGTGTGTTGACGAGGGGCCTCAGCGGCCCCCCAAGAGTTTGCAAGTGTGAAGGGATCAGGTGTGCTGGGTCAGGTCTGGCAGACCCAGGATCCGCTTAGAGATGATGTTGGACTGCACCTCCTGAGACCCGCCATAAATGGTGAAGGCCTTGCCGCCGAGCCAACCGCGGACGGCGCCGAGCTCCTCAGCGGTAAAGTCTTCGCCCTCCCAGCCAAGGCCCTGATGACCCATAATTTCGAGGGTGATCTCGTGACGGGCCTGCATCCATTGGGTACCGGCATTCTTCATGATCGAGGTCGCCGCACTTGGGCCCGAATTGCCCTTGCTTTCCAACATGGCGCGAACTGCGGTCTGCTGGAAGGAACGGCCTTCGATTTCGAGGGCAGTAATGCGGGTCCGAAGGTCTGGGTCTGCGATACGACCCTGATCATCGACGCCCACATAGTGCTTCGCCAGCTCGACCAGGCCGCGACCGCCGCCAAAGCCGCCGCCGCCGCCGCTGAGGCCGCCCCGTTCATGTTGCAGCAACCGCTTGGCAATGGTCCAGCCACCGTTCAGCGGTCCGACCAAGTCCTTCTTTTCGGCGCGGGCGTCGGTGAAGAAGGTTTCGCAGAAGGGCGAATTGCCCGCGATGAGCGGGATCGGCCGAACCTCTACGCCTGGCTGATGCATGGTGAAGAGGACAAAGGAAATCCCTTCATGCTTCTTGCTGGTGTCTGTGCGGACCAGGCAGAAGCACCAGTCGGCAAATTGGGCACCGCTGGTCCAGATTTTTTGACCATTGATAAGGAAGTGATCGCCCTTGTCTTCGCACTTGGTGGAGAGGGCTGCCAGATCTGAACCCGCCCCTGGCTCGGAGAAGCCCTGGCACCACTGAACTTCGCCCTTTACGATCTTCGGAATATGCTCCTGCTTTTGAGCTTCGGTGCCGTATTCCAGCAAGGTCGGGCCAAACATCATGACGCCCATGCCGCCGATCGGATTATAGGCTCCGGCGCGCCCGAGTTCCTGCTGGATCACCCGGCCTTCCGCAGCTGAAAGTCCTCCGCCGCCATATTGGGCCGGCCAGGTGGGAACGCCCCAACCCTTCTCACCCATGGCCTTGCGCCAGGCTTCTTGAGCCGCGCTCGGGGTCGAGCGCTCTTCCCGCATCATCGGGTTAGGGCGGCCCTTGAGCTCCGCCGGAAAATTCGCTTCGATCCAAGTGCGTGCTTCGGATCGAAGGGCCTCTAAATCACTGCCGCCAAAGTCGGCCATATGAAACTCCTTCAAAGAATATGGGTCTAAGCAATCGGGGTGACGTGACCCGACCTAATGGCTCTGCGTCAGGTCTGGCAGGCCCAGAATTCGCTTAGAGATGATGTTGGATTGAACTTCGTTGGACCCGCCATAGATGGAGCCGGCCTTTCCGCCGAGCCAGCTGCGGACTGCCGCCAGTTCCTCTTCGCTAAAGTTATCGCCTTCCCAGCCCAGGCCCTGATGCCCCATGAACTCCAAGGTCAGCTCCGCGCGATCCTGCATGGTCTTCATATTGGCGTTCTTGAGAATCGAGGTCGCGGCGCTTGGCCCTGAATTGCCCTTGGCTTCCAAAGCTGCACGGCGGACCGTCTGAGCCAGGGCCCGCTTGTCCATCTCATTCATAATGATCCGGGTCCGCAGGTCTGTATCGGCTAGGCGGCCTTGGGCGTCTTCACCCATGTACTTTTTGGCCACAACACCCAGGGCCGGCTCGGCACCAGGGGCGCCACGGGCACCGTTCATGCCCGATCGCTCATGCTGCAGCAGGCGCTTAGCAACGCTCCAGCCGCCGTTGAGCGGACCGATCAGATTTTCCTTGGGCACCTTCACGTCAGTGATGAAGGTTTCGCAGAAGGGTGAATTGCCGGCGATCAGCTTGATCGGGCGGATTTCCACACCGGGGTCACGCATGGAGAAGACAACGAAGGAGATACCCTCGTGCTTCTTGCTGGTATCGGTCCGCACCAGGCAGAAAATCATGTCTGCGTACTGCGCGCCTGAGGTCCAGATCTTCGAGCCATTTACGAGGAAGTGGTCGCCCTTGTCTTCTGCCCGCGTCTGCAGGGATGCGAGGTCCGATCCGGCACCCGGCTCGGAGAAGCCCTGACACCAGCGTACCTTTGCGGTGCAGATATCCGGGATGTAGCGCATCTTTTGCTCTTCGGTGCCGTATTCCAACAGGGTCGGACCGAACATGCCAACACCCATGCCGCCGATCGGATTGACGGCGCCGACCTTGGCCATTTCCTGTTGCAGAACTCGGGCCTCAGCTGGTGACAGACCCCCGCCGCCATATTGCTTGGGCCAGGTCGGGACGCCCCAGCCCTTTGCGCCCATACGTTCTTTCCAGAGCTTGTAGTCGCCAGTGGCTTCCGCGGGCGACATGACCAGGGCTAGAAGGGCCTCTGGGTCCTTACCCAGCGACTTGGGGAAGTTTTCGTCAAGCCATAGCGCTGCTTCAGCTTGAAAGGCGTCTAGTTCGCCACCACCAAAATCCGCCATTTCAAATTCTCCATAAAATTCAATATTTTAATGATTACCCTAGCACAAAATAGCGCCAAGGTGGAGTCGGCTATTTCGGATCTGGGAGTCCCAGAACCCGCTTGGAAACGACATTCAGATTGATTTCCGATGTCCCCCCCTCAATCGAATTTCCCTTTGACCTAAGCCAGGTTCGCACAGCGGCCAATTCAGGGCCGGCGAACTCATCACCCTCCCAGCCCAAGCCATTTTGACCAAGGGCCTCAACGATAAGCTCATTGCGATCCTGGGCAATCTTGGCACCTGCATACTTCATGATGGAAGTTGCCGCTGACGGGCCATTCCCGGCCCGGGCTTCATCGGCAGCCCGCCGAACCGTCATTTGGAAGGCATGCACTTCCATTTGATGTTCCGTGATGCGGCGACGCAGGTCGGCGTCCGTCAAACGCCCTGTCGCATCGAGGCCCACATAATCCACAGCCGACTGCTTGACGGTCAGGGCTGAGATGGGCGCACCGATAGAGCCACCGCCCAGACCTGCGGAAATATTATCCCGCTCAAACTGCAGCAGGCGTTTGGCAACGGTCCAACCGCCATTGAGGGGCCCAAAGAGTTGGTTCTTCGGGACCTTAACGTCTGTGAAGAAGGTCTCGCAAAACGGAGATGTCCCATTGATCAGCAGGATTGGACGGACCTCAACCCCTGGCGCCGTCATGTCAATCAGCAGGAAGCTGATACCTTCGTGCTTCTTGGACGTGTCTGTCCGCACCAGACAAAAACACCAGTCCGCGAGATTGGCCCCGCTGGTCCAGATTTTCGAGCCATTGACCAGATAATGGTCGCCCTTGTCCTCGGCCCGCGTCTGAAGCGAAGCGAGGTCTGATCCTGATCCCGGTTCAGAATAACCCTGACACCAGCGCACCGAGCCGGTCACGATCCCCGGCATGTGTTGTTGCTTAAGCTCCTCGGTCCCGTACTCGATCAGGGTGGGGCCAAACATCATCACGCCCATGCCGCCAATCGGATTTCGCGCACCAATCGCAGCCATTTCCTCGGCAAGAACCCGCGCCTGTGGTCGGCTCAGGCCGCCGCCGCCATATTGTGCGGGCCAAGTCGGTACGCCCCAACCCTTGGCGCCCATAGCCTCGCGCCAAGCCTTTGCGTCCGGGCTCTCCTTGCCGCCACCCATGGCGGCCAGTTGGGCCATCGGATCATTTTTCAGGCTCTCAGGGAAATGAGCGGCAAGCCAAGTGCTAGCCTCTGCTCTGAAGGTGTCTGTCTCTACGTCGCCAAAGTCCGCCATTTGCTGTCCGCCCTACTTAGGATCTGGCAAGCCAAGCACGCGCTTGGCCACCACATTCACATTGACTTCCGAAGTCCCGCCCTCGATCGAATTGCCCTTAGACCTCAGCCAGCCATGGGTGGCTGCGAGTTCCTGTGCGGAAAAGGTCTCGCCTTCCCACCCAAGGCCCTTCGCGCCCATGGCTTCAATCATCAATTCAGATCGCTCTTGGGCAAAGGTCGCCGCCGCATATTTAATGATGGATGTTGCCGCAGACGGGCCATTCGACGCCTTAGACTCAGCAGCAACCCGGGCGATCGTCTTGTAAAAGCAGTCGAAGTCCATCTTATTGCGGGTAATCCGGGACCGCAGATCCACATCGGCCAAAGCGCCGGTTTCGTCAGTTCCGAGATAGGATTTAGCAATCTGGCCAAGATCGCCCGCCAAACCCCCGGCGCCACCCCCGCCACCAAAGCCGCCTGAGATGTTCTGCCGCTCATACTGAAGCAGCCGCTTGGCAATTTCCCAGCCCCCATTGACCTGACCGATCAGATTGCCCTTGGGAATCTTCACATCGGTAAAGAACGTTTCGCAGAACGGGCTTTCGCCAGAAATCAGCTGGATAGGCCGGGTCTCGACACCCGGCGTGGTCATATCGATCAGGACAAAGGAAATGCCCTCGTGTTTCTTGGAGGTGTCGGTTCGAACCAGACAGAAACACCAGTCAGCCTTATTGGCGTAGGATGTCCAAATCTTTTGGCCATTAATGAGCCAGTGATCGCCCTTGTCTTCACACTTGGTCTGGAGAGAGGCGAGGTCTGACCCGGCTCCAGGTTCGGAATACCCCTGACACCAGCGATACTTACCCTGGACGATGCCTGGGATGTGTTCGGTCTTCTGAGCCTCAGTGCCATATTCGAGCAGGACAGGGCCCAGCATCCAGACGCCGAAGGAGGCCAGGGGATCGCGATAGCGTCCAGCTGCCAATTCCTGATCAAGGGCGCGACCTTCTTCGGGGCTCAGCCCGCCACCGCCATAAGCCTTTGGCCAAAGCGGCGCGGTCCAGCCGCGACTGGCCATGGCATTCATCCATTTGACCTGAGGGTCAGATGACCCGGCGAAGGCGCGCCCACCCCAAATGGCTTCAGGGTCCGTCAGGGCGTTCGGGCCGCGCAATTCCGGAGGATAGTTGTCCTGCAGCCACGCGCGAACGTCAGCGCGGAACGCCTCAAGATCGCTACCGCCGAAATCGGCCATAAAATCCTCCGCAAGCCTAAATCATACACCTGCACCTTAGCGTCCGCCGTGGCTGGAGCAAGTGATACGAACAACTGTTTGACCGTTAAACCTGCGCTTCCTGCATCGTCTCGCACCGCAATTTCGACTATGTCTGTTTCGGATTGAAATGGTCCAAGGACTCTGCATGCGATTTTGGCGTGATTTCCGGCCTGCCCTGTTTGCTGTGGCTCCGACGGTTGCAGCACTTCTGAGCCTTGCCGCGGGGGTCATGCTTTTGGCTTCCGGTGCGACGCCCTCGGTGCCTGAACGCTTCATCGCCCTCTACGAAGTCACCCCTGCGGCACTGATTGAAGTCAGCCACTTCATTTCCAGCATACTGGGACTGGTGCTGGTCATGTTGGCCTTTGGCCTTCGCGCGCGGCTGGATGGCGCATGGGGCGCAACCATTGCCACAGTCCTGATTGCAGCCCCTCTGGCCCTGCTAAAGGGCTTTGTCTGGGAAGAGACGGCCGCGCTGATCGGTATTTCCTTAGTGTTCTTGCCGTTTCGCGGTGCGTTTCCCAGAAAGGCGCAACTCACGCGGATGGAGGTGACCCCAGGTTGGCTGCTGTCTGCTGCCGCCCTCTTGGCGGGTGCCGGCATGCTGGGGCTCTGGTCCTTCCGCCATGCCGATTATGCAGGCCAGCCGTTTTGGAAAGCGATGATTGACCGGGATATGGCGCGATCTATCCGCGCTTGGGCCGGTGCGGCTGTCGCCCTGCTTGCGTTTGGGGTCTGGCGGCTGGCTGCGACAGCAGCGACCCCCAAGGTCGTGGGGGAAACCGATCCTGATTTTCAGCGGGTGCGAAGCATCTTGGCATCTGCGGAAGACGCTGAACCGAGTTCAAACCTGGCCTTGCTGGGGGACAAGCGGTTCCTATTCTCCGCTTCGGGTGAAAGTTTCCTAATGTTTGGGGTGCGCGGCCGCTCATGGCTTGCCCTCGGCGGGCCTGTTGGACGCCGCGATGAGCGCCTTGAATTGTTATGGCGATTTCGAGAACTGGCTGATGCCCATGCGGCGCGGCCGGGAATCTACGCCATAGGTGCAGATAATTTGCCCGATGTCGTTGAGTTGGGCTTTTCAATTCAAAAGGTCGGCGAGGCTGCGGCTGTGCCCCTGGAAAGTTTCCGGATCGAGGGGCGACGCCGGGGAAATCTTAGGCGCGCCTGGCGCAAGGCAGGGGAGGATGGTGCCAGTTTCCAGGTTTTAGCCCCGACCCAAGTCTCTGATCACCTGCTTGAGCTCGCAGCGATTTCCGACGCCTGGCTGGCAGCCCACGCGGGAGCGGAAAAAGGCTTCTCAATGGGCGGGTTCAACCCCGGCTATCTGTGCGAGTTCCCTGTCGCCGTTGTGCGATTTGAAGGTCGTATTGTGGCCTTTGCCAATCTCTGGATTACGGCGGCAAAATCCTCATTTTCCATGGATTTGATGCGTTACGCCGAAGATGGCCCCAAAAACATTATGGACTATCTGTTCGTCGAGCTGATCGAGTGGGGGCGCGAACAGGGCTATGAGGCCTTCGAGTTCGGTATGGCACCCTTGGCGGGATTGGAAGATCGGCCCTTGGCACCCATGATGTCCCGGGTCGGGCGGCTATTTTATGATCGGGGTGAGGATATTTATAACTTCCAAGGGGTTCGGAAGTTCAAGGATAAGTACGACCCTCTCTGGCAACCGCGATACATTGCAGCGCCCCACAAGTGGGCCATACCCCTATTATTGGCCGATGTGGGATTGCTGTCGTCTGGGGGCGTGGCGGGCCTTGCCAAGCGTCCACGGAAATCCAGCGAAGCCCAGGTTTAGGCCTTTGGGCGCTGCGTCACCGCCCGGTCGTTACCCCCAACAAATTCACTAAGTGCACCATCAGCACGATGGCTGCCGTTGCGGACGCCACCATTATGGGCCGCCACGGGATCAGTCGAGGGCCCTTCTGTACGTTGTAAGGTCGGGCACCGCGCCAACCAAATAGGCCAGCGGCGATCATGAAGCCGATCAGCAAGCTAAGGGTCGTTTTTGTATCCATTGGCCATGCCTAGCGCGATGAAGTTGGCAGGCAAACATGCCGTTCGTCCACAGAAGATCAAGGTGTGCCCCTATATCTTGCGTTAAGACTTTGTATACACCCCAACAATCGGTGGTTAACCTTCCCCGAGAGTGCCGGGAGAGCGATTCGGATGACGTCGGGCGCGCCTTGGAGCGTGAAGGGGATTGATCCTAAGGCCAGGGAGGTCGCAAAGGACCTTGCGCGGCGCTCGGGCATGACTCTCGGCGAGTGGCTCAATCAGATGATTTTTGAAGAAGATGGTCCTGAGGACATTTCTTCTGAGTCCTACTTTGCCGGGTCCGAAGCCGGGCTGCGGGGTCCGGTTCGCACCTATTACGAGACCGGCCGACAGGAGCCGCCTCCGCGCGCCAGCGCGACGACAAGTGCACCATCACGCTTTGAGGCGCCTGAGCACCCCGTCGATGAGATCAGCCGGGTGACCCATGCCCTGGATCGGCTGATTGAAAGACTCGAAACCTCTGAGGGCCGCACCGGGCTTGCCATTTCCGGTGTCGAGCACTCTGTGCGTGAAGCTGCGGCCCGCATTGAGTCTGCCGAGCGCGAACAGGTCGCCATCGCCGCCCGCTTCGAAAATGCCGTCAATGAGACCCGTGAGGTCCAGGAACAGATCGCCGGCCGTCTCAAACGTGTTGAGGCAGAAGCTGCCGGCCCCAAGTCTGCAGAGGCGCTTCGGGGGCTTGAGGCCGCACTGGGAAAGGTTGCCGCTCATCTCTACGAGGGTGAGGCTCGGACCCGTCGGACCCTAGATGGCCTGCGCGACCGCTTGGCCCAGGTCGAGGCCGGCGAAGGTGCTGTAAGTGCTGAGGCGATCGAGCAAGTTGTCTCTAAGATCGGCGAGGGGCTGATCGAGGCGGAAGCTCGCACAAGCCAGGCGCTCGATGGATTGAGATCTTCGTTTTCCGGCCTGGACGACAGGATGGGCGCTTTGGAAAGCGGCATCTCCCCCGGGATCGACCAAAAACTTGCGCGGCTTGCGACGGGGCTGACCGGCCAGGTCGAAGCGGTACGCAATGAACTGGCGCGTAGCCTTCAGGCCTCCAACGAGGGCCGATTTGATCGGATGGAGCGCAAGCTCTCCGAGATGACCAATCACGTTCGGTCGGCGGAACAGAAGTCGGCTCTGGCCATTGAGCGACTTGGTCATGAGGTGACCAGTGTTGCTGAAACCCTGAGCCGCCGGGTCATTGGCGCAGAACAAAAGAGTGCTGATACCCTGGGTCAGGTGACGACGGAGGTCAGTCGTATCACCCAGACCATGGAAAGTCGCTTTGCGCAGAATGACACGGTTCATGCCAATGCCATGGAGCGCCTGGGCGTTGAGATCAGCCGGATCAGTGAGCGGCTTGCCGAACGCATAGGGTCTGCTGAGCGTCGCTCGGCCCAGGCCATTGATGAAGTCAGCGGTCAACTCGCCCGGGTGAACGAAAAGATCGGTCAGCGAGTCGTTAGCGAGAATATCGTTGAGACGCTCCGCCATAATGAAGATCGCACGGCGCGTCTCCTTGCAGAAACCCAGCAAAAAATCGACCAAAGCCTCGCTGAAAATCAGAGGCAGATCGTCGAGACCCTGGCTGCCCCTGCCATTGGTCAAACCTTTGAGGACAGGGGCGATCCTTTCGGGGATCCAGAGCCCTTCCCAAGTTTCGCTTCCCAGACCCTCGCACCGAAGCCGTCAAATTATTCCACCCAATCTGGATTTGCGACGCCAACGCCGCTTGTGCGTACACCCAATGCCCCGTCGCTAAAGGCCCCTGAACCCATCGCAAACCCGTCGGTCGTTGCGGACGCCAAGGGTCATTTCGATGAGACGGACTTTGAGGCCATTGACGCCTTCACCTCTTCAGCCGGAGCACGGTTCCCCGGCGACGGCGACGCAAGAGAGCACATTCCAGACTTTGCGGCACCAGAGGCCCACGCCCCAGAACCGGCTATCTCGCGCTTTGATACGGTGGCGTTCAATGATCCCGATGGCATTTTGCCGTCGCCAATCCTGCCCGACCTGTCCCGAGTGCCCCCTAATCGGCAGGTCGTCGAACCTCCGCTCGGCCATGACCCAGGTCGCCCCCTAACCACCCGTGAGGTCATTGAGCAGGCTCGCGCTGCGGCGCGGGCGGCCGGGGACGCTGAAGCCCAGAGCAAGTCTAAGAAGGGGGCGCGCGGCGGATCTTTCTTTGATCGGTTAAGTCGTCCCAAGCGGCAGGCCGGAACGGCTCTGCAGACTGCGCTTATTATTGCGAGTGCTGGTGCGGCCTTGACCTTGAGCGCAGCTGGCTTCTTATTGATGGAGGGGCGCCCAGGCGGCGAGGCCCCTGATCGCGTGGCCCGGGCGATTGCGGCGATCAAGTCTGATCCATCCCATGAAATCGCGAGCTCTGAAGTCGATCTCGCTTCGGTGCCCAAAGATCCCCGCGTGGCTGTGGCGATTGCCTCTCCGGAGTTAGGCGCCCTGCCTCCGCCCACCTTAGATACGACGGATCTTGCTGACCGTTTTGCAAAGGCTGCAGATGCCGTAGAGGCCAAGAAGCCCGGTGCCGTGGAGGGCCTTAGGGCCATTGCGAACCAAGCCTATGCGCCGGCCCAATTTTACCTTGCCAAGCTGTATGAGAACGGCGAAGCCGGCCTGAAGAAGGACCCCTCCGCCGCGCGCCAGTGGACGAGCCGGGCGGCGGAAAACGGCGACAGGCGCGCCATGCATAATCTTGGCATTGCGTTCATCGAGGGCGTCGGTGGCCCGAAGAATTCCGTGACTGCCGCCCAATGGTTTCGGCGTGCGGCTGAGCTTGGCCTCGTCGATAGTCAGTATAACCTCGCAGCCCTCTACGAGCGGGGCTTGGGTGTCAGTCAAAATCCCGCCGAAGCTTATCGCTGGTATCTTGTCGCCGCAAAAACGGGAGATGAGTCTGCCCGTAAGCGTGCCGACCAGATTCGCGGCCAGTTGACTCCTGATGCGCGGATTGTTGCAGAGCGCGCGGCGGCCGCCTTCCGCCCCTCCACACCAAGCGCCACCACAGCGCCAATCGTTACTGCAGGCCTTGGCACCGATGCGACCGGCGCAGCGACTGTGCAAAAGGCACTCTCTCGCCTGGGGTATTATCAGGGTCCAACAGATGGCTCAGCATCGCCGGCGCTCAACCTTGCCCTGGCCGCCTATCAGCGGGATCAGAACCTAACCCCGACGGGCGTGCTCGATCAGGCGACGGTCGCGCGCCTTTCGGTCTTTACCCACTAATGGGACGGGACTCCGCCAGATAGGAGTCTTGAGTGGCCCTGGATATTTACCTCCCGATTGCAGAAGTCTCGGTCAATGGACCGCTACTGGTCGCCCTGGGCGCTGGGGTTGGGTTTATCTCAGGCCTATTTGGCATAGGCGGCGGCTTTCTCATGACGCCGATCCTAGTTTTTCTGGGCATTCCGCCGGCTGTTGCGGTGGCCAGCCTCGCGAGCCATGTGGCGGCATCCTCGACCTCAAGTGTCATTTCCTACACCCGGGCTCGCGCCGTCGACTTTCGAATGGGCGGTGTCCTGGCCTCAGGCGGCGTGGTCGGCTCAATCCTGGGCGTTGAAGTCTTCCGCTGGATCAGGTTGATCGGCCAAGCTGATCTGGTGGTCTCGCTCTCCTACCTGATCTTCCTTGGTGTGATCGGCGGCCTCATGCTGTCGGAGTCCCTCACGACCATCATCCGGTCCCGCCGTGGGGACGCCCAGCCCCAGATCCGCGACCGCCGTCCACCCCTGCTTTATGGCCTTCCATTCAAGGTCAAATTTCCGAAGTCTCGGATGTATATCAGCGTCATTCCGCCAATCGCTCTGGGGGTGTTTGTGGGTATGCTCTCCGCCATAATGGGTGTTGGCGGCGGCTTCATACTGGTGCCAGCCATGATCTATCTGCTGCGCATGCCAGCCAATGTGGTCGTGGGAACCAGTCTTTTTCAGATTATCATCACCACGACCCTGACCAGTGTGCTTCAGGCGGGTCGCAATCAGACTGTCGATATCGTGCTTGCGACATTATTGCTTATTGGTGGGGTGATTGGTGCACAGCTCGGTGCCAAAGCCTCCTCCCGGTTTCGCGCAGAGGAGCTCCGCGCCATTCTGGCCTTGATCGTCCTGGCCGTTGGCCTGCGCATGGGCCTTGGCCTGTTCCTGACGCCCACTGAACCCTTCATCCTCATGACGGGCTCGGGGGGATGATGGTTCAACCTCCGCCTGTCCCGCCCACAGTCTCTGCGGCCCTGACCACAACCGAAGTGCGGGTCACCTCGGGCTTTCAGGGCGCTCGTATTGTCCTATACGGCGCGGTGTTTGATCCAAGCCATCGGCCCAGTGATGTGGTGGTTATCGTTCGGGGCCCAGAACAACCCATTCGGATCGCCCACAAGGTCCGCGTCGCAGGTCTCTGGATTAATTCCCGGCCCGTGGTCTTCCGCGGGGCACCGGGCTTTTACAAGGCGGCATCAACGCGACCCTTGGATCAGATTGCCGGCTTTGGTGTTCTCAGACGGCTGGGTGCGGGTATTGACCACCTGGCGATCAACGCGCCTGCTGAGCAAAGGGTTGAGACCCGCTATGGCGTCAAGGACGTCGTCGTAAATCGCCTTGGGGCTGATTATCTCGATTGGCGACAGGCTGTTGTCCGTCTCAAGGCGAAGATGGGTCTCTATGAAGAAGACGACCATGGTGTGGTCTTTGTGGATCAGAACCTGTTCAAGGCCGACATTACCCTGCCGACCGATGCACCCATTGGCCGTTATCAGGCCCAAATCCTATTGTTTCAGAACGGCCAACCCGTCTCCCAGCGCGTTCGGGAGCTGGATGTCAAGAAGGTGGGACTTCAGCGCACTTTGTATCTTTTTGCGCATTTTCACCCCTGGACCTATGGTCTCGTGTCGGTCAGCATCGCCCTAGCAGCAGGCTGGGCAGCGTCTGTGGCTTTTAGGAGATCCTAGGTGGTGCATTCAGCCCCAAAGCGACTCTGGGCCATGGCGCTCTTGGGCCTCGCGCCCTTTCCCGTTTCAGCTGTGATCTATGCCTATGGCCCCAGCAGCTATTCGATCCATGGCTTGAATGTCCTGCTCACATGGTCGGCCGTGACCATGGGTTTTCTGGGGGGCGTCAGGTGGGGCGTGGAGTCGGTTCGCGCAGAGCCTAACTTGGCCCGCCTCGCTGGGTCCACCATCTCGCCCTTCGCTGGCTGGGGACTTTTGGCTCTGCGACGCTATGTGAATGTCGACTGGATTGTCGGCGGATTTCTTGCAGCCTTCATAATCCAGTGGATGTTCGACCAGGCCGCGCCCGGTGTACCCAACAAGTATCCGCGTATGGTGACGGTGCTCACCTTGGGCGCAGGTATTTCCTTGGCCATGGCTCTGGAAAAGGCCATGCGCATGTAGGTCAGTCGGGGCGGAAGGATCGCGGCCCAATGGCATGGACTCGATCTCGACCCAGGGCTCCTGCGACCAATGGGCCACTGAAAAGGCCTTCAAAGGCAGGATCTAGAATATTGAGGCCCCCGGCATAGGCTCCAAAGGCTGGAACAATCATCCGAGTTCCGTCTGTGACAAAACACCGGCGCCTGACCGACCCGCGGGGCGAGGCCACCCGGGTGCAGGGGTGAAGGTGTCCAGACACTTCGCCTGATTGTCGCCCTGGCTGGGGTTCATGCCGCAGGATCAGCGCGCCGAAATTCAGATCCTCCACGATATCGCCCGGCAAATGCCTGGGGCCCTCAGAGTCGTGGTTGCCCAGGACCCAGACCAAGGTTCGGCCAAGCCCAATCGCGATCAGGGCCTCAGTATCTGGGGTGCATAGCCGCAACTCGCCCGCCTGGTCATGGAAGGTGTCGCCCAACAAGACGATTGTCTTTGGTGCGAGGAGCTCCACATCCAGGGCCAGTCGCCTGAGGGTTTCTCGTGAATCATAGGGGGGCAGGAGCTGCCCCTTGGCCGCATAGGCCGAGCCCTTTTCCAGGTGGAGATCGGCCACCACCAGGGTCGCGCCAGCTTCGAGCCAAAGGGCACCCGAGGCGCGCATTTCGACGGGCTCACCCTTGACCTTGAGCCTCAGCCCGCCGGTCGCAGTTGGCACGAGTCCTAGGCTCTCCCCATCAAGGCGTAAGCTCACGCCATAGCCTCTGCGATGAGGTCGGCCTCTGCCTCAGCCAGGATCATGTCGCCAGACTGCCCCGGGGTCCGCTCCTTGCCCAGCTCCAGCAGGATGGGCACGGAAAACGGTGAGACATGCTCCAGGTCAGCATGGCGGATATGGCCCTTGATCCGCGCAAGCATCTGTCCGAGCCGGGCTACGTCGATCAGCCCTGTTGCGGCATCCGTTCGGGCGCAGCGGAGTAACAGATGGTCAGGCTGGTGCCGACGCAGGACGTCGTAGATTAGATCGGTTGAGAAGGTCACTTGCCGCCCTGACTTCTGATGCTCGCCGGGAAAGCGACGCTCGATCAGGCCGCTAATCACCGCACATCCCTTGAAGGCCCGCTTCATCATGAAGCTCTCAGCAAGCCATGATTCCAGATCATCCCCCAGCATGTCCTCGCCGAACAGGTCTTCGAAATCCAAGGTGCTCATCGGATTGAGTGCCCAGATTGCCACCGCATAGTCGTTACAGACAAAGCCCAGGGGCCCCACTCCCAGCCGCTCCAGCCGCCGGGTCAACAGCATGGCTAGGGTGGTGTGGGCCAAGCGTCCCTCGAAGGGGTAGCAGACCAGAAAGTTTCTCCGCCCCCGCGGAAAGGTTTCCAGCAGCAGTTCGCCTTCACCGACAATCATCGACCGGTCCTTCTGGGCCTCCAGCCATTCGCGGACATCCGGCGGCAGGACCTGCCAATGGTCCTGGTCAAACATGAGTTCCCGAACGCGCTTGGCCAGAAAGGTAGAGATGGCGAATTTCGAGCCACCCCAGGAGGGCATTTTCGGATCCTTATCCGTCGCCGCCTTTACGAAGACATCCAGCCCGGTCACGGCCACCAGACTCCAGACCTGACCGGCGAAGACAAAGGTGTCGCCGGGGTCGAGCATTTCTAAATAGCCCTCCTCGATCTCGCCGATTTTGCGGCCGCCGATCAGGCGCTTGCCCATGGCGACCCGGACGGAGAGCACGGCCGGAGAAAGGATGGCCCCAACATTCAAGCGGTGCCTCTGGGCCGTGGCGGCGTCGCGCACTCGCCAAAGCCCATCCTGCCCCTTCACGATCCGGCGAAACCGATCATAGACCTTAAGCGCATAGCCGCCGGTGGACACGAAATCGACCACCTGTTCGAAGTCCTCCCAGGTCAGGTCGCGATAGGGCCCGCAAGCGACAAGCTCGTCATAGAGTTTCAGCAGATCAAAGGCCTCGGAACAGGCCAAGCCCATAATGTGCTGGGCCAAGACGTCCAGGGCACCGGTGCGGGCGGGCTCACCGTCGAACCGGTTCTCAGCAATGGCTTCCCGGGCGGCTTGGCATTCCAGCATTTCGAACCGATTTGCCGGCACGAACAGGGCTCGCGACGGCTCATCCAGGCGGTGATTGGCCCGGCCGATCCGCTGGACCATGCGGCTGGCCCCCTTGGGTGAGGCCAACTGGATCACCAGATCCACATCCCCCCAGTCTATGCCGAGGTCCAGGGTGGAGGTGCAGACCACGGCCCTTAGCTCACCCCTGGCCATGGCCGCCTCGACCTTACGCCTCTGCTCGGCCGACAGAGAGCCATGATGCAGGGCAATGGGCAGGTCATCCTCATTGATCCGCCACAGCTCTTGAAAGGCGAACTCGGCCTGGAACCGGGTGTTCACAAAAACCAGGGCCGTACGGGCACCCTTGATGGCCTGATAGACCTCCGCCATGGCGTGCTTAGCCGTATGTCCGGCCCAGGGGACCCGGCCTTCCGACAACAGCATGTCCACCACAGGCTGGGCACCCGGGGGACCAAGGACCAGATCGATGGTTTCCTCTGGTCGCGGCGTTTCCGCAGTGGTCTTTCCGCCGCCGGCCAGCCATCGGCGTATGACGTCGGGATCATCCACCGTGGCCGATAACCCCACCCGACGCATATTCGGGGCGAAGACCTGTAGCCGCCCTAAGGCCAGGGCCAGCAGATCCCCACGCTTTGAGGCGTGAATGGCGTGAATCTCATCAATGATCACGCAGGATAGGTTCTCGAAATAGAGCCGGGCCCCCTCCCAGGCGCAGAACAGGGCCAGCTGTTCTGGGGTTGTCAGCAGGATATCCGGCGGTTTGATCCTCTGTCTTTGCTTACGTGAGACCCCGGTATCCCCGGTCCGGCTTTCGGCCACGATGGGCAGGCCCATCTGCAGGATGGGGGCCATCAGATTCCGCTCCACATCCACAGCCAGGGCTTTTAGCGGCGAGATATAAAGGGTGTGAATGCCCTGCGGGGTGTTGGCTGGCGGCCGCTCCGCCAGCTCGATCAGGCTGGGCAGGAAGCCTGCCAGGGTCTTGCCGCCGCCAGTCGGCGCTATGAGCAGGGCGTCACGCCCCGCCCTTGCCCGCGCCACCATGTCCAGCTGGTGGGGCCGCGCTTCCCAGCCACGTCCCGCAAACCAGTTGGCGAATCTTTCCGGCAGGAGGGGCGCGGCAGGGGACATGACCCGCCTATAGCATGTTCTCTTTTCGTTTCACCCTCAGGCTTTGGCCTGAGCCCGCAAAACCGCGTCGCGGATCAAGGGCAGGCGGTCATTGCCGAAATACATGTCAGTCTTGTCCACATAGATGGTGGGTGAGCCGAACCCACCCCTTGCTATGACCTCTTCGGTATTGAGCCGTAGCTGGTCCTTGACCTCGGTCTGGGCAATGCCTTCAAAGAAGGCGGTCGGATCGATGCCTGCCCTGTCGCAGACGGCCTTCAGCACCTCGTCCTTTGAAATGTCCTGATCCTGGCTCCAATAGGCCTCGAAGATTGCCGTGGCGAAGTCGAGCATTTTGCCTTGAGGTTCCAACCAGATGCAGCCGCGCATGGCCTTGACACTGTTGACCGGAAAGACTGCAGGCGGGAACTTTATGGTCAGGCCGGTGAACCGGGCCCAGTCCTGCAGGTCCTTGCCCATATAGCGCGCCTTGGCTGGGACCGGAGTCTCCCTCTGGGCATAGACGCTCGGATTGACCGTATTAAAGATGCCACCCACCAGTATGGGTTTCCAAACGGTCTCGACCTTCAACTCCGCCTGCAGGGCCTTGAGGTTCTCAAAGGCCAAATAGGTCCAGGGGCTTGAGCAATCAAAGAAGACTTCGAGCATTTTGTCTCTTCCTGGGTCAGGCCATGGACGGGCTGTTTTCCAGCCGGGTCATCCAATAGTCAGCATCATAGGTCGGGTCGTCGGTCAGATACCGCCAAAGCTGGATCCGGTTCACGAATTCCAGTCGCCCCGTGTCCTGTTCGAACCAGGGCTCGGGGGTCATCAAGGTCTGCTCAACACTGGGGGGCAGGGGACCTTTCAGATAGAATATCGGTCTCTGTTCGGTTTGAGGCTTCAGGGTTTCCAGATCAAATTGACGCACCTGAGTCTTGGATGGATTGATGCGGACCTTGAACATGGTCCGGGTCTCGTCCGACAGATTGACGCCACCCCCGTGCCAGATGCCGGAATGTAGGAAGAGCAGAGTTCCGGCCTCGCAGACCATGTGCTGCTGGCCACGGATGTTCTGATAGCGGCCAAGCGCCACCTCGCTCACCTTGCGCAGGTGGGTGCCCGGCACGAACCGGGTTCCACCCATGGGGCGGGTCACCTTATGCGGATAGTACATGATCTGCAGGTCAAAGGCCTGGCGGGGATCAATGGTCGAGTCCTGGTGTGTGTGTTGGCTGACGCTCTCGCCGCCCTCGTGATAGGCTGGCGGGAAGGTCACGTGCAGGAAGTGATGGTCAAAGACCGGAGCCTCGCCCACCAGACTGCGGATGGCTCCGGCCACGAGGGGTAGGTTCAGCAGGCGCTCAATTGCCGATCCCTGCGGATAGGTGCCTGACAGCGGGGTTCCCGCCGCCACCTGGGGAATATCGGCACGCGCCAGGATCTCGCCATAGGTCCGCCGCAGCTTCTGGCCGGGGATGGCCGGAGCGATCTCGCCGATGGCACCCATGAACTGCTGGTTGATCTCGTTGGGCACCACGCCGTCGAACCGCAGGAAGCCCCGGGCGACAAAGCTTGCCATCTGTTCAGCGCTGAGAAGCGGAAGGTCCCTCATGCATCCATCTCCACCAGTTGCTCGAAGAAGAATTCGTATTTGAGATAGCTGAGTTCGAATTCCTGGCCCCGGTTGTGGGGCAGGATTTGGGCTGCCTGAAAAAGCCGCCAACCCGCCTTCAGGGCCGCGACCCCCGTGGCATAGGGAGGTTCGTCCTGATCACCGGCCATAGGGCGGGTCTCCCCGGTTCCGTCATAGACCGCCCAGGCGACAACAGGCGAATCCAGGGCGGAATTGGCCAGATACAGAACCAGAACCTTTTGTCTTTGCATGGGCTCCCCAAACCTTTTCCTGATCATGGCCCACAGTTCGTCTGCTGGGAACAGGCTTGGTGGCGGAATCGGTCGAGTTCGGATATGGAACGGAGCATGAACCTTGATCTCCTCATCATCCTGGCCACCCTGTTCTTCGCGTCTGCCGTGGCCGCGGTCATTTGGGCCCTTTCAGAGCACCGCCGTGCGGGCCGGGCAGAGGCGCGGATCCTCGTCCTTCAGGATGCGGCGGCTCGGGTACGGGTCCTTGAGGAAATGGGTGCCAAGACGGCGACCCTTCTCCAGGGCGAAGCGGTATCGGCTATTGCCGAACAGGTGCTGAAACGCGCCGATGAGACCTTCCACAATCGCGAACAGCTGGCCCAGGCCCGGCTGGAGGCCCAGCTTAAGCCTGTCGCCGAAACCCTGGCAAAATTCCAGGAACAGGTGACAGCGGTTGAAAAGGTCCGGGCCGAGGAGTCCGGCGGCCTCAAGCAACAGATTGCTGATCTAATGCAGGCGTCTGCTGCCACCCAGGCCGAGACCCGCAAGCTGTCCTCCGCCCTGCGTCGCGGGGCCGGGGTCCAGGGCCGATGGGGGGAACAGACCCTGCGCAATGTCCTTGAAGCTGCGGGCCTGAATAAGCATTACGATTTCACCGAACAGACCTCCACCGATACCGATGAGGGCCGCCGTCGCCCCGACGTGACCGTGCGCCTGCCCGGTGGCGCGGTCTTTGTCATCGACGCCAAATGCTCTCTGAACGCCTTCCTCGACGCCCAAGATGCTGGGGATGAGGCCCTGCAGGAAGCCGCCTATGTTCGCCATACTCAAAGCGTCCGCGCCCATTTTCAGGGCCTTTCGGCCAAGGCCTATTGGGACCAGTTCGACGCGTCTCCGGACTTTGTGGCCATGTTCATCCCCGGTGACAGCTTCCTGGCTGCGGCCGTAGAGCGGGCTCCGGACCTGATGACCGAGGCCATGGACAAGCGGGTGCTGATCGTTACCCCCACCACCCTATTCGCCCTGTGCAAGGCCGTGGCCTATGGCTGGCGGGTGGAGGAGCAGGCGGCCAATGCCCAGGAGATTTCGAAACTGGGCCGTGAGCTCTATAAGCGCCTGTCGGTCATGGGCGGCCATGCTGCGGCAGTCGGCAAGGCCCTGGATCAGGCCGTAGGGCGCTACAACCAATTCGTCGGGTCCCTGGAGACCCAGGTGATGACCCAGGCCAAACGGTTTGAGGACCTCAAGGTCGATCACGAGGGCCGGGACCTACCTGATCTGCTGCCAGTCGAAACCGCGGTCCGGCCACTTTCCAAACTGTCTTCGGTCGAGAATGATCCTGATCTCGCACCCGTCCCCGCCTTGACGCTCACGGATCGGTCACCTAACTCCTGACCATCATGGCTATTCGCGACATCCTCGTTGTTCCTAATCCCATACTGAAGCAGGTCTCTGCGCCAGTTGATGAGGTCGACGATGCTCTGCGTGCGCTCATGGATGACATGCTCGAGACCATGTATGACGCCCCGGGCATTGGCTTGGCTGCCATTCAGGTCGGTGTGCCCAAGCAGGTCATCGTCATGGATTTGGCTGGCAAGGATGAGCCGCCCGAGCCGCGCTATTTCGTCAATCCGAAGATCATCTGGGCGTCTGAAGATACTGCTCCCTATGAAGAGGGCTGCCTGTCGGTTCCCGAAATTTATGACGAAGTCGAGCGCGCCGCTGAGGTGAAGATCAGGTATCTGGACTATCACGGCAAGGAAGTCACCGAACTGGCCAAGGGCTTATTCGCGGTCTGTATCCAGCACGAGATGGACCATCTTAAGGGCGTGCTTTTCATCGACTATCTTTCGCGTCTGAAGCGGGAGCGAGCGGTGTCCAAGGTTAAGAAGCTGGTCCGCGCGGCATAAACCTTCATTTCTAAGCCCGTCGTTTCGGGTTAAAGCCCGAGCATGCGCCTCGCCTTCCTTGGAACACCTGACATTTCGGCTGCCTGCCTTTCTGCCCTGGTGCAGGCCGGACACGAGATCGCCATGGTCTATTCCCAGCCTCCAGCCCCCCGAGGTCGTGGCCAGGATCTGAAACCCTCTGCCACCCATGCCATGGCCCTGTCCCTCGGCCTTGAGGTCCGCACACCGGTCTCTATGCGTGACCCCCAGGTCATTGCCGAATTCGCGGCCCTGAAGCTGGACGCCGCCGTGGTGGTGGCCTTTGGCCAGATTCTGCCTGCTGCTGTGCTCGATGCACCCAAGTTGGGCTCCTATAACCTGCATGCGTCCTTGCTCCCGCGCTGGCGGGGGGCCGCGCCGATCCAGCGGGCCATCATGGCTGGAGACTCCCAGTCTGGGGTCCAGGTCATGCGCATGACTGAGGGTCTGGATGAGGGTCCAGTCTTGGCTGGGGCTGTCCTCGAAATCGGTCAGCTTGAAACGGCAGGCAGTCTGCATGACCGCATGATGGCTGTAGGCGCGGACCTGCTGGTTACCACCCTTAGGGACATTGCTGTCGGACGTGCGGTTGAGATGCCCCAGGCCCAAGAGGGCGCGACCTACGCCAAAAAGATCAGGACGAAGGAAGCCCGCCTGCACTGGGACAAATCCGCTGTCGATCTTGACCGAAAGATCAGGGGTCTCTCGCCCTTTCCCGGGGCTTGGTTCGAACTTGCCACCGAAAAAGGCCCGGTCAGGGTTAAGGCGCTGCTGTCCCGGGTTGAAGACGGCGAAGGTCGCCCCGGTGAAGTCCTTGATACTGCGCTTCTGGTCGCGACGGGCTCCGGTGCTGTGCGTCTTTTGAGGGTTCAGCGGGAAGGTAAGGGTGCCCAGGACGCCGAGGTATTCCTGCGGGGCACCCCTGTAAATCCGGGGACAAGGTTCCTATAGTGCCGCGCTATCGTCTGATCATCGAGTATGACGGCGGGCCCTATTGCGGCTTCCAGGCCCAAGCCGATCTGCCCTCGGTCCAAGGGGCGCTCGAAGCCGCGGTCAAGGCGTTTTGTGGCCAGACCCTAAGGGTGGCGGCGGCTGGCCGGACCGACACCGGGGTGCATGCGACGGGGCAGGTCGTCCATATTGATCTCGACAAGGCCTGGCCCGCTGAAACGGTCCGCAACGCCCTGAACGCCCACCTGGCAAAGGAGTCGGTGGTCGTCCTAGACGCTGCTGTCGCCGAAGGCGATTGGCATGCCCGGTTTTCCGCGACCGAGCGGCGCTATCTCTATCGCATCCTCAATCGCGCTGCCCCGGCGGCCCTCGCGCGGGGCAAGGTCTGGCGCTTGAAAGGTGAGCTTGACGCTGTGGCCATGCACCATGCGGCCCAGGTCCTGGTGGGGCATCACGACTTCACCACCTTCCGCGACCTCAAATGCCAGGCCAAATCCCCCATCAAGACCCTAGATGTGGCGCGGGTCAGCCGGGTTGGCGAGGAGGTGCATCTGGTCTTTGAGGCGCGATCCTTCCTGCATCGGCAGGTCCGGTCCATGACCGGGACCTTGGCTCAGGTCGGCCTTGGGCGCTGGACAGCTTCCGATGTGAAGGCGGCGCTAGAGGCCCGGGACCGACAGGCTTGTGGCTTGGTGGCGCCGGCAGACGGCCTCTATCTCACAGGGGTCAGTTACCCAGCCTTGGAAAAGGTCGCGAAATAGCTGCGGATAATTTCCCGGTAGACGGCCTGCAATTGCAGGATTTCTGACACAGGCGTCCGCTCATCGACCGAATGCATGGTCTTACCCACGAGACCCACCTCGACCACTGGACAGAGGGCGCGGATGAACCGGGCATCGGAGGTGCCCCCCGTGGTCGACAGGTCTGGCGGTGATCCGGCCACAGCCGTCACGGCCGAGCTGATCAGCTGGGTGAAGTCGCCGGGTTCGGTCAGGAAGGCTTCGCCGCTAATGGTTGGTTTGACGATGACATTGCCCTGAAACCCTTCCTGGGCGGCGATGGCTTCGCCAGCAATCCAGTCGGCCAGGCTCTGGCCGGTATGATTGGGGTTGAAGCGGATATTCAGCCGGGCGCGGGCCTCGGCCGGAATCAGGTTGGTGGTGGGATTGCCCACGTCCACGGTGGTCAGTTCCAGGTTCGAGGGCTGGAACCCCAGATAGCCCTGGTCCAGTTCGGTATCTTGAAGCTTAGCCAAGAGGGCGACCAGGACTGGGATCGGATTGGCGGCGCGATGGGGATAGGCCACGTGGCCCTGAATACCTTCGACAGTGATCTCCACATTGATCGAGCCCCGTCGGCCGATCTTGACCATGTCGCCGAACCGCTCAGAACTCGTGGGCTCGCCGACAATGCAGTGATCGATCACTTCACCTTCGGTTTGCAGGGCCTGGACGACCTTGACCGTGCCGTCCGTGGCCACGCCCTCTTCATCTCCTGTGATCAGGAAGGAGATCGACCCCTCCACTTCGCCGGCTTCAATGGCGTCCGCGCAGGCCGCAGCGAAGGCGGCGATGGCGCTCTTCATGTCCACAGCGCCGCGGCCGATCAGCACGTCCTCGATAATGTCTGCTGAAAAGGCCTCGCGGCTCCAGGCGGCGGCGTCGCCCACGGGTACGACGTCGGTATGGCCAGCAAAACAGAGATTAGGGCGAGCAGACCCATAGCGGGCATACAGGTTCTCGATCTGACCAAAGGTCATCCGACGACAGGTGAAGCCCAGGCCGCTCAAGGTCTGCTCGACAATGTCCATGGCACCCGCATCGGCCGGGGTGACCGAGGGGCGGCGGATGAGGGCTTGGGTTAGGCTGACCGGGTCAATCATGATGGTTCTCTTCGCGCGGCGTGCAGCCTATTCCCGTAGCAGTTCGTTGATCGACGTCTTGGACCGGGTCTGGGCGTCGACCGTCTTCATGATTACCGCGCAATAGGTCGAGGGCATGCCCTCGTGCGGGCTTGGCCGGCTGCCAGACATGATGACCGAATAGGGCGGGACTTCGCCAGTGATCACCTCGCCGGTCCTGCGGTCAATGATCGGGGTGGTGGAGGTCAGATAGACCCCCATGGACAGGACGCTGCCTTCGCGGACGATGACGCCTTCGGCAACTTCGGACCGAGCTCCGATGAAGCAGTTGTCCTCGATGATGGTTGGATTGGCCTGCAAGGGTTCCAGAACCCCGCCAATGCCCGCGCCGCCGGACAGGTGCACATTCTTGCCGATCTGGGCGCAGGAACCGACCGTGGCCCAGCCGTCGACCATGGTGCCCTCATCCACATAGGCGCCGATATTCACAAAAGAGGGCATGAGCACAACGTTTCGGGCAATGAAGCTGCCACGGCGGGCAACACAGCCAGGCACGGCGCGCAGGCCGGCGGCCTCGAAGCGGGCGGCGTCCCAGCCAGTGAACTTTGACGGCACCTTGTCCCAATAGGGGCCCGGCGCGTCAGCCTCGATCAAGCTGTTAGCGGTCAGGCGGAAGGACAGGAGAATGGCCTGCTTGGCCCACTGGTGGGTGGTCCAGACCCCATCATCGCCACGGCTGGCCACCCGCAGGGTTCCCGCATCCAGGCGGTTGAGGGTTTCCTCGACGGCCTCGCGGACCTCACCCTTGGTGGCAGTATTCAAAGTATCCCGGGCGTCCCAGGCGGCTTCGATGACGGACTTCAGATCATTTGACATAGTCAGGCTTCTCTCAGACGGGCGCTTTTAAGAAAGGGCGCGAGCTTAGCGGTCTTGTGGTCGATAAAGGGGGCGGTGGTTTCTGCAGCCCGTGGCCCAACCATGACGGTGGTCATGCCCAAATCCTTGGCGGGCTTCAGATTGCGCTCACTGTCTTCAAAGAAGGCGGTGGCCGCAGGATCAAGTCCGTGGGCGGCGATCATGCGTTCAAACCCCACGGGGTCCGGCTTAGGTGCAAAGCCGAAGGAATGGATGTGGAAGACCTCTTCAAACAGGTCGGTCAGACCCAGATGCTCCAGAACCCGTTCGGCGTGCCGGTCGTCTGCATTGGTGAAGATAAACCGTCTTCCCGGCAGGGCCGTCAAGGCCTCGAGCAGGTCGTGATCCTGGGCCAATACATCCAAGGACAGGTCGTGGAACAGGGCATGGAAGTCGGCCGGGTCGGTCCCATGATTGAGCATCAGCCCCTTCAGCGTCAGACCGTGCTCTGCGAAATACTTTTTTTGAAGCACAAAAGCCTGGTCATGGGGCAGGCCCACGGCCTGGGCGACGAAGTCTGTCATCCGGCCTTCCACCTGCTTCATGAACCCAGAATCCTCAGGGTAGAGGGTATTGTCCAGGTCGAAGAGCCAGGTGTCTATGTGAGCGAGGTCTGGGCTCATGCTGTGATGAGCGTGCCCGACCCGTGCTCGGTAAATAACTCTACCAGCATGGCGTGCGCCCGGCGACCGTCCAGGATGACCACCGCTTCAACCCCGGCCTCGACTGCGGCAATGGCGGTTTCCAGCTTTGGGATCATGCCCCCTGACGCCACCCCAGACGAGATGGCTTCTCGGGCTTCGGCGACGGTGAGTTGACGGATCAGTTCACCATCAGCACCCAGGACGCCGGCCACATCGGTCAGCAGGAGCATGCGCTTGGCATTCAAGGCACCCGCCAGGGCACCTGCGACAGTGTCGGCATTGATATTGTAGGTCTCGCCGGTCTTAGAGACGCCGATCGGTGCAATGACCGGGATATAGTCATGTTCGGCGGAGATCAGGCCCTGGATCAGCTGCGGATCAATCCGGGTGGGTTCGCCCACAAAGCCCAAATCCACCACCTGCTCGATCAGGCTGTCGGGATCTTTTTTTGTACGGGTGACCTTTTCAACCGTGATCAGCCGGGCGTCTTTTCCCGATAGGCCCACGCCGCGGACATCAGCTTCGGCGCCGGCCAGGGTGATCCAGTTAGCAATTTCCTTATTGATGGCCCCTGACAGGACCATTTCGGCCACTTCCATGGTGGCTTCATCGGTGACGCGCAGTCCATCAACAAAGGTCGACTTAACCCCCGCCTTGTCCAGCATGCGGGAAATCTGAGGGCCGCCGCCATGGACGACCACGGGGTGAAGACCCAGGAGTTTCAAAAGAACGGCGTCGGCGGCGAAGAGCTTGGCGGTCTCCTCCTGGCCCATGGCATGACCGCCATATTTGATGACCACGGTTTCGCGATCATACTGCTGGATGAAGGGCAGGGCCTCAGCCAGGGTTTTTGCGGTGGCCCAGCCTTGTTCTTCGGAGCGGGACTCCCGGTCTGACGTCTGGCTCAATTCTCACGCCTCCCACCAATTGGAGCGCTCCGATAGCGGACCCTGGCCGGTCTGTCACGCCGCACCCTTGTCAATGTCCTGTCGACGCGGCGGGGGATCGTGCTAGCAAGATGAAAATTTCAATTGATTGAGACGTCCCATGCGCTTCACCGCCCTCTTCGCCACCGCCGCCGTGCTCGCTTTCTGCGCGGGTGGAGCGCAAGCCAAGACCGTTGCCTTGACGGCGGACAAGCTCCTCGATGTCGCCACTGGCAAGGAAGCTGATAAGCCCCAGGTGATCATCGTCGATGGCCGCATCACCGCGGTCGGCCGTCAGGGTGATGCGGTGCCAGCTGGTGCTGAGCGCGTTGATCTGCCTGGCGTCACCCTGCTGCCGGGCCTGATCGACATGCATACCCACATCACCTCATCGCCACTTTACAGCGGTTTCAATTCGCTTCTGTTCACCGATAGCTTCTGGCCGGTGATTTCCACAGCCCACGCCAAAACCACGCTCAACGCTGGTTTCACGACTATCCGAAATGTGGGGGCCGACAATTTCGATGATGTTGGTCTGCGACAGGCGATCGATGCCGGGTTTGTCATAGGGCCGCGGATCGTGACGGCGACCCACGCCATTGGCGCCACGGGCGGCCATTGCGATTCCACCTTCTTCCCGCCGTCCATGAACCAGAAGGGTTATGCGGTGATCGATAGCCCCGATCAGGGCCGCCAGATGGTGCGGCAGCTGCACAAATACGGGGCTCAGGCCATCAAGATCTGTGCGACGGGCGGGGTCTTCTCCCACGGCGATACCCCGGGGGCCCAACAAATGACCTTTGAAGAAATCAAGGCCATTGTCGACGAAGCCCACGCCACCGATATGAAGGTTGCCGCCCATGCCCACGGGGCCTCCGGGATCAAGGCCTCCATCCTGGCTGGGGTCGACACCATCGAACATGTCAGTCTGGTGGACGACGAGGGCATCAAGCTGGCGCTCCAGAAGGGCACCTATTTCGGCATGGATATTTACAATACCGACTACACCCAGGCCGAGGGCAAGAAGAACGGCGTCCTGGAAGAGAACCTGCAGAAGGACCGGGATATCGGCCTGATCCAGCGTCAGAACTATCAAAAGGCGCTGAAGGCTGGGGTGAAAATGATCTTCTCATCCGACGCTGGCGTCTATCCGCACGGCGATAATGCAAAGCAGTTTGCCACCATGGTCCAGTGGGGTGCGACCCCGCTTCAGGCGATCCAGTCGGCGACCCTGACGGCCGCGGAGGCACTGGGTCAGGCCAAGGATGTGGGCCAGATCAAGGTTGGTGCCTATGGCGATCTGGTGGGTGTTGCCGGTGACCCCTTGAAGGACGTCACCCTGCTTCAGCATCCTGTCTTCGTGATGAAGGGCGGCGACACGGTCCGCCGCCCCTGATCTTGGTCCTCGATCAAAGGCTCCGGGCCACCACTTCCTTCATGATCTCGGACGTGCCGCCATAGATCCTCTGGACCCGGGCATCGCGCCAGAGGCGGGCAATGGGGTATTCATTCATATAGCCTGCGCCCCCATGCAGTTGCAGGGCAGCGTCGCAGACCTCCCACTGGAGTTCAGTGTGGAAGAGCTTGGCGGCTGACGCCTCGGCGGCTGTCAGCTCTCCCTTGAGGTGCTTGGCCATGCACCAGTCCAGATGCGCCCACCCGGCCTGAAGTTTGGCCTTGAGACCCGCGAGGGTGAACCTGGTGTTCTGGAAATCGAATACAGTCTGGCGGAAGGCCTTCCGCTCCTTGGTGAACTTGACGGCCTCGTCGAAAGCCCGCTGGGCACCTGCCTGGCCTGCAATGGCGATCTGCAGGCGCTCTTGGGGCAACTGGGTCATCAGATAGATGAAACCCTTGTTCTCTTCGCCAAGACAGTTGGTGATGGGCACCCGGACATCCTCGAAGAACAGCTCGGAGGTGTCGGCGGAGTTCTGGCCGATCTTGTCGAGGTTGCGGCCGCGCTTAAAGCCGCTGCGGTCGGCCTCCACCAGGATCAGGGAGGTGCCCTTGGATCCCTTGTCCGGATCGGTCTTGGCCACCACGACGATCAGGTCTGCGCTCTGGCCATTGGTGATGTAGGTCTTAGACCCATTGATCACATAGTGATTGCCGTCCTTGACGGCGCTGGTCCGAACCCCCTGGAGGTCAGAGCCAGCGCCGGGTTCGGTCATGGCGATGGCGATCACCACCTCGCCCGACACCATGCCCGGCAGCCAGCGCTGCTTCTGCTCTTCAGAGCCATAATTGATGATGTAGTCGACGACGATGTCGGACTGCAGGGTGATGCCAGCGGTGGACCCGGCATAGGACAGTTCCTCGCCGATGACCGCATTGTAGCGGTAGTCCAAGGCCAGGCCGCCATACTCGGTCGGAACCTGTGGGCAGAGTATGCCTGCCTCGCCACAGGCCAGCCAGAAGGACCGGTCAACGACACCCTGTTCCTCCCATTTGTCGAGGTTCGGGATCAGGTGCTGGGCATAGAACTTTCGGACCTGATCGCGGAACAGGTCCAGGTCGGCGTCGTAACAGGCGCGTTGTGCGGAATCGAGCATGGCGGGATCTCCGAGTCAGGATGTCGACCCCAATTAAACCCCTTCACCCAAGGTCACGCCAGTGGCTGAAATCGACCTAGGCGATGACCGCGCAGGCCGCAGCAATCTCGGCGCGGAGCTCGGGCAAGCCCGTTCCTTTTTCAGAGGATGTCGCCAGCACTTTTGGATAGGCGGCGGGGCGCTTGGCAATGGCGGCCTGGGTTCTGGCGACCACGGCATCGACCTCTGAAGGCTTGATCTTGTCAGACTTGGTCAGGACGATCTGGTAGGACACAGCGGCCCGGTCGAAGGCGTCCATGGGTTCCAGGTCAACCTCCTTGAGGCCATGCCGGGCGTCGATCAGCAGATAGGCCCGTTTCAGGTTCGGCCGTCCCCTCAGATAGTCGCGGCCAAGATTCTGGAACTGCTTGACCGTGCCCTTGGAGGCCTTAGCCCAGCCATAGCCCGGCAGGTCGACGAGGCGCAGTTTCTCGTCGAGGACGAAGAAGTTCACTTCCCGGGTCCGGCCAGGCTCGTTGGAGGCGCGGGCCAGATGCTTCATGCCCACTAGGCCATTGATCAGCGAGGACTTGCCGACATTTGAGCGCCCGGCAAAGGCCACTTCTGGCAGGTCTGCCGGCGGCAGGCCATCCATGGCCACAGCGCCCATCATGAAGGCGGCTTGGCGCGCAAACAGGATACGCGCGTCTTCCAGCTGGTCCTCTGTGTAGTCGGACGTCACGCCCTTGCGCCGGGAGACTTCCCGGTCAGGCGACCGAGTATGTCGTCTACGGGGTTATCCACCTTGAAGCGCCGCATGATCACATACTGCTGCAGAATGGTGAGCACGTTTGACCATGTGTAATAGATCAACAGGCCGACGGCCAATTGGCTAAGCACGAAGGTAAAAATCACCGGCATGAATTGCATCATGCGCTGCTGGACTGGATCTGGGGCTGGGGGGCTCATCTGCATGGAGAGCCACTGGGTAAAGCCATACATCAGCGGCCAGACCCCCACATGCAGGCTGCCGGCCAGCAGGGTTCCGATCAAGGGCGCAGTCGACGGGTCCCAGGGAATGACGCCGAACAGGTTAAAGATCGTAGAGGGGTCGCGGGCCGAGAGATCCTGAACCCAGCCATAGAAGGGTGCATGACGCATTTCTATGGAGACGGACAGCACCTTGAACAGGGCCAGGAAGACTGGAATGGTCGCCAGCATGGGCAGGCAGCCCATCAGCGGATTGATCTTCTCTTTCTGATAGAGAAGCATCAGCTCCTGCTGCTGCTTGGCAGGATCGTCCTTGAACTTCCCGCGAAGGGCTTCGACCTCTGGCTGGATCTTCTTCATCTTGGTCATGGATTCGTAGCTAAGATTGGCCGGATAGAAGAAGGCCAAACGAACCAAGACGGTGAGGGCAAGGATGGCGAGGCCAAAATTGCCGACCAGCTGATAGAACTGCTCCAGGATCCAGAAGATCGGTTTCGTGATGAAGTAGAGCTTGCCCCAGTCGACGGCATCCACGAAGCGCGGAATACCCAGGGAGGCTTCATAGCCCTTCAAGACGGGAACGGTCTTCGCCCCAGCAAAGAAGTGGCTGACGTGGGTGATCTGGCTTCCAGCGGCCACCGCACGGGGTTGGCCGAGGAAATTGGTTTCATAGACATCCACTGAGGCGGTTGGCGTAACCCGGAAGGCAGCGTGAACCTGCTCCTGCTGGTCGGGAATCAGGGCTGCCAGCCAATACTTATCGGTAATGCCTAGCCACCCGCCCTTGGCACTGAAGTCCTTTTCGCCATTCTTCTTGAGGTCCTTATACTTCACCATTTGTAGGACCTTATCCATCACGCCCACAGCGCCCTGGTGGGCGTTGGATGTGTCCAGCGCCGGTGCGCCCTGCCTTTGGATCGAGGCGTAGGGGGCTACGGTGATGGAGGCTGGGGTGGCATTGGTCAGGGTGTCGCTGACCGTGAACATGAACTTGTCGTCCAGCTCAATCTTGCGGACAAAGTTCAGTCCCTGGCCATTATTATAGGCCAGGATCAGGGGGTGCCCTGGGGCGAGCTTATCGCCCTGCGTCAGGGTCCAAAGACTTGTGCTGGTTGGTAGACCCGGCAGGTTTGCACCGGCCCAGCCGAATTCGGCGAACCAGGCATGCTCAGCACCTTCTGGCCGAAGAAGTTCGACGGCCGCCGACTTGGGGTCAACGGTTGCCCGGTAGGCCTTTAGGAAGAGGTCATCGATCCGGGCACCCTTCAGGGCAACGGACCCATAGAGTGACGCCGTATCAATCTTTGCGCGGGGGCTGGCGGACAGGGCGACGGCCCGAGGTGCATAGGTCGGCTTTGCGGCGACGCCAGGAACACCGACGCCCTTGCCTCCCGCCTGGGTCGAGGCCGCGGTTTCCCGAGCCTTCAGTTCGGCCTGCATCCGCTTGGTCTGCGGCCCCATGACCAACACCTGATAGGCGAAGAGCAGGGCAATCGCGCAGATGGCGAAGATGAAAGTATTGCGATTGGAATTGTCGTCGGGCATGCGGCGCGCACTCAAATCGAAGGAGGGGGTGCGCGGTGTTTCGCGCTTACGGGGCTTTGGCTTTCGGCGCGCAGGCTTAACAGCGCGCTTTTCACATCGTCAAGCAACCGTCCCCAAGGTCGGGTTGGCGCGCCATTGCGTGCGATCAATACATAGTCCTGACCGGGGCGGCCGAAAAGGGGGACGAGTTGCTGAGCCGCGGCCCGCATGCGCCGCTTGGCGCGGTTGCGGACGACAGAGCCCCCGATTTTCTTTGTGGCGGTAAATCCAACTCGCACGGTCGGCTCATCGTCCTGTCTGGCGCGAGCCTGCATAACGACGGCACCCTTAGCGCAAGACTTACCCTTCGCCGCAGCGAGGAAGTCTGGCCGGACCTTAAGCCGGATAATGGGAAAATTGGGCTCCGACATCCGGACGCCCCAGGATTCCGAAGATTAAGCGGAAAGCCGCTTACGGCCCTTGGCGCGCCGACGAGCGATCACCTTCTGGCCATTCTTGGTGGCCATACGCGCGCGCCAGCCGTGACGGCGCGCACGCACGAGACGGGAGGGTTGAAATGTGCGCTTCACGAGAATGGCTCCGGGTCGAAATCGAGCGGCGGGGAATAGGGGATGGGCGGGGGTATGTCAACCGACTCTGACGATTGAACAATTTCCGGTCTCGAAAATATCAGATCCCCTACAGATCAGACATCCGGCCGGACGACGGTCTTCCCCACCACCTTACGGTCGGCCAGGGTGTCAAAGGCCGCGCGCCAGCCGTCGAGGCCGAAGGTTTCGTGGACCCGCGGGTTGACCTTGCCCTCAGCTGCGAGGTCCCAGATGGCCTTGTTATTGGCCCGGCCCTTTTCCGGGAACTGGCGGCCATATTCCCCCGCCCGCACCCCCATGACTGAGAAGCCCTTAATCAGGGCGTAGTTGACCGGCAACACTGGCAGGCGCCCCGAGGTGAAGCCGATGGAGAGGATGGTGCCGTCAAAGGCGATGCAACGGACGCTCTCGTCGAAAATATCACCACCCACCGGGTCATAGATGACATCTGCGCCGCGGCCGCCTGTGATCTCTTTCACCTTGTCCTTGAAGCCGCCCGTGACATTTACGATGGCATCGGGCTGATATTCTTTTTCAATGATGGCCAGTTTTTCGTCTGAGGCCGAGGCAGCGATCACCTTGCACCCAAGGACCCTGGCCAGGTCAACACAGGCCAGACCCACGCCGCCTGCGGCCCCATGCACCAGAACCCAAGCGCCGGGTTCAACCTTGGCCCGGCAGACTAGGGCGACCCATGCCGTGAGATAAGCCACCTGATAGCCCGCAGCCTGGCCGAAACTTAAGGTCTCTGGCTTGCGGTGCAGGGCTGTAGCCGGGCTGCAGGCGAACTCAGCAAAGCCGCCGGTTCGTGAGCCACCAGCTACATGATCGCCAACCCGCCACTGGGTGACGCCCTCCCCTAGGGCCACCACCTCCCCCGCCAACTCCATGCCAGGCGTGAAGGGCACCTGCGGCTTGTGCTGATGCTCGCCCCGGGTTTGCATCAGGTCTGGGAAATTGACCGCAGAGGCCTTGACCTGGATCAGGACCTCGCCGGGGCGCGGGTCAGGGGTCGGGATGTCTTTGACCACGCACCCGGCATATTCGGCGGCCAATTCTTCAACCACGAGGGCGCGCATTTAGATCGTCTCCCTAGAAGCGGCCCGTTACGGGACCGCCGAGATTATTTGTCCTGAAGTCCGTTCACGCCACTGAGAATCATCGTCACGGCGAAGTCTGTAGCCGATTTGGTATCGAACGGACGGCGCATCAGCATGCGATCGCCAACCTCTCGCGCCACGCCGATACAGGCGGCTGTGAGGAAGTCCGGATCCACACCCTTGGCACCGCCCCTGGCGATTTCATCGACAATACAATCGCGCACTTCTGCGAAGACGGCCTGCATTTCGGGGGTTTCGCCTTTGACATGCAAATGCGGTTCTTCAGGGGGGCGTCTGGCCAGCCAGGACTGACGCTCATCGGCCAAGAAGTCGAAGTAGGCGGCTATGGCGGCGCGAACAAAGCTTTCCCAGTCCGTGGCCAGAGCCCTCTGCGCCTTCAGGATCGGCGCAAACCGCCGAGCACCTTCGGCCGATAGGGCTGCGGCCACTTCTTCTTTGGAATTGTAGTAGTTGTAGAAGGTGCCCGCCGCCAATCCAGTGCGCCGGACAATGTCGCGGACCGTGACATTGTCATAACCCAATTCGCCAAACACCTCCCGGGCAGCGTTGAGAATGGCGATGCGATTCTGCACCTTGGTTTGCTCGCGCTTGCCAAGGGGGAGATAGGCGACTTGAGGCATTAGAACTCGAACTTAAAAAATGACAGGCGTCACTATAAGCTCCGCCCCCGGATTGCAAAGCCTAATAGCTGGAGCTGATAGGATCAGAGCTGCACCCGGCGCGGCACTGACTCCAGCTGGCTGGGCAGTCATCGATCTGATTTCCGGCCAAGCAGAAATAATAGGTCTGGGCGCAGGACATGCGGCATTGTTGGGCCAGGCCGCCCACACGGGTGCCTGAGGGCGGCAGGGGTTGGATCGCACCCTGGGCACCATAGATAACGGGATCAAGCCCGATAGACCGTCGCATGGGCGGGGTATTTGGGGCGCTTGGGGCTACCGAGCCTCTCAAGCTCGGCCCTGCGGGGTCTTGCCCCGTTGGCCCGCGAAGCTGCTGGGCTTGCGCCGCGCTGGCAATAGCCAAGCAGAGCAAGAGGAGGCGAAGGGGGCGGGCCATGGCTGGAGTTTCGCCCCAGCCCTGTTAAAGGCCGGTTAACCATGATTTCCGCCAATTGCCTGTCTTTCGGTGTCATTTCGTGAAAAACGGGGCGTTCTGGAGCAAAGACCCGTAAGTTGCCCCAGGAGACCGGCGTACGGTTTTGACTTTGGATTTGGGGATAGTGTCTTGGCCGCGTCTGCGGGACCTGAAATCGAACGGCTGATCGCCCTTCTGTCGAAGCTGCCTGGCCTTGGGCCAAGATCGGCGCGCCGGGCGGCCCTTGCCCTGCTCAAGCGCCGGGACCAATTGCTTATACCCCTGTCTGACGCCCTATCTCAGGCCGCAGCCAAGGTGCGGACCTGTCATATTTGCGGGGCGTTAGATACCCAAGATCCCTGCGCTATTTGTACCGATCCCAGCCGCGACCCGGCCCTGATCTGTGTGGTGGAAGAGGTCGGTGCCCTCTGGGCCATGGAGAGGGCCAGCGCCTTCCGTGGGCGATATCACGTCTTGGGTGGGCTCTTATCAGCCCTAGATGGCGTCGGCCCGGAGGCCCTCAGGGTAGGTCCGCTCGTGGCGCGGGCTGGAGCGGGCGAGATTCGCGAAGTGGTCCTGGCCCTGCCAGCCACAGTCGATGGACAGACCACGGCTCATTACCTGGCGGAGACCCTCGCCCGGGCGGATGTGGCGGTGACCATGCTGGCCCGCGGTGTGCCTGTGGGTGGGGAACTAGATTGGCTTGACGATGGCACCATCGCCCAGGCCATGCGGGCGCGGCGTCCGGCATGAGCGACGCCGTTGGCACCCTAGAGTCCGCCATAGCCCATGGTGTTCGCATGCTGGGCGCGCGCCCCGATCTTGCCGAGCAGCAGGCCAGGGAAATTCTACAGGCCGCCCCCGGTCATCCCGCCGCGCTGCTCTTGATGGCGCAAGCTCAGAGGCTCCAGGGCCAGTCGAGCCTTGCCTTGCAAACCCTAGAGCCCCTTGCGGCCTCCCAACCCAAATGGCCCCCAGCCCACCTGGAGCTTGGCCTCACCAGGGCAGATCTAGGTAACAGCCAAGGTGCTCTCAGGGCCCTGGACCACGTGGTGGGCCTTAAGCCCGACCTGCCAGAGGCTTGGAGCGCGATTTCCCAGCAGCGGCGTCTGCTTGGCGACAGCCGTGGTGCCGATGAGGCCCAGGCCCGCTATCTCGGGGTGGCCATCCAAGATCCCATCCTTCTAGAGGCGGGCTCTGCCCTGGCGGAGGGCAAGCTGGCTGTGGCCGAGCACCGCCTGCGCGATCTTCTGAGGTTGCGTCCCGACGAAACAGCGGCCCTGCGCATGCTGGCCGAGATCGCCACGCGACTAGGCCGCTATGAGGACGCCGAAGCCATACTGGTGAGATGTCTTGAACTGGCCCCTAAATTCACCGCCGCCCGGCACAATCTGGCGATTGCCCTCTATCGTCAGACCAAGGCGGCTCTGGCCCTGGCCGAGGTTGAAATCCTGCTCAAGGATGACCCGCGCAATCCCAGCTATCGCAATCTCAAGGCCGCCGCCCTTGGCCAGATGGGCGACTATGAGCAGACCATCGCTGTCTATGAGGCCCTGCTGGAGGAATTTCCGGCCCAGCCAAAGGGCTGGATGAGCTATGGCCACGCCTTGAAGACCGTTGGTCGGCAGGCCGACGCCATTGCCGCCTATCGCAGGGCCTTAGATCTCGCACCCAATCTTGGGGAGGTGTGGTGGAGTCTTGCCAATCTAAAGACCGTCAAGTTCAGCGATACCGACCGGGTTGCCATGCAGGGGCAATTGGATCGAATAGACCTTTCGGAAGAGGATCGGTTTCATTTGGATTTCGCCTTGGGCAAGGCGTTTGAAGACGTCGCTGCCTATTCTGAGTCCTTCGATCATTACGCCGCCGGCAATGCCTTACGGAAAAAGGGCATGGGCTATGACGCCGACGAGACCACAGGCCATCTGCATCGCTCCCAGGCCCTTTTCACCCCAGCCTTTTTCGAATCGCGCCGGGGTTATGGTGCCCAGGCTGAGGATCCGATTTTCATTCTGGGCCTGCCCCGGTCGGGCTCGACCCTCATTGAACAAATCCTGGCCAGTCACTCGGCCATCGAAGGCACCATGGAGCTGCCGGATATTCCGGCCATCGCCAAGCGACTCGGGGCCCGCCGGCGGAGCGATCAGGCGTCTGCCTATCCAGAGGCGCTCCAAGACCTCTCGGCGGAAGATTGCCTGGCCCTGGGGGAAGAATTCCTGGCGCGGACCCAGCATCAGCGAAAGCTCGGCCGCCCCTTCTTCATCGACAAGATGCCCAACAATTTCGCCCATGTGGGTCTGATCCATCTGATCCTGCCGAAGGCCAAGATTATTGACGCCCGGCGCCATCCCCTGGGTTGCTGCTTTTCGGGGTTCAAGCAGCACTTCGCCCGGGGCCAGGGCTTTACCTACGACCTTGTCGACCTTGGGCGCTATTACCGTGACTATGTGGAGCTCATGGCCCACTTCGATGCCGTACTACCTGGTCGAATTCACCGGGTGATCTACGAAAACATGGTGGCAGATCCAGAATCAGAAGTTCGCGCGCTCTTGGCCTATTGCGGCCTACCCTTCGAGGCCGCCTGTCTCACATTCCATGAAAATGACCGGGCCGTTCGGACCGCAAGCTCTGAACAGGTCCGTCGCCCCATCAATACCGATGGGCTTGATCAATGGCGTAATTTCGATCCCTGGCTAGGTCCTCTAAAGGCCGCCCTTGGCACCGTGCTCGATGCCTATCCAAACCCGCCAAGCTAGGCCCTAAAGTCTGGCGCCTAAGCCACACTTTGCGACAGATGTGTGTCACAACCTTGACAGAACTCCCCCTGGCGTTTGCTAGTGCTCACGAACGAGAGGCCTCTGCTTCGGCGATGGACTCTCGCGCCGTTCAATCAAGGAACTAACGAATGATGCGTGCAGTAAAAGGTCGTTCGGGCCGCGTGGCCTTCGGCGTCAGCCTTTTGGCAACCTCCATGTTGGCGGGCGTCCCCGCTGCCTTTGCTGCCGAAACCGCAGCCTCTGCACCGTCAGCAACGGTGGAAGAGCTGGTGGTCACCGCCTCCAAGCGGGAAGAAAACATTCAGGACGTCCCGGCCGCGGTGATGGCCATGTCCACGAAAAAGCTTGAGCAGCTCAGCATTGATAACTTTGACGCCTATGTGAAGTTCCTGCCCAGCGTTGCGGTGCAAAGCTCGGCCCCTGGCTTCTCCAACGTCTATATGCGCGGCGTTGCGTCCGGCGGCGACGGCAACCATTCTGGCTCTCAGCCCAGCGTCGGCACCTATCTAGACGATGCGCCGATCACCACCATTGGCGGTGCCCTCGACCTGCACATTTACGACATCGCCCGGGTGGAAGCCCTGGCCGGACCTCAGGGCACCCTCTACGGAGCTAGCTCGCAGTCTGGAACCCTCAAGATCATCACCAATTCACCGGAATTGGGCGTGTTCAAAGGGCGCTATGACCTGAGCGTCAATGCGGTGAACCACGGCGATTCCGGGTATTCCGCCGAGGGTATGGTCAATATTCCGGTGAACGATCAGGTCGCTGTGCGCTTGGTCGGCTGGGATCAGCATGACGCCGGATATATCGACAATATCCAAGGGACCCGGACCTATCCGACCTCGGGCGTGACCATCAATAACAAGGCGATCGCCAAGAATAACTATAACGACGTCGACACCTACGGGGCCCGCGCCGCCATTCTGTGGGACGTGAATGACAATTGGACGGTCCGTCCGACATTTATGGCGCAGGAAACCAAGGCCAATGGCGTCTTTGGCTATGATACCACCCTCAAGCACTATCAGGTGAAGCACTTCCTGCCGGAAGGTAGCAAGGACAAGTGGTATCAGGCGGCCTTGTCCGTCCAGGGCAAGATCAGCAATTTCGATCTGGTGTATTCCGGCTCCTACATGGACCGGAAAGAAAACACTCACTCCGACTACACCGACTATTCCTACTTCTATGACACCCTGTTCGGTTCAGGCGCTTACATCACCGACGCAACGGGCAAGGTCATTGATCCCACCCAACGGATCACCGGCAATGACCACTTCACCAAGCTGTCCCATGAAATTCGGGTAAGCTCACCCCAGGACTGGCGCATTCGTTTCCTGGTTGGCGCCTTCCAGCAGCGGCAGACCCACCTGATTGAGCAAAACTACCAAATTACCGGCATTGATCCGGGGATTTCGGTGACGGGCCGCAAGGATACACTCTGGCTCACGGACCAGTTCCGGGTTGATCGGGACGAAGCCATCTTCGGCGAAGTCTATGCCGACCTCACCAAGACCCTGACCCTGACCCTCGGTGCCCGCACCTTTAAGGCCGACAATTCGCTCTATGGCTTTTACGGGTTCGGCAAGGGCTATAGCTCAAAGACCGGCGAGGCGGCTTGCTTTGCGAAAACCAGCGTGGCCGGTAGCCCCTGCACCAACCTGAATAAGCGGGCCAAGGAAACAGGAACCATCTACAAGGCGAACCTCAACTGGCAGGTCGCCGAAGGCAAATTGCTCTACGCAACCTATTCTCAGGGGTTTCGCCCAGGCGGGATCAACCGTCGTTCGACCCTGGCCCCCTATATGGCCGACTATCTCTATAACTACGAGCTGGGCTGGAAGACGGAGTCCGCTGACCACTCCATCCGTTTCAATGGTGCCGCCTATTATGAGGATTGGAAGGACTTCCAGTTTTCGTTCCTGGGCCCGAATTCCTTCACGGAAATTCTTAATGCCGGTCAGGCGCGGGTCAAGGGTCTCGAAACCGAGCTCACCTGGGCGACACCGGTGGATGGCCTTCATCTAACGGCCGCCGCCAGCGTGACCGATGCTAAGTTGACCTCGGACTATTGCGGCACGGTTGACGCCAAGGGCCAGCCCTTGAGGGTCTGTGCAAAGCCCCAGGCACCGTCGGGCACGGCTCTGCCGGTGACGCCGAAGTTTAAGGGCAATGCCGTGGCGCGTTATGAGTTCCCGGTTGGCGACCTTAATGCCCATGTCCAAGGGGCAGTGGTTTTCCAAACCTCCAGCTGGGCGGACCTGCGCTTGGCCGAGCGTGGCCTACTGGGTCGCCAATCCGGCTATAAGAGCGTCGACCTGTCTGCAGGTCTTGATCGGGACACTTGGAGCCTAGAAGTCGCCCTGACCAATGTGGCAGACACCATTGGCGAAACCCTTCGGACGTCGGAATGCACCCCGACCGTCTGTGGCCAGACCTATGTCCGACCCATCCGTCCCCGGACTATCTCGATCAAGTTCGGCCAGAAGTTCTAAGATCCCGCGCCGGACCGAGCGGAAGCTTGACGCCGCCCTTCGAAAGAGGGGCGGCGTTTTTCATGGAGCGTGCGGGATCTGGCGCCTTAATCCGAGCCATTCCGCGACCCCCGGAATTCGCCGAAGAACTAACCTTTCCAACAGGGCGACCAGGATCGCCGAAAGGGCCAGAAGCGGCAGGTAGACGAACAAGAGGGCGGCGATGATGACGATCCCCGGCCCAATGGGTTGGTCTGCGAGGGGCTCAGGGGCTCCTAAGCGATCATGGGGCTTTTTCCTCAGCCACATGACCGCGGCGCTGATCGACAGGGCGAGCAAACCCAAGGCCGTGAAGACCCCCAGGGCCTGGTTGAGGGCGCCGAACAGCTGACCTTCATGCGCGGCGACGCCGGTTCCCACCACCTGATCAATCCAGTGCCTCTGATTGAAGTTCGTCCGCGAAAGGACCGCCCCAGTGCTCGCATCAAGGGTGAGATCAACCCGCTGAGGGCGGTTTGGCGTGTCAGACTTTCCCGTCCAACCGCCGTGCTTTTTCCCAGGCGGAGAAATCAAGACGGGCGGCGGAAGGCGTAGGGCCGCGACTGTGGGAACCATCAGATCCAAGGGCGCATAGCGATCCATGGGCGGAGGCATTCCCGCCAAGCCGTCCATCTTCATCCCGCCCATGTTCATGTGATCAGCATGTTCGTCGGCCTGGGCGGCGCGGGTCGCAGCGTCTTGCGCTCGCCTTTGGGCCAACTCGGACGAACGGCCGTTGGTCCAGTCCTGGGTCGCGACAGCGGTTCCGGTAAACTTCCGCACTTCTTTGAGGTAACCGCCCCAGTTCTTGGCCCAGGGAAGCCCGGTGAGCAGAAGGAAGATCGCGAAGAAGGAGACCCAAACACCAGTCACCGCATGAAGGTCGCGCAGGAACATCTTCGCCCCGCCGCCTAGCCGAGGCCAAATGACCCCCGCCAATCCGCTCGCGCCCCGCGGCCACCACAGAAAGAGGCCGGTGATCAACATGACGATGGTCCAGCAGGCGGCCAGCTCAACGAGGTTTGAACCCCGGTCGCCGATCAGAAGCTCACCGTGCATGCGGAATATGGTCCGCATGAAGCGGTCGTCCTCATTGAGCACCTTGAGCACCTGAAGGTTGTCGGGCCGCACATAAACCCGGATCTGCTTGGCCTCGCGGCTGACAATCACCCTGGCGGCTGAAGTTGGCGTTTGGGGCAATTCGTAGGCCCGCAGCACAGTTCCAGGCGCAGCGTTGAGGGCCGCCTCGACCTGCGCCGAAGGGGGCTGGGAGGGCCCCGCGAGAGTCAGATGGTCATAGGGTCGCTCTAGCCAAGTCTCGATCTGCGGCTTGAACAAATAGATCGAGCCGGTGAGGGCGAGCCACATGACGAAGGGAATGCAGAACAGACCGGCATAGAAGTGCCAGCGCCAAATGGTCCGATAGTTGGGCCATAAGCTAGGGCGAGCTTGATCAAGAGCCATGATGAGTCCTCCTAGAGCCGAGATATCAAGCTATTGAATCGCGAAAGGATCTTGGGTCGGATCCTCGCTCCATTGATACTCAAGGACATGAGCAAGGGCGTGGGCGCGGTCCTTGCCATAGATCCGAGCAACCAATCCTAGCGCCATGTCTGTCCCAGCCGAAACGCCCGAAGACGTCAGCATCTTGCCGTCTTCGACCCAGCGCGCGTGCTTGATCCAGGTGACGCTGGGGTCCTGACTGACGGCGAGGGAGAAGAACTTCTTGTTCGAGGTCGCCCGGCGACCCTTCAGAAGCCCGGCCTTGGCTAACAATGCTGAGCCTGTGCAGACGGAGGTCGTGAACTCTGTCGTCTGGTCTTGCTTTCGGAGAAAGTCGAGGAAGACGGGGTTGCCCAATTCCGCATAGGTCCCAATGCCCCCCGGCACCATCATGATGTCCAAGTCTGGCGCTGTCTCGAAGTCAAAATCGGCGACAACGCTGACCCCTTGAGCTGATTTCACCGGTCCCAGCTTTTGGGCGATCAGGACGACCTTAAAGTCCGGAACATTGGCCCACATCTCCACAGGCCCAAACACGTCAAGCACCTCGAAACCTGGATAGAGCACCACGCCCACCAGTTTTTTGCCGCCCTTTCGCGGTGTGGCGGCCTCTGCCCGGGCAGTGGCCGCAGAGACCGTTAGACTAGCCGCGAAGCCAGCCAAGATGCTGTGGAGAAGGGTTCGGCGTTTCAATGGTTCGATCATCTAAATATCTCCGCGCCTGTGGCCTCGGCGTCGCTGCGCCGAAGGCCCGCTGGGCGTCAAGTCTGGCCTGTGAGGGCCCATGAGGATGAGAGGCGGTCGAGGAAGCGCTCACATTTTCCAATTCACCTGGGCGAAGATGGAGCGCTGGGGGAAGGGGTGGAAAAGGAAGTACTTGTCGTTGTTCAGGTTATCGACGCCGACCGACACATCCGTGTGGTCGCTCAGCCGATAGATCGCCCGGGCGTCCACCACCAGATAGCGATAGAAGCCCTGATAGGTGTTTCCCACCGTGTCGTCATTGGCGAGGTTGGCGTAGTTGCGGCTGGCGAACCTAGCGGCTGCGGAAATTGTCAGGGCGTCCGAGGCCCGCCAGCTGATCACCGCCGTCCCTTTCCAGTGTGGGACGCTGGGCAAGAGCTTGCCCACCGCCGCCGGGAAGGCGATGTCCTTGGCGGTGACGGCGTTCACATAGGT
>CALETE010000006.1 GCA_937920085.1 uncultured Alphaproteobacteria bacterium | reverse complement strand
GATGAGCCTGGCCAGCTGGGCCAGCCTGTCGCCGACGCTCGGCAAGCAGTTCTCCCTGCTGATCAATATGTCGGTCATGCTGTCCCTAGTGTTCTACCTGCTCTGCGCGCTCAGCCTCTGCCGCGCCGCGCGGGATCAGGGCACGGCAAGGGGCCGGATCGCGACCCTGGCCGTGGGGGTGGCCGGGGCGGGGTTTACCCTATGGGTGATGGCGACCGCCGATCCGAGCCTGAGGCTGCCGACAATGGTGCCGGTGGGGGTTAGTTTGGGGTTGTGGGGGTTGGGGCGGGGCGTCAAGCTTAGAACCTAGAACGATTACCGCTGCCGCAACGAATCCATCCTCAAGTCAGAAGCGCGCAAAATAGATCGGAGGCAGACTTATCTAACGTATAATCCGCAATCACCTGCAATGACTTCGACCGCAATGCATAGATTTCATCAGCTGTCAGATTAAGAACATAATCAATTGCGGCTCGAATGGAACTCTTATCCGTTCCTGTAACCAACCTTGAATCGACTTGACGTATCATTTCAGAACTACCACATTGTTCAGAAACAATACATAAACATCCTCTGGACATAGCCTCATTTACAACCATACCCCATGGGTCAGCCAAGGACGGCAAAATGAGGCAATCTATATCTTCATAAAAATTCTCCTTCTGCTCCCCGTCAATATACCCATAATAACGGATATTTTTATTTCCCCGATTACCGAGTGTATTTTCAAATCCCGCGGTGTGTAATTCCGCCTTTTTGATGGTATATTCTGAAAAGATTTCAAGCAATACAGAGACATTTTTACGGACTGTAAGTGAGCCGATGTATCCAAATTTGATAATGCTTAAACCTCTGCGGGGCACCTGACATAGAATACCAGTGTTAGGAAATTCCGCCGTCGGTCCGACCGCCTGCCTAATCCTAAACATCTTGCAGTCGCTCGCCAGACTTTGCACATACGATTTTGTCATATCCGAAAAATATAAAACGTTCGAAGTCAGTTTAATTAGTAACCACGAACATATTTTTTGATATGTCTGTTTTGCAACACTTTTGAAGTCGTCATTTATGTGCTCAATCCACAGCGCCGTTTTTACACCAATGCTCTTGAACAATACCGCATATATTAACATGCAAATATTGGTTGGATTATTATCAAGTAACACAATCCTATCACGATATCTAAGTAAATCAAAAATAGGTAACCAGTATATGACAACTTTGCCAACTAAGAGCCTCTGGCACTGCCATTCCTTATATCCTTGAGCTGGCATTTTTTTCCAATGCCGATTTTCATCGCCAGGATACTGCATATAGATCACTAAGAGATCCACACCCATCGCCGTGATCTCCCGAAACAAAGCATCGCGATACGGCGTATAATAATTTTGGATTATCACGACGCGCTTCGATGACCGTACGCTTCCCGTCACCGTGTCAAGATGTGGACCATCCCGGCCCAAAGTTTCGATCGCCCTCAAGATCGCACCTTGCTTTCCAAAGAGAGAAATTCTTTACACACTTTCTCGACCTTAGAAGTTAGAGCGTCCCACGTAAAACTTTCAGATGTGATTTTTTGTTGGATACCTAATAACTCTTGTCTTGACGCCGCATCTAATAGCCGCTCCGCCATTGCCAAAATTTCACAAGAATTACCCGGCTCAAATACAGCTGTCGGGCCTAAAATTGCTGGAATAGCGCCCAAATTCGATCCTATTGCCGGCGTCCCACATGAAATTGACTCGATGAGTACACGCCCAAATTGCTCTTCCCACCCAACGGTTGGAACGCTTGGGAGCACGAACAAATCAATGGCTGAGTAAAAGAGCCGGAGGTCGTCCAAGTCCAGCTTAGGTAACAATACAACACCCCGACTGCGCAACCATATCGCTAGGTCGGGGCTAAATGTTTCACCGCACATTAGCACGCCATAAGTTCCAGAATTTATGACCGCATCAAGGCTCCGCAAACCCTTTGGCTCCCATATCCGACCCGCAAAACCCAAAATTGGAGTATGAGTAAAAACAGCCCCGACTTGAGGGTAACGATCTAGCAAGCGTGCTCGAGCTTCGTTTTTATCAATTTTACAAAATGTTTCAAACGAAACACCATTACCCAGTGTGCCAAGCAATTTAGATGATGGGCAGCCTCGCTTTAATAAAACTTTTGCTACGGCTTGATTACGATGGAAAACTCCGGCTGCTTTTCGGTAAACGAAATTTTCGAAAATATTCATTCCAGAGAAACTCCCCTTGAAGTTAATCAATGCGGAGTCAACGATAATTAATTTACGGGGATTGGTAAGTGCAATTAGAAATGCAATTAAAGAATGCGGCTCCTCGTGTAAGTAAATTATATCTGCGTCATCAAATATAAGATCATAAATAAGTTTTACTGAAATGTATGTCAACCAATGCGAGGACAGGGATGCATTGTAAAGTTTTAAACGGTATGACACTGTTTTATTATGGACTTCAAATTCGCGGTGTTGAAATTTCTTCAACCCATATACAGTGAGGCCTGCTACTTTGGATAGCGCCAGGAATCGGTCCTGATACAAGGCATTTCCGGCCTCATGCCAAATAAGCGATATCTTCATTCGCGGTGAGTTACGCATCAGCCAATGTCTCAGCTACATATTTCCAGCTAAACCTAGCACGATATATTTCAATCTCGTCCGGAGGCACCTTTGTTTCGCCCGCCTCAGTCCACGATAGATCGGGCTGATCGGTGCTTACAAATCGTGCCCATGGCGCAGCGACGAAGCGGTGAATTGGTATGTCACTAGCGAGAATAGGTAGTCCAGAAATGCCTGCTTCTACAAGGGGCATATTAAAACCCTCTGCGCGAGAGACCGTAATAAACAAGGCGGCGTTAGCATAACACCACCTAAGTTCCTCATCAGTTGCACTATCCAGCCAAATTATCTTGTTGCTGTGACTAAGGCTGGATTTAATCTGGCTGGCATCTCCACCCCAGCCTGCGCGACCGATAATTACCAATATTTGATCGCTATCTCTTTTCAACCATGCTGACACAAGCTCAGGATAATTCTTTCTGGGTTCGACAGTACCCACGGCTAGAGCAAAGTTTTTGACCACACTGCCAAGCCTGTTTGGCACACGAGCACTGCCCGTTAGACTGGCACCAGCTGCATTACCACAGCATCCACAGATTATATTTGGAAATATCTCCATTATTTGAGAAGCAACTATTTCCGTTGGCGCAAAAATCTTACAATATCTGTTTAGCAATATACGCTCTAACCAATTGAATAACAATTTTCCTTGAACGCTTAGCGTTTTTGGAAAAAGAAATGGCACGGCGTCGTGTATCACCCGGACCAAATTAATTCGCGGGAAAAAGAGGAATAAAGGAGAAGGCGGAAATCCAGGGAATACAATTTTCGTAATGCCCTGCCGCGCTGCTACGAATGGAAGAAAGAGCCAAGCCAATATAGCTTTTCCCTTGCACCTTACTTCAAAAAGGTATTTCTCATCATTCTCCGCAGACGTATATATCGCTACACTTTCCCCAACCGGCCAGTAGCGCGCTACGTTTTTACAATATCTTTCGATCCCAGTTGATCGGTTTGCGCGTGTCGCGAGGATTAAATCTAGCGCCTTCATTCAGATACCAATTTGAACCTTCTAAATGATGCAGCACCGGTCAAGCGGAACTGTAATAATTGGCGAATATTAGTTATCAGAAATAGCGCATCAATTACATATCTAAACCTGGTGTGAGGCTCTCCCCACATCCTCCAGAGCCACTCCAAGCCTATCCCCCGGATAATCGATGGAGCGCGTGTTTTTAGACCGGCCATAAAAATCAAGGAAGATCCGGCGCAAACTATATCACAGGTCCCAATATTCCGCCGAAATTGAGCCCCCAAGAGCTCACTTTGAGGAGCCCCCGTGCATATCAGTATGAGGTCTGGCGCATAGTCTTTGGTAGATGTTTCTAAACGACGACGCTCATTGGGCCGCCGTATAAATCCCATCGAGGGTTCTGCGAGCTGAAACTGAATTGCTGGGTAGGCAGTTTCGAGCCAATCACCTACCTTCTTGGGGCAACCGACAATAGACACCCGGGCACCATCGGGCAACGCCGCCAATTTCAGCGGCGTCAAGTCTGAACCCGACACTTTCGTAGCCCTACCACGAAATGCCAGGAGCTCTAAGACTTGACTGTCGTTCACAACGACATCAGCGCAGGCATAAGCGCGCCGAAAAGCTGCCGAACCTTCCAGGAGTCGTAAATGGTCGGTATTCGGGGTCACAACTAAACGCGGGTTCTCACTCGACGCCACCAATTCCGCTTGAGTGCCTCGAAAAAGCTTAATGACTTTTCTCATACCTTTACGACAGACGCTCCACGCTTCCCGTTAGATTGACTTGATTGTAACTTTGTAAAATGGCCTATTATAAGACCAGCAAACGAAACTGTTTTGATAGATAAAAAGGCGCTCCCGAAGATAGCAGCAACCACGATAAATATACCCACAGAATGGGATAGCGCATTACAATCCGTTCCACGCATTCCCCTTGTAATAAGTACGTAAATAGCAATTGTTCCAACTATTCCGCATCCATTTAGTAAATATAAGACGCCACTATCACCAAAGATAGCATTTTTGAAACCGCCCATGAAAACGTGTACCAGACCGTTATCTATGAGGGGATCAATTGTAAGAGATAATCGATAACCTAAGTCAAAGTTGCGCATATCTAAGTTGCCAAGAGCCAGAGCGATCACGATTAATGCAATCAAAATTAATGGCCACACCAATACAACCCGCCCTGGAATTATTTGCAGCATAGGGCGCAGCATCACGATCAATAATAGAACTACGAGGGCTGTCCGAGTGTCGGACAGGACGCACAAAGTGGAGCATAGGAGTATGTAGAAAAGGTTCTGCAAGAGTGATCTACCCCTCACCTCAAGCAGGTAAATCATAAATAGAACCGCAAAGTACGAAAGGGAGAGGGGTTCTAGAAAAATTGACCCCGACCGGTGCGTCCCCACCCCCAAGTACGTACCCACGGATCTCTCAGCTCCGACATATAGCCCGGATAGATTTGACAAACTTCCCAACTGCTGTTTCGCGGTAAGAAGAGCCCAGTCTCTCGTTTTGGCGTAGTAGCTCAGAGGGTTAACAATATACTTGTACAATTCTGGGAGATATTTGTCGATGAGCGCAACTGCTACGATTATAATGAGGATTGCGGTGAACCAACGAAGCGATATTTTTGATACTGTTGCCCCCAGGGCGATGAAGATCGGAAATATAAATATGTCATGAATAAATTTAAGGTCTATATCTCCCGTATACAACATCGTTGTTAATATTGCCGCAACAACTATAGAAATTATATATATTAGTCGGTCGGCAATTATGAGTTTTCCGTTCAGTGTAACTGCCACAGCAACAGCAATTATAAATATCTGGCATCCTGATACAATCGTTTTATTGACTGAAAATAGGTGAGCGTTGATTATCGCAAGGCCAAAATTCATAAAAATTGAAGCGGTCACGACTAAGTGAGCCGCAATGTCTTGTCTTCGGAGACTGCTTACTATCGACGTGGGCTCACTAGCACCAGCGGTGACTGACCGCACATACCGAAAGTTATGCATAATTAACCACTTCGTTGTTGGGTGCTCTGAGATGCCGTGAATGGAAAATACGGTACACTAATTCCAATTTCTATATATAGTAGCCTGCATTTATGCAAATCCGCTTCACGCACAATTTGATGGACGCACTTAGCGCTCGGCTCTTATATTTAAATAGCTTTTAGTCGGAAATTAAATGAGCAATTATACAAAGATTGTCCTCAACGGTGCGATGTGGTCATTTTTGCAAACTATTACGGAGAGGATTATCCAGTTCGTGGTATTTTTCTTCGTTGCAAAACAACTTGGTCCTCATGATTTTGGGGTTGCGACGATAGTCATTGCCCCTGCTGCGATATTTATAGCGACGCTTGAAGGTATCACAGCAGCAATTGTTCAGAGTTCACAGGTTGAGGAATCCGATTACGATGGATTCTTTATAATTGGTATTTTTTGGGGGGCTGTCTTTTCATTATTGATATTACTATCTGGGCCAGTACTCGCGTTTGCAACTAATGAACATCTTGTGCGGGAACTTGTGCCCTATTGCGCTGTAGTCCCGATTATTAGTGCGCTTGGTGCGGTGCCAGAGGGACGCGTTGCACGTGCCTTTCAATTTAAACTGCTAGCGGTACGGAGAAGTGTTGGCATTTTGGTCGGCGGCGCAGTTTGTATCGCCATGGCAACGCACGGTTTTGGGGCCTGGAGCCTCATAGCCCAGACGGTATCTGTCGCGATGGCAAATACTGCAACAGTATTAGTTGGGGCTAGATGGCTACCTAATATTCAATCCGGCGTTAATCATTTTAGGCGCGTGCTCCGAGCTTCACATTATTTTATGGGCAGTAATGCATTGTCGCAGGGGACAGTGAGGATCGGTGATATTGTTGTTGGTATTATTGCCGGTCCAGCAGCGGCGGGGATTTTTAGGTTTTCGAGAACTGTTGTAGACCTCGTAACTAGCGTGATTTTTACCCCTATTGCGAGAGTTTTAGGTCCCGTTTTCGGGCGGATGTCAAATGAGCCAATGCGGTTGGTTCGTTCAACGTTTAGCGTCATCAATGGCGCTATAGCTCTTTTTGGTATTGCTGCGATCGGTATGATTTTTAATTCGGATTTACCTGCTCTTTTCATAGGAAATAAGTGGAACGGCCTGGGCTCTAGTCTTAAGGCGCTGGCAGCATCGCTCCCATCTTTAGCAGTCGTTATGCCTTTGCAAATGTTGCTTTCTTCGTCAGGACGTCAGAAGGCCAATTTCTTATTTAACCTGAGCCAGCTTGTGCTAAACTGTGTGTTTATTGGCTTGGGGTCTTATTTGGGTGGGGCATTGGGAGCAAATATTGGATTTGCTGCGAGATCATACTTCGCTGTCGGTATCATGGTTGCCGTGGCGAGGTATCGCGAACCGTTGCTCGACACGGAAAAATGGACTGAAATTTGGCTCTCTTTAGTATGGCTATTTTCTGTCGTCGTTTTAGGTTTATTTTATCAGCAAACGTTGGGGATGAATTTTGGCCCAACCAGTGCACTCCTTGTTAGTATTTTGGCGTCCGGTATATTTACAGTGGCAGTGATCAAGGTCAATTCGTCACTTAGATTTCTGCTTCAAGGTCTTTATAGGAGATACTTGTCACGTGCTTGAAAAGCATCGTGGCGTCATCATTCCTGCGGTATTCTTATATCTGGATTTTTGATGGTTCATTTTTTCTATCAGACCGCCTCAAGGTCCTTCACGCAAGCGTTTGGACTAATGAAATTGGCTCTTGGTTTTATCGTCATGATTATTTTATGGACGGTAATAAGACTCAGGTTCAGCGCTAGTATTTGGGCAGATCGACCCTAAATCAGTAAGGTCTATTGTCTCTGTTAAACCGATAGCCATCTAGAGAGCCCCGGCTGGCACCTAGCTCGTGTAGTACCGCTTATACTCCGCATAGTAATAACCTGGGTCGCCATAGCCGTACCTGGCTTGGTTTTTCATATCGACCTGGGTCAGGGCCACGCCGGCCAGGTGAGCGCCGGAGCCTTGGAGCATGCGGAAGGCCGCCTCCACGGCATGCTGGGGGGTCTTGCGCCAGCGGGTGAGGAAGACCACCACATCGGCCTTGGGGGCCAGGACCCGGGTGTCGGCGATGGGCAGGAGGGGGGCGGTGTCGAGGATGACCAGGTCAAAGCGCGCGCGGAGGGTTTCGAGCAGTTGGTCAAAGGCCGCGGTGCCAAACACATCCTTGGGCGTGAAGTTGCTCTTGGCCAGGGGCAGGACCGAGGCGCCGCTGGCCTCATCCACGGCCAGGGCCTGATCAAGGGTGCTGTCGCCACTGAGCACTTCCAGCAGGCCGTGGGTGGCCTCTCCCTGCAGAAGCTTGTTCACATTGCGGCGGCGCAGGTCGCAGTCGACAATGACCACCCGCAGACCCTGGAGGGAGGCAGAGCGGGCGAGACAGACCGAGGTGGTGGACTTGCCCTCACCGGGCAGGGCCGAGGTGATGGCCAAGACTTTGACCGGCACGCCCAGGCGGGAATAGACCACGGAGGCCCGCAAATTGCGAAAGGATTCGGTAAAGGCCGAGAGGGGCTTGGCGAGGATATAATCCACAGGGCTGACATTGATGCCATCTGCCACGGAGCTGAGCAGGGGAATGGCGCCGAGATAGGCGGTGTCCAGGCGGCGCTCCACATCCTCGGCCGTGGCGAGGCCGGCATCGAGCATTTCCACCAGGACCACGGCGCCCACGCCGGCACCCAGGGCCAGAAGCACGCCGAGCGCCAGGTTGAGGGGCACATTGGGGGAGCTCTGCTTGGTGGGGATCTTGGCCTTGGAGACCACCCGGGCGTCGGACTGTTCAATGCCCTGCTGGCTGCTGGTTTCCTTAAAGCGGTTCAGATAGCTCTCATAAAGGGTGCGGGAGGCATCTGCATTGCGTTGCAGCTCGTTCAACTTGACCCCGGCGCGGTTATTGCTCGCCAGGGTGCCCTTGGCACCGCCGAGGCTGCCGGCCACGGCACCAGCACGCTGGGCCGAGACCTGGGCCTTGGCCTGGAGGTTGGAGATGATCCGCTGAATTTCCTGCTGGATCTGGGCGTCGATGTCCGACAGCTGGCGCTTGGCCTTGAGCATTTCGGGGTGACGGTCGCCATAGCGGCCCTGGAGGTCGGCCACCTGGCCAGACACCGTGGCGCGCTGGGCGCGAAGTTGCTGAATGACCGGGGAGTCCAGGGCTTCGCCCACATCACCGCCGTTGGACCCGGCGGCCAGCTGGCGCTTGGCGGTATTGAGGCGGGCATTATCCTCCGCCACCTGGGCGCGGGATTGGGCCAGGGACTGATTATAGCTGGAGATTTCCTGCTCGGTCAGGCTGGTGCCTGAGGCGCTGAGCAGGTTGTTGGCGATCTTGTACTGCTGGACCACGGCCTCGTCGTTCAGCACCTGGCCCCGGAGTTCTTCCAGGCGGGCGTTCAGCCACTTGGTGGCCTGTTGGGTGGCGTCGAACTTGGCTTCCAACTGCTCGAGTAGATAGAGCTCAGCGAACTTGTTGGCGATTTCCGCGGCCTTTTGCGGGCTTTCGGACTGGTAGGAGACATTGATCACATAGGTCAGGCCCGAGCGCTTTACGCTGAGGCCCTTCATGACATTGTCGACCACCCGCTCATGCTGTTTTTGCAGGGCCAGAGGGCTGAGCTTGATTTCGGACGGCGGGGTCATGCCAAACACGGCACCTATGCCCCCAGCGGCGGCTTCCAATCCCGAGGGCTTGCGGACCTGACTGCTAAACTCCGGGTCGGCCTCAAGGGACAGGGCCTTGGCGACCCGCTCGGCCAGCTGCCGGGACTTTATGACTTCAACCTCGGTATCGACGGTGGCGGAGTCTGCTGGGAGGCCGGACAAAACTTCCTGGACGTCGGAAACTTTTTCCTTGCGGGTGTCCAGTAGGACATTGGCAGTGGCGGTGTATTTCGGCGTCGCCTGCAGGGTGACGAGCACCACCGCCACGAAGACCGCCAGGGCCACAGCGCTCAACAGTCGGAGACGACGACGGAAGGCGAGGTAAATACGGCGTAGATCAAGCTGTTGCGCAATGCCGCCGGCGGCAAAACCCTCGGCACCAGCTGGCTGGGGCTGTATCTCTCCGCTGCTGATCGGAGGACTAAATTGGGTCATGACGCGCTACGCCTCAAAATAGTGGGGCCAGACGCGCATTGCCGCCTGGCCCTTTGGGGGACAACCGTGGCGACCCCTGCAGGAGTCGTGCCACGTTAGGGCGAAAACGCCCCGTATTTTTAGAATTGTAGGTTCAGACCACCGGTCACCTTGTTGACCGTGTATTCTGCACCACGGTCGGCGGCGAGACCGGAGGTCGTGCGCTTCTCGTAGGCATAGCCTGCCGTCAAACCCACATTGCGGTTGATGAGGTAGGTGCCGCGGACACCCGCCGTCATGACCTTATCCTGGCGGGTCGAGCCCTGATAATCATCCGTGGTGCTGCCGATATTGCCGCCCAGGATGAGGTTGCGCAGGAGTTCGTGGTCAAGACGCAGGGAGATGGAGTTGGAGATGTAGGAGGTGACCTTGAGAGCCGCTGAGTCCTTGATGCTGCGGCTGCCCGACAGGGTAACCGTCGTCAGCTCGGTGGGGAACCATTCGACCAGCGCACGGGCTCCGAAGCCGCTCACGTCTTTCTGGGTGGGATCCTTGTAGTTCTGCTTCATGTAACCCATGCCGATTTCACCCCGCAGCAGGGCGGTGAGTTCGAAATTGGCACCGCCATAGACGTTCACGCCCTTTGAATCCCGGGTCAGGGAGACGGCAGGCTTGTCCAAGCGGTAGTTACGGTTATTGCCGACAACTTCAACGAACAGCGCGGTCGCAGGACTGATGGCATAGTCTGCGCGACCGGAGACTGCGGTTTCAGTACGGTCACGGAAGTCCTGGTCGATCTTGGGGACCTTGGGGTAGGCCTTGGTCGCGACGTCCTGGTAGTTGTATTTATCCGAGCCCACCCGGCCCGAAATCTTCAGGCGGTTGAATTCTTTGGAGTAGGACAGATTTCCGCTGGTCTGCTGATAGCGGGTTGGCTCAATCGCCCCGGTTGGGGTGTCTGGCGAGGTCCGCGGCTCGGTCGCCTTACCAAAGCTCAAGCCACCATTGATGGCCGAATCCCGCGCCACATCGAGGCGCCCGTTCGCACCGAAGGAATAGTCGTCTGTGTTTTCAGAGTCGTTCTTGCTGAAGCGGTTCAGCGACCCCCTCGCATAGAGCGACACAGCATGGGTGTTCCAATCCGAGGACAGGGTCAGCTCGGGCTGAACCCGCCAAATGGTGTCACTGGTCTTTGCGGACTTTTGCGCAAAGATGTTGTCATTGCTTTCCAGGCTGGGGGTCAGCTTGGGATAGAGCAGAAAGGATCCCATCCGGATGCCCGGCGCTTGATAGTCTGGATGAGGACGTGCGCTCACAGAGACATTGCGATCGCGGGCGAAATTGGACTTGGGAGCCGCAGCCTGATCATCAAGGCTGATGGCCGCATTGGTCTCAGCCGCGAAGGCGGGGCAAACAGCGCCCATGAGGAGGATGGCTGTCGATGCCGCCAGGAGGAAATTGCGATGGGGAGTCACGTTACTTATTCCTGTTTTGGACGCATTAAGTGATGAACAGGCGCTCAGAATGGGACACCCCAAGGCGCTTAAGCCGGGTGAGCAACCCACCCGGCACCATTTTTAGATTAGCCGACGTAGACGGAAACCGTGGTGTCGCCGCCCGTGTTGGAACCAGGCGTCGTCGAGCCGGGCTGTCCATTGTCTGCTGTCGGATTGGAGGGCCCGTTTGTGCTCGTCGCCGGCGCGGCGTTGAAGGTTACCACCGTATCGCCGGTCGTGTTCGGCGCTGTCTGCACTGCCGTTACGATGGGGGCGATCACAGCGACCAATACCGTATTATTGGCACTCACCGCTTCCGCCTGCACAGTTTGCATGGTGCTGACAACGTCAGCCTTGGTCAGACCTGCAGCAGCAGCGGCGTTCAGGGCCGCGACGACTTGGGCCTTGGTGGTGGCCCCCGCAAGGGCGACCTTTAGATCTGCGATGGCCTTGGCCTTAGCTTCAGGGGTCAAGGTTGCGGCAATGGCGACATTGGCGGTGGCAACACCGCCACCGATCACAGCCGTCGCCACGAGGGCGCGAACTGTGGCACTCAAAATGGCATTCTTAATCATCTTCTCGCTCCGATATCGATCAGGCGCAAAGGAACGCCTTTAGGTTTAGTTTGTACATCACGAGCTGGCATGGGCGCAACCCGGCTCCCGCAATCAGGGAATATTTAATGTTCGTTAATGCTTTTTATGCCGCATATGTTACCACGCGGTGACAGTTTTGGCGGCACATCCGCGAGCATTTGGCAATTGAACCCTGCCCGGATACTACACAGGCTGCGTCTATCAGAGATCGGAATGCATAAACACCCAAGACATTTCGATTTGTAGAGGCCCAAATATCAAACGACTTGCTAGGCCTTTGATAAAGACTCTCGCTGGACTCAATTTCCCTACAAAGCGACAGGGGCCCGATTGAGGTCTGATCGGCTCCACCGCCTGGACATCGGGTTACGTTATCCGGCGGGCCTTCCTGGCTTCAACTTGCCTCGATAAGCCAAATTGCGGCAAGCATCTGACCCTCTTCGCTGCGAACGCTGGTCAGGGTATTGCGCATGTCTGCCACCCCACTGCCTGATCTTACAAAAGCGACGGCTTCGGTGTGCACAGCATTTCGGGTGGACGGCGACAGCTCTCCCCAGTGGTCCAAGGCAAACCGAACCCGCCAAGACGCGGCAAAGGGATCATAGGGGGCAAGGTCATAGGACAGGGCCAGTTCGCGCTCGCCGGCGGCGGTCAAGGTCCCATGCTCTTTGACATCGATATAGGCCAGTCGTAGGCGGGCATAGGTGTTGTAGGCAGAGATCGACAGGGCTGATCGATCCAGCTGTTTGGCCTTGGCATAGTCCTTGGTCTTCAGGGCCATATTAACCGCCGCCTTGGCCTGACCGTCTTCTGATGTGTCGAAAACAAACAGCACTGGGGGCCGGGCTGCTGAGGTTTCCCGGGAGAGTTCATAGAGGCCCAGACCTGCGCCGCCTATACCGAAGACCCCAAGGGCCAAGGCCGCGATCAAATTGGAGAGCTTGCTCATCTGGCGCTGCTGCCCTGGGAAAGACTGAAGGTCAGGCCGAGCAGGTAGGCCCACATCATGGCGAAGGAATAGGTTTGCAGGTCAAAATCGCTAATGCCGTGCACCAGTATGACAATGTGAGCTGCAAAGACCGCGAAGAGCAAACTGGTCATCCGCGTTCGGTTTAGGGTGCGACGGAAGGCGGTGGCCAGCGCCAGGCCAATGGCCAGGAAGATAGGCACAGCGCCCAGCACACCTGCCTCTTCCAACCACTGTAGATAGACATTGTGGACAGCCCGAATACTCCACAGGTCGGTGAAGCTGGTGGCGGTCATGACGCTGCGATTAATGGCGTCAAAGGTTCCAAGCCCATAGCCCATCCATGGCGCGGCCAAGAAAGCCTGCCAGTGGATTTCACCCATATGAGCTCGGGCTTCAGCATTGGCGCTGCCTTCGAGGGCGCGATTGATTAGGAGATCCCCGGCCACCAGTATGGCAACCACCACAAAAACGCCGGCAAGCACACTATAGACCAGGGCTCGGGTGAACCGGATGCGCCCGGCAAAGATCAGCAGCAGGATATAGGCACCAAAGCCCGCTGCGGCCGCCATCGCCCCGCCCCGGGACCCCGTCATCAGAAGGCAGATCAGGGCGATGGCCAGGGCCACAGCAAAGGGGGTGAGCTCAGACCACCTGGTACGACGTCCCGCCCGGATTGTGGCTGTGATTGGGCCCAGGGCCATAAGGGCCAAAACGGCGAAGAAGCCGCCGGCGGTGTTGGGGGCCAGGAAGTGTGCCTCAAGGCGAGGGCCACCATGACCCGTGCCCCCCGAGACATGCAGGAGAAAGGCCCAAAGGCCAAATAGGCCGCCTGCGATGACAAAACCACTGATGGCGGTTCTGGCGCGGTTATCTGATATGCCTGAAATCCCGCCAATCAGGAACATGGCTCCGAGCCCTAGGAGCTTGATGAGTTCTAGGATGGTGGCGGTCTTATTGATGGTTGTGACGCCGGGATGGACGCCAGTATAGGCCCAGACCGGCGACGGACCCCCAGGTCCAAAGGGGGTTAAGGACAGGAGCCCAAAGACCAGGGTCGCCGCAAACAAGATCAATAAGGGTCCCAGACCCAGGATCTTGCCGAAATCTCGCCTCAGGCCCGGATGGGCGAGGAGGCCCAGCAGGACGACACAGGCGGCCAGGCAAAGAGTCAGGGCGCTGTTTGCGGTCAAGCCGCCGTAGAAATAATGGCCGCCATAGACGAGGGCCACCCCCAGCAGGGTGACACCCAGGCCCTCAGGCAACCGAAAGCCTCCGGCCTCGTCTTGCCCCCGCGTCGAAGATTTTTGCGACCCTATCGCCATGTGCCGCCAGCCCAGATTTCTGATGAGCGGCAAACAATACCATTAGAGCGAGATGAGCAAGACTGCAGCCTTGCCGTCAGCAGTCCGCTTGACAACTTCTGGGGCGCTCAAGGAGGCCCACTGTTCCGTTGATCCGGCAACCTGGCGCTCTTCCCAATGATAATCGGTCTTGGCCCACGGCAGGATCCAGGGGGTCAAGCTGTCGAGCACATAGTCGCCACGGTCGGTGGTAATTAGAAGCACAGCGTGACTGACACCCCGATAGGTGGTGACCACGGCGATAGACAGGGCAGACTGGGGAACCCCAGCTTCCAGCAAGGCGCGGCGCTTTTCGAGGACAAAGTCTTCACAGTCTCCAGCGTTGACGCCCGTCTCCAGGGGCAAGGTCCAGTTCTCGTCGACGCCGTAAAGCTCCCTATCCGACCGCTTGAGGATGGCGCGATTAATGCGATCGTTCACAATGCGGACTTCATTCCAAAGGTCCTGGGTCAGGACCAGGGGGCCTGAGGCTAATTGCGTGGGACCGCTGGCCGTGACTTGCCCTGCGGCACGATAGGCCTGCAAACGCCCCATGGCAGCATCGATACCCACCCGCCGGGTCATCCAAGACCCTGTGGACAGGGACGGGGCCAGGGACAGGGTCGACACGGGTTCAGCCGGGGCAAGGGTTAGGCTGTAGGTCGACGCAAATTGAATGTGTAGATTGGGAGCCTCACGATTGGCCCAAGACAGGTGGCGATCCCCAGGCACCGGCACGGCTGCCCCCTCAAACCCGTCAGCCAAGCCGGCTTTCACTGGCGTTTGGCGGCCACCGACCGACTGCAGATAGGGCGTATCAAGGCTCGCAAAGACGTCCGGCTCAATCTTTTCAAGACCCTCTTCGTCCTTGGTCGTCTCAAATCTAAACGCGCCGGCCTGTCCAAACCAGGCAAACGCACCGGGCTGACCCTGATCCTCAAAGCCTTCGTCACCCGTTGCCGCTGTCGGGGCTTGGCTGGCGCGACCTTGATCAGGGGTGGCGGTGGCGCTTGCCATCTGCACGTCGGCGCGAGGAGACCCGCGCTCGCACTGAATGCGGTCCTTTGCACAAAATTGCACCCAACCCGCAGGCGCAGCCGCGGGGGCACCCAGTGGCATTGGTGTAGAAGGCTCAGGCATACCCGCCAAAACTGCAGCTGGCGCAGATAAACTAAGTATTAAAGCCTTTAATATGGTAGCCGTTAGAGTAGACACCCAACACACCTTTATGGTTTTGTTAGGTGCGGTTGTACGTGTCAGCGATCAAGAAACGCTGTACTGATATAGTTAGTTCACGTTAATGCATAAAGTTTACTTTTCTTTATTATTAATTGATTGTGAATTAAGGATTATATAATTCTTAACTTCTGATAACCGCCGTTAACTCATTGCCTCTCATCGGCGGGGGGCCCGCCTGATGGTTTTTGGCGCGCCGGTTGCTGCTTGGAGTTTCATCCGTCATCGCTTTGAGGTAGAGAGATGGTCGAGGGATACCCCGTCAGCGAAGCGAGTAGGTTTAATGACGAAATGGTTTGGTTTGGCTGTGGCCAGTTTGGTTTTTGCTCTGACCTTAGGTGCCTGTGAGGCGCGGGCTGCAGACGCAACGAGCGCCCCGAAAAGAGAGGTTCCCGCCTATCGGCTGGGGCCTGGGGATAAGGTGCGCGTGACGACATTTGGCGAAACATCCCTCAGCGGGGAGTTTTTCGTCGGGGCATCTGGAAAGATCTCAGTTCCCTTGGTGGGAGAATTGCCCGCTGTCGGCCTTACGGGTCGGGAATTCCAAACCTCCTTCGAAGAGGCCCTGAAGGATGGATACCTGAAGGAGCCTAAGGTCAGCGTTGAGGTCCTTAGCTATCGCCCCTTCTATATCCTCGGTGAAGTGACCAAGCCCGGCACCTATCCCTACACCTCAGACCTGAGCGTGTTGAATGCGGTGGCCACCGCTGGCGGCTTTACCTATCGCGCCAATAAGAAGCGGGTCTTCATCAAGCGTCAGGATAGCGACAAGGAAGAGTCCTTTGATCTGGAGCCCACCACGGAAGTGGCACCGGGGGATACAATCCGGATCGAAGAGCGCCTGTTCTAATTCGTAAGATCGGCAAGCTCTAAACCTCTGAATGCCTTAGGGCTGGGGACGTCATGCAAACAGTCTTGGTTTCTGGGGGTGCGGGCTATGTGGGCTCGCACACCTGCTTGCGCCTGGCCGAGGCCGGGTTTCAGCCTGTGGTTTATGACAATCTCTCCAACGGCCACGCCGAGTTTGTCCAGTGGGGGCCGTTAGAGATCGGCGACATTGCCGACCCTAAGGGACTGGACGCGGCCTTTGCCAAGTATCAGCCAGTCGCCGTCCTGCACTTCGCCGCACTCATCGAGGTTGGGGAGTCGGTAAAATTCCCCGGGCGCTTCTATGAGAACAATGTCGCCGGAGCCCTGACACTCATCGAAGCCACCCGGCGAGCCGGGGTTAAGGCCTTCGTGTTCTCGTCGACCTGCGCAACCTATGGCGATCCCCTAAAGCTGCCGATGGATGAAACCCACCCGCAGGCACCACTCAATCCCTACGGCCACTCCAAACTCATGGTGGAACAGATCCTGCGGGATTTGGACCGTTATGGCGACTTTCGATCCGTCATCCTGCGGTATTTCAATGCGGCGGGGGCTGATCCTGAGGGCCGCATTGGCGAGTGGCACGACCCGGAAACCCACGCCATTCCCCTGGCGATCCAGGCGGCTATGGGATCGAACCGTGGCTTTAAGATCTTCGGCGACGATTACGAGACCCGCGATGGCACCGCGGTTAGGGACTATATCCACGTCCTCGACCTGGCCGACGCCCATGTCCTGGCGCTCAAACGCCTGTTGGCAGGGGGCGGCAGCGACATATTCAACCTGGGCACCGGCACGGGCACCACAGTGCGAGAGCTGCTCGACGCCGTGCGCACGGTCTCAGGGGGCAATTTTAACGCTGAGACCGCCCCGCGGCGGGCTGGGGATGCCCCTGTCCTGGTGGCCGAAAATGGCAAGGCACAGGACGTCCTGGGTTGGTCCCCCAGGTTTAGCCTGGCTGAGATCGTCGAATCCGCTTGGCGCTGGCATCAGAAGCTCGGCGCAAATAGCAACCCATCTATGACGGCTTAGGCTGCTAGAGGGGGTCTCAGGAGCTGCCTTTCAGTTGCGGGCAAATGCAACTCAGAAGGTGCCCTGCCTCAGAAGGACTGCCGGAACGGTTTGCACGAGGATACCGAGGTAGGATCCGACATTCTCATTCCGCCGGTACAGCATGTCCAAGGCGATGCGCTGACGGAAGGTGAGCTGGCTACGACCGCGAATTTGCCACAGGCAAGTGATCCCAGGACGCATGGTGCAATAGCGCTCCAGCCACCGCCCATAAATCGCTTTTTCATTGACCATGATGGGTCTTGGCCCAACGAGGCTCATGTCGCCGCGCAGGACATTTATCAATTGGGGCAGTTCATCGAGGCTGGTTTTGCGGATGATTTGACCCAAAAGCGTGACCCTAGGGTCCCAAAGCAGTTTTCTGTGAGACTCCCAATAGCCCTTCAATTCGGGATTGGTTTCCAGAACATGATTTAGTCGCGCCTCTGCATCGACAACCATGCTGCGGAATTTGAGGCACTTAAAAACACTACCACCCAGGCCAATTCTTTCCTGCGCGAAGAATACCGGGCCGCCATCCTGCAACTTAATTGCAGCCGCCACAGCCAACATCATAGGCGCAAGGAAGATCAGCGCCAGGGCTGAGAGCACAATGTCCAGGATCCGGCGACCGTCCAAGGTTAAGTCGTCCCGTTTCGGGCGTGCGGATTGCGGGTTTGGCACCGCCTGGGCGTCTTTGGTAAGGTCGGTTGTGCCAGGAAGATACATGCACTCATTCCTCTCATATTTCGACCTATGAGTGCAAGGCTTATGCCACGTTTTCTAAAGGGTTTCCGATGCTCCTCGGAGTCAAAGGCTTCCCGCTCAAGGCACAAGCACTACTCTTAAATGGTAACATGTTCCGCATGCTGGGCATGTGAAACTTATTTGAAGCCCCTCCTGCCCTTCAAAAAGTGTGGTCAATTGTGCAATTTTTGACCATGCCTAGGTTGAAATTTGATCACATCGCAGACCGTTGGGTCGGCCAGCGCCTTGACCATCAAATTCTGGGGGCTGGTGCGATCGATAAAATCACCCTAGCTAAATAAGAAAATGACTTAGGGAGGCGCAAAGTCGCCGAAGGAATTTGGGTTGAACTTGCCCTGGCACTGTCAACCAATTCTTCGCTATTTTGCGTGAAGTTCCGTTACTTTCACTCGTGTAATCCAACGAAAAGCAAGAACGCGGGATATTCAAATGGCGGCTAACGGACTGGCCAAAACGGTCGAGAGCGGCGCTGAAACCGCGCGGATACGTCGCCGGATGCGGCCCCGGGCCCTGCGCACCACCGATACGGCCCGTGAAAGCCCAGCCGTTCTGCTGCAGGCACAGTTGGCACAATCCTTTGCCGAAAAACCTTTCACCGAAGACCGCTGGTCTGCCCGCCGCAGCCTAGCCTTTATGGTCGTGGTCAATGGCGTGTTTTGGGGCGGTGTGGTGATGATGGCCAAAGCCCTTCTGCCGACACACCTCTAGAGCCCTTGCCGATCGGGCATATCCGGTTTTCGGGGCGCGCCGGGACGAGAAGCGCGCGGTAATCCGGCCCCTGACATTCAAGCTTACGTTGTTATCGCCCTTCGATCTCGGTATAATGAGAACGATATGTGAGGGCGGCGCGTGTTTTCCCTATTTCGACCCAAGGCAAAGCGCAAAGCTGCCCCGTCCACGGACGGGCGCCTCGTCTACGCGATCGGCGATATCCATGGGCGGGTCGACGCCCTGGAGGGCCTCATGGCCGTCATAAGGGCCGACATGGGATCTGGTGCAGACGCTGCCCAGCCCCTCCTGATCTTTTTAGGCGACTATGTGGACCGCGGCCCGACCTCTCGGGAGGTGGTCGACTTGGTCATCAAGCTCCAGGCCGATCGCGCCTTTGAGGTGATCGTCCTAAAGGGCAATCACGAAGAGGCCATTCTGCGCTTCCTGCAGGAGCCCGATTTCGGGCCGGTGTGGGCTGACTATGGCGGTCTGGCGACCCTGGCCTCCTATGGGGTTAATCCGCCGACGGGTCGAACAGACTTGGCCGCATGGACCGCAGCGTCCGAACACCTCGCCCAAGCCATGCCCAAGGCCCATTTGGACTTCTACCGACGCCTGGATCTCATGACCACGGTGGGAGACTATGCCTTTGTCCATGCGGGGGTGCGACCGGGCGTGGCCTTGTCGGATCAAACCGAGCGCGATCTCTTATGGATCCGCGAAGACTTCCTCTCAGCACCTGGACGGTTTGAAAAAATCATCGTCCACGGCCACACCCCGGTGGAAGAGCCGCAATTGACCAAGCACCGTATCGGCATAGACACCGGGGCCTATGCCACAGGCGTCCTGACCGCCGTTCGCCTAAATGATCAGGGCTCCAACTTCCTGCAGGCCAAGATCAGCCGCGCCGGTCAGATGGTGCCGCCCCTGGCGGCGCACCCCTAGACCCCGCTCTGGTCAAAACCGTCATATCCCGCTAGATTACAACCCTACGCAACAAGCCTGTCAAAACACCAGGAGCGCGAAAGAGACCCGTGCCTGAAGTCACTGTTCGAAAACGTGTGGGGAAGCGGAGCGGCACGCTCAGCTATCGGCTCAACCGCTGGTACTTCCGAAACCGGCCCCAGGTGGCTGTGGTCGTGGTCTTTATCGTGTTTGCCCTTACCGGATTTATCGTAGCCAAGGTCCTGCTTCCCAGCACCTCCATCGAGACCCCCGCCACTGCCCCTGCCCCGCCCGCTGCCTAGGTATGGGGCGGCTGAGGAGCTGGAGCTGGTGCGCCGCCTGACCTTTCCAAGTGACCTTTGGGTCGTTTCACCCTAAAGGCCGCCTCTCCACAGGCGGCCTCCCCTCCTCCAGATGTTTCACACCCTGATTGCAAAACAGGGGGCCCAGCCCCTCAAGACGGTCATGGTGGTCGCTGACCAGCCTTATCCCTATGGCCTCATGGTCGGACAGATTGCCCAGTGTGCGGCCTGGCTGCGAACCCTAGACCTCAGGCCCAAGTCCAGGGCCCTGCTGCATATTGCCCACCCCTATGCCCACTGGCTGCTGACCTTTGCCCTTGAGCAGGTGGGGGTGACAAGCTGTGCCGTTTCCAGCCCCGAAGCCGTGCAGGCCAGCGTGATCGCCCTGGACGCCCAGACCCTGTTCACCAGCCCGGGGGTAAGGGCCACCCCGCCCTGCTCGACCCATGTGATTGATCAGGCCTGGTTTGACCGGCTTGCTGACTTTTCTCCGGAGGCCGGGCCCCCACCGCCCCGATCCCCCGATGACATTTTGCGGATCTTCGTTACCTCCGGCACCACTGGCGCACCGAAGAAAATTCCCCTTACCAGGGCCGTGGTCGAGACCCGTATGCGTAATGCGCAAAAAGGGGGTTACTATTCCCGACCAGACCTCAGCATGTCGGCGACCTTTGCCATGAGCACCGTCTCGGGCTGGATCAACGGCCTCTACTGCTTCAACGAGGGAGGTCAGTTGGTCTCGGGTAGACCCTGGCGCCACATGCTGGAGGCGGGACAGATCAACCTGCTCCGCCTGGCGCCGGCCAATCTCCAGGCCCTGCTGACCGACTTACCCGCAGACTTCACCCCGCCGGAGGACCTGCGCCTGTCTGTGATCGGTGGCTCCCTCTCTCCAGGCCTGGCCGAGCGCGCATCTCAGCTCCTGACCTCCGATATACTGGTCAATTATGGGGCCACCGAAACTGGCACTGTGGCCATGGGCATGCTGAAGGATCTTGATCGGCCAGACGCTGCGGGCTTCATCTGCCCATGGGCGAGGATCGAGGCGGTGGATGCCAAGGGCCTACCAGTCCCCGTCGATGAGGTGGGGGAGATCCGCATCCGCTCCGACAATCTCTGCGCCGGATATCTGGACGACCCCGCCGCAACCGCCGCCATGTTCCGGGACGGCTGGTTCTGGCCCGGCGACCTGGGCAGGATCTCCAAGGATGGTCGCTTGGTCATTGTCGGCCGCAATAACGACCTGATGAATATTGGCGGCGTCAAGGTGCTGGCCACCGCCATAGAGGCTGTCGCCCTGACCGTGCCAGGGGTGACCGACGTTGCCGCCTTCCCCGGCCCCGGGGAAGATGGCCTCACCACCCCCCACATTGCCTATGTCGCGGACGAAACTCTCGACCCCCAGGCCCTGACATCACGCCTGACCCAGGCCATCGGCCGGGCTCCGGTATTGATTGAGGTCGCCGAGATCCCAAGAAACGGCATGGGCAAGATCCAGCGAGATCTCCTGGCAGGGTTGGGGTTTGCCGCGCGCTAGAGGAGGCGTCGCTCTACAGTCCTGACGACAGACACCCCGGATCTAGCGCAGTGCACCTGGAGTCGATTGGCTAGGGTTCGGCGGGGGTGTGGCACTCACAAGATCAACCCTGTCGCGGACCAGTCGGCGATAGAAGCTCGGCAACAGCAGAAGCGTAAGGATGGTGGATGTTATGATGCCACCGATTACCACTGTGGCGAGGGGCCGCTGCACCTCTGCCCCGGCACCGTTGGCGATTGCCATGGGAACAAAGCCGATGGCGGCCACCAGGGCGGTGGACAGCACCGGACGGAGACGATCGCGGGCACCCTGGCGTACGGCCTCGTCCACGCTTCGCGGACGCCCGCCGTCGCGACCATCCCGCAGCCCGTTGATGTGATCGATCAGGACGAGGCCATTGAGCATGGCGATTCCAGAAAGCGCAATAAAGCCGATGGCGGCCGTGATCGAGAACGGCATGCCCCTCAGGAACAAGGCCAACACGCCGCCTGTCACCGCGAACGGAATGCCGGTGTATACAATAAGGGCCTCCTTGAGGCTGCCCAGCGCCGCATAGACCAGAAGGAAGATCATCAATAGCGTGGCCGGAACGACAATCGAAAGTCGCTGTTGGGCTGCCTCAAGCTGACGGAACTGGCCGCCGAACTCGATCCGGTAGCCCGGGGGAAGAGCAACCTGTGCCCTCACAGCGTCCCGGGCCTTCTGGACATAACCGGCGAGGTCGCTGGTATTGAGGTTCACCATCAGAGCTGCGCGGCGCTTAGATCCATCGTGCAGGATCGGCTCCACCGCACGGATCTGCTGCAGCCGGGCGACGCGGGAGAGGGGCACCATCCCATAAGCGCCGACCCGTAGGGGCAAGGCGAGGATCGCGGCGGGATCGGCCCGCGACCGTTCGGACATTCTGACGACGATCGCGTGTCTGGCGTCGCCTTCCGGGATGAAGCCGACTTCTGCGCCACCGATCGCATCATTGATCGCGCGGTTGACCTCTGCGGCTCCAAGTCCGAGCCGAAGCATGGCCTGGCGGTCCAGCGTGACAACGACGCTTTCGGGTCGGCCTGCCGTCTCAAACTCTACGCCCTCAGTGCCCGGCTGATGTTCAATAACCGCCTTGGCCTGTCCTGCGAGACGCTCCAGCACATCATAATCCGGGCCGAAAACCTTAACGGAGACGTCTGCCCGGACCCCCTCCAGCATTTCATTGAACCGCATCTCAATGGGCTGGGCGAACTCAAACCCTTGCGCCGCACTCACCCGGTGGCCGACGGCCTCTATCGCTGCGACGAGTTCCGCCTTTGTCCGGGGTTTACCGTCACCCTTTGGCCAGTCCTTTTCGGGGGCATAGAAGATATAAAGGTCGTTTTCGTTGGGTGGCATCGGATCGGTTGCGACTTCGCTGGTGCCGATGCGCGAAAAGGTGTGTGTCACCTGGGGAAATGTCTTCAGAATCTGCTGTTCGGTCTCCGCCTCGAGGGCGAGGCTGCGGCCCAGAGACAGACCGACCGGACGATAGACCATGGCGGTGATCGCGCCCTCGTCCAGCTGAGGCGTAAACTGCGCGCCCAGCGTCCGGAAGAGGAGTAGGGTCACAACAAGCAGCGCCAATGCGCCAGTCGCCATCAGCGCCGGATACCCGATCGCGCGGTCGAGGGCGGGGATATAGAGGCGTTCGGCATGGCCGATTAGGCCTTTCGATGGCCCCTGTTCCTCTTCACCCTGGGGCGCCCGCAGCAGCCAAGCCGACAAGGCTGGGACGATGGTGAAGGTCCAGATCAGGCCGGCAAAGACGGCCAACATCACGGCCTGGGCCATGGGCTGGAACAGCTTGCCCTCCACCCCGCCAAGACTGAGGACCGGCACATAAACCAGCCCGATGATGACGATCCCGAACAGGGTTGGCCGTGCAACCCTTCGCGCCGCGTCGGCCACGATTGCCCGACGTTCCTCCGGGACCAGGGGTTCGCCCTTGTCACGGCGGCGCTCTGCCATCAGCCGAAGGCTGCTCTCCACCACGACGATCGCACCGTCGACGATGAGACCGAAATCGAGCGCGCCCAGGCTCATCAGATTTCCGGACAAACCGATCGCGTTCATACCGATGACCGTCACGAGGAAGGCCAGCGGAATAACCAGGGCGACAATCAAAGCCGCACGCCAATTTCCCATCACGAAAAGAAGCACAATGGCCACAAGCAGCGCGCCTAATCCCAGATTTTCCGCGACCGTCGCAACGGTGCGGTCAACCAGGTCCGATCGGCTGTACTGTTGGTGGATCACCATACCGGCAGGTAGCGCGGCCTGAATGTCAGCGAGGTTCGCCTCAACACGAAGCGCGACTTCACGGCTGTTCTGGCCGACGAGCATCATGACCGTCCCCAAAACGGTCTCCCGCCCATTCTGGGTCGCAGTGCCCTGGCGCGGCGCGGAACCGATGACGACGTCAGCCACATCCCGGACCTGAAGCGGCGTCAATGCCCCTGCGAACTTGACCGGGATCGCCCCGATCTGGGCCGCATCCATGACGCGGGCATCGGCGCGAATGGTTAGCTGGTTGGCCCCGCGGGTGATAATGCCCCCGCCTGCATTCTCGACATTCTCACCGATCGAAGCTGCCAGCTCGGATGCAGTGATCCCGTGTGCGGAGAGACGTTCGGGGTCCGGCTGGACGACGAACTGTTGCTCGATCCCACCGTTAGAGTTGACGTCGGCAACACCCGCGACCGACCTTAACATCGGGCGGACCGTATACTCCTGTGCCTCGTACAGCTCCATCAGCTGGCGTTGAGGGTCCAGTCCGGCGGGGGGCCGCTTCCACTCCAGCGTATAGTAGTAGATCTCGCCCAGCCCGGTGGTGATCGGTGCCAACTGAGCAGAGGCCCCGGCGGGCAACTGTTCCCGCACGGCCGCTAGACGTTCGGTGACCAGCTGGCGGGCTCTGAGCTGATCGGTGCCGTCCTTGTAGAGTAATGTCACCTGACTGAGACCGGTCTTGGTCAGGGACCTTGTTTCCACCAAGCCTGGCTGCCCGCCCATTGCGCGCTCGACCGGCAGGGTGACAAGTCGCTCGATCTCTTCCGGGGCGAGAACAGGCACCATGGTGTTGATCTGAACCTGAACGCCAGTGATGTCTGGAATGGCGTCGATCTTCAGCGTCGTGAATGACCAGATGCCAACCGCAGCCACGAGCGCCGTGATCAGGGCGACCCAGAGTCGGTTGCGAGTTACGAGGCCGAGCAGGGCAGAAATCATCGTGTCAGAGCTTCGCCGCCATTGAGGGCCCGAAGCTGAAACAAGGCGTCAAACGCCTCCGACCTTGTCTCCAGGACCGCAAAGCTAGCGTCGAGATAGGCCTTTTGCATCTGTGTGTAGATCGCCAGAGGAATGGCGCCGAGCCGGTAGTTCCGATCGGCCTCCTCGGCGGATTCCCGGAAATGCCCGGCCTCGCCGCCACCCCAACGTGCCAAGGCAAGACGTTTGGCTTCATACTGGGCAGACAGGTCAAACACCTGCCGTGATATGCGACGCTCGGCACTGACAAGGGTAGCTTCAGCTTCCGCCTGCCGACCCTGCTCGGCCGCTACGCCGCTGGCTTGGCTATTCCACAGGGGCACTGTCATCGAGAGACGGACGCCATAGTCCATCTGACGGGTGTCTGACCGGCCCCCGTTCACGTAAGGGCCGACATTGACCGTGGGGGTTCTGGACGACCGCGCCAGATCGACCCGCAAGCCTTGCTGGGCGAATTGGGCGCGAAGGGATCTCAGCTCGAAATTGTTGATCGTCGCGTTCGCAGCCAGGGTTCCGCTGGCGGGAAGTTCCTGCAGGGTCGCATCGGGGCGGATGATCCGGATCCGGGCCGCAAACGGGGCCCCGCGCAATTGATTGAGCTCGTAGAGAATGGCGTTGGCGAGGGCATCGGCGGTCGCGGCGGCACGCTCTGCATTGATCGCTTCGGCCTCAAGAACGGCGGCCTCCAGCTTGGGGGCGGGACCGGAAGGATCGCGGGAGACAACGACACCGGCCAGGGCGCGCATCCGCTGGGCCACTGTCCGTGCCGTCGCGGCCTTTTCGTCGGCAGAAAACAGGCCATAGCCTAGGGTGCGCGCCCGGGCGGTAAGCGTCGCATCGAACTGCTGCAGCCCCAGACGCGCCAAATCCAACTGACGTTCGGCAATCGCCCGGCGTAGGGCGATGCGGCCGCCAAACTCGATCGGCTGCACCACCGAGAGGGCGTAGGCCTGTCCCTCGCCGAGCACGGCACCGCTTGAAGGATCGGTGGCCCGACGCTCACCGAACTCGACGCTGACTTCCGGATCGGCCCAGCGGCCGGCGACGTCGTGTTCCCGTCCTGCCGCCGCGATCGCCTGATCGTAGAACCTTCGCTCAGGATTGTTTGCAATGACGGTCTGGACCAGGCTGTCCAGAGAGGTCGCCGGGCTCTCCTGCGCCAAGGCAACCGCTGGCATCGAGGCGAACAGGCAGATAGCTAGCGCGAAGGTTCGCACGACATGATCTCCACGCCGATGGACCTCTGGAGGCAGAAGTCCCTCGCCGGAGTCAGTCTTCGAGCTCAAGCCATTCTTCGATTTCAAGAGGGTCTTCAATGGCTGAAGGGCTCTCAGAAACCTGACAGACTGCGAAGCCCTTGATTGGAGAAACATCACGACGCTTAACGGACCGGCCATTAGGCCTAGTTCATCTCCTGAGAACCAATTGTACTGTGATTTTTTTGAGAAAATCAGACGCCGTCTTTGACGTTTCGATCTAAAAATTTCCAATAACAAGGCGATTGTCTCGAATAAACAAAATACGATCAGAACTCAGAGTATAAAATATAAAGCGCATAGTGCTGCTTGATCGATGTTGACCATCGAAATGTTGAGCGCACAGGGTACTGTTGCCGTTAGCATATATTCATTGGCGGTGCGCCCCTTAACTGCAACGCCCCTAAGGCCTGCGGCGGTTAGCCTGTTCCAGGCGGAACCCACAATTCCAATCCCTAAGGCGTCATTTTAATGGGCTGGATTGGGGCAGGTTCATTCCGTATCAGTCGCTAGACCTTGTGATCCAGGCCTTCAATGAAGGCGTGAGCACACAGGGCCTAGTGTGGTAAAAGATCAAGCCGATCAAGGACAGATCATCCCTCAATGCCCAGAGTTTGGCGGCGGGAACCAATCGAGAGGCCAGCGCTGATGACGACCGCGACCTTGAAGCTCAAAGGGCCTTCCGGGCCCTGGCGTTTGATGGCCCGGCTCGGCCTAGCCCTGATTGGAATTTTAGCTCTGGCGACGACCTTTGGCGCGGGGAGTGAATACCTGGCCCGCCGGCGCGCCCATGAGGCTTATCCCGCGCCTGGCCAACGGGTCGATATCGGCGGTCGCAAGATGCACATCCACTGCCTTGGCAGCGGCTCGCCGACGGTGATCCTGGAGTCGGGTCTGGACAGCAATGGCTCCCTGGCCTGGGAGAAGGTCCAAGGACCCTTATCCAAGCTGACGCGTACCTGCGCATATGACCGAGCGGGCGTCATGTGGAGCGATCCCAAGCCCGGTCCACAGACCGCGGACGGCGTGGCGGCAGATCTTAAGGCCACGCTTTCCGTCGCCAGGATCGAAGGTCCGCTGGTCATGGTCTGCCACTCTCTCGGCGGCCCCTACATCATGGCCTTCACCCGCAACAATCCGGATCGTGTGAAGGGCCTTGTATTCGTCGACTGTTCGCACCCGGATCAGATAACTCGACTGAAGCCCACGCCCCCCTCGCCCAGCGACCTACCGTGGACGACCAGGATCGCACCGGCGCTCGCATGGACCGGGATCGTCAGGGCCATGGCACCGGCTGACGAAAGCCGTGGCCTGCCCGACCGCTCGCGCATCGTCGGGAAGGCCTATCTCGCAGAGACGGTCGAGGGCACCATCAAGGAGATGGTCAGCATCCCGATCACCCTGAAACAAGGCGGACGCTTGCGGGACCTGGGCGACCGGCCTCTGGTGGTCCTCACGGCCCTCGAGCCCTATCGGCCCGAACACCTCGCCGCGATCCATTTCAGTCAGGCGGACGGCTTGGCCATGCTGGCAAGTTGGAAACAGCTGAATCTAGAGGCAGCGTCCTGGTCGAAGCGATCGCGCCAACAGGACATCCCAGATTCAGGTCATTACATCCAATATCAGCGCCCGGATCTGGTGATTGCCGCCGTGGCGGAAGTGGTCGCCACAGTCCGCGCCGACGCCGCCAAGGCGAAGCCCTGAACGGTGGATCGCCGCCCAGGCACCCGGCGATGGCGGGCGTCCATTCCGGGTCGACGACAGAGAGACGTGGCCAAGACGCTCCGGGAAGGCGCGCAAACAATGCCCGAGCTGGGCTGGATCGATTCCCGTTCCGAATGCAAAGACAGTGTTGGCGGAGAGGGTGGGATTCGAACCCACGGTACCCTTCCAGGTACGCCGCATTTCGAGTGCGGTGCTTTCGACCACTCAGCCACCTCTCCGGAGCCGTCTAGGGGCCTCTGTCTTAAGGGGCCCGCCGAGCGAGGGCGGAACCTACTCATCGGCTGGCGGCTTCGCAAGCCTTGTCACGATTGTGCGGCCCCCTGATCACATTTTCTGGTCTTTCGTTCGGCGCGGTGGCGGGTTAAGCCGAACGGGCATTTCACGAACAGTCATTTCCGAGGGGGATCATGAGCATCAAGGGGAAGGCCTATATTGCGGGCGCCTATGAGCATCCGCTGCGCGACGCGCCCAATGTCTCGACGGCCCAGTTGCACGCCCAATGTGCCAAGGGGGCCCTGGCCGATGCAGGCCTGAGCATGGACGATGTAGACGGCTATTTCTGCGCCGGGGATGCGCCGGGTTTTGGGGCCATGTCGATGATCGACTATATGGGCCTGCGCAATATCCGCCACATGGACTCCACCGAGACCGGCGGCTCGTCCTATCTGATCCACGTCGGCCACGCCGCCCAGGCCATCGCCGAGGGCAAGTGCACGGTGGCCCTGATCACCCTGGCCGGGCGTCCCCGCCAGGGCCAGGGGGGCCGTCCCAACTTCGGCGGCGGCAAGCCGGGCACCCTGTCTGATGGCCCGCCGGAAGCCGGCTTCGAGAACATTTATGGCGGCTCGACCCACAATACCTATGGCATGTGCGCCATGCGTCACATGTATGAGTATGGCACCACCTCAGAACAGCTGGCCTGGATCAAGGTCGCCGCCAGCCACCACGCCCAGTGGAACGAGCATGCCTTCCTGAAGAACGTGGTGACGGTGGAAGAGGTGGTCAATTCCCGCCTGATCGCCGATCCCCTACACCTGCTGGACTGCTGCGTCGTCACCGACGGTGGCGGTGCCCTGATCGTGGTCAGCCCGGAAATCGCCAAGAGCCTCAACCGGCCCCTGGTCAAGGTGATCGGCGTCGGCGAGGCCCCCAAGGGCCCCAGCGGCGGCCGCGGTCTGGACCTCACCCATTCGGGCGCAGTCTGGTCTGGCCCTATCGCCTTTGCGGAGGCCGGGGTCACACCGGCGGATATGAAATATGCCTCGATCTATGACAGCTTCACCATCACCGTGCTGATGCAGCTGGAAGACCTGGGCTTCTGCAAGAAGGGCGAGGGCGGAAAGTTCGTCGCCGACGGCAATCTGATCTCCGGCGTCGGCAAGTTGCCCTTCAACACCGACGGCGGCGGCCTGTGCAACAACCACCCCACCAACCGGGGCGGCATCACCAAGGTCATCGAGGCGGTTCGCCAATTGCGCGGCGAGGCTCACCCCAAGGTCCAGGTGCCCAATTGCGATCTGGCCATCGCCCACGGCACCGGGGGGTCGCTAGGCACCCGCCACGGCGCCGGCACTGTCATTCTGGAACGGGAGTAAGGATTATGAGCGAAGCTGAAACTCAGGTCCGCAAGATCCCCGCCCCGGCGGTGACCATTGAGAGCAAGCCCTTCTGGGACGCCGCCGCCGAAGGCCGCTTCCTGATCAAGCGTTGCACAGACTGTGGCGAGCCCCACTGGTATCCCCGGGGTTTTTGCCCCTTCTGTTTCTCTGAGAATGTGGAATGGGAAGAGAGCCCCGGCGAAGGCGTGATCTACACCTACAGCGTCATGTACCGCTCGCCCACCGGCCCCTATGCCATCGGCTATGTAACCCTGAATGAAGGCCCCGCCGTCCTGACCAATTTCGTGGACTGCGATTTCTCCAAGCTGGCCATTGGCCAGAAGGTGAAGGTCAAATTCCAGGACACCGACGGCGGCCCACCGGCCCCGGTGTTTACGCCGGTCTAGAGCATGCTCCGATAAGTGGGACCCGGTTATAGGGCCCAAACATGCGCTAACCCATGGAATGGGTGGTCGCCAGCTGCGCCATCAGAGGGGCGACGTCTCTCGGATGACGCAGGCGATGAAGACGCAGGCCCGCCCAGCGCGGGTCTGCGCTCCGCTCGATCCGCCGCACCCGGTTCCGACGGAAGGTGCGCAGGGTATAAAGAATGGGGTGGTCGAGGCTGAACCACCGGGCGAAGGTCTCGGTATTGCCGGTTCCTGCCCACAGCTCCTTGCCTTCGACAGCCCGGGCAAAGCTGCGGGAAATCACCCGAGGCAGGATGGTGGCTAGGCCATAGTCCAGCCAGACCACATCGGTCGCCTTTTCCCAGAGCAGGTCCTGGGCGGGACCGTAATTGCCATCCGCCACCCAGGTTTCCACTGCCGTCGCTGCCTCGACCCGGCGCAGGAATTCGGGCAGATCAAGGCCATGCAGATCTACCCAGCCCGGTTGCCAGTTGATGGCGTCCAGCTCTACATGGGTGAGGCCGAACTCAGCCGCCAGCGCCTTGGCCAGGGTGGACTTCCCTGCGCCTGATTGTCCGATAATGGTGATCCGCATCAGTCACGCTTGAGGCCAAGCTCCGCCCAGACCTCATCGGTATTTTCCCCCAGGCGTGGCGGATGGCGGCGAATGTTGGAGGGGGAGCCGGTGAACTTCACCGGGGGCTTCATGGCGTTATAGGGCCCCGAGTGGGGGTGCTCATACCGCTCGAAGAAGCCCACGGCCTTGAGGTGCGGGTCGTCGGGCAGGTCGTCCAGGCGCGACGTCTTGACCACTGGGATGGACAGGGGCTTGAGAAGGTCGAGCCATTCCTGGGTGGTCTTGCTCTGTGTAACCTCGCCCACCAGGCCGTAGAGCTCATTGATGTGCTTGCCCCGCTGGGCGTAGTCGGAAAACCGCGGGTCCTTGCCAAAGGTCTCGGCCATGCCGGCGGCGGCGAAGAACTGGTCCCACTGTTTGTCGGTATAGGGCAGCAAGCCGATATAGCCGTCCTTGGTCTGGTAGGGCTTGCGGTAGGGATTGGCCACCCGCTGATAGGCCCACTGGCCGGTGGGCGGCTCAAAGGTGTGGTCATAGAGGTGTTCGACCAGGGTAAAGCTGGTGACGCATTCCAGCATGGGCACTTCGATGAACTGCCCCTCCCCGGTCCGCTCCCGGTGGAGCAGGCCAGCGGTAATCGCCTGACACATGAAGAGGCCCGAGACCTTGTCGGCCACCAGGGTCGGCAGGATGCGCGGGGTGGGATTGCCATCTACCCGGGGCAGGAGGTCGGCCAGGCCAGAGGCCGACTGGATCAGATCGTCATAGGCCGGTTCGCCCTCATAGGGACCGTCGGAGCCATAGCCAGCGGCGTGAACATAGACCACGTCCGGGCGGATGGCCTTGACGCTCTCATAGTCCAGACCCAGCCGCTTGAGGCCATCATAGCGGATGGAGACGGCGAAGACCTCGCAGGACTTGATCAAAGCCTCGAGGAAGGGCCGGGCTTCCGGCGCGCGCAGGTCCACCAGGACTGAGCGCTTATTGCGATTGATGGCCAGGAAGATGGGGCCCAGGTCGCGCGGCGCACCCTCAGGCACATGGCCCGCCCAGCGCATAATGTCGCCGCCGTCGCCCCGGCCTGAGCCGGGATCTTCCAGCTTGATCACCTCAGCCCCCTGGTCGCCCAGCATCTGGGTGGCATAGGCGCCGAACACCACGCTGGTGAGGTCCAGAATGCGGATTCCCGCCAGGGGCCCGGTGGCCTTTTCTGCAAGTTCTTTGGTTTCCGCCACGTCCACTCTCCCCACAGCGATAAGTCTCGTTATGATCACTTGGATAGAACGCGCAAGGCGGCGGAGGAAAGCCCTTGAATTTCGAACTCTCGGAAGAGCACCGCATGCTCAAGGACCTGGTGCAGAAGTTCGTGCGAGACGAACTCATGCCCCTGGAAACCGCGGTCATGCAGAGGGAGGCCACCGGCCAGGGCATTTTCATCGATGCGCAAGAGCGGGCCAAGGTGGACGCTGTCTCCCAGAAGCTTGGCCTCTGGGGTCTGGATGCGCCGGAAGATGTGGGGGGGGCCGACCTGCCCCAGGTGGCGCTCATCGCGGTCAATGAGGCCATGGGCTCCACCGTGACGCCCTACACCCTGCCGCCAGACTCCCCCAATCTTCGCATGCTCATGGCCACGGTGAATGAGCGCCAGAGGGAGGCCTATCTGGCCCCCTATGTGGCGGGCAAGACCATCAGCGCCATCGGTATTTCAGAGCCTGGGGCCGGGGCCGACCCGGCGGGCATGATGACCCGTGCCGTCCGGGATGGTGACGATTGGGTGATTAATGGCCGGAAGATCTGGACCAGCCGGGCCGCTGAAGCCGACTTCACCATCCTCATGGCGGTGACGGACAAGGAAAAGGGCTCGCGAGGCGGGATTTCGGCCTTCCTGGTGGATGGCGACACCCCAGGCTTCAACGTCCTTAGGCGTATTCCGATGATCGGCGGCGCCTTTACCTATGAGGTCGTCCTGGAAGACTGCCGGGTGCCGGACTGGAAGCTGCTTGGGGTCGAAGGGCAAGGCTTTGCGCCTATGCAGATCCGCTTAGGCACACGGCGTCTGCAAATGGCCAGCTGGTGCATTGGTCTGGCCCAGAGGGCCCTGGACATGATGTGCGAATATGCCCCCCAGAGGGTCACCTTCGGCCAGCCCCTGTCCAACCGTCAGGCGGTCCAGTGGTGGGCCGCCGACGCCGCCACCAAGATCCACGCTGCCCGGCTCATGGCCTATGACGTGGCCTGGAAGCTGGACCAGGGCCGCGACGTCCGCCAGGAAATATCCATGGTCAAGGTGTTCGCCACCGAAATGGCCTGGGAGACGATTGATCACGCCATGCAGGCCTTTGGGGCCATGGGCATGACCAAGGAAATGCCGCTGCAGCTCATGGCCGCCAGCGTCCGCAATATGAGAATCTATGATGGGCCCTCTGAAGTCCACCGCATGGTGGTGGCCCGAAACCTTATGGGAACCAGCCGATGAGCAAGACCGCCACCCAGGAAATCACCATTTCCAAATCCGGCCATGTGGCCACCATCACCCTCGACCGGCCACCGAACAACCACGTCTCGGTGGAGCTCATGCGCGACCTGGCCGACATACTGGAAAACCTCGACGGCGACTCAGAAGTCCGCGCCGTAGTCCTGGCCTCGGCTGGCAAGGCCTTTTGCGCCGGGGCGGACCTGGTCTCATCCGATGGCATAGCCAATAACGGCATGGGCGGGATCAACGCCCTTTATGATCAGGCTGTGCGCCTGTTCTCCATCGAGACGCCGATTGTCGCCGCAGTTCAAGGCGCCGCCGTCGGCGCGGGCCTGGGCCTGGCCCTGGTGGCCGACTTCCGGGTCGCTGCACCCGAGGCCCGCTTCGCCGCCAACTTCGTCAAGCTGGGCTTCCACCCGGGCTTTGGCCTGACACATACCCTGCCCCGCCTGGTTGGTGAACAGAGGGCCGCCCTGATGTTCCTCACCGGTCGCCGGGTGAAGGCCGAAGAGGGTCTCGCCTGGGGTCTGGTGGACGAGGTGGTCCCCCTGCACAAGCTGTTGGAAGCCGCGCAAACCCTGGCCGCCGAGATCGCCGAAAACGCCCCCCTCGCCGTCGTCGCCACCCGCAAGACCATCCGCGGCCAGCTGGCGGCTGCGGTGCGCGAACAGACCAATCACGAGCACGCCCAGCAATCCATCCTGCGCGCGACGGACGATTTCGCTGAGGGCGTGAAGTCAGTTCAGGAGCGCCGGCCGGGGAACTTCACCGGAAGGTAGGGGGCCCCTGTAGCCTTCCGTCCGCCAATGTCCTAGCCTGATCCAAATTATCGAACTTGGGGAGACGGGCTATGGGCGGACGGCAAGGATCAGGCGCAGGTTTGGCGCTGGCATTGGGATTGTTGGCGGGAACGGCACATGCCGCAGCGCCGGATGTGGTCGCCACAGCTAGCGGCCCGGTGAAGGCCACGGCCCGGGGGGCCATGACCACCTATTTTGCCATTCCCTATGCCGCCCCGCCGGTGGGCGATCTGCGCTGGCGGGCACCGCAGGCACCGACCAAATGGACCACGCCCATCGCGAAGACCAAGCCCGGAGCCGCCTGTATCCAGACCGGTGCCGCCTCCTTCCGGTCCACCGGCGATAGCGAAGACTGCCTCTATCTCGACGTTCACCGCCCCTCAGGGGACGGCCCCCTCCCGGTCATGGTCTGGATCTATGGCGGCGCCTTCACCAGCGGCAGCTCTAGCATGTATGCCGACCCCTCCGCCCTGGTGAGCAAGGGCGTCGTTGTCGTATCGATGAACTATCGCCTCGGCGCCCTAGGCTTCCTCGCCCATCCAGCCCTGCGCGACGGCGACGGCAGTGCAGGGGACTATGGCATTATGGACCAGCAGGCGGCCCTGCGCTGGGTCCAGGACAATATTGCGGCCTTTGGCGGTGACCCGAAGAATGTGACCATTTTCGGCGAGTCCGCTGGAGGCTTCAGCGTCATGACCCACCTGGCCTCCCCTGGCTCAGCGGGCCTGTTCCAGAAAGCCATCATCGAGAGCGGTGCCTATGGGGTCTCGGGTCAGCTGACCCAGGCCGAGTTGGAGGATCGCAGTGCTAAGGCCATCGCCAAGGTGCTGGACGCCCGCGATGAAGCACCCGCCACCTGCGATCCAGCCAAGGTTTCCGCTGACTGCCTGCGCGCCCTGCCGGTCAGTCTGGTGCGGGGCAAGTTGATGAACGCCTTCACCACCGCAGTCCCCAATGTCATCCCCTCGGTGGACGGTAAGGTCCTGCCCCAGACCATCAAGGCGACCTTCGCTGCTGGTGCCAATAACAAGGTCCCGGTGATCAACGGTGCCAACGAGAACGAGAACACCCTGTTCATCGCGCTTGGCGAGCTGGCCGCCCGCTTCACCGCCAAGCCTCCCAACTTCAACCCGGCCGACCGGTCTTTCCTGATGACCCCTGAGGCCTATGCCAAGGCCGCCGAAGAGCAATCCAAGACCTCTGGCGTTCCCGCGGCGGACCTGATGGGCAAGCACTATCCGCTGAAGGCCTATGGCAAGGACGTGGCCCTCCAGCCGACCCTGGCGTCAGCCGCGGCCGGAACCGATGCCACCTTCTCCTGCAATGGTATCAATGTCTCAACCAGGGTCGCAGCCCAGGGCCAACCGATCTGGATGTATGAATTCCGCGATCAGGGTGCCCCGTCTCTCGTGGGCTCCATCGCCGGTAAATACGTGCTGAGCTTCCCGCAGGGCGCCGCCCACGCTTCGGAACTGCCCTATATTTTCAATATGATGGATGTGGGCTCGGCTGACCGGAAGGCCCTTAAAGACACCATGGCCACCTACTGGACCAATTTCGCCCGGGGCGGAAATCCCAATGGCAAGGGCGTTCCCGTCTGGGCAGGGTTCAAGACCGGCAAGGTCCAGGCCCTGGATGTTCCAGAAGACGGTGGCGTCAAGGCCATGGCGGCAACCACCTTCAAGGCCGAACACAAGTGCACGACAGCCTGGGTGAAGCAGGTCTTCTGACCTGCCCCACCCCGGCGTCAGCTGGCTTAGAAATCAGCAGCGATCGTGACAAAGCCCATACGTGGCGGGATCGGGAAGGCGTTATAGCCACCCGAATTCCCGGTCACGCCCGCGGTCATGACGCCCTTGGTATTGCCAAGGTTGGTGACGTTCGCGCTGATCTTGGCAGACTTGGCCCACTCAGGCTTCATCGACTCCAGGTTCCAGCTGGCCTGCAGACCAACCAGGAAATACGACTTCACCGACAGGTCGTTCAAATAGGTCACATAGCGACGGCCGACATAGTCGCCGGTCACCTGGCCCTCGAAGTCGCCATAGCGGAAGCTGGCAACGGTCTTGTTCATCCACTTAGGCGACAGGGGAACATACTTGCCGCCAGTGGCGACCTTGATGGATTCCGTAACGCCGTTCACCACGCGGGTGCCGCTCAGATAGTCCGAAGAATACTTAGCGTCGGTATAGGACACGGCATTGTAGACCCGGAAGTGCGGACCAAATTCCACCGTGGCGGCCAGATCCGCGCCGGTTGTCTTCACGTCGCCCACATTGGCCAGGATGGCTGGCGCGGGATTGATGAAGTTGAAGGGGGCGATGTTCAGCAGACGATTGCGGAAGTCCACGTGGAAGACGTTGGCTTGACCTTCGATCGCCGTGATTGGTCCGGCAGCCACTTCCCGACGGGTCCGGATACCGGCTTCATAGGTCCATGAGGTTTCAGGCTTCACGGTGGACTTGAACAGCTCAAAGGCTGCCTGAGTGCCGAGGCTCCAAGGCGTAAAGCCATAGAAACCGCTGCCAGCACCGTAGGTCACGAACTGGCGCAGGTTCTTTTGGACGTTGACGAAGACCTGCTCGTGATCGGTAACGTCCCAAAGCACGCCAGCCTGGGGCAGGAACCACTCGCCGGACTGGATCTTACCCGTTGGGTATTGCACCGGCACAGCCACGGTCGGCAGGTTCTTCTGATTAACCGGGAAGCTGCCCTTCGCCCACTGCTGGCTGGACTTGAAGCCATATTGCAGCAGCAGGTTGGGCTGGATCCGCCACTGATCCTGAGCGTGCAGCTGCAGGATGTTGACGAACTGCTCAGCGTAATACTGGGTCAGAACCTTCGCGCCGCCCGGGACGGAATAGGGCGACAGATCGTTATTGGCGGCAGTCATCGGATACCAGACCCGATGCTGAGCCGGCTCGTTGTGTTCGATCCAGGCCCCGAGCTCGATCTTGTGATCACCCGTTTCCCAGTTGAAGGTCGAGACGCCGCCGCTGCGGTTGATGCGGTATTCCGTGGTGCGGACGGCATTGCCCGAGCCGCCAAACAGGGCCGAGATGTTCTGTAGGGTCGTCGCCGAAGTTGAACCGCCCACCACCAGGCTCGGATAATAGGTGGCGAACAGGCCAGGCAGGCCAGCGGTGTTGATCGGGCCCGCAACAATGCCGCGGCCATAGTTGTAGTGATAATAAACCTGATTGCTCCAGGTCATCTTCGAACCGAGGTTCAGATCGTATTTCACGTAGGACAGGATGTCCTCACGCTGAGCGGCACTGAAGCAGTTGGAGAAGTTATTGCCCTGGGCGGCTGGCGGCGTACCATTGGTCAGCGTGCTCGAGCAGGCCGCCATGTTCGGATAGTGGAACGGACGGGTATAGGGGAAATATGTGGAGGTTGCCGTCTGGGCATTGCCAAAGGCCGTGGCGTCTTCGTTGGGCTCAACCTTCTTGTCCCAGTCGAAATAGGCGGTCAGCTTGCCCATTTCCGTGGCGTGAACGTATTTCAGGTTGATCTGATCGGCCTTCTGATGACCGTTAAAGTCCCAGGCCTTTGCGTCGTGATGCAGGTAGGAAATATAGGCGCTGTCGCCACCGTCTGACTGTCCAGTGTCAAACCTAACAAAGGTGCGGGTCGCCTGATAGCTGCCAAGGGTTTGCCTAAAGGCACCACCGCGCTCGGCTGACGGGGCACGGGAAAAGGTTTCGATCGCCCCGCCCAGATTGCTGGTGGACGGCACGCCCAGGGCACCGGCGCCGGAGAACAGGGTCACCCGCTCGACGTTTTCACTGGTGACCGAGCGCGAGGGGCTCAGGCCGTTATAATTGCCGTATTGCTGGTCGCCGAGGGGAACGCCGTCCATGGCGTAGGCGAGTTGCTGGGTGGCAAACCCGTGGACGAACAGGGAGAGGTTCTGCTCGTTATTCCCCCAAGGGTCGGCGGTCACATAGAGGACGCCCGGTAGGGTCTGGATGGCCTTCAGTGGGCTAACCCCGGGAAGGATCTTTTGGATCTCGACGGTTTGCATGGACACGGCCGAACGTGTCGACACCTGTGCGGTAACAACCACTTCCGACAGGGCCGAGCCCTCTTCGAGCTTGCTTGCGGCGTCTGCGGCCTGCGAGCGACCTGCGATGAGCAGGACCGCCATGGCGGTGGTCATGAGGGCCGCGCGACGGCCATTGGAAGACATCATCTTTTTTCCCCTTCGTTTCGGACCCGAGGTCCTTAATCGCAGAGGCGATAGGGGGCTTGTGCGACAAAGCCGCTTCACATTCGCGACGGTTTCATGAACTGGAATTTTGTAAGGGGCCGCTTTTGCCGAAGGCCCGATTGAGACGCTTTAGCCCCCCGGTGGCATCGCTTGTATCAGGACGGCTTACGCCCGACCTTGCGACTGTCCAATTGCGCCCCAGCGGTGCGGGCGATTTCAAGTTGGGCGAAGATCGACTTCGGCAGGTCGCGCTCTGTGGCTTGGCTGAGGCTGACAATGGCATCTGCGTCGGTCGTCTCCACCACCGCAGCTGTTATGACCGGGTCGGTCAGAAGGCAGGCGAGCGTGAGGTCTTCAGCAGTCCAGTTGGGAGTGGTTTTTAGAAAATCCAGAGAGGGCATCTGGTCTGGGGGTGGCGGCGACCTGAAACCCAGCAGCTCTTTAATTTCGGACAATAAGGACCGCGGGGGCTCGCCGTCAGCCAAGGCACCAAAATAGGCACGGGCGAAAACCAGTGTGTCTAACCGAGAGGCTTCAACAATCTTGCGACGAAGGATTGGGTTTTCCCCGATCCCGAGAAAGGTCTTCACAGCTGTAAAACGACGATCTGAAAGGCAGAGATCAACCGCTTGCTCCCCGCCCACTATGCCCAACCTGTCAAAGGCGCTGGCCTGGGCAAAGGCGTCGAGAACCTCCCACGCCTCTGGCTCGAGAAGCTTGTAGGCATCCCACTCGAGCATGAGGACGTCCACGCCTGCAAGGCCGGTCCAGTCGAGCGCCGCCTCAATGGCTTCTGCAATATTGAGGCTCGAAATGGAGGGCCGCCCGGATGCCCGGATACGCCAGATCACGACGATGCCAGAGGGGTCAAAGGGCGCAATCTCTGCACCAAGTGCCTTGGCCAAGGGCTCTGATGCCGTAACGACCTCGAACGCCGTTACCCCCTGCAATATACAGGCGCGAATACGAGCCCGCCATTCGCCATAACTCACATCAGAACGTGAATCGTCCAGCTGAACGGCAATGGAGGATACCGTCTTTCCCGCATTGCCATAGGGTCTGTAGCGCATCTAGCTCAGTCCGCCCGCTCATCACAAACCTGCTAAGGTCAATGTCAGATTAAGCCTAAAGCCCTTAAAACTCGTAAAGTCAGCTTCCGAGGGGCATGTGCCCCCAGAGACATTCCAGCGCCAGCGCAATCAATTGGCTATGACAAGGTCGGGCAAACTTGGTGCAAGGCCAGAAACAAGCTGCCGACTTTATAGGGGATTTGCTTCCAGGTGCTTGAGTACCCGCGCAGCACCGACCAGGGCGGCATAGGGGTGAACAATCAGAGCCGTGGGAATATCGACCATATAGTCGGTCAGCCGACCCTTGGCTTCAAAACGCCGCCGGAAGCCCCCAGAAAGCATACGGTCAATGAGGCGCGGTGCAATTCCGCCGGAGATGTAGACCCCCCCACGGGCACCATAGGTCAAAGCAATGTCGCCTGCTGTCGAGCCATAGATTTCAAGGAAACGATCGAGGGTTTGCGAGGCCAAGACGTCGCCCTTTAGACCCTCAGTTGTCACTGCCTTCTGGTCCTTCAAGGGCGCTGAAACGCCATTGATGTCGCCAAGCGCTTGATAAAGGTCAAAGAGGCCCTGACCAGAGAGCACCCGCTCAATGGAAACCCGTTCGTACTTGCGTCGCAAGATCTTGAGCACGTCGATCTCGACATCATCGCCTGGGGCGAAACTTGCGTGACCGCCCTCGGCTGATATTGCCAGATCGCCGCGGTCAGACCGGGCCAGCCCTGCCACGCCAAAGCCGGTTCCGGCGCCGAGCACCACCACCGGCGCGCCCTCCGCTCCCTTTAGATCCGGGCCAATTTGCCGCAGATTGTCCGGGGTCAGCAGGGGTGCAGCCATGGCCTGGGCTGCAAAGTCATTCATAAGCCGCGCCGTTTCGAATTCGAAGGTTCCCACCAGTTCGCCTTCGGAAATACGCCAATCAATATTGGTAAAGGCGATCTCGCCGTCGACCACGGGGCCGGCGACAGCCAGGGCCGCACGGGCCAGGCGACGCCCCTTGGTGAGGTCTTCCAGATAGGTGGCAATCACCTCAGACAGAGACGCGTAGTCTGCGGCGGCATAGGTCTTGGGATGACGGATATGACCTTCAGTATCCACAAGGGCCAGGCGGGCATTGGTGCCACCAATATCGCCAACCAGGCCGACAAATTGGGTCTTCATGGGGTGACCTCAAACAGGGCGCAGGCCCCAGCTTCAGCAGGACCGGCGGCGCGGCGCATCCAGCCAAACATTTCGCGACCAAATCCGTAAGCGGCGGCCTGCGCCGTCGCAGGCGTTCGGGCCGCAAGGACGGCAGGGTCGACCATCAGATCCAGGGTTCCAGCATGACCGTCCAATCGGATGATGTCGCCATCCTGTACCAGGGCCAGGGGCCCACCCATCTTGGCTTCCGGCGACACATGGATCGCGGCGGGAACCTTGCCCGAGGCACCCGACATTCGCCCGTCCGTAACCAGAGCCACCTTGAAACCTTTATCCTGCAAGACCCCAAGGGTTGGGGTCAGGCTGTGGAGTTCAGGCATGCCATTGGCCTGGGGTCCCTGGAACCGAACTACAGCGATAAAGTCGCGATTGAGCTCGCCACGCTTATGGGCCGCCAGCAGGTCGTCCTGATCATGGAAGACCACGGCTGGGGCCTCGATCACCAGATGCTCGTCCTTGACCGCTGAGGTCTTGATGACAGCCCGCCCCAGGGGACCGGTCAGAAGTCGAATACCGCCCTCAGGCGCGAAGGGGTCCTTTGCCGAGCGCAGGATTTCAGTGTTCAGGGATTTTTCGGGTCCATCGCGCCAGACCAGGGTGCCGTTCTCCAGAAAGGGCTCCTGCTGATAGTGGCGAAGGCCGGGGCCAGCGACGGTCATGACATCCTCATGGGCGAGACCCGCATCCAGGAGTTCGCGCACCACCACAGCCATACCGCCTGCAGCGTGGAAGGCGTTCACATCGCCCGCACCATTGGGATAGACCCTGGCCAATAATGGGGTGACCTTGGACAATTCGTCGAAGTCGCTCCAATCAACGATGACACCTGCCGCCCGCGCCATGGCCACCAGGTGCAGGGTATGATTGGTCGAGCCCCCTGTGGCCAGCAGGCCGACAATGGCATTGACCACCGCCTTTTCATCCACCACCGCCGACATGGGGATATAGGCATTGCCACCATGAGCGATCTCCATAGCCCGCCTTGGGGCAGCAGCAGTCAGGGCGTCGCGTAGGGGCGTATTGGGATGGACAAAGGCTGCACCCGGGAGGTGCAGACCCATCATTTCCATCACCATCTGGTTGGAATTGGCGGTGCCATAGAACGTGCAGGTGCCAGGCCCGTGATAGGCCTTCATCTCGCTTTCCAGCAGCTCATCGCGGGTGGCATTGCCCTCAGCATAGCGGGCACGTACCGCGGTTTTCTCAGCGTTGGAAATCCCCGAAGTCATGGGGCCTGCGGGCACAAAAACCACCGGCAGATGGCCAAAGGACAGGGCACCGATCACAAGCCCGGGTACGATCTTGTCGCAGACCCCTAACATCAGGGCGGCATCAAAGGCATCGTGGGTCAGGGCAACCGCCGTGGACATGGCGATCACATCCCTGGAAAATAGCGAGAGTTCCATCCCTGGTCGGCCCTGGGTGACGCCGTCGCACATGGCCGGAACCCCACCCGCGAACTGGGCGGTGCCTCCGGCAGCCTCTGCTGCTGCCTTGATGACCTCCGGAAAGCGCTCAAAAGGCTGATGAGCCGAGAGCATGTCATTATACGAGGAGACAATGGCGATATTGGGTGCGGTCGGATTGCGCAGGCGTTGCTTATCGCCCTCTGGACTGGCGGCGAAGGCGTGGGCCCAGTTGGCGCAGGAGAGTTTGGCTCGACCCGGAGCAGAGGCACCGGCTTGCGCCATACGGTCGAGATAGTCTCTGCGGGTCTCACGACTGCGCTCAATGATCCGCGCTGTAACCGCAGCGGTGACCGGATGCATGGACATCTCCTGGTGGGTCTGGAGGATCGAGGGAAGAGGGCGGGGGGTTTAGACCTTTAACGGCAGGCTTGCACCCCTCGTCTTATCCCCGCCTAAGCGGGGCATGGGCGATCCTGAGAATATTGGCGGCACCGGGTGAGCCCATGGGCAGGCCGGCAAGGATCAGAACCCGAGCCCCTGGCTCGCAGAGCCCGAGATTAACCGCATGATCAACCGCCACCTTGGCGAGGTCTTCGGCATCGGTAATGGGGGCAATCACTTGGGTTTCGACCCCCCATGCCAGGGCCAGTCGCCGCGCCGCCGAAAGCTCTGTGGTCAGGGCCAGGGTGGGCTGAAGGGGCCGTTCCCGAGACAGGCGCAGGGCCGTCTGGCCGGTGGTGGTGAAGGCAGCAAGACAGCCGGTACTGGCCGAGTCTGCCGCGCGACGGGCGGCAGCCACCAGGGCATCAGCATCCGCATCCTCGATGGGATATTCCGCTCGCATGAGTTCTGGCCAGCGGGAATCTTGCTCAACCCGGGTCAGAATCCGGTCCATGATGGTCACGGCCTCTAGGGGAAAGTCCCCGGCGGCGGTTTCCGCAGACAGCATGACAGCGTCAGCCCCCTCATAGACCGCGCCGGCCACGTCGGAAGCCTCGGCCCTGGTGGGTGTGGGGGCGTGGATCATGGACTCAAGCATTTGCGTGGCGACAATGACGGGGATGCCCCGGGTGCGGGCGGCACGAACCAAAGCCTTTTGGACCACTGGCACGTCTTCAGGTGCCAGCTCGACCCCCAAATCCCCCCGCGCCACCATGACGGCTTCACAGAGGTCGAGGATTTCGTCCAGGGCATCAAGGGCGGCGGGCTTTTCAATCTTGGCCAGCACGCCAGCTCGCCCCCGTACAATCTGCCTTAGGTCAGCCATGTCCGCTGCCCTTTGGACAAAGGATAAGGCGACCCAATCCACACCTTGCGACAGGGCGAAATCCAGATCCTGTCGATCTTTTGGGGTCAGGGCTGGGATGGGAATGGTCAGGCCTGGCAGGTTCAGGCCCTTGTGGTCTGACAGGGCCTCCCCGCCGAGCACTGTGGTTTCAGCAAAATCAGGGCCGCAGGACAGCACCTTCAGGCGGACCTTGCCGTCATCCAACAGGATTTCAGCCTCAGGTCTCAGGGCCGCAAAGATTTCACTGTGCGGCACGCAGACTCGGGTGGCATCGCCCGGGCTTGGGTCGCGGTCCAGCCGGAAAGACTGGCCGACCTTGATCTTGATCCGCCCATCGACGAATTCGCCGAGGCGCAGCTTTGGGCCCTGGAGATCGGCAAGGACCGCAAGGTGGCGGCCAACCTCGATTTCCGCCTGCCGGACGTTGGCGATGGTCTTCGCATGGTCCGCATGGACCCCATGGCTGAAATTGACCCGAAAAACGTCTGCACCAGCCCGAGCCAGGGCCACCACCTGGGCAGGATGGGCGCTAGCGGGGCCAAGGGTGGCAACAATACGGGCGCGACGGGCGCGGATCATGGGACAGTCCTAATCATGCCAGACGCGTTCAGTGCGCTCGATCAAGGCAAAAGCTCCAGCGGGACCCCAGCTGCCAGCGGCATAGGGTTTGGGCACCAAGCCTGCGTCAGCCCAGGCCTGGGATATACCATCGACCCATGTCCAGGCCTCTTCCACCTCATCTCGGCGAACAAAGAGTGTGGAGACCCCATGGATGACATCGAGCAAGAGGCGCTCATAGGCAATGTGGCGCCGGGCATTGGGACCAGCAAACGCCTTGAGAAGAGAGAGCGACAGGGGAAGTGACTGCAGTCGCATGCCGCCCTGGGACAGGCCCGGCGACTTGTTCATCAGCAAGAGTTCAATGTCTTCGTCAGGCTGCAGGTCGATGACCAAGCGGTTGGCGACAAGGTCATTCTTGGCTGCCTCGCCAAAGATGGAATGGGGGACGCCCTTGAATTGAATGACGATCTGGGTCCGACGCTCGGGCAAGCGCTTTCCGGTCCGCAGGTAGAAGGGCACGCCAGCCCACCGCCAGTTATCGATGTCGGCGCGGAGGGCCACAAAGGTATCTATGCCTGAGGGCTGGCCACGCTCGTCCTCATAGCCCTTGACGGCTGAGCCCGCGACGACGCCCGGCGTGTATTGTCCTCGAACGCTGTTTGGCCCAACGGCGGCCCGGCTGAAGGGGCGCAGGGACCGGAGAACCTTGACCTTTTCGTTGCGAACTGAGTCCGGCTCCATATCGGAGGGCGGCTCCATAGCCACGAGACACAGGAGCTGCAGCATGTGATTTTGCAACATATCGCGCAGGGCACCGTGCTCGTCGTAATAGGGCCAGCGATCCCCGACCCCCTCGGTCTCAGCCACAGTGATCTGGACGTGGTCGATGGTGAGGTTGTTCCAGAGGGGCTCAAAGAGGGTGTTGGCAAAGCGCAGGGCGATGAGGTTCTGGACGGTTTCCTTGCCAAGATAATGGTCAATTCGGAAAACCCGGTCTTCGCTGAACACCGCTCCCACCGCTTGGTTGATGGCCCTGGAGCTCTGCAGGTCATGGCCGATGGGCTTTTCCATGACAATCCGGCTGGTGGGAGTTGCAAGGCCAGAGGCCTGGAGCGTGCTGCAAATCTGGCTGTAGAGACTGGGAGAGACCGCCAGATAGAACATCGGTGTGACGGCGACGCCCACGGCATCTTTCAGCCGGTCTGCGCCCTCAATCGTGGTGGCGTCGGCGACCACATAGTCGAGCCGAGCTTCGAACCGACCCCAAACCTCATCGGTCAGACCGCCCACCCGAAGGGCAACCGACTCTTTGGTTTTTGCAATGAAATCGGTCCTGGAGACCTCTGCCCTGGCGGTGGCGACAATACGAATGTCAGGGTTGAGAAAACCGTCTGCGTCCAGGAAGTAGAGGGCAGGAAACAGCATGCGCTGGGCGAGGTCGCCCGTCCCGCCAAACAGCACAATGACATCGACCAAGGCAGCGACGGCCATGGAATCTTTCCTTTGGTCACAAGGACCCTAGACGAAACGTCCGAGGTCGAAGTCACGATCCTTTGCAGAATCGCCAAGTGTGCCCGCATCTTTGTCGACGCAGGTGAAGCTTTCGATTGAGAGGCGCTTACCTAGACTCTTGGCCAAGGCGATCTCCCATCCCCATTAGGCGCTGTGCCGGGTTTTGGAGTGGTTAATTCGCCAGCTTTAGCGCCGGAAGATTCGCGGTGTCCTGCGCATCCATCTGCAGCTGACGGAAATGTGCGATAACGCCACTCTGATCGCCAAATTCCATAAGCTGGTCGGAGGCTGCGGTATAGGCAGGCCAGGCTGGGGCCGTGGCACAGTCGGGATGTCCGGTCTTGGCAAAGGCCACCCAGCAGGAGTGCATGAGACGGGCCATGGCCTGGTCCTGCTCTGACACCACGCTGAGCGGGGTCCGCCGTCCCCAATAGTGGAAGACATACTGGATTTCCGCAGCATGGAAGGCCCTAGTCACCACAGGACGGAACCGCGAGCCCACATAGGAAAAGTGGTAGAGCCAGGTCGGTTGACCACCGGCACCCGTGCGGGCAATCCATCGGGCGGGAGCGCCCATAATCCTGTCGGTGAAGATGGCCCGGGCCAGGGCCTCGTCCCCTGCGGCGGCTTCCTGGACATAGAGGCTGCGGGCAGCAGGCGGGATCATGGCGGCCATGGACGGAGACCAAGGTCCCATCAGGGAGTCCTCGCCGGAATTAGAGCCAATCACCAGGGGCACGTCCGCCGCGCGGCCGGCCGCGAAGGCCTGGCTGGGGGTCTCAGTCATCAGCTTGCCGTCCACAAAGGGACCGAAACTACCGCCAATCTTGGCCACAAGATCGGTGGCGGACAGGGCGCGGAGCTGGGTCGCATCTGCGCCTTCGACCCCCATAGCTTTGAGCGCCTTGAGGCCATCAGCTTCCTTTGCGGTAAGACGGGTTGGCGCAAACCAGCCACCGCCCGATTGCACCATGGCCTGTTTGTAGAGCCCCTTGGTCGAGGGCGTGGCCAGAAGGGCGAGGGTGCTCATACCCCCGGCGCTTTCGCCAAACACCGTCACCCGTTTCGGATCACCCCCAAAGGCTTTGATATTGCGCTGAACCCATTTGAGGGCCGCGATCTGATCCATCAGACCGTAATTGCCCAGGGGCTCGCCGGGTTTGGCGGCCTTGGTCAGGGCTGGGTGGGCGAAATAGCCCAAGGGGCCCAGGCGATAATTGATTGTCACCAGGATGACACCGTCCTTGGCGAAATTGGTCCCGTCATAGACCCAGCCTGCCCCTGTCCGGTGACTGCCCCCATGGATCCAAACCATGACCGGCGCGCCCTTTGCCCCGGTGGGTGAGTAAACATTGAGCTGAAGGCAGTCTTCGCTCATGGGACCATTGGCACCGCCGCTATTGGGGCTGCCATCGGGGGTCATGGGCTGAACGCAGGAGGGGCCAACCTTGACGGCGTCACGCACGCCAGACCAGGCGGGCGCCTTGGCAGGCGGGGCCCAGCGTAGGGTGCCGACCGGCGGGGCGGCAAAGGGAATGTTACGATAGACAGCCACGCCATCATGGGCCTCACCGGATAGGAGGCCCGTTTCGACCTTGATCTGCGCGGGTTCGGCCTGGGCCGCGGCGGCGAGGGCGAACATGGCACCGATCAGTGACATGGCAAGGTGGCTGGGGCGCATGGGACTTCCTCCCGGTGGGATCGGGCTTGATTTGGAGGGAGGATTCCCCCTCCCAGGGCAGCAGGTCAAGGCCAGCTTCAGTGAAAGTCCCGGCTGGCCAGAAGGCGGTCGCGCGGGCGACTGTCTTGGGGTAGGTCCGAATCTTCGTGTCTCATGGCCGACGCCAGGTGGGAGAGGTCGATAAAGCTCTTGGCCACCACATGGATAATGGCGTCTTCAATCTGCAACTGGCCCTGCACGGCAATCAAACTGCCCCCCATGATCAGCCGGCGATTGGCGTCAAAGACGTCTTTCCAGATGACCACATTGGCCGTGCCGGTTTCATCCTCCAGGGTCATGAAGACCACGCCCTTGGCGGTGCCTGGCCTCTGTCGCACCAGGACCATGCCCCCAACGCAGGTCCGCCGCCCATGACGCAGGGTCTTCAGCCGCCCAGCCGGCACCGCCCCCAGCCGCTCAAGCTCAGGCCGGAAGAAGCTGCAGGGGTGGGCCTTTAGGGACAGGCGGGTGGTGCGATAGTCCTCGGCCACCTCAAGGGGTGCGCTCATCAGGGGCAGCTCCACCTGGACCTCCTTCAAGGTCTGGCGGGCCATGAGGGGGGCCTTGGTCTCCACCTGGGCCTCCCCGGCCAGACCCTTCACCGCCCACAGGGCCTGGCGGCGGCTATAGCCCAGGCCTGCAAAGGCGTCGGCCTCGGCCAGCAGTTCCAGGGTACGGCGCGACAGGCCCCGGGCAAAACCCTCGGGCGAGGCGACACCCTGGGCGCGGAGCTCCACCAACCTTAGTCCCTCATCCCGCTGGAGCCCCTTAACTTGGCGCAGGCCCAGACGCACGGCCCGCAGACGCTTGCCCTCCTGGGGCTCGAGGGTGCAGTCCCAGTCGCTGGCCATGACATCTGCAGGCCGCACCTCGACCCCATGCTCCCGGGCGTCGCGGACCAGCTGGGCGGGCTGATAAAAGCCCATGGGCTGGCTATTGATCAGGGCCGCGCAAAAGGCATCGGGCCAGCGCCACTTCACCCAGGCCGAGGCATAGACCAGCAGGGCGAAGCTGATGGCGTGGCTCTCAGGAAAGCCATAGGAGCCGAAGCCCTCGATCTGGTGGAAGCAGTCCTGGATGAAGTCTTCGTCATAGCCCTTGGCCCGCATGCCGGTGATGAACTGCTGTTCGTATTCGCCGACATTGCCGTGGTGACGAAAGGTCGCCATGGCCCGGCGCAGGCCGTCGGCGTCGTTCTCGCTAAAGCCCGCCCCCTCAATGGCAATGCGCATGGCCTGCTCCTGAAAAAGCGGCACGCCCATGGTCTTTTTCAGGATCTTTTCCAGCTCGTCCGGCGGATGGGGTGGATTGGGCCTGGGGAAGACAATGGCTTGCGGATCATTGCGACGCCGGAGGTAGGGATGGACCATGTTTCCCTGGATGGGGCCGGGGCGGACAATGGCCACCTCGATGACCAGATCATAGAAGGTCCGGGGTTTCAGCCTGGGCAGCATGGACATCTGGGCCCGGCTTTCCACCTGGAAGACCCCGACGGAGTCGGCCTTGCACAGCATGTCAAAGACCTCGGGAACCTCCTGGGGCACATGGGCAATGTCGGTGATCACCGTGCCGTCTGGCAGGGGTGGCAGCATGGCGAAGCTCTTACGTAAGGCGCTCAGCATGCCTAGGGCCAGAACGTCGACCTTCATCAGGCCTAGGGCGTCAATGTCGTCCTTGTCCCATTCGATAAAGGTCCGGTCGGCCATGGCCGCATTGCCGATAGGTACGGTCTCATCCAGCCGCCGTTTGGTCAGGACATAGCCCCCCACGTGCTGGGAGAGGTGGCGGGGAAATTTCAACAGCTCGGTGGCGAGCGCCGTGGCCCGGCGGATTTCAGGGCTGTCGGGATCAAGGCCGGTCTGGCGGATGTGGGCATCAGGGCTCATCCCGCCCCAACTGCCCCAGACCGTGCCCGACAGGGCGGCGGTAACATCGTCGGTGAGGCCGAGCGCCTTGCCCACCTGGCGGATGGCCATGCGCGGGCGATAGTGGATGACTGTGGCGACAATGGCTGCCCGGTCGCGGCCATAGCGGCGGTAGACATACTGCATGACCTCTTCCCGACGCTCATGCTCGAAGTCCACGTCAATGTCGGGGGGCTCGCCGCGCTTCTCGGAGATGAAGCGGGAGAACAGCAGGTCCTGATCCTTCTTGGTGGGATCCACGGCGGTGATGCCCAGACAGAAACAGACCATAGAATTGGCCGCCGACCCCCGCCCCTGGCAGAGGATTTTTTGCTCCCGCGCCCAGCGGACAATGTCGTGGACGGTGAGGAAATAGTTAGCAAAGCCCAGCTTATCGATCAGGGCCAGTTCGTGATCCAGGGTGGCCTTTTCCTTTGGCCCCATGCCCTTTTCGAACCGCCAATCTGCCCCGGCCCAGGTCAGGTCCCGCAGATGTTGCATGGGGCTCTTGCCAGGGGGAACCGGCTCATCGGGATATTCGTAGCTCAGCTGGGACAGGTCGAAGGCAATGCGCTGAACAATCTCGGTGCTGCGCGCCACCGCGCCGGGAAACTTGGCAAACAGCCGGGACATTTCCTCCGGCGGCTTGAGGCGGCGTTCGGCGTTGGCCTCTAGCCGGAGGCCCGCCTCGTGGATGGTGCAGGTCTCGCGGATGCAGGTCAGGACGTCCTGCAGGGTCCGCCGCTCAGGCCCGTGATAGAGAACGTCATTGGTGGCGACCAGGGGCGCCCCATGGCTCTGGGCAAGCATGTTTAGCCGCGACAGCCGGGGCAGGTCCCGGGCGCCATAGCCCCGGGAGGCCGCCAGCCAGACGGCGCCCTTCAGCTCGCCGGCCATGCGGCGCAGATGTTTTTCAAAGGCCTCATCCAGCCGGGTCGGCGGAACCACCAGGCTAAGCTGACCCTCGGCGTGGGCGAGATAGTCCTCCCAGTGCAGTTCGCACGCCCCCTTCTCCACCCGCCTTTGGCCCAGGGTCAGCAGCCGGGTCAGGCGGCCATAGGCCTCTCGGTCTGTGGGATAGCAGAGCAGGCTGGGGGTCCCGTCCGCGAAGTCCAGGCGACAGCCGGTCAGGGCGCGGACCCGCACGCCGGGCTTCATCTTCTCCACCTGGGTCCAGGCCCGGACCACCCCGGCCAAGCTATTGCGGTCGGTAATGCCTATGGCCTCTAACCCTAAGGCCTCGGCGGTCATGACCAGCTCCCAGGGGTGGGAGGCACCCCGCAGGAAGGAGAAGTTGGTGGTGGTCTGGAGCTCGGCGTAAGGGGTCATCCGAACACCCCATGCAGCCACCAGCGGGCCGGCTCGCCCTCGGTATAGAGCCCCTCCCGAAACACCCAGAACCGGGCGCCGTCCTGATCCTCCACCCGGTAATAGTCGCGAACCTGATCGGTGCGGACCGCCTCGATGGGGCCCCGCCACCATTCCGCGCCGATCCGCTCAGGCCCCTCGGCCAGGGCGATGCGGTGGGTGCGCCGCCGCCACTGGAACTGCCGGGGGGGATCATCGGGGGTGAGGGCCATGACCCCCTCCAGCCGCTCAGGCGCGCGGAAGAGGCGTAAGGGCCGGGGCTGCTCAGGATTCCAGGCCGGGGCGTCGGGCGCCGCAACCCCCAAGGCCGGGGCAGGCGCCGAGGACAGCTCAGGCACATGACTGGCAACGGGGACATTGCGCCAGACCCGGTCGGGACCCAGGCGGTTGACCAGCCGGTCGATCAGGGGTGCCAGGCTCTGGTCCGCCTCTAGCAGGCTGTCGAGCCGTCGCTGACGGCCCTCCAGGGGCTCAACATCCTCCGCCGCCAGGGTGACCACCTCAATGCCAAAGCCCGGATCGACGGTTTCCAGCTTGGGGGCAAACAGCTTGGCGATACGGGCAGGGTCGCGACCGGCCAGGGCCAGGCCAATGGTCAGGGGCCGGGCCTTGCCGTCCACCCCGTGAAAGGCCAGGTGAAACCGCCGCCCCCCCTGCCCCTCGGTCTCCAGCCGGGCGCAGAGGACCGCGGCCACATCGAAGGCGACCCGGACCATGTCGTCGGGAGCGCTGATGGGCTCAGCAAAGGCCAGACGGGCGAACCAGGGATTGGGCGGCCGGCGATAGGTCAGGGCTTCGGCCCCCCGGCCCAGGGCCTGATCGAGCCTTGTCAGGGTCTGCGCCCCAAACCGCCGGGCCAGGGGCGCCCGGGGGATGTCGATCAGCTGACCGATCCGCCGCAGGCCCAGGCGCTCGATCTGGGCGGCGGTCTCTGGCTCCAGCTGCAGGGCGGCGGGAGGCAGGGGGCTGAGCAGGGCGGCCTGTTCCCCAGGCGGGGCGATGAGTTCAGGCTCGCGGCCATAGTGGGCCAGGGCCCAGGCGGCGCCCGGCGTGTCGGCTATGGCCAGACGCATGGTAAGGCCGTTCTTGGCCAAGCGGGCCCGCAGGTCAGCCATCAAACCCGCCTCCCCGCCCCACAAATGGGCCACCCCAGTGACGTCCAGATAGAGGCCATCCGGCGGGGCGAGCGCCACAGCCGGGGAAAACCGCACGCACCAGTCGCTAAGCTCCGCCAGGGCCAGGGCGTCGGCCTCCGGCTCAGCTGGCGCGGTTTCCAGGTCGGGACAGAGGGCCATGGCGTCCGTGGCCTTCTGGCCCAGGCGCAGGCCCGCCGCCGCTGCCACCTGATCGACGGCGGTCAGCACCCGAACCCCGCGCACGGAGTCGATGAGCGCAAACGGTTTAGCCTGCGAGTCGCAGGGGTGTCGTCGGCGCCAGGTGTCGATCGCCCAGCGGGGCGACCAGGCGCAGAGGATGCGTCCCATGCTTAGCCTCATAGGTATATGCGTCGGCGGCCTCCATCAGCCAGGCGCCCGGACGCCCGGCCCGGCAGCGCTCCAGATGCACCGCCCAGCGGGGAGCGCCGAGACCCAGCATGCCCGGCTCAGGCTGGCTGGGGGCGGGAGCAATTCGCCATCGGGTGGCCGCCGCCGTGCCGGTGGCCTGACGATCGGCCCCGCCATAGGGCCGCCGCCGCAGGATGAAGCCCGTGGCCCCCCGCGCCTCACAGGCCAGTTGCAGCCGACGCCCGGCGGTTAGGTCCACCGCCTCCACCTCAGCAAAGACGGCGCTGACCCCCTCGGTGGCGAGCGCGTCCTCAGCCACGGCCAGGGCCTCAGCCTCATCCCGGGCGCAGACTTGAATGAGCTTTTCGGCGGGAAAGCCCAGACCCACCAGTCCCGGCGCAAACAGGTCATCCCGACGCAGGATCCACACCGCCTCCCCCCGGCGGGCCAAGGGGGCGGCCATAAGCGCGGCGAAGGCGGCCGGCGCGGCGCAGGTCTCGACCTCCATGCCGCCGCTGACGAATTCATGCCATTGGCCGAGCGGCAGGCCACCCTTGATAAAGGCGTCATCCAGCCGCACGTCCCCAAAGGGCAATACGCCGCAGTCCCCCCGCCCGCCCGCCTCCAGGGCCGCGATCTTCGCCTTGAGAGCGACCAGCTTCGCCTCGCGAAAACCGGACATGACATTGTTCCTCATTGTTCCTCTTTTGTTCTAGTGCGGGAACAAAAGGAGTCAATGGGGTCTCCGGCAAGCGCAGGGCGCCTGGAATAGGAGTCATTGGGCGGGCATGGGACGCGCCGCCTGTCCGTCAAAGCCCCTTTAAGAGGGGCCCTCGACGGAGTTCACATCCGTCAGGGCAAAGTCATAGCCCTTGAACAGCAGTGGCTCCCCCGTCGCCTTGGCCAGGGCATAGGCGAAACAGTCGCCAAAATTCAGCGCCGCCCTGTGTCGGCCCTTACCAAAATCGAGGAAGGCCTGCCGCGCCAGATCCCCTTGCTCAAGGGTCACCGGCTCAATGGTGATGCCCGCCCGCCGAATGAAGACATCGGCCTGTCTCAGGCCTTCAGCACCCATCTGCCGTTCAACGACGATGGAGAGTTCCACATGGTTGGCCACGCTGATGCGGCAGGCATTGGCGGCGTGGATATGTTGGATAAAGCGTTCCGCTTCAGGCTCTCCATAGAGGATCGCAACCAAGGCGGAGGTGTCGATGATCATTTCGGCAGGCCATTGTCGTCATACAGCAGGTCTGCGTGATCCGCATAAGGCGCACGGACATGGGCCGCAGCCCGCCCGGCAATGGAGAGAAGCTCCTCGACGCTCGGCTTGGCGGTCTGGCGCTCCAGGCTTTGCAGCTTATCGCGCAAAGCCTCCGTGACCACCCGGGTCAGGCTCTGGCCTGTCGTCCGCGCTATGGTCTGGGCGAGGTGATAAGCCTCGGGGTCCTTAACGTTCAAGCTCATATTCTACCTTTACAGAACTTTCTGCGCCTTTCCACCATACTCCACCTTAGCAAAAAGTGGGCGTCGTTTTTCAGCGCGTCTTCGCCTTGAGCGGCCCCGCTTCGCCTCGCGAAAACCGGACATGGTTTAGGTCATTATTTGTTCCACTTTTGTTTCAGTACGGGAACAAAAGAGTCAATGGAGTGGATACCCATTCGCTATGAGTGAGCATTCTGAAAGGAGAGGATTGGAGCAAGCTGTTGTAGGCGCGGCGCTGGTTACTCTAACGTCTATCAGGTCGCGAAATAACCACGGTCCCTGTGGGATAACGCGTGCGCTTTCAGGTCTAGAGTGTCGCCTCGTATCACCACTTCAAGGTTAGGTTGTCGCGCCAGCGGAGTTCGCAATGGTTGTGCGATTGCAGATTTTGACCCATATTGAGCGGTCCGCAGACGGGGACGTACGTGGGTTAGGGGTTTCACTTCATGGCGAAAGAAGACTTAGACGCGCTGCTGGAGCGCATGGAGGCGATAGCGAAGGCGGTGAATTCGTTCACTTCCGAAGCCGTACAGCACGAAGCGTTCTCAGCCCTGGTTACGGCTTTTGAGGGTAAGCGCCACCCGGTCAAGGTCGCCCACTCATCAGTTGTTGAGCCGGAAGCCTACGAGCCCGAGGACGTGGCAGATCAGCCCGCCGCTGGCGGCAATGGCTCGAAGCCCACCAGGGCGAACAAGCAAAGGAAGCCGAGCAAGGCGTCAGCAACCGAATGGAAGATGGTGAAAGATCTTGATCTTCATCCAGTGGGAAAGCAATCGTTCGACGAATACATCACCGAGAAGCAGCCCGCTTCGAATGAAGACAAGTATGCAGTGATCGTCTACTATCTGACGGACATTTTGGAAATCCCTGCCGTTACTATCGATCAGGTGGGAACTGTCTTCCGCCTAACGAAGGCATGGAGCGAGCCTACAAGCGTTGCCTCCGGGCTCCGGACCACTTCCTCGCGCAAGGGCACGCTGGACATGAAGAATTACAACGACATCAAGATTACGCCAACAGGTCGCAACTTTGTGGAGCATAGCCTGCCTTCCAAGACCAAGGGGGCTAAGTGACGACAGCGATAGTTCCGGCGGACGCGCTCAAAGGCATCCCAGACAGCCTTCGAACGCCGCTACTCGATGAGTTCAACAAACTCGCGCAGCACTATCGGGAATCACGGTGGGAACCCGCAGAACTTAACGGCGGGAAGCTATGCGAGATTGTTTACACGATCCTCAAGGGCCATGTTGATGGGGCGTTTCCTGCGGCCCCGTCTAAGCCCGCCAATATGGTGGACGCCTGCAACGCACTAGCAAAGGCGAATGGTTTCACTAGGTCAGTCCGCATCCAGATTCCGCGAATACTGATTGCACTCTATGAGATTCGGAACAACCGCAATGTTGGACACGTTGGCGCAGACGTGGACCCCAACCACATGGATGCCACGGTCGTGTACGGCATGGTTCGCTGGGTCACGTCCGAGTTGATCCGCATCTTCCATGCCGTGACGCCGGACGAGGCGACCGCGGTTGTAGACGCTCTTACGGAACGTGAGGTTCCGCTTCTTTGGCGCGTGGGCGACAGCATCCGGGTACTAGGCTCAGGACTTAGCGCCAAGGACAAAGCACTCGCCCTTCTTTATGGGTCCCCCGGGCCACTATCGGTGAGGGAAATCTTAGGGTCCATCGAATACGGGAACGCCAGCCAGTTCCGACAGAAGGTGCTGACGCCAGCGCACAAAGCTGACCTAATTCATTTCGATAAGAATGCAGACACGGTAACGATTTCCCCGGTTGGCATCCGATACGTCGAAATAAACGTCCCGCTGAAAGTATAGGCCTTGCCAAGCGAGCGCGGGGTGCGGAAAGGTCCGTTTTTTGGGCAACAGGCCAAAGTCCGCTTCTAGCGCATCATGAAACCCGAGGGTTCGACTGGCGGTTACCGCTCAGGCGGCATCCCCCAGTTTGATCGGCGCTGGAAGCCGAACCTCACTTCCCAAACCTCAGACCCCTACGGCACCCCCGCCACCAGCTTCCCCAACCGCTTCGGCGCCATGGCCACATAGCTCTGCAGCAT
>CALETE010000005.1 GCA_937920085.1 uncultured Alphaproteobacteria bacterium | reverse complement strand
TGGGTAGCTCAGATGGTTAGAGCGGTGGATTCATAACCCACAGGTCGGCGGTTCGATCCCGCCCCCAGCTACCAAGGCCTCAGCGACCTCCCCAACCTAAAGCTTGATCCCGCCCAGGACACAGGTACCCTTGCCGTCGTTGAGCAGGCCGTAGGCCTTGATCTCGCCGGTTTCCTTGGGGGTAAAGGCTGACCAGCCGGGGGTTTTTGAGGTGACCTGGGGCATGGCCTTGGTCACGTCGTCTCGGGGCAGGCCGGTTTCCCCGGCGCCGATCATGGTGCCTGTGGCATCCACCAGCACAATCTGGGGCACCACCACGGCGGCGGCAGTGTCCCAGGCCCAGCCGACGATCTCGGTTCCGGCCTTGGTCCTGGCGGTGATGGAGTCGGTATTGCCGATGCAGGTACCGGGCTTGCCGGGATAGGTGTTGGCGAAGCTCTTCCCCATCAGGCCCGCAGCCCAGGGCGGGATGGCGTGGACACCCGGTGCCGGGGGCGCATCGGGGTCGTCGACCGGGGTGGGCGTCCTGGCCAGGGATGGCACCCGGTCTGCGGCCTTGTCGCAGGCTGACAGGCAGAGGGCGAGGGAGATGGCGATCAGGGTATGGGTCTTCATGATGGTTTCTCAGCGTCCCGCGGCGGCATAGATGGCGTCGATCACCGCCATATTGGCCACGGCGTCGGCCCCGCCGGTCAGGGGCGTGACCCCCTTGGTCATCACATCGACCACATGGGCCAGCTGGGCCTCATAGGTGCTGGGGCCATCGGTGGGGTGCTCGGTGGTGACGCCGTCGACGGTGGTGGTGAAGCGACAGCCCATTTGCGGGGCAAGGAAGTTGATGATTTCCATGCGGCCCTTTGATCCCGCCAGGGTGAGGCGGGCCCCGAAGGTCTCGGACTTCATGGCGCAGGCGATTTCTGCCACCACGCCGCCGGAGAAGATCAGGGCGGCGGTCATCTTGGTGTCGACGCCATCTTCGAAGACGCCACGGGCTTCGCGGACCTTGGGCTCTTCGCCAAACAGGCTGCGCAGGGCGTGGATGGGATAACAGCCCAGATCCATCAGACCGCCGCCGCCCAGATCGCGCCGCCAGCGCAGCTCGTCAGGGGTCTTGGGGATGGGCACTTCGAACATGGCATACCCGCGGTGCAGGGTTCCCAGGGCACCGGCCCTAACCATGGCCACAGCCTGCTGCATGACCTTGTGATAGCGATAATGGAAGGCCTCGATCAGCGGCAGGCCAGCCTTAGCTGCGGCATCCACCATGGTCTGCGCCTCACCCGCATTCATGGCGAAGGGCTTTTCACACAGAACCGCCTTGCCGGCCTCTAGGGCCTTAAGGGTCCATTCCAAATGCCCAGAGGGAGGCAGGCCGTTATAGACCATGTCCACATCGTCCCGGGCGATGAGGGCTGCATAGTCGTCTGCCACCCCGGCAATGCCGTGGGTCTTGGCATAGTCGCGAGCGCGGGCGGGGTCGCGGGCGGCGACGGCGGTGATGGTCACGTCCTGGCGTTTTGCAGCGGGCGCAATGACCGCGCCGGGGGCGATGCGTGAGGCGCCCAGGAGTCCAATTCGTAGCATGGTCTATCCCTTAGATATTAGTTTGGCCGGGCCGAGCCCCACTCGTTCCATCCGGCAAATTGCGGGGCCTTGGGCAGGTAACCGGTTTCCAGCCAGTCGGTCTTGAACCCCGCAGCTTCGATGACCGAAGTCACCGGTCGGGTCAGATGGCAACCCCCGGCCAGACGTTTCCAGATGGGTTCGATCCGCCTCTGCCATTTTACGACCTCGGTGTCTGGGGCCAGGCCGTGCTCACAGAACAACATGCGCCCGCCGGGCTTCAGCACCCGCCGGGCTTCGGCCAGGGCCGCCAGGGGCGTGCAGACCGAGCACAGGGTGAAGGTACAGACCACGGTGTCAAAGCTCTTGTCCTCAAAGGGCAGGGCCTCTGCCGTACCGTCCTTGACCTCGACTTTGAGGCCTTCGGGGCGAGGGGCAGCCATGGCGAGGTTGCGCAGCTCCAGGGCCGGGTCGACGCCGATCACTTCCTTGGCCTTGGCCGGATCATAGAAGTTCAGGTTCAGCCCCATACCTATGCCCAGCTCAAGAATGCGACCCTCAGCCTGGGGCACTACCTTGGCCCTCTGGCCCATAATGCCGGGCGAGGCGCAGGCCGCCGACAGGAATTTCGGCAGGATGTAGCGATCATAGAAACCGGCCAAAGGGGTCTTCCTTCTGTTTGCCCCACCATCGCCCAAGGTGTGCCTCAGGCCTAGCCTGAATTGACGGCGAAAGCGCACCGATGGTTTGCGCCCTGGAGGTCGATGCGTCGCGAACGCGGAGATATTCGCGGGCTCATATCGTCCCGAGGGCTTTCGATTTTGCGTCCTGGGGCGCATATTCAGCCCATGTCCCAGCCTTCCCGCGCCCTTGTGCTATTTTCCGGCGGTCAGGATTCCTCGGTCTGTCTGGCCTGGGCCCTGGCGAGATATGATCAAGTCGAGACCGTCGGGTTCGACTATGGCCAGCGCCACAGTGTTGAAATGGCCCAGCGCCAGACGGTGCGCCGGGAACTCGCTGCCCGTTTCCCTCACTGGGCGGCACGACTGGGTGACGATCATGTGGTCGACATGCAGGGCTTTGGTGCCCTGGGGCAGACGGCCATGACGGAAGACCGCGCCTTTGAAATTACGGAAAAGGGTCTGCCCAATACCTTTGTGCCGGGGCGCAATCTGGTCTTCCTAACCTATGCCGCAGCGCTGGCCGACCGGCGGGGTCAGTCGGTTCTGGTGGGCGGCATGTGCGAAACCGATTTCTCGGGCTATCCCGACTGTCGGCGAGACAGTCTCGATGCCCTACAGAGCGCGCTGAACATGGGCATGGCCCAGGACTTTTCCATCGAGACCCCGCTCATGTGGCTGACCAAGGCCCAAACCTGGGAACTGGCGAAGGGTCTTGGCGGGGAAGATCTGGTGGCGCTGATTCTCGAGCACAGCCACACCTGCTATCGCGGTGAGCGCGACCAGCGAAAGCCCTGGGGCTATGGGTGCGGCACCTGCCCAGCCTGTGCCCTTCGGGTGCGGGGTTATGAAGAGTGGGACGCGTCGGGCCGGGTGGCGACGGAAGTATGAGTTATGCCGTCAAAGAGATTTTCCTGACCCTGCAGGGGGAAGGGGGCCAGGCGGGCCGCCCCGCCGTCTTCTGCCGTTTTGCGGGCTGCAATCTCTGGTCAGGCCGGGAGGAAGACCGGGCCAGTGCTGTCTGCAGCTTCTGTGACACGGACTTTGTCGGCATGGATGGTGTTGGAGGTGGCCGTTTTGCCGATGCGGCGACCCTGGCGCGGACCATTGCAGCCAAGTGGGAGGGCGGCAACGAGGGGCGCCTTGTGGTCTGCACAGGGGGCGAACCCCTGCTTCAGGTGGATACAGACCTCATCGAGGCCCTTCATGCCGAAGGATTCTCTATTGCCCTGGAAACCAATGGCACCTTGCCAGCGCCCGAGGGCATTGACTGGATCTGCGTCAGCCCCAAGGCACAGGCGCCTGTTGTGCAGCGGGCGGGACAGGAACTGAAACTGGTCTTTCCGCAGAAGGGGGTAGATCCTTCGACCTTCGAGGCCTGGGATTTCGAGCGGTTTTTGCTCCAGCCCATGGATGGCCCTGACCGTATTCCCAACACCCAGGCTGCGATCGCCTATTGCCTCACCCACCCCCGGTGGCGTTTAAGCGTCCAGACTCACAAATACCTTGGAATTCCATAGGCGTCCTACGCCAGCCTCATGACCCAGCCGACCTTTGAAATCACCAAATCCGCAACCTTTGATGCGGCGCACTATCTTGTGGATGGCCCCCAGGACCGCCCCTATTCACGCCTGCACGGTCATTCTTTCAAGGTCGAGGCAAGTGTCCGTGGACCAACCCTGGATCCTGTAGGATGGGTGGCTGACCTTGCGGACCTAGACACGGCGCTGCGTGCGGTCGCCCTGGAACTGGACCATGGTCTGTTGAATGAGAAGCCAGGTCTTGAACGACCGACCCTTGAGCACCTGTGCCTGTATTTCTCAGATAGACTGAAGGTCGCGTTTCCTGGGCTGAGCCGGATTGTGGTTTCGCGGCCCACAATTGGTGAAAGCTGCGCCCTTAGCTTCTAGGGCTGTGGATCACTCTTTCGGCGCTGAGGCTTGGTTTCCTCGGGGCTTTTCCGCCGACGCCGGTCTGGGCCGAAATATTCCTCCGCGCGGATGAAATCCCGAGGTCGGTCGATAATCGCCGCCAGACGTTCTAGCACAGCCTTGACACTAATGGGCTTGGCGGCAAATTCATTGACCCCGGCATCCCGCGCTTCTTGGATGCGGCTTAAGGTCATGTGTCCGGTGACCATGAGTATCGGCAGCAGGGGCTTGGTGCTGTCAGGAGAGCGCCGGATCAAGCGAACCAGGTCAATGCCGTCTAAGGGCTCCATGACCAAATCGGTGATCAAGATGTCGATATCCTGATCGTGAATGATCCTCAGGGCTTCGGCGCTGTCCTTTGCCAAATGAATGCGCTCAACGCCCGCAGACTTCACCACCTGATGCAAAATCGACCGCATGTGGGGGTGATCATCGACGATAAGGACGCTGAGAGCCGCCAAAGCCATGGATTCAAATCCTTACGCCAATCTGGGCACGGTGCCGCAAATAGGCGTCAGCAAGGACGCATGCCGTCATGGCTTCCACCACCGGAACAGCGCGTAGGCCGACGCAAGGATCATGTCGGCCCTTCGTGCGAAGATCAATCTCTTCGCCTGCCTCATTGAGGGTACGCCTAAGCGTCAGGATCGATGACGTAGGCTTGAATGCCACCCGCGCCACAACGGCCTGTCCTGACGAAATCCCACCCAGTATGCCGCCAGCATTGTTGGACAGAAAGCTGGGTCCATCGTTCCCAGCGCGCATTTCGTCGGCGTTTTCCTCCCCCGTCAGGGCCGCGGAGGCAAAGCCTGCGCCGATTTCTACGCCTTTGGCGGCATTGATCGACATCAGAGCGGCGGCAAGTTCTGCGTCCAGCTTGCCATAGATGGGCGCACCCCAGCCGGCCGGGACGCCAATGGCCTCAACTTCGACAATTGCGCCTGTCGATGACCCCGCCTTGCGGATGGTTTCTAGGTGCGCTTCCCAGATCGGAACCATGTCAGCATCGGGACACCAGAACGGATTTTCGTGGGTCTGGGCCCAATCAAACCGATCGCGGTTGATGGCGTGGGGGCCGATCTGTACCACCGCACCGCGGATAATGACGCCGTCCAAAATCTTCCGTGCTACAGCTCCAGCAGCGACCCTGGCCGCTGTTTCCCTCGCAGACGCGCGGCCGCCCCCACGATAGTCCCGGACCCCGTACTTGGCGAAATAGGCATAGTCTGCGTGGCCAGGTCGGAAGGCTTGCGCAATCTCAGAATAGTCCCGGCTACGCTGATCGACATTTTCGATCATCATGGAGATGGGCGTGCCGGTTGTGACTTGGCCGTCCGTCTGAGCGTCTTCGAAGACACCAGACAGGATTTTCACGGCGTCGGGTTCTTGCCTTTGCGTCACGAACTTGCCTTGGCCAGGGCGTCGTTTTTCCAGCCAGACCTGAACGTCGGCCTCTGTCAGCTTAAGGCCTGGAGGGCACCCGTCGACGACACAGCCGAGGGCTGGGCCATGGCTTTCGCCCCAGGTTGTGACTCGGAAAAGGTGACCAAATGTATTGTGCGACATCGCGTCGCTAATACCCTAACCGCCGTTTTCCGCAAAGAGCGCCAGGGTCCGCTCCCGGGCCAAGCTGGCGCTGTCTGGATGGTAGTCGGTCCGGCGGTCTGAATTAAAGCCATGGCCCGCTTCGTAAATGTGAACGGCCACCTCTGGGTGCTTGGCGGCGACGGCCTCGACCCCTTCCATGGGAATGCCATGATCGTGACGTCCGAAGTGCAGAATGGTCGGACATTTCGGGGTTTGATCGGCCATGCTTGGGACCATGCTGCCGTAATAGCCTGAGGCTGCAGCGAGGTCGGGCGACCGGCAAGCCATGGCCCAGGCCATGCTGCCGCCATAGCAATAGCCGGTAATGAAAACCTTGCCCTTGACCTTCAGAGCCTCAATGCAGGTCTGCACGTCATCCATCGCTTGGGGAAAAGAATGCAGTTCCCTCGCCACCTTAATGGCTTTCTGGATGTCCTGCGGTTCATAGGTCGCCTGAAAATTCGGTGCAACACGGTCATAAAGAGCCGGGGCGAGGACTTCATAGCCATCTTCGGCATAGCCATCGCAGAGCTCTTTTATGTGGTCGGTCACCCCAAAGATTTCCTGGATCAGGACCAGGCCGCCCTTGCGGTCGCCCTTGGGTTCCACGTGATAGACGCCGATTGAAACCCCGTCGCTCATGGGGACAGATGTCATTGTTCCGCGATGTGTCATGTTGGCCTCTGCAATTTTCCTGAACCTAGTGCCGGTCAGGATTTGGGCAAGCCTCCTATGATGACCTATTGATTTTTTGGCGGGCACAGACCGGCTAGAGCACCGCAGAAATTGACTCCGCTTATCAATCGGGGCCCACTCCGGCTCATAATCACTATGAGGAGATCACCATGGCCCCGATACCGAGGCGAGCAACGGTTGCCGTGACGGGCGCTGCCGGTTTTCTCGGTGGATGGACTGTGCGCCTGCTGCTGGATCAGGGTTTCCGTGTCCGGGCCTGTGTCCGCCAGGTTGATGATCCAAAACGCACAGATTTTCTCAAGGCTATGCCCGGATATGCTTCGGGTCGACTGACCTTGCATGCGGCTGATCTCGATCAGGACGGGTGTTATGACGAGATTTTCAAGGGCTGCCATGGGGTCGCCCATATTGCCCATGTCAGCGACTACGATGACCCAGCCTATGTCCAGCGGGTCTGCGACCATATCATCGGCAGCATAGAGCAGTCGGGCAGTGTGTCCCGGGTGGTGGTCACCTCCAGCATTGCCGCGATCATTTCTGAAATGGATTTGCAGGAAGTCGTTCGCCGTCCCGTTTTCTATGAGGGTCGCTACCCTGATGAACTGAACCCAAAACGCTCCCCAGAAAGGGGGCAGGGCTATTCCATGGGCAAGCTGATTGCTGAGCGGGCCTTTGCCGCCGCTGCCGACCGTAGTGGCAGGTGGGAGGCTATCACCTGCTGTCCCGGCGACAATGTCGGTCCGATCCAGTCCGCCCATCAGAAGGATATGGGCCCCTGGCAGCACTTCATCGAAACCATGCTTCTGGGTGAATACGAGCAGAGCGGGGTCTATCGACCGTGGATGACGGTGGACGTCCGTGATGACGCCCTTTGCCATATCGGCCTCCTGACCAGCGGCTCGGTGCGTAATGGCGAGCGTTACATTGCCTGGTCAACGGACGCCCGCAATGTGGAGGACATCTGCGCGGACATCAGTCGTCTTCTCCCTGAAATCAGGTTGGCCCCGCCTGTCCTCATCGATCGCTTTCCTGATCGCATCCGCGCGCGGGAGGCAGAATTCCGGGCCATATGGGCCCAGGCTGAACTACGGAACGAGCGCATGCGGGCAGCTGTCGGTATCACCTTCCGTCCGCTCGATGACTCGATCCGCGACTGTGTGGAGAGCTTGATTTCAGTGGCAGGCGTAAAGCCTGTGACCCTGTCGGAGGCTTGACAGCTTTCAAGGCCAGGTCGGTAAGTCTGATGCGACCCTGCTTGGCTTCGCTCTATCTGCATAAACGAAAACACGTGCGCGTCATCTAAACTGCCTGACGTTTGCTCCAGGACATTCTATATCGGCCGCATGTCTGAAAAGCCTCACATCCCCAGTTCGCCCACCGAGGACGAGTATCTGAAATCTGTGGCCGGGGCGGATCTACCGCCCTTGACCGCTGAAGATCCCTTGAGCCTCTTCAGCCAGTGGCTTAGCGAAGCCGTGGCCAAGGAGGTCAATGACGCCAACGCCATGGCTCTGGCCACAGTGGATCAAAACGGACTGCCCGATGTGCGAATGGTCCTGCTTAAGGACGCCGGGCCAGACGGCTTTGTTTTCTATACCAATCTCGACAGCGCCAAGGGTCGGCAACTGGCGGCCCATCCCCAGGCTGCCCTGCTATTTCACTGGAAGTCTCTGCGGCGGCAGGTGCGGGTGCGTGGGACGATTACACCGGTGACCGACGAAGAGGCTGACCTCTATTGGGCGACCCGCGCCCGACCGGCTCAACTCGGGGCCTGGGCCTCGGAGCAGTCACGGCCCTTGCCGGACCGCATGGCCTTTGAAAAACGGATTGCTGAATTCGGATTGAAGTTCGGCCTTAGCAAGGCTCCCCGGCCGCCCCACTGGTCTGGCTTTCGACTGACACCCAGCAGCCTTGAATTCTGGCGCGATCGACCCTTCCGTTTGCATGAGCGATTGGCCTTTCATCGCGCCGAAGCGGGCTGGACGACGGAACGGCTCTATCCGTGATCGAGGCCGAGGAAGCGCGAATTGATCGCTGGTTTTCTGACCGCGCTGACCTCACCATCGAAACCGCCTGTGCGCGGGTCTATCTCGCTGGCGATACCGCATACAAGGTCAAGAAGCGGGTTGATCTCGGCTATCTGGACTACTCAACCCTGGCCCTGCGCCACTGGGCCCTCGAACGGGAACTGCGGTTTAATCGCGCTGCGGCGTCTGACATCTATCGCTCGGTCCTTAAGCTCACAGAGACCTCCGAAGGCTTCCTGCTGAATGGCCCCGGCGACGCCATTGAGTATGTTCTCGAGATGCGGCGCTTTGACGAAACGGCTGTGCTGGCGGCGCGTCCGTGGGCTGTCGATGGCCCTCTGGCCGACGCCCTTGGCCGCGAGGTTGCCGCGCTTCACGCCAAGGCTGCGCCCCGCCCCCAGGGCGGCGGAGGGCTAGCCCTAAAATTCACCATCGACTCTAACGCCAATCTTCTGCGCGCCTTGAAGTCACGCTTGGGTGCAGACCTTGTGGAAGCTGTCGTGGCGGCCACGGACGAAGAGTTTTTCAGGCGTCAGGCCTTATTGGATGCCAGGCAGGCCGCCGGTTTTGCACGGCATTGTCATGCTGATCTGCATTTGGGGAACATCCTCCTGGAGAATGGCCGGCCGATCCTATTCGATTGTATTGAGTTCAACGACGTCCTGTCAGACATTGATGTTCAGTATGACCTAGCCTTCTTGCTGATGGATCTCGACTTCCGCCGCCGTCGCGATGCCGCAGTTCGCGTCCTGTCTGCCTATCTTGATCAGGCCGCACGCAACCAAGGGGCGGGGCTCTTTGAGGGCCTGAGCGCCTTACCTTTGATGATGTCGGTCCGGGCCGGGGTGCGGGCGCATGTTCAGGCCCACAGCGGCGATGATGCGGCCGCAATTGCCTATCTGAAGGTAGCCTTGGAACATCTGACCCCCGTTTCACCAAGCTTGACGGCGGTGGGAGGTCTATCTGGGACAGGCAAGTCCAGCTTTGCGAGACGAATTGCACCAGGATTGGGCGCGTCGCCTGGGGCAGTGGTTCTTAGAACCGATGAAATCCGTAAACGCCTGGCTGGTGTGGATCATTTGCAAGCTTTAGCGGCTCCGCATTATGCCGCGACTCCGGCTAACCAAGTTTACGACCTTCTATTTCATGAGGCGCACAGCCTGATCCAGGCCGGACGCGCCGTGGTTCTTGATGCAACCTTCATCGATCCTGCGCTTCGCCAGCGTGCAGAGGCATTGGCAAAGGGTAGCGGTGTCGATTTTCGGGGAGTCTGGCTCGAAGCACCAGAAGATGTCCTTGAACGCCGCATTTCAGAAAGACGCAGTGATGCGTCTGATGCGACGGCAGAAACTCTGAAACTGCAATTAGCCCGTGACATCGGTCAAATGACCTGGACCAAGGTCGATGCCACAGGCCCTGTGACCGACAGCGCTGAGGCGTGGATCGCTCGTTTGCAGCCCTAGCGTCGGCGATATCCGCCCTGATCGCTACCCGTTTGGAAATCTGTTCCAGGCCCACCGTCTCGGACGGTCTTATTCCGATAAATCACTGCACCGATCGCATTGGGTTTACGGTCGGTTTCGGCCAGGAACTGACCCCACCATTCGCTAGGAATCCAAAGGCAGGGGGCGAAGGGGTCTTCGGCTATGGCCAGGTCCGCGAAGTCTTTGGCGGTGATAGCGGCCTCCCGACGATGCGTGACCCTTCAGATACGACACAGCCCAGGACCACCGCTAGTGAGAGGCGATCCTGGGCCGGTTTCGTGCAGAGACTGGAGATCTCCGGTTACATAAGTGTCATCACACAAAAGGGGGGTTTTTGCAAGGGTCTAATAGACGCGAGCCGGGGCCTTAACCTCTCGAAGAGGTGCAGAACGGCCCTGACCGCTCTACACGATCAGGGCCGCCTTCAGCTTAGGGGCGTTCGCGTCCCAATTACGAGTGCGATCGAGCTGACTTAAGCTGGCTGTCACGACGTTCAGCCTCTCCAGATAGCTGCCGTCAATGCTGAGACGGCGCTGATTTAGGCGACCCCTATATGCAGTCTGAAGTATTTTAAAAATTGGATGAGACTGAAACCCCAATGGTGCGAGGTCTCATAGGCGTAGCCTGTTGACCCTGGCTGAAACTGAATGGATTTCCGAAGGCAAAGGTGTCGCCGGCTTCATTGGTTGGGTTGGTGATATAGACCTGTGCATTCCACCGAGAGGTGCTCAGTTCGGCAATCAGCTTGGCCCGGGAATAACCTCCCATGGTTGGTGCACTCACAGGATCAAAGGTGACTCTGGATTTGCCGATATAACTGATCTCGCCGATCAGATTGAGTTCAGCATTTCGCAATATCGGCCTGTGATAGCTCGCGATGAGGCTGAGTGCGTCCTGTGGTACGCCCGGCAGGCTCTGGGTCAATTTAGGCGCATAATCTGGATTAGCATGGGTTGTCCTTGACCTTGCATGTAGGCCATTGGCCTCAAGGGTTAGCCCGGCGTCCCAGGCATAGGACCACTCGATCTCCAGACCTGTAGTAGCCGCATCTCCCACATTGGTTGTGTAGGGAATACCAGAGGGCCTAAACTGATCTGTCTGGATATTTGTCCAAATGTCCTGAAACAGGGCGGCTCGCAAATCCATGCGGTGATCCTTCGATTTCAGCTTCAGTCCCAGCTCGTAATTCTTCAGCCGGTCGGGTGCATAGGTTTCTCTGTTCGCTGCGAGAGGGCGCGCGCCACCTGAATTTATGCCGCCGGCCCGAAAACCCTGGGAGATGACCCCGTAGAGTAAGGCATCTGAGGACGGTTCATACTGAAGAGAGACCTTGGGCGAAACGCCCGAATATTTCGCCGTTCTGTGCAGGGACCGGGGCGAAAACCTCTCTGACGTAACGTCAGAATTTGTCTGGACCTTGGTTTGGAAGAGGCGGGCACCGGCAGCCAAAGTCCAGTTGGGGGTAAGGGCATAGGTTGCCTCGCCATAACCCGCAAATTCCTGAATCTTGTCGTAGCGGGTTTCCTCGTAGACCACATTCAGCCGCCTAAGGTTCGGCCCTGCGTCCAGATGAGAGGGTGAGGACTCGTGCATGTCGGCACCGTAGAGTCCGACTAGCCATCCAAACCGGCGTCCACCTGGCGAGGCGAAGACCAAGTCCTGTACCAACATCCGGGTCCGCGTCAGTTCGTAATACACCCCGAGAGATGAGTTATTCAGGGTATAAATCCCTGCCACAGGGGTCGCATCATAGATGCTCGAATAGGCATGCCGCACATATCCGGTGGTCGAGGTCAGCTCGCCCCAATTGAAGTCACCTCGGATAGATCCATTGATGAGTGCAATGTCGTTGTCGTGCGCTTCTGCGACGCCACTGGTCCTAACAGGCGCCTGACTTGGGGTTGTATATTGGGTGTCATCGGTCTTGAGGTGCTGCACTGTCGAGGTCAGGGCAAACCTCCAGACTTGGTTGGGCTGGTAGCTCAGGGACAATCGCCCCCCGTTACGGGTTGTCTGGTCGACATTGGACCTTCCCAGTCTGGCATTGTCGAGATAACCGCCCTGAACCTCGTGGTAGCCAGCCAGACGCAGGGCAGCTTGATTTTCGAGTATCGGCAAATTGGCGACGCCTTCGATCGCCGAGCTTGGGGACCCGCCTTTCGTCACGCCATAGCTGACACCTAGCCGGCCAGACACTTCATCCAGCTTCGGCGTCTCAGTAACGATCCGATAGACCCCGCTCAGGCTTCCCGATCCATAGAGCGCGCCCTGCGGCCCCCGCACCACTTCAACCCGCGTGACATCCACCAGTCGGAGATCCGGGTCAGGAGCGTTATAATTGATCGGCGTGTCGTCCAGATAAGTGCCGACCGTCGACCGCGAGCGTCCGGTAAAGGCACCATCGGACAAGCCACGCAGCAAGAGTTTATCTCGTCCGGGACCCAGATTTGTCGTTTGCACACCCGCCAGTTGGCCTGTGGTCTCCAGGGGGTCGATCGTACCTGTGGCACGTAGCTGTGACCCAGGAATAACACTGATCGCGGTTGCTAGACGGTCGACCCGCTGCACACGCTTTGTCGCCGTCACCAGAAGTTCGTCGACCTGAGCGGTGCCACTGGTGCCTTTGACGACAGGCGAAACGATCTTGGAAGGCGAGGGTTTGGGGCTGATTTGGACGGCGTCCCGGCCAGCCAGGCGCCATGTGCATGACGCGCCATTCAGCAGCCGTTCTAGAGCTTCATTGAGGGTATAGGATCCTGAAAGGCCAGATCGGGTGGCTCCCTGGCAGGCACTCACCCCAAGCATGGAGATATTGGCCTGAACGGCCAAATCGATCAGTGCTTCGCTGTAGGATTTGGGGGCAATGTTTAGGTCAAGCCGACCCATAGCACGGCCGTCCGCCGGCGATGCAAAACTCGCAACGGCGACCAGCCCGACCCATATCGGAATGCGTCGTCTGACCCTACTGATCGCTTCGTCCCCCTAGAAGGGCGACGACTTCGACTGAAGAACGACCCCTTGGTCAGACCTTACCGTCTTGAGAGGCAGCATCAAGGCTAGACGCTCAAGGACGAGGTTTTGATTGTCCAAAACCAGCACACCTGAGATTTTCTCTTGAGCCAATCGCTCATCATCAATTCGAATTTGCTCAGGAAATTGACGATTTAAGTCTGCAACCACCCTGGAGAGTGGCTGATCACGAAAGATCAGATGACCTGTGCGCCAACCCAAGGCATCGGCAGGGTTCGTGGTGCTTACCTTGCTGGCCTCGCCAGGCGCAAAATCCAGGCGCTCACCCTTGCGCAGGATGACAGTTGGTCCGTTCCCCCGCACCTGGACGACGCCGCGAGATACGATAACCGAGAACCCATCAGGGCGATTGCGAACATCAAACTGTGTGCCGAGCACGTGCACGATGTGCCCGCCCGCTTCGATTTCAAACGGTCGAGCTTGGTCGTGAGCCACATCAAAAATGGCTTCGCCCTGGCCCATGGTCACATGACGCTCATGGGGGGCAAGCCTGACAGCCATGCCGGTTTCAGAATTCATATCAATCGTCGAACCATCGGCCAGCTTCACCGACCTATGCTCGCCATTTTTCGTGGCGAAGTTCGAGGTTTGAGCGATCAAAGAGCCTTGGCTGATGACCACAAACGCTAAGGCCGTCGCTGCAGCCAAGACCCCAAGGCCCGCACCGAAGGACCATCGCCCTTTAGCCAATCGCCGGGCCGCGACCTGTTCAGACTGCTTAAGGCCTTCCAGGACATCTAGGCCCGCCGCCTTATAGGTTTCGAGAACCGACAGGATCTGCGCCAAGGCCTCAGGGTTTGCGGGGCTCGCTTCCAGCCACGCATCAAATTCCAGTCCATCCTCAATGGACATGGTCTCGCCCTGCAGACGAAGGGCCCAAGCGATTGCCTGATCCTGCGTCGTTTCGGCGTTATGAACGAGATAAACGCTCATGAATCCACCTGCCCATCTTGCAGACGTGCAAGGAGCTTTGTGTTTAGACTCCGCAGCCTGGCCCTAACCCTATGCGCGGCATGAAAAAAGCGTCCACTCATGGGTCGACCTTCGTCACAAGGACCTTGAGGGCCGCACTGATATGGCCTTCGATCGCCTTTACGGAAATACCCATAACCCTCGCGGCCTCGGCCTGAGTCATGCCCTGCAGTTTGTAAAGCTTGAACGCCTTCTGACGCTGGGGGGGCAAAGCCGCGATTGCGGCGATCAGTTGCGCCAAACGTTCCCGGGAAATAACGACCCGCTCCGCGCTGGGTTCGTCGGCTATGTCTTCCCCAGCAAGTTCGACCCTGACATCGTTACGCCATGCTGTATCTCGGACTTCAGATCGTCGCTGGCTTCGGGCAGAGTCGTGGGCAAGGTTGATAGCCATGCGATAGAGCAGGGCGTTGGGGGATGAGGTCTCTATGGCAGGATCAAGGCCTGCGACCTTGAGATAAAGTTCCTGCACCAGATCTTCGGCGGTGGCGTGTGATCCCGTTCGCGCTGACAGAAAGAGCACAAGGTTTCCCCGCTTGGCGAAATAGGCTTCCACCAAGGCGTTGGTTTTTCCCGGATGTTGCGACGCCGCGTCGGTCAACGAAGTCCTCCACCAGCAGCCCCGTCATTCGGTGCGCCGATGGTCACGATGCTTAGCCTTGGTCCCGTTGAGTTCAAGGCGAAATCTCATTTATAGGCGGGTCAGTTCGGGGGTGGCTTTCATGTCCACTGAAAGCTTGATGAGAAATTTGATCTATTTGGCAGGGCAGACTTAGCCTATGAAAATCCACAAAACTCGCTTTAGGCTGCTCATTCATGATGAAATCCACTGCTCTAGCGCTCGTCGCCGTCCTTGCGGTCTGCTCTCCTGTGTTCGCGAAGCCTGCGCCAAAGGTCAGCATTGCGTCCTTCGCTCAATTGAAGACGCCCTTGCCCTATCCCTATGATGAAGCTGCAGACGCCGACAAGGCTGTCGCCTCAGCCAAGGCCAAGGCGAAGGCTCAGCACAAACGGCTCATCGTGGATATGGGCGGTAACTGGTGTCCTGACTGTCGTATTCTTGCAGGAACGATGGAATTACCTGAGCTTAAGGCCTTCATCGACCGCAATTTCATTGTGGTCAGCGTCGATATTGGCCGGTTCGACAAAAACCTCCAGGTGCCTGCACATTACGGGATTACCAAGCGGCTAGAAGGCGTGCCGGCCCTAATGGTTATTGATCCTAAGACAGATCAGCTTTTGAACGCTGCCCAAATGTCGCAATTGTCCGATGCGCGACACATGACACCGCAAGGCTTGGCCGACTGGCTAGCTGGCTGGGCGCCTTAAGCCTCCAATTGAAACGTCCACATCGGGGGTCTGTCTTGCCCTCAGAGAAATCCGATTGGCTCCAGGCCCAGGGCCTTTCGGAAGGTATTGTGGTAATGATGCAGCGGCGGCTCATTGCGTCCGAATATGACGGTGTCGACGAGGCCGGATTCAAGGGCCGTCTGCGTCGTTTCCGCCGTCGCGTAATCTTCCGCAGCGACAATATTGGTGAAGCCCTCAGAGAACATTAGGGCCATTTCCGGATTTTCAGCCAGCACCTGCTTGTCGAAATAATAGCTGACCTGTGAGATCGAGCGACCTGGATTTTCCGGGTCGGGGTAAACTCTCACCACGGCAATGCGGTGGTCTCCCACATTGATGACGACGTTGGGAAATAGGAAATAGACCGGAAATCCGCCCGCCTGGATCCGCCATTCTGACTCTGGCCTGCCACGCAGGTCATCTATGGCCTTTAGGCAGAGCACCATTCTGTGGTTCCGCTGATAGGCGCGATACGACAGGACATCGCCATGGAAGTTGTTGGCCAGGGTGTCCTTGTGAAGTCTCTTGAAATGGTAAGTCTCACCAAAGGTATCTGTTGCCAGCTTCCAGTTAAGCTTCATGTCCAGGGTCTGTTCTAGCCCCAGGACGTACCTATCCCAGCCCCAGGCGCTAAAATCAGACTCGAGCCCCTGGAACATATCCCCGAGGTCTATCTTGCCATCAGGATCGGGGTGGACGATCAGAAATCCCAGGTGTTCCTCTGCGGGCAGTTCCCGTAATCCGAGGCACGTCTTGTCGATCTTACCGAAGTGATCTTCCATCGGGACCGCCGCAAGCTCACCTGAGGAGTCGTAAGTCCAGGCATGGAATGGACACGAAAAGAGCGATTTCTTTCCGCGCCGCGCGGATTCCACCATCGGGCCCCGATGCCGGCAGGAATTCAAAAACGCTCTGAATTTCCCAGCCTTATCTCGGGTTGCCAGGATCGGAATGCCTAAGTCGTTGCTTGTGATAAAGCTTCCTGGCTCGGGCAGGTCGCCGCTCATGCCGATCATCTGTGGGTGTCGGCGAAACAAGATATCCCACTCCTGCTTTGCGATGTCGCGGCTGGTATAGGTATCGGCAGGAAAGGCCCTAACGCCTCCAGCATCAGCGTTCACACCACGATCGAGTTGGTCCATCAGTTCGCGCAGGACTTCGATTTGAACGTCTGATTTCATGTCATTGCGGCCTTATCTTGAGACAACCGATAGGGTGTCGCTTTCAGCATGTGGAAAGTGACGGCGATCTGTGTTTCCTGACGCGCCAGAGATAGCCTAGTCCCGGCCAAAGCAAAACGCCCGCCGTTTCCGGCGGGCGTCTGAAAGGTCAGTGAACCGTGGGGCCTGTTCAGGCGGCCACTTGGTTTTCCATAGGATCGCGCAGAACATAGCCGCGGCCCCACACGGTTTCGATGTGATGGCGGCCTTCGGCAGCGGCAGCCAGCTTCTTGCGGAGCTTGCAGATGAAGACGTCGATGATCTTCAGTTCCGGCTCATCCAT
>CALETE010000004.1 GCA_937920085.1 uncultured Alphaproteobacteria bacterium | reverse complement strand
AGCCTACTCGGGCTTGTCACTCGACCATCTGATCGGCCAACGTACCCCAGACCAGCCAGCGCCACCCGTGAGCCAGCCGACGAGGCCGAAACCGCCGCAGCTGACCGCGCAGGCCAAGCAGGGTGGTAGTAATCGAACGGTGTCGAGTGGCAACATATCCAGTTTCATGGAACGCACCTCGACGTGGTTCGAAACTGCCCGATGTATCCTACGCTTCATAGGAGGTGTCAGTGGCGGGGTCTTTCTCGACACCACGCTACCCAACCTGAGGAAACTCTTGGACGCAGGACCGAAAACCGACCTCTCGGGCTTGCGAAGCATTGCCGTAGACCGCCGCAAACAGCTCGACCCTGAAAAAGTTGCACGGCACTTTGCGGACGGTGGTCAACGTGCAGAGGTAGCGTACTATGCCAGCGTACTGACGCAACTTTACGGTGAAGTCGTTAGCCTGCGGGATGTGAGAGCAGACGGCAAGCCCACTGGCGAAGTCAGCAAAAAACGGATCAACGCACTTGGCTTTCCAGCGGGACTATCCTCGCGGGAGACACGCAGCGCCGCCGTCCGTTGGGGCAAGTTCCACATGGCCACATGGGACCAAAGTGACTCTGCTACGTCCGCCCTGCGCTCAGCCATGGCGGCTTACGTGGGAGACACCGCCGAATCCAACCGGGAGTCGCGGAACCTCCCCGCAGTGCAGGGAAGTCAACCCAGCGTGAGGCTGAGCCCCACGCACGAAACTGACTCTGCTGAAAGAGCCAGACAATGGGAAAAAGTGGAGCGAACCCAGGCGTGTGTGATCTACAGCCGCGGCGAGATCCCTTCTTGGGTGCGCAGCTACTCGCCCCTTGGTGACCTACCTTTCATTCGCAGCATGACGGAGTTGGAGCAAACTACGTTCGCGAGTGAGTTTCCGACCCCGGGCCTGGCCGCTTTCATCGCAGCCAGCACGGACGCTGCACTACAAGAGCGAGAAGAAGCCGAAGTTCGAAAGCACATGAACAACGGCCGCACACCACCCTGGTACGCGCCTGGTGAGCACACGGAGACGCCCAACTCTGTAGCATACGACCTTGCTAAGTCTGCCCAGCCCAACGTACCCACACACGCACCGGAATCTGCGTACGAGGGACGACGAGTTTGGAATGACGCGCAAATGGCGGAGGTAGCTCGGGCGTGCGAGTTCTATGGCAGAGGCGAGACTCCACCCTCGCTGCGTAACTGGTCGCCCCTTGACGACCTGACTTTCATTCGCAAATTGGCACCACTGGAGCAATCCTATTTCGCCAATGCGAGCTTGGTCCCGAACCTCGCCGCGTTCATAGACGCCAGCACGAGCGCTGTCCTACAGGCACGGGAACAAGCGGAGATCCAGAAATACGCGGAGATCGATTGTACGCCACCATGGCACCACGGGAATCGCGGGAACCAAGGCGACAGCCGAGACTGGACTGGCCGATCGTCATCGTCGAGTGGCTCGTCGAACCAAGGGGGCACTAACGACCAGGATCGCCTTGAACGCTTTCAGACGAGCCCAGTCACGGCAAGTAGCCTGCCTGACGTGGACATGAGGACGGTGACGCCCACCGGCAGTCGGATCAGACGCGACAGCGTCGCTGGTCAAATACCGACCGTCAACAAATTTGCGCTCTTAGAAGCAGATGAAGACGAGGATGGTGATCAAAACGATGAGGCGGACCTGTACGACCCGGCCAATGAGATTGCCAGATTATGTCTTCAGCAGCCTAGTGCGGGCGCTACCGTCCGCATAATGCAGCCGACCTTCCCGCCAGCACCGGAATTTCGACCTCAGACCATGACTGCTGACCCTGCGAGCGCGGTCGAGGCTCTCGACCGGGTCCGCTGGGATGACCTTATCACCCCTGCAAACCTAACCACGATGAGAGAGGTGCCATCTGAGCTCCAAGGGGAAGTACTTGAAGCGATGCGAGATATCTTGAAGAATATGAATGACGCGATAGAAGGCCCGGAAGTTGAGTTTGAGCGGTGGTTTAAGCTTTGGGAGCTGTTTCCCCTTCTATTCCTACGCATGCCGCCGCGCGGAGGAAGACGAGGCCACGGGCTGATTGCGAGCCGCCTGGACGCTCACAAGCAACGCAACTACGGCCTGCTACTCGACTGGTACTTCAGCGACCTTGAGATTGCAAGCCGAGGTCCGAGGAGCGACCGACCTGAGACTCGAGAACGCAAGCTCAAGAAGGTGCTCGAACATACTAAGGTGGGGCAATTCTCACAGGCAATGAGGCGAATTACCTCCAATGGTATAGGAGACTCCAAGCGCAAGGAAATACGAGCCCAGATGCAGCGGAAGTTCCCTTCTCGTAAGCATCGTGTGGGCCCGCTATCCGAATACTTGGGAATCACACCCGTCGTACCCAAAATCACAGGCGATCAGATTGCCAGGGCGATCCGCAACTTGGCGCCGGGCACGGCCGCAGGCCCAGACGGATTCCAAGTTGAGCATTTCAAATTGACTCTGAAGGCGCAGAACCTCGAGATCGGAAGGGATGTCAATACCGAAATGGCGCGACTCGCAACGGCGTTCAGCGCAGGCTCGCTGCCCGCGTACATCTACTACACTACCTCGAAGTCCTGGCTTGTCCCGGTGATCAAAGAGAGAGTGACGGGCGCCGCAGTGGTGCCCCCATGTAGACCTGTTTGCATTGGGAACGTCCGCGAGAGAGTCATGAACGGCGCGATTGTGACCATGAACGCGGACAACCTACAGGATACGTACCTACCGCAGCAACTCGGATTCCACCAGAATGGATGCGAGATGTTACCACTGACAGTGCAGCTCTACATCGAAGAAAACCCGGACGATGCAGCCATCAAGTTGGACAGCGAAAACTGCTTTAACGAGGCCATGCGACACGCGGCACTACAGTTTTGCGCCTCTCAACCGAAACTAGAGTCAATCACCCCGGCGATGCACGCTATTCATGCGCATGGCAGCCCACTGCACTACCACGACGGGACCAGAGCCGACGACGCGGTTGAAGGAGGCTTGCAGGGGAGTGTCATGGCCGGTCATCTTGCAGCATTGGCGCTCCAGCCGGTGCTACTAGCTGCGGACAGAGCACTGAAGGAACATGGCGGATGCGCCCGGGCCATTATAGATGACGGCTACCTGCTCGGTCCTCCCGCAGCCCTGGCCGCCGTCCTTCCAGAGTACAAGAAGAACCTGAAGGCTGTTGGCGGTTCGCTCAACGAAGCCAAAAGCGCCGTGCTGCTCGGTGCCACGTGCGAACTACCTGTAGACTTCCCAGTGCCGAGGGGGGCGATCTACGACGGCCCTGATGGAAAAACTGGTAATATTGTTGGATATGGAATCGTCTGCGTTGGAGTCCCAATTGGTGACCCTGCGTTCGTCAAGAGGTTTCTGGAACTGAAGGAGGAGGATACCTTCGACAAAATTGACCGCACGATCGGGCTGCTGGGTCCAGCGCATAGTTTCACCGGATTCCAGCTCACTCGTGCATGCCTGAACCCGATGATGGACTACCTAGCCCGGGGGATGGATCCAACCGCGTACTTTTTGCCCTCCCTCATGCGATTCGACGCGAAAATAGGCAACGCAGTCGCGACACTCATCGGACAAGGCGATAAATGGCCCACAGAGGATACGGCCCACCTCGGGAGAGACACGTGGAAGCTAGCGGAGGAGAGGATCAGGCTTCCCAAGAGACTTGGAGGGTTGGGCGTTGCTTCTGTAGTGGCAAAGGCCCCAGCGGGACGGGTCGCCTGCGTCGTTGACTGCACTAAACGCGGCATTGGAAGCGCGGACGTCAGGAACCGAGGACCCAATAACCCGGCACCTGCCTGTATACCGCTCTTTCCCGCCAGCTTACTTGACAGGATGAGACGTGCGACGGGAGGCTCGTTGTTCGGTATGAAACCTCTCTTGGCCCTGCAAACGAGCATTGGAGCAGCCTTTGAGGT
>CALETE010000003.1 GCA_937920085.1 uncultured Alphaproteobacteria bacterium | reverse complement strand
TCGATATTGGTCGGGCTTGGTAGGGTAAGCTTGGAGCCAACCCGGTCGCGGACATTCCAAGGCTGCCGACGAATCTATCTCATCCTTAGCCGGCGGCGCTTGACCTCTCCGGAGCGCCGCCCTTCGAGGCATGGTGAAAACCGGCCAGCAACGTTGGATTGGGATCATAATTCATAGGTTTTGCGCTATAGCGCAAAACTTACTTGACGGAGCATTTGAGCCGAGTTTATGAGCTAGCAAAAGCCACACCCTAACTTATGAGCTATCCATGCGGATCGTCTACTATCGGGTCTCAACTGGGGACCAAAGCATCGAGGCCCAACGTCAGGCTCTCGGATCCGACTTCGACAAGGAGTTTAGCGATGTCGGCGTGAGCGGCGGCATCATGGCTGCAGACCGTCCGGGATTTGCGAAGCTTCTGGAGCAGGTGCGTAAGGGGGATATTCTATACGTCTATGCCGTCGACCGCCTCGGCCGGGATGCGCTGGACGTTCAGGCTACCGTGCGGCGCCTGCTGAATGCCGGCGTCACGGTCGATATCCATGGGCTGGGCCAAATCGGGCGTGGCGTTGGCGAGATCATTCTCGCCGTACTCGCCCAAGTCGCTGACATGGAGCGGAATAAGATCAGGGAGCGTACTGAGGCAGGTCGCTCAGCCGCCAGGGCTGCCCTATTGGCGACAGGCAAGACCCACCGAGGAAAGGATAGCCTTGGTCGGCCAAAAGCCCAGGACGCAGCATCCGTGGTCGCCTGGCGCCGTGCGAATGCGGCAAGCATTCGGCTGACAGCAGATCGCTTCGGATTGTCCGAAGCTACCATCAAGCGGTATTGCGCTTCCGTTGCTGGGTAGCACTGGCGCACTAGCGGACCGGCAGCGCGGAGAACGCGCTTTGATGGACCAAACTATATCAACAAGGCAGCTTGATATGAATTAGCATATCAAAATTCCACTTTTCGGTTGCAGCGTCCGATGTGTCATCATATATCAAACAAGATAATTGATATATTTTAGGCCATCAAATGAGCTACGCCCTCGACGACTTCGCTCAGACGCTACGCCAAGCGCGGCTCCAAAAAGGCTGGTCGCAACGCGAATTGAGCCAGAAGGTCGGCATACCTCAGGCTCACATCTCGAAGATTGAGAGTGGCGGCGTCGACGTGAGGATTTCCACGTTCGTAGAACTCGCCCGCCTACTCGATCTCGAACTCGTCCTTGCACCGCGCACGTCCCTGCCCGCGCTTCAGGCCTTGATCCGAGAAGTTGAAGCCAACAACGACACACGCACGGCCCGCGGAGTAGCAAACCGACTGACATCTCTCGCGCTACGCCTACGCAAGGCTAAGCCGGACAATGACGCCGTCGAGCGGTTGGCCATGCTTGCGTCTGAGGTCACGCAGATCGCGCCACTCTTCCAAAGTCCGGGAGCCCTAGTCGAGCTTCAGGACGTAGTTCGCGAACTCGACACAGCTGCCGAGATGCCGGAGGCAATTCCCGTCCGGCTCGATCGCGCTGTCCGTCGTCTAGCCGATCTTCGCAACAGGCTAGTGCATGCTAGGCCCGCGACCCAAGCACCCGCCTACAGCCTCGACGAGGAGGACTAAGGTGGCCGCAGACATCGTCGACGTCTATCTGGGAGCCCGAAAGGTCGGCTCGATTAACAGCCTTGGCGGAGACCGAACGGTCTTCACGTTCGACGACGCCTATGCCGAAGATCCCGTGCGCCCAACGCTCAGCCTGTCGTTCAAGGACGCCTCTGGTGACTTGATCCGCGACCAGCGCCGAACGCAGACGCGCCTATCGCCCTTCTTTTCGAACCTGCTGCCAGAGGGCCCTCTACGCACGTACCTGGCCGAGCGAGCCGGGGTAAACGCCGCGCGTGAGTTCTCTCTGCTTTGGGCGCTTGGCCAGGACCTACCTGGTGCTGTCATCGTGCGCGCTCCCGACGGTGAAGACATCGTAGGAGGCGCTGATGAGCACGAAGAAGATCATCATCAGCATGCTCATGATCAGGCGGGCATCGCGCCGCTTCGCTTCTCGCTGGCAGGCGTCCAGCTGAAATTCTCAGCCGTCGAGAAAGCCCAGGGTGGCCTCACTGTGCCCGCGACAGGGGTCGGCGGCTCATGGATCGTCAAGCTCCCCTCGACGCGCTTCGCCGGCGTCTCCGAGAACGAATTCTCGATGATGACCCTGGCCAAGCACATCGGGATTGAGGTTCCAAACATCCAACTGCTGCGCCTAGATCAGATCGGCGACATGCCCGAGGGTGTAGGCCAACTTGAGGGCGATGCCTATGCAATCCAGCGATTTGATCGGCACGCCGATGGTGAGCGCGTCCACATGGAGGACTTCGCGCAGGTCCTCGGCGTTTACCCTGAGGCCAAATACGACAAGGCCTCCTATCGCTTAATCGCCCGGATCTTGTGGGTGGAAACGGGCGAGGCCGGAGTAACCGAATTCATCCGCAGGCTGGTCTTCAACGCCCTAATCGGTAACGCCGACATGCACCTGAAGAACTGGTCCTTGCTCTACCGCGACGGAATTACTCCAACCCTAGCGCCCGCCTATGACTTCGTTTCGACGTTAGCCTACATCCCCGATGACAAGGCTGCGCTGAAGTTTGCCCGCACGAAGCGGTGGGACGCTTTGACCAACGATGAGTTGGCGTATCTAGCCGCTAAGGCGGGCCTGCCTGAACACCTGGTGCTTTCCACCGCCCGGGACACAGTCACGGCATTCCGGGAGACCTGGGCGAAGGAGAGGCCTCACCTACCTCTCCATGAGGAGATTGCAGCGGTCATAGATCGCCAGCTCGAGACCATTCCCCTCGCGCGACTCTAGCTCGTCTTCCTGTTTCAGGGTCTGGGAGACGCCAATGCCATCAGGTTTCCTCAAACCGTCGATCGGTCGGGCTGGGCGCAAGCTTCGCATCGCCGGGCTTGCCGCACAGGGCTGCTACATAGTGCTCAGCAGCGCCTGGATCGCCGTCCTTCGAACAAGGCGTCGACCTCCAATGCGCAATGTCTCCAACCTGCCATCTGCGATCAACTTGTAGAGCGTAGACTTGCCAATCCCGATCATTTTGGCCGTCTCCGCGATACTGAAGGACTCCCCATGTGAGTTTGACGCTTCGGAGCGCTCTCCGATGATAGTCCGTCTGGCAAGCTCTTCGGCGATCCGCTTTGCAATGAATTTCGTTCGATCCGGATCTTCCGACTTCACATCAAAAGCTGGTCTCGTCGAAGTCGTGGGCAGCGCAGCAACAAGCCGATCGAGTTCAGTCCGACGCCAGCGGACCACAGCGAGACCAACCTCTACTGGGCGAACACCCTCACGATGCGTAAGGAGCGCAAAACTGTTCTCGTCCAGCGAAAGATATCGGGCCGCCATCGCTGTCCCCATCAGGATCGGCCAGTTTGGGAGAGGCGCTTCCTCTATTGCGCGTGGGCGTGGCATTTCAGATTCCTTTCCTAATTGAACCAGGGGTTCGGGATGCAGCGGGAGGTTTCACGGTGACCCAACTCAGCAAGCAAGAAATCATCGCCTTAGCCGATGCGCTTACGAGGGCCGTCAGGGAGTGTCGCGATATCCTCATCAAATCGATCGAGCGGCAGGAACAAGAGCCACCTGAGCGCCCTTTCGTGATCTTGGAAGAGCCTCCAGCGCCGCTCCCCGAATTCCTGACCACCATGGCCGCGGTGGCGTACCTTCGGGATGTCGTCGGATATCCTATCTCGAAGTCGTTGATGGAAAAGGTGCGGGGCTCTGGAGGCGGTCCTCCCTACCGAACCTTCGGGACCCGGATTGTCTACACACCGGCCGACCTTAGAGCATGGGCTGAGGGGCGGAGCCGGAGACGGACAAGCACGTCAGATCCAGGCACTCGGGTGTAGCCGGCTGGCGGAGGATCATGATGGTGGTAAAGGATTGCAGGCCTCTGAACCTATCAGGGGCGCGTGGATAGGCGCTGCCGACTGACGAAGCGAGCCTGCGCAGCCGGATCGAGCGATGAGAGTGCGTGGTATAGGGCAACCACCGTCCCGCACATTTCCAACTGACTAGCGGAAGCAACAGGGTTGGCGAGCCTATCATAAGACCCGGGCATCAGCCCTTCCATTGTTGCGCGCAGGCGTTCAGTGTCAGCCACCGAAGGGGCCTCGTGGATTGTGGGTATTGTACGGCCTTTATAGGCCGCGATAATCCGCGCCTCCGTCACCCTATCCGCGAGTTTCTGCGCCAGAGGCGAGAGTGGTACGTCAGTGCTCGGGCCGCTTCCCACCATCCCTGCGCAAGTCGGAACACTTTCGATTTTTAGTTGTGATGCAAGCGCTGCAAATGCACTTGTTTCAGCAGCAAGGGCTTCGGCTGGCGCGGCGGCTTCCTGTTGCGCATGTGACCCAAGGAATGCCTGGGTCCATTGCTCTGTGTCGGCCGTAGTGGTGGGTATCGAAGGGTGCAACTGCCCGCGCGCGATGAGAGCGACATAGTCGCCATACTCCTGAGGAAAATATCGCTTAAGCGCACCAATGGAATGCACTTGGGCGGCCATCCCATCCAAAGCCTGTCTCGTCGAGTCGTTTGCGAACAGTTCCTTGCCAAGTTCCTTCCCGACTGTGGCGGCTAATGCGATCAGTATGAAACCGGCGACAATCCCTATCCTTCGGAGCAGCTTCTGAAAGCTGGACACTTGAGGCGGCTTCTCCGGCCCGGGGGTTTCAGGTTCTGACACAATCATTTCTGGCTCCCCCGCGTTACGCTCGGCGCAAAAGTTATACCTGCTTCTGAAATGGGAGCAATCAGCTGACGCAATATCCACCCCCTTAAAGGGGGCTACCGCCGCAATGCGACGCTGGGTGTCATCACCGTCCTACAAGGGTGCAATAGCGGCGCTCGTGGCGGCACGCCACCTGTCGGGTAAGACCCAGCGCGAAGTCGCCGCCGTGATCGGCAAGCCACCCTCGTTCGTGGCCAAGGTTGAGACTGGTGAACGTAGGCTCGATTTTGTCGAGTTTATCGTCCTGGCTCGGGCGCTGGGCCAAGACCCTGCAGCCTTGCTCGGTGACATCGCCCGCGAGCTTAGTGGTCAAATAGATATCTGACCGCGCAGTGACAGCAGCGGATTGGCCTCGCGCGGTCGCCCACGCCATGCTTACAGATAGCCCTGCCCTTTTCCTCGCGTGCGCCCGCACATAGCGGTGCAAAAACTCACTGGCGTGCTTCAAAAAATGGCGAAAACCTCAATAAAATCTCGCGCGCGCGCGGGCGCGCATGCGCGATGTGTCTCGATAGTCCCTGTCCCACTATGTTCCGGACGTCGGCGCCCTGGGAGTTGAGAGGTCTGAGTTGGCTTCTGCCACATGGGCCTTCTGCCCGCCAAGGGAGATCCATATGTCTCCCTGCACCCTGCTCCTTTGAAGATTGACCTAGTGAGAGGTCAACTCAGTCCACTCAAAGAAATTACCCAAACATCGCCTTGCCGGCGGCATCGGGTTTCAACCGGATCCCCTGAAGCACCAACTTCTGGGTGCCCGTCTTATCCCTCGGACGGTGGCGATCTAGCCCGGGGAAGTTCGCAGTCAGGTTGCGACTGAACTGATCCGACCCACCCGCCGTCTGATCCAAACTCTCACGCCAGGCTGACCATGTTGCATAGAGTTTCTCCAGGGAGGCCTGACCAGACCCCAGGTCGCAGAATGTTTCGACGAAGGTCGTGATAGGGCTGTTGAGCGCAGTCAGGGCATCAAGTTGTGCTCGTCCTCCCTCAGGCTGGATGAAGCGCCCGCGGGCATTCAAGCGATCGAACCCATCGATCGCCCAACCCAGGATCTGCGGCAGTTCGGTTGCCAATTGGTCGCCCAGGGTCGGGTCTTCGTCGCCGTAGAAGGAGCGCTTGGTCTCCAGCAACAGAAAGCGACCGGTGAGCGCACCGGCGGCATCTGGCAGCACCGGCAGCTCGTTCGACATAATCAGGAAGCGCGTCGGTAGATGGCCAGTCCATTGATCGCGGTTCTTGCGGTTGACGGTGACGCTGTCCTCACCGGAGATCATGAGGAGGCGTTCGATCGCGGCCTGCTTGTTCATCTGCGAGGAGATGCGGACATCCGATACCAACGCCAAGAGTTTACCAATGAGAGGCTGGCAACCGAACTCCGTCGTCAGGGCATTTAGCGTCGGGGACGCGATGTTTTGTGGGCCCAAGAGACCCTCAGCGACCCTAGCGATAGTGCCCTTGCCAGACCTCTTTGGCCCAAGGATCAGGATGATCTTCTGCTGCGAGGTGTCTGGCGTCAGCAAATAGCCGAAGACTTCCTGCAGCGTTCGGATCTGTTCCCTATCGCCGTTGAACACCTCCTTGAGGAATTTTAGCCATCGCGCCGGCGGCCGGCATTCCGCCGACCACCCGAATGGTAGTGTGTTGCGCGCGAAGAAGCCTGGGGTGTGAGGTCGCAGTTCACGTGTGGTCAGGTCGAGCAGGCCATTCTCCAGCGACACAAGATGCCGCGGGTCAGGGCCGCTTGACCCCGGCAACCACGATGGCTCGCGATCGACGTTGACGCCCAAGACTGAGCGCAAGGCATCGGCCACACCGGTGACCTGCTGCATGGACGGCTGAAATGGAGCCACCCCATCCTTGTACGGGCGCAGGGAGGCACCGAGGAATTTCCAGACCTCGCCGCGCAACTCCTCGTCGGATAGTTCCGCGTACCGGGCCCCCGTGTACCGGAGCCACTCACCTTGGGTTCGGATCAGCGTACTTTGTCCGCCATCGGTGAAAATGAGGTTCGCCATCACGCGGCTGTTGGACAGCGGATCCGCGCGATCCAGGACGGGGGCGCCTTCGTAGCCTACCGCTTCATCGAACTCGGCTTGGGAGCGGCCGCCACAGTGATCATGGGAACACTTATAGTGGCCGAGTTCATGACCGCCCGTGCCTGCAGGCAGGTAGACCGTGCTGGTATCCCCGCGTCGGCCCGACGTATGCTCTTCGTCGTAGGGGCAGGTGATGATCAGGGCGCCGCTCGACGTCCGTCCGTGCGTAGACCAGTTCTGCTCGAGATACTGCGCACGCGGATCAGAGACCCCGGGATCGACAGAACGCAGTAGCCTTGGGCGGGATCGAGCAACATCGACCTCTTCCGCGGGGATCTCTAGATCGACCTCGTCCCGGTCACCCAAAATGAGGCCGGAGCGACACGGGATAGGGTCGGACACTCCCGGGTCGAACATGGGCAATGATGTGTAGTGGACCTGTACAGGGTGGAAGACAGAACGGTCGAGTTCCAGGGCAAGGCTCTCGGCCCATCGCTTCAAAGCCGCGCTTGAGTGCGGGGTCGCGAGCCAGAACCACAAGTGGGCCCTTAGCGTGTCACCCTTGGAGGGATGCCCAGCGCTGTTGCTAAGCTGCCAGTGAAACGTCGCGCCAGCGAAGCAATCCGGAAGGACTACCTCAATGTACTCCCGAATAGCGCCGATCGGGTCGGACAAGGCGGAGTCGCATAAGGGATCGAAGCCGTCGACCTCGATCATGACTGCGTGACCAGGCACATCTTCGAAGTTCGACATCCGGCGCAGCACCTGACCCTTCATGTCCAGCCCCGCCTTTGGCTTCCCGCGGATCACACACGCACGGCGCTGCCTCTCCAGCTTAGTCAGGTGTTCGCTGAGCTCACGGATGCCGCTGACTTCAACTAAATCGACGGTGAAATTCTTAGCCTTGCTATAGGGCTCGACAGATCCGTCGGCGCTCCACCGCTTGGCCATGAATAGGGGTTTTGCGCACCGCAAGATCGTGAGGTACTCGCAGGCGGCTCTCCCGACACCTATCATGTGAACACGCGTTTTCGGAAGCCACAGCCAGGACCGACAGTGTCCCGCATGGGTTCGTAGCCAGCAACGATTGCCCCTGCGATTGCCGCTCCGAGACGAACTGGCGACCCGTGGATCTGTTCTGCTTGGTGTGCCACCCAATATGCAGATGCATTCCAGGGCATCGGGTTGACGATGACGGCCAGGGCGGCCGCGACAACTTCGCTGTGGGTCCCCCGGCCGACCAATTCGGTCCGGCCTTCAGCGTGCTCCAGTGGTGTTTTGCGGCGCGGCTGATAGCGCTCCTCCCAGCCGTCAATAGACAGGTCTTTGTGGGCCGTTATGACGGCATGGACTTTCAGGCGGACCCATATTTCCAACCCGTAGCGACGTAGGTCACGCAATTGGAGGGAGGAACTCACGAGGTCAGCTCGCTGGTCGAGGCCACCGTCCGCGCGGCGATCCACCTTTCAATTTCATCGCGTTGATAGCGGACATTTGCGCCGCAGCGTACGAACCGTGGACCGGCACCGTTCAAACGCCATTTACGGAGAGTGATTTCCGCCACTTTCAGAAGACTGGCGACCTCTGAAGTGGTCATAAGTGACTGGTTCAATGCGTTGCTCCGGGCCGCCACCGAGTTCTTCCGGTGGCTTACGGATCAAGGGTGCTTAGCTTCGAAATTGGCGGTCTAGATTGGCCGAGCCCTACCGGAGAATTGGCCGACGCTTTTCCGCCAATTTGGCTAGCTGCCTGTTTTCCCTCTTGAGCGCCTCAATTCGCTCGAATTGCGCTTAATCTCCCTGAGCATCTCGCGCATGGAGCCACGGGTAATACCTCGATCCAACGACCATTCCCGAGTCTGCGCCACCGTCATAGGCGGCCTTCCGGCCTTAACCAATTTCCTGTTTTCTATCTCCAAATCCTTCAAGTCGCTGTAATTGTATTCACGATAACCGCGCGCAACTCGCTCGGATAACGATGCATCAAGGTCAGCCAGGCGGACAGGTTCGAAGATGTCTGCCTGTGCAACCTGGTTGTTTACCATCGGGGAATATTGAAAATCGGCCTGATCCGGCAGTCCGGATAGACGGTGCGGTGGCCAGATCGCCAATATCGAACGCAGGGCGAATAGGACATCGCGGTAAATCACTCTCGCGGACCCGAGTCCAATCTGCAATTCTTCTCTCCCCTCTCGGCCAACGACGACTTTTATGTCTAGCCAATAACGAGCGGGTATCTCGACGCGCGGTTCTCCGTCCTTGTGAATGCCGTGGGCCACCAATTCGCCACTTTCGAGCGACCGCCAAAGGGTTGACGCCGCTTCGGCGGGGGTTGCCGTAAGCAACACGGCGGGTCGTCCGTCACGACCCACGATCCAGGGACCAAAGAGCTTGGCTCCCCATTGCCGAAACTGCGTAGAGGTTGGCCGCTTGCGTCTAAACAGTCCGTAGCCTGCAGCCTGCCCAGTTGGGCGCGGCTTATCGAGGAGGCCCCAATCTCTGCGCAGTGCGATATACTCGGCATCCCATTCACGGACCTCCCCGTATGTTCGCCATGCAATCCATGCCAACACCATCGGAAGCGTCCAGTGGGTTTTGGCGGTCGGCCAGCTTTCGTCGGGACTGAGGTATCTGGAAAAAGGCCCAAGCCCTGCGCCAATCGCAGCCTCATCCGCATCCTCCGGCGAAAGCAGGCCAGATCGAACGCTTCCCAGCAGGCCTTTCCTGGTCACATGAATCGCTTTGACCTTAGGCTGGCTGGTCATTGAGCTAATGCGCCCTCCCCCACTGGGATTTCGCCGCCTGGTTTCTTAGCCGGCATAAGGCTCTCTCCAATAGCAGCAACCGCATCTTGCAGCGGGTCGCCGCTAAGGTGAGCATATCTCTCGGATGTCCGTGCACTTGCGTGCCCAAGTAGCTTGCCGACAAGGAATAAGCTGGCCCCGTCAGCAATCGCAAAACTGGCAAAGCTATGTCGCAGATCGTGAATGCGCACGCCTTCCAGGTTTGCTTGAACGCAGGCCTTTGCGAAGGCCCTACGTACTCCGATAATATGGCCCTCACCTCGGATTGCAGGAAATACGAACTGTTCGGGCTTCACCTTTTCAGGCCGACGGGATGTGAGGATCTCTAGCGCCGCCGGCGAAAGCATGATCCGCCGCTCTCCGTTTTGACCTCCGGCCTTAGTCCGCTCCGGCGGCAGCAACAGAGACCTACGATCAAAGTTCACCTCTCCCCATTTCAGACCCAGGATTTCGGTCTTCCGCGCCCCAGTTAGCAATAGAAGTCTTATGGCGTCGCAGAAGGCCGGGTTAACCGTATTGGCCGCCTCGACATCATCCAGAGCCTCAAGAAGCCGACCGGCCTCTTCACGAGACAGGAACCGTTCCCGCTGAGGTGCCGTTGACATTTTCACCGAGGAGAATGGGTTCACCTTCACCAGACCATGCTCCATGCCCCAGGAGAACATCGCTGCCGTCGTAATGCGCGTCCGGCGCGCCACGCCTGCCCCGCCCTTAACAATCGCGCGGCCGCGCAATTTCTTGCTCTTCTCGATTGCAGCGGTCTTGCCCAGCGTTATGTCGTGAATGGCCTTCGCGGCTTCAGCCTTTGTCACAAGATTGGCGACCTTCCGACCCAAGAGAGGTCGGATATGCCGCTTTAGGTTGGAACCGTCGTTTTCCCAGGTGCTTGCCCGCTTCCCTGGTTTGGTTGCAGGGCCCTCCTCCAAGTATCGGTCGATCAGGGCCGACACTGTGAGCGCCTCTCGGGCCTCCTTCTTCTCAGCAGCAGGATCTTCACCATCTACAATTCGGCGCAGCGCTGCTTCGGCAGCGGCGCGAGCCGTTTCAGGATTGTACGGCGAGCCGTGGACTCCGATCGTGAAGATCCGTTGCGAAGGACCCATCCGGTATTTCAGAGCGTAGACGCGCCTTCCTGAAGGGTAGACCCGAAGAAAGTAACCCTTCAGGCCGGTATCCCAGAGCCGGGTTTCACCATCCTCCTCCGTCGGGGTCGGCGTTGCGTCAACCGTACGCTTCGTAATGCGGGCGTTTCGCGTTTCCATTGCCGGAAATTTTGGCCTTCAGTTTGGTGTCGGCGGAATTTCTCCGATACCACTCCGATACCACAGCACTCAAAATCAGGCCATACGCACATAGACGCCTAGAACATCAAAATTTTATTTCCTCTTTTTTTTCAATGATATATGGAACCCCAAGATACTAACGGAAACAGCGGAAATCTATCCACCGCCTCTTTCACACCGAGGGGGTCACAGGTTCAATCCCTGTCGCATCCACCATATTCCCATAGATCGACCCTTGTTGGACCTTCCCCTGGTTCATCGATCATGGCCAAGGTCGCCGTTAGGCCCGGAAGAGACCCAGCCATAGCCACCCTGCGACAAACCCACTAACCTGCCCCCTTGACCGCACACTGACGGTCGCTTGAGCACCAACCATGAGCGTCGCCTTCACCAAGGAAGAGGACGCCGAGTCCCAGGCCGCAAACCTGCCGGACCGGCCGATCTCGCCTCATGCCAATCTGGTGACCGTCGAAGGATTGGCGCAGCTGGAGGCTGGGCTGGCTGAGGCTCAGGCCGCCTATGCGGCGGCGCGGGCTGGCGGCGACATCAATACCGACCGCACCGCCATGGCCCGGGCGACCCGGGACCTGCGCTATTTCTCGGCGCGGCGGGCTAGCGCCCAGCTGGTGGAGACGCCCCCAGAGGCTGACAAGGTGATGTTCGGCGGCTCGGTAACCTTTGAGCGCGAGGATGGCCGGACCCAGACCTACCGCATTGTCGGCGAGGATGAGGCCGATCCGATGAAGGGCACTGTATCGCACGTCTCTCCCCTTGCCCGGGCCCTGTTGGGCAAGGCGGTTGGCGAGATGGCAATGGTGAACGGCGCCGAGGTCGAGATTATGGCGCTGGGCAGCTAGACAAGAGTCCGAGGCACCCGGGCCTGGCTCTGGCGGGTAAAGACGATCTCGGTGCCCCGCTTGGCGGTGAGGGATTCGGTGACAAGGAAGTCTGTGGCCGTGGAGCTCAGCTCGATCACCGCCGATAGGCTGCAATCCCAGTTATCGCGGGTCCATGAACTCGAGGCCTCCTGACGCCAAAGGCCGCTATTGGGCTGGCCCTCGAGGATCTCGCTGATCTCCCGACGGCCTCGCGACAAAACGGTGCCAGTATCGGCCAGGGTGCTGGGCCCTGGAGCGCTTTCCAACACGATCTTGTAGTGACCAGGTGAAACCGGCTCTGTGACAACAGCAGGCGTCAGTGCGGTCGAAAGCTCAGCATGGCGGACGGGAATTGGGAAGGCCGCGGCAGTTTTCTCCTGCGGACGCACTGGTAGGTCCACATGACAGTGATCAAGGGCCAGGCTGAGGGTGGCGATTTCCGGAGACGGCCAAGCCAGGGGCCAGAGGTTTTCGCTGATGGCCACGCGGATGCGGCTTCCCTTGGCGAACCTGTGGCCGACCATAAACAATGGAAAGTCGACGTCGCAGAACTGGCCCGGATTGAGCGGGGTCGGCACCTCGTCAGAGTCCCGGTGGGTGAGATTTTTGAGGCCATAGCTGACCAGCCAGGACTTGCCATCAGCAGTGACCTCGGTGATCCGCACCGCGACCTTGGCCACGGGTCTGTCGGCGGCGATGCGTAGGCGAGCAATCGGATAGCCAAGGATTTCGAGGTTTCGGTCTAAGACCGCGCTGTCGAAAGTTAGCGACTTGGCGTCGTCCAGGGACTGTTCAATGGGCGGGCGATCTATCCATTCCGGCTTGGTCAGACCGACAATCTGATCACCGATGACCTGTGCGATATGAGCGGCACCGGGGCGGTCAGCAAGACCCGCGGGGGTCAGGTACAGGGACTTGGGCTTGATGGCCTTGGCGGGCCAAGTGGGCTCAGCGATCCAGCGGCCGGGAATTTCGTTGGGACGGCACTGGGACCAGGTCGCATAGGGCATGAAGCTCCGCAGCATAGGCTCGTCCATAATGCCGGTAGCCTCACCCATCAGCCAGTGTCGCCACCAGCGAACCTCCTCATAGGTCCAATCCAGGCTCATGGGTTCAGCCGCCCAGGGATAGGTATGGCCCCAGGGACCGATGAGCCCCTTTCGCGGGACCTTAAGGTTCTGGAGCAATCGGCCGATGGGATTGGAATAGGTATCCTGCCATCCGCCCACCAGATAGGTCGGGACCGATATAGCGTCCCAGTCGAGGGCCACCGATCCCCGCCGCCAGTAGTCATCAAAGGTCTGGTGGCGCAGCCAGGTTTCCATGATGGGGGGCGTGGCATCCAGGCGCTGGTGCCAGAGGGTTTCCCAGGCCTCCCCGACAATGGCCGGGTCGGGCGGGCCGGCCATCACCGTTTTGAAGCCAATGGCCCATTGCAGGTTGGTATGCCCCAAGGCCCCGCCGACATAGTGGGCATCATTGGTATATCGATTGTCTGAGCAACCAAGGGCCATGATCGCCTTCAAGGCCGGAGGGCGCAGGGCGGCGATCTGCAAACTGTTGATCCCACCCCAGGAAATACCGCGCATGCCAACCGCGCCAGAGCACCAGGGCTGAGCCGCAATCCAGGCAATCGCTGCCACCCCATCCTGAAGTTCGGGCTGGTCATATTCATCAACCAGGACCCCTTCAGAGTCGCCAGAGCCCCGCACATCGAGGCGGACATAGGCCACCCCGTGGCTCGCCAGCTGATGGCCCCAGGCGGTGTCATGACCCCGATAGGCGTCGCGCTTGCGGTAGGGGATATATTCTAGAACTGCAGGAACGGGGGTCTTGCCCGATCCCTTGGGAAGAAACAGGCGGGCCGACAGCCGCGCCCCATCGGCCATGGGGATCCAGACATGCTCTATGACCTCAACCCCTTGAGCCGTGGGCAAGGTCCAGGCGCCCACCGAAGACATGCCAGCGCCAACACTGGCAGTCGCGACCGCGCCGGTCAGGGCTGTTCTTCGAGACATACGCAAGGGGATCTCCGTTTGGAGCTCGTGATTGCATGGCCAATCTGGCCCCTAACTAGAAGCCCCTAGCAAGGCCAACGAGGTCAATCGAATTTTGTCGGGCAATGATCTCTTTTTAGCCCTAGCGGCTCCTGCCCACCCGGCATATTCCGGAGAGGCATGAAGCGATATTCCAGCCTGGGACTCTTGACCGCCGGATTGACCGGCCACACCTCATGGCCGCGTGCCTGGAGAGATCCAACACCCAAGACGCGTTATGATATCGTGATCATCGGCGGCGGTGGGCATGGCTTGGCCACAGCCTACAACCTCGCCAAACGTCATGGGCTGCGTAATATTGCCGTCCTGGAAAAGGGTTGGATCGGCGGCGGCAATACCGGGCGCAACACCACAATCGTGAGGTCCAACTATCGCCTGCCACAGATGCAGGACCTCATGGAATTCTCCCTGAAGCTTTGGGAGACCATGACCGACGAACTGAACTACAATGTGATGTTCAGCCAGCGCGGTGCGATCTTTCTGGGCCATTCCGACAGCGACATGACCAAGCTGGCCGAGCGGGGTGACGCCATGCTGGCCAGGGGTTTGGACGCTGAACTCCTCAGCCGCGATCAGGTCGCCAAGATGATCCCTGTCCTCGATATGTCGCGGGATGCCCGGTTTCCCATTGAGGGCGGCCTAAACCAGCCTCGCGGCGGCAGCGCGCGCCACGATGCCGTGGCCTGGGGCTATGCGCGGGCGGCGGACGCTCTGGGCGTCGACATCATTCAAAATTGCGGAGTCACCGGGTTCTCCATACGCGGCGGCAAGGTTGAAGGTGTGGAGACGACACGCGGCACCATTGGCGCTGATCGGGTCGGCATCTGCGTGGCGGGTCACAGCGGTCAGGTGGCGGGTCTAGCCGGTGTGAAACTGCCCGTGGAAAGCCAGCTCTTGCAGGCCTTTGTTACCGAACCCATCAAACCGATGATCGACACAGTAATCATGTCGCAATCGGTGCATTGCTATATCAGCCAGTCGGACAAGGGCGAAGTGGTGCTGGGGGGAGACCCGGATAACTACCCCACCTATTCGCAGCGCGGCGTGCCTATGCGTTTGGAGCAAGTTGCCGGGGAGGCCATTGCCCTGATCCCGGCGCTCTCGAAATTGCGCATGTTGAGGTCCTGGGCCGGGACAACCGATATGAGCTTTGACGGGGCCCCCATCCTGGATGAACTGCCGGTCGAGGGGCTCTATCTCAGCGGCGGTTGGTGCTATGGCGGGTTCAAGGCGACGCCTGGATCGGGGTGGCTGTTTGCCGACCATCTGGCGACCGGAGAGGCCCATCCTGTCGCCAAGCCCTTTGCCCTGGACCGCTTTGAACGCGGCGCGACCGTCGACGAAGCCGGGGCCGGACCTAAGGCGCGGGACCGTTAGATGCAGTTGATCACCTGCCCCCATTGCGGGCCCCGTGCCCAAGCCGAGTTCGAATTTGATCGGGCTGTTGAGTCTGTGCTGGCTCTGGATGCCACTGAGGCCGAGGCTGTGGCGCGGCTCTACCGCCGGGAAAATCCCAAAGGTTGGTCATGGGAGCTGTGGCGGCATTCGGCCGGCTGCGGCGTTTTTCTCAAACTGCACCGCCATACGGTGACCCATGAGATTGCCGAGGTTTCCCTGCTGGATGCTGCACCATGACCGGGTCGCGGACACACCAGGGCGGGATCATCGACCGCAATAAGACGATCAGCTTCACCTTCGACGGTAAACGCTATCAAGGACATCCCGGTGACACCCTAGCCTCAGCGCTCCTGGCACAAGGCGTGGTGCTGTTTGGCCGAAGCTTCAAATATCACCGCCCCCGCGGCGTGATGAGCGCAGGGGTCGAGGAGCCAAATGCGCTGGTCGGCGTGGGCACGGGGGGGCGGTATGAGCCCAATACCCGGGCAACCGATCTGTTCATCTATGAAGGTCTGGTGGCGGAAAGCCAGAACCGGTGGCCCTCCCTGAGCTTTGACCTGGGCGCGGTGATTGGCCTTTTCGGGCGCTTCGTTCCGGCAGGATTTTACTACAAGGCTTTCCTGGGCAAGCCTGGCCTCTGGAAGTTCTATGAGTATTTCATCCGGCGGGCAGCGGGGCTGGGGCAGCCTCCGGTCGAACCTGATCCTGATTCCTATGAGCATCGTGCCGCCTTCTGCGATGTACTGGTGGTTGGCGCGGGTCCTGCGGGCTTAGCTGCGGCGCTAAGCGCATCGGCGTTGGGCGAGCGGGTAATGCTGGTGGAGCAGGACCTTGTACTCGGCGGCGGTCTCATCCGGGATGCCGATAGCATGGAGGGTTTGCCAGCCCAGGCCTGGATCACAAAGGCTCTGGCGACCCTGACGGAGCGCGGGGTGCGCATCCTCAACCGGACGACGGCCATCGGCTACTGGGACCACGATCTGCTCACCCTTGCCCAAAAGCTGGTGGAGCCAGGACAGGCGCCAGAGGATGGCCAGGCCGCCCAGCGCCTTTGGCGGGTGCGCGCTAAGAAGGTGGTCCTGGCCACCGGAGCCCTAGAGCGTCCCCTACCCTTTGCGGGCAATGACAAGCCGGGCGTCATGCTGGCCCAGGCCGTGCGGACCTATGTGAACCGGTTCGGCCTCACCCCCGGCGCTAAGGCGGTCATTGCCACCTGCACTGACGACGCCTATAAGACGGCCTTCGCACTGGCCGACGCAGGGTGTGAGATCGTCGCCATTCTGGACAGTCGTTCGGAGAGCCCGTCGGAGATCGTCAAGGCGGCCGTCGCCCGGTTCAAGGTTCGGTTTGACACCCAGATCCTGGAGGCCGCCGGAGGCCCTGGAGGCCTAACCGGAATTACAGCTGAGGCTGGTGGACAGAAACTGCAGCTGAGCTGCGATCTTGTGGCGGCGTCCGGCGGGTTTTCGCCTGTGGCCCATCTGCACATGCAGGCCGGGGGGACCCTTTCGTGGGACGAGGCGAACGGCGCTTTCGCTCCCAAAACCTCGCGCCAGAACCAGGTCACGGTGGGAGCTGCCTCTGGGGTTGATGAAGCAAACACCTCAGCCTCAGGACTCACTCCACCCAAGGCGGTGGATACCAAGCATAGCTTTGTGGACTTCCAGAATGACGTGACCTTGGCCGATATCGATCTGGCCTGGCAGGAAGGCTATCGCTCGGTCGAGCACGTGAAGCGCTACACCACCCTGGGCATGGCCACGGATCAGGGCAAGACCAGCAATATTGTGGGACTGGCGCGATTGGCGGCCTTGGAGGGGCGCCCCGTGCCCCATGTTGGCCTGACCACCTTCCGCCCACCCTATACGCCGACGACTTTGGGACTGTTGGCAGGGCATGCGACCGGCAAGCATTTGGCGGTGATCCGCCGACCACCGCTTTTTGATCTGCATACAGAGCAGAATCCCCTTTGGCTGCCATCCGGCTACTGGATGCGGCCCCGTGCCTATCCTCGGAACGCTGAAACCCTGCACGCTGCGGCACTGCGCGAGGCTAGAACCGTTCGGCAGGGGGTCGGCTGGGTTGATGTCTCGACTCTCGGCAAGTTCGAGGTCGCGGGCCCAGACGCAGCGGCCTTCCTGGAGCGGGTCTGTGCCACCACAGTCGCAAAGCTCGCCGTGGGTCGCGGGCGCTATAGCTTCATGCTCCGCGAAGACGGGATCGTCATGGACGATGGCACGGTCTGGCGGATCGGCCCTGAGCGCTATCTGCTGACCAGTTCCACGGGGGGGGCCGATAGAATGTCCCACCATCTGGCCTATGTGCGTCAAGTCCTCGCCCCAGAGATGAGGGTTGCCATCGCCAATGTGCAGGAACACTGGACAGGGATCGCCGTGGCAGGGCCGAAGGCAAAAACACTGCTGGCTCAGTTGGCGCCCGACCTGGACATTCCCCGGCACATGTCCGTGGCGCGCAGCCAAATTGCAGGAGTGCCAGTCCTGATCCTTGCAGCTAGCTATTCTGGCGAGCGGGCCTTTGAGATTTATGCTGCAGGCAAGGACATTGTCCCGGTCTGGCAGGCGATCGCGACCCAGGGAACCGATCACGGCGGTTGCGCCTATGGCTTGGAGGCCTTGGAGATCCTGCGGATCGAAAAGGGCCATGTGGTGGTGGGTGGCGAGATCGATGGACGCACCACGCCCCATGACCTGGGGCTAGACCGCATGCTGAATCCCAAGGCGACCTATGTCGGAGCCCCAGCCCTGCAACGACCTGACCTCCAGTCCAGCGCAGGACGGCTGAGGATGGTAGGTCTGGAGTCTGAAACCCCAATTCCAGAGGGCTCCATGCTGGTCTCATCCATTCCCGGGACCCCTCAAGGCCATGTGACGGGGGCCGGTCAGCGAATCCTGGAAGATGGCTATGTGGCTCTGGCCTTCCTGCGCGATGGGTCAGAGCGCTTGGGCGAACACCTGGTGGCCTGGTCACCAAGCCGCGGTGCCAAAGCCCCGGTGAGCGTTGTTGATCCCGTATTCTATGATCATGAAGGCGCGCGCTACCGTGACTGATGCCCCGCGATTTCATCTTCAACCGCCCCAAACCTTGCTACGCCTCGAGCTTTGGGGTGCCTTGGCCGCCGTGAGCGCGCGCTTCAAAGCCGCCTTCGGGGTTGAATTGCCAGCGGCCAGTGCCGCGGTCTCTGCCGGCGATCTCCGGGTGATCTGGCGTGAACCTGCCGCCTTCATGATCGCCGCACCCTTCACGGCATCCCAGGATTTGGTGGCGAGACTAACTGAGGTCGCAGCCAATGACGGCGCGGTCACCGACATTTCCGGCGCGGCCGCCTGTTGCACCCTGACAGGCCCTGATTGGCGAATCCTGCTCACCCACGGTGGGGTGTTTGATGCAGAAAACCCCGCCTTCGCCCCAGGCTGCGTGGCCGGGACGGTGGTCGAGCACATCAATATCCGCATTGATGTGGTGAACGAGACCCAGGCCGACGTCTATGTAGCTCCGAGCTATGCCGAGGACTTGTTGGGGTATTGGGAAACAGTGGTGGGAAGACTATCGGTCAAGAGCCCTTAGGGCTGATCGCTACCCACCCGCGCTGTTCCCGCCAATCGCTCGGCAGGTCGGCGAAACGTGCAAGCCCAAGCTTAGTCAGGTCGGTGAAACTACACTGTCCCTGCAGCACCAAATCGGCAATCGCGTGCCCGCTGGCGGGGGATAGACCAAAGCCAACGCCGGACATGGTGGCGGCAGTGAGGTTGCTAGGACTGGTAAAGCGCTCGATCACCGGGCGGCCATCGGGTGTATTCTCTACGATCCCGGCCCAGCTGCGGATGACGCGCAGGTGAGCGGCGCTAGGCAGAAGTTCGGCGACCCGCTTGGCAAGGTTGCGCATTAGCGGCGTGGTCGGACGAGCTGCCGGGCCCGTGGCGCTGACCTCCAGCCACTCATGGGGGCCGCCCCCATAGGCCAGATTGCCCCGCAGGGTTTGGCGGCCGTAGAGGCCGTTGCCGTCAACGCCGCCTATGGCCATGAGTGGCGCGGGTTCGGTGACGATCATTTCAGCGCGAGCCGCCGCCAGGGGCAGGCTAATCCCGAGTTTCTCTAATAGCATGGCTGACTGCGGGCCAGCAGCCACGACCACGGCGTCACAGCCAAAAGTGCCCTGTGCTGTGTCTACTGAAACGACCTTGCCGCCTTGAGTTTGAAACCCGGTGACGGCGCAGTTCTGGATGATCTTGCCGCCCAAGTCTTGAATGGCCCAGGCATAGGCTTGTACCGTGCGCTGAGGATTGGCGTGTCCACCGAATTTGACATGAATGCCACCCAGATTTTGCGGGCTCACCAGGGGGGCGAGCTCTAGGGCTTGCCGACTGTCAATATGATCGGCGGCATAGCCGAGCGCGTTAAAATTCGCCGCCATCTTATGATAGGACGCAAGTTGCGCGGGGCTCATGGCAACGATCACCCGCTCGCGGCGGTATTCCGTGGGATATCCCAGCAGGTCATCCATGAGCGGCCAAAGCCGCTGCTCCTCAGCATAGAGCGGCGAGTGATAGTGAGAGGCCCCGCCACCATTGCGGCCTGAAGCCTCCCACCCAACAATACCCTTATCCAGCACCAGCACGTCGCAGCCCGCGCGAGCCAGCCACCAGGCAGAGCTTAGCCCTGTCACGCCACCACCCACGATGACCACCGATGCGCCTTTACCGGTCATGCTGGGTCTTCGCTGAAGGTAACCATCTGCGCGGCTTCACGCTCGGTACCGATATCCACATAGGGCACCCACTGACTGGGAATACCGAACCAAACGTCCCACCCGGTGGTCATGGCCGCCGCCTCGTCCCAATCGGCCAGGACCTTGAGCGGCAGAGGGCGAACTGGTGCGCGGAACCCGGCCAAGGGGATCGGCGCAGACTGGGTGGCGCAGGCCAAGGTCAGGGCTACCTGTTCACGACACCGCCTCGCTTGGCAGGCCCCCATACAGGCACGGGTCAGGCGTTTGATTTGATCCTGATTGATCGGGCCGTCCGCAAGCAAGGTATGAACATCGCGGCCAGCGAGCTTTTCTGGGCGTTGGAGATAGTTGGGCGGTTGCACACCTAGCAGGTCAGAGCGCGTCACCTCTTCGCACTGGCAGACAATCACCTGTCCATCGCCGATACCTAGCAAGGCGCGCATCCAAGCCATCTGGTAGGACTGGCTGTCCTGTGCCGTCCCGAGGCCCCCGCAATCGCCGGTGACGAAGACATTAGGCAGGGTTGTCGCGCCCTCGCCGATCAAGATCGGAACATGGCCACCACGCTGGCTGTCTAGGGTCAGACCGCCGCCCGCTGCATTCAGGAGTTCGATGGCAGGTGCCATGCCAATGCTGATCACCACGGTATCACAGGCGAGGTCGGTGATAGGTCCGCCAACGGGGCCAACCGATATGCGCTCCACACCATTTAGGCCGCCCTGGGCACTGTGGATCACCTGGCCGGTCAGCAGGGGTATGTCGGCGAGGTCAGAGCCAACCATAGCCTGGGCTTGCGGCAAGGCCTCGACAATCGCAACGACCTCCAAACCCTTGGCCCGCGCCAAGCTTGCCGTTTTGAGACCAAGCTCTCCTGACCCCAAAACAACGACCCGCTGTCCTGCAAAAGCGTTGTAGCGATCCACGAGGGCGGCAAACCCCCCTGCCCCCATGACGCCAGGCTGGTCCCAGCCAGGGAAAGCCATGGGAATATCTCGCGCACCTGTCGCCAGGATCAGCTTATCGAACCCCACCAACCAGGCCCGCTCTTCATTGGCCAGTCCGACCACAGGCTGGGGCATGGCGGCGAGCCCGGAGCCATTGACGAAAGCCCCCCAGGCATAGGTGGCAAGCGCCACGTCTACGCCCAGTTCCAATGCCTCTTCTAACGCCGGATTGGAGGCAAATATCTGCTCGATCATACGCTCTTGCCGCTGAACCGCCGTGGTCATGCGGCCGCCGAAATAGAGCGGCGTATCGAGGCCCATGAGACTGGCGGAAACCGGATTCTCGTCAACCAGCAGAACCTCTGCGCCCAATTTGGCCTCTCTGATCGCAGCGGCGGTTCCGGCAGAGCCCGCGCCAATGATCAGAACCTGAACTGTGCGCTCTGGCCTCGGCAGCTTCCCATTAATGGCAGCGCGGTCGATCCCATCGAAATTAGGTGGCATCAGACGGCGTCCAGGGCCTGTTCCAGATCTGCGATCAGATCGTCGGGATGCTCAAGACCCACCGATAGGCGCATTGTGGCATCGGTGATCCCGGCAGCCTCACGGCTGGCCTTGGGTACGTTGTAATGCGTGGTTGTGGCGGAGTGGCAGATCAGGGTCTCGGTGCCACCGAGACTGACCGCCAAGCGCATGACTTGCAGGCGATCTAAGAACCGGAAGCATTCGGCCTCTCCGCCCTTGAGGCGTACAGAAAAGGTCGAGCCGGTGCCCCGAGATTGGCGCGCCATCAGGGCGACAGCCTCAGGTTCGTCGCGGAAGCCGAGATAGGTAACCCCTGCGACCTTAGGGTGCTCGCGCAGATAGCTGGCGATTTTCAGGGCGTTGGAGCAGGCGCGCTCGGTCCGCAGCGGCAGGGTCTCGAAGGAGCGTAGTAATAGCCAAGCCGTCTGGGCATCAAGGTGGGCACCCTTCAAGGTGCGCATGATCTTGAGACTGGCAATAAGCTCTTTCGAGCCTGAGACGCCACCAGCCAACATGTCAGAGTGGCCAGCGCAATATTTGGTCAGCGAGGTCATGCATAGGTCCGCCCCCTCAGCCAAAGGCGACTGCAGCAGAGGCCCCAGGAAGGTGTTGTCCACCACGATGATCGGCTTGCGGCCCTGCTTGTCCTCGACGGCTTTGGCAAGCCGCGCCACCAGTGCAATATCAACAATGGCCGCGGTAGGATTGGCCGGACTCTCTAACCAGATGACGCCGATAGGTCCGTGCGCCATCGCGCGGTCAAGGGCATCTTGGATGGAAGCCTCGCTCAAGCCATCCGCAAAGCCGAAGGGGGAAACGCCGAATTCCGGCAAAACATTATGTAGAAAGTTGTCGGTGCCGCCATAGATCGGCTGGGAATGAACGATGGTATCCCCAGGGCGGACGAAGGTCATCAGGGTGGTGGTAATCGCCGACATACCCGAATTGAACACCGCGCTGTCCTCACCGCGGTCCAGGGCACAAAGCCTTGCTTCGACCATGGTCAGATTTGGATGACCTAGACGGCCATAGATATAGGCCTGCGGCTCGCCGGCAATGCGGCGTGCACCGTCGGTATCTGGGCCATCAAAGAACGCTTCGTGGATATCCTTGGCCTGCTGGGCCGAACGATAGACAAAGGTGGACGTGGCGTAGATCGGCGGCTTGGCGGCCCCCTGTCCCGACTGAGGATCATAGCCGTGGCTGATGGCCAGGGTTTCCAGGTGTAATCCGGGCTTGTCGCTCACTTAGCTGTGCTCTTGGCTTGGTCGATGAAGGCTTGCGCCGTTTTGCAATACCAGTCGGTGAAGCGAACCAACAGTGACTCAGCCTCTGGGGAATAGGGGCCGGGGGTATAGCCCAGCGAATTAACCCCCAACTGATTGGTTTCGGCCAGATCGCGATCCTGCAGATTGGTGCGATCCCAGAGCGCAGTCAGGGTCTCAAGGTCATAGTCGACACCCTCCTGGGCGTCCTTGTGCACCAGCCATTTTCCCGTGACGATCGTCTCGTTCACGCCACTGGGCATGGCGTTGAAGATGAACACGAAGTCGCCTGTGGCATGGCAGAAGTTGTTAGGTTCCAACGCCCAACGCAGGGAGCCGATATCCCCATCGCCCGTCGGGCACATCAGCTTAGACACTGAGCGCTGGCCATCCAGGGTCATAGACACACAGCCCTCGTTCAAGGGGAACCGCATGGCCTGCCACCACGCCCCTTCGACCGGACCGCGCGGCAAGCCGATGGCATCCATGCGCGCATCGAAGGCCTTTGCGTGCTGGTCTTCGCCATAGTCAAAATGGGCCGACGTCCCCGTGGGAAAGGTCACGGAGAGCTCCGGATGGCTTGACGGGCAGTGATAGCACTCCCGGGCATTCTCCATCACCAATTTCCAATTGGCTTTTTCCACAAGAGTGGATTCGAAAACGACCTTAGCATTGCCCAGATCGTGGGGCTCTAGCAGGGGGGCGAAGGCCTCCCGAAAGGGCGCAAAATCTGGGGGGGCGTCTGAAAGGCAAATATAGATGACCCCGGCTAGGGTCTCGAGCCGCACGGGTTTTAGGCTGTGTGCGCTCAGATCAAAGTCTTCGGGCATCCGACCCGCATGAACCAGCTCACCGGTGAGCTCATAGGTCCACTTGTGATAAGGGCACACCAGTCGCGCCGCAGAGCCTGAGCCCGCAGGGCAGATCAGGCTGCCCCGGTGGCGACAGGAATTGTGGAAGGCCCGCAGGTTACCACTGCGGTCGCGCAGGATGACAACCGGCCACGGCCCGACGGAAAATGTTACATAGGCACCAGGCTTGGGAAGCTCGACCTCGAAGGCGGCCAGCATCCAGTGACGGGCAAAAATCGCATGTAAATCAAAATCATAGGCTGTGGGATCATTATAGAGACCCTGCGGTAAGCTGTGTCCTGGGCGTCTGACCCCAAGCATCGCCTCAATTGCCCGCAGATCGCTCATGAATCCTCCTGATACGTGCCGGACCATGGCACGCGGGCCACGGTCGAACACATCGCAAATCCTCATGCGACTATTCGATATTCTTTCGCTTTGCGCAGGCGAGCAAGGGCGCCAAGTTAGCAGGTCGCGAGAATGGCAAAGGCATAGGCGGAATCTCAATGGCGGGCGACAGCAGAACGACCCTGATAAATCGTCGGTGGCTGCCGCTGAACGCCCTGCGTGCCTTTGACGCTGTGGGGCAGCATCTGAGCTTCACCGCCGGCGCTCAGGCCTTGCATGTGTCCCAGAGCGCGCTCAGCCGCCACGTCATCAGCCTGGAAGATCTGCTCGGTCGACAACTGCTTGAGCGCAAACCTTACCGCCTTGCCCTGACGGAGGCGGGTGCGGCCCTCTTGCCGGTGGTGCGGAAGTCTTTTGACCGCTTGGAGCAGGCTCTAAATGCTGTTCAGGGCGGAGACACCCGAGGACGCACCCTGCGCGTCCATATGCCCCCTTCCCTGCTGCAACAGATGGGATTGCCAATGTTGCGGGATTTCAGGCGAGAGTTTCCTGACGTCATGTTGGATGTCTCCTCCAGTTCTGTGACAGGATTGCCGGAGCAGGATCTGGACGTGGCCATCGTCTATGATCGGCCCTCGGTGGATGACCGGGTGACCGACCTTCTTTGGATGGTGCGTGTGACGCCAGTCTGCGCCCCGGAAGTGGCCAAGCTGGCTGAAGGCAAGACCCTGGCGGAGTTCCTAAACGAGCAGGACTTGCTTCACGTAAAATTGGAGAGCGAACCGCGGAGCCTGCTCTGGAGCCTGTTTGCGACGCAACTGGGCCTCGCCACCAATACCGAAAAGGGCCTTGCCTTTGATACGGCCATATCGGCCGTGCAATATGCGATTTCAGGCGGTGGTCTCGCCCTGGCCGATGTGGACATGTTCGCCGATGAACTCGCCGACGGGCGCCTCGTCCAGCCCTTCCCAACGGTGATAGAAGATGGCTATGGCTATTATCTCAAATTCCACGCTGAGGACCTCGGCGACCCCGTAATCTCGCACTTCCGGACTTGGGTCTTGGGACGGTTTGCAGCGACCACAGGAAGAGTCGAGATCTAGAGCCAGAACTCATTCAGTAGACCGACCGGTCTCACGGTCTCTGTCCTAAGTTTGATCAGTCCGTTGTTTGCGGCTGTTTCGCCATTCACATAATCGAGTGCCAGATGACATAGGCTGCGGTGGCCAAGACCATGGAGGCAAACAGCCGGCGGCCTAACAAAGTGTGCCTCGACAGTACCTGTGCGACGGGCCTTGCCGCCAAGACACCAACGCCACCGCCGACGACAAGCGCCGCGAAGACTGGCCAATCCACTAGGCCAGAGGCGGCATAGCTCGTGCTCGTGGCGGCGCCGAAGAGGACGACTGAGACCAGCGAAGACGCCGCAGCATGAGCGAGGGTCATGCCGGTCGACGCCATGAGGCCGGGTACGATCAGGAAACCGCCACCAATCCCGAAGAATCCTGCGGCAAAGCCGACAACCAGTCCTATGGGCGCAAGCTTGAGCGTGAGCGCGCGGCTGAGCCGCACGTCGGGGTCGCCTTGACCTCCTTGAGGGAGCAGCATCGAGACTGCAACCGCCGCCATGGCGAAACCGAACCAAGTAAGCAGCACCTGCCCGTTCACCAGTTTCGCGAAGTGGGCCCCGATCAGCGACCCGGCTAACCCCGCACCACCGAAGACGGTGGCGCAAGGCCACTTTACCGTCCCGGCCCGAGCTTGAGTAGCGAGCCCAATGAGGGCGTTCACGGCCACTGCGGCCGCCGCAGTTCCTATGGCGGTATGAGGATCACGCAAACCGACAAGATAGATCAGCAGCGGAGTGGCGAGCACTGATCCGCCGCCACCGAATACCGCAAGCAGCAGCCCGATCAGAGTGCCACCGAGTGCGGCAATGCCGTAACTTGCTAGGGGCAGGTCCATCGGTTTTAAGCTCTGACTGGCCGGTTCCAGGGAGCGGCCTGCAGGAGGCGGGCCATGCCACAGAAGCCGGTAGTGCCGGCGAATGTCAGGCCTGCGCCCACGAAGGCTGAGAGCCCGAAGAAGCCGGGATGTACGATGTACCCGAGCAGCACGCCGATCAAGACCAGCAGGCCTGCGGTGATCTGCACCTGCCGCATCATTTCCAACGGAGCCTTTTGGTCTGCCTTCACCGGTAGGCCTGCAAGCGCCCAGGCATCGAGGCCACCCTGTAAAACGAAGGCCTCGCCCGCGACGGCTGCAGCCAGTCGATCGCAATTGGCCTCAGTCCGCATGCCTGACCGGCAGGTGAAGACGGCGTCTGTCGCGGGCTCCATCTTCAGGTGCTCAACTTCGAAGGTAGACAAGGGGCGCGACAAGGCTCCTGGTACATGCCCACGGGCGAATTCATCGGCTTCACGGATATCGATCAGCACGGCTTGGCCCGTCCTGAGGCGCTCAGCAACCTCGATGGCAGGCAGGGATTTCAACTCAGCGGTCATGGTTCTGGGCCTCCGGAGGACAAAAAATCTCAGCCAGGGTTGATACCACCTTCAAGGCGGCCGGATCGGCGATCCGATACCAGACGACCTGGGACTCACGGCGTGTGGCCACGACTCTCTCTTCTCGCAGCACCGCAAGGTGCTGAGACAGCGCCGACTGAGAGAGTCCAACCAGCGGCAAGAGCTGGCTCACTGACCGTTCTTCCTCGGTTAGCTGGCAAAGGATCATCAGTCGGCGCTCGTTCGCTAGGGCGCGAAGCAACTTAGCGGCCGCCCCAGCGTTAGCTTCAAACTGTGTGATGTCGATTTTGGTGAGATCAAGCATGTCATGTTTATATATTAGCTTGTACTAATTTAGCAACTCCTTATGTGTAGAGCCCGAAGCGGAGTTCTCCATGCAACCCAACGTACAAGCCTTCTTCGACCGCGCGACCTCTACAGTCAGCTATTTGGTCAGCGACCCTGCCACCAAGGTGTCGGCCATCATCGATCCGGTGCTGGATTTCGAGCCGAAGGCGGCGCGCCTCTCCACCTCATCAGCCGACCTTATCCTGGCGGCGGTGGCGGACCGCGGGCTCGATCTAAAATATGTTCTAGAGACCCACGCCCACGCAGACCATCTCACAGCCGCCGACTACATCCGCCGTCGGACAGGCGCGAAAATCGCTATCGGCTCCCACATCGTGGAGGTGCAAAAGACATTCATTCAGGTCTTCGAGGCGAACGAGGTTGAGGACGACGGACGGGCATTCGATTATCTGCTGAATGAAGGCGACGAGTTGCCGCTTGGGGTCATGACAATCGGTGTTGCCCATACCCCAGGACATACCCCAGCTGACCTCACCTATCTGATCGGCGACACGGCTTTCGTCGGTGATACTCTATTCATGCCCGACTACGGCACTGCGCGGGCCGATTTCCCAGGCGGTGATGCCCGGGTCCTTTATAGGTCGATCCAGAAGTTGCTTTCCCTCCCACCGCAGACGCGTCTTTTCGTCGGCCATGACTATCTTCCAGCTGGCCGCAACGAATTCAGCTGGGAGAGCACGGTCGCTGAACAACGTGATCGGAATATTCACGTGCACGAAGGCATAACCGAGGACGCCTTCGTCGCTATGCGCCAAGCTCGCGATGCGACGCTGGCAGCACCCACCCTCATCCTGCCGTCCTTGCAAGTGAATATCCGCGGCGGAGCCATGCCGGATGCGTCGCACTCCGGCCGTGTATTCCTGAAAATTCCCATCACCCGAGACGACGAACCTAAGCCCTAAGGAGCAGACTTCAATGGCATACTATTATGCGAAGACCGTCGCGCGACCGTTCGACGAAGTCGTGGCAGCGACGCGGTCCGCACTGATGGAAGAAGGCTTTGGCGTCATCACCGAGATCGACGTACGGCAGACCATGAAGGCGAAGATTGGAGAAGAATTCCGGGCCTACACGATCCTCGGTGCCTGTAATCCACGCATGGCGTTTGAAGCTCTACAGTTGGAGAACAAGGTCGGCATTATGTTGCCCTGCAATGTCATCGTGCAGGATGTGGGCGCTGGGCGAACCGAAGTCGCCGCGGTGGACCCTGTTGCGTCTATGGCGGCAATCGCGAACGATGCCCTGAAGGAGAAGGCCTCGGTCATCGGTGCAAGTCTGAGAGCAGCAATTGACCGCATTGATGTCAAAGCGTGACGATCAAACGCGCCACTTCGGAGCCGTTTCGAGAATCTGACCTGCATAGGCATCGGTACGATGCCCTAGGTGCCTGCCGCTTTGTGATGAAGCTCAAGGCCGTCGCTGTGATTTTTGCGAAACCCTTTCCAGGTGGCACCGGGCCCGCCGGGGCTGATCACGTCATAGCCCTTGGCGGGGCCGTCCTTAGGCCAAACCGCTGCATTCGAGACGGCGACATCGGTGTCGAGATAGGATGCCCGGCTCTCATCGCCCTTCACGAACCGATCTAAGAAGGCGGTGATCATATGCTGCTCTATGGCCATGATCCTGTCGTGACGCCACACTGGGTCTTCAAACCAATCAAGGTCCCAAAGGGCACTACGCATGGTCGACGGCGCGCCGGTCATGCCAATGGCGTGGCCGCCATTTTGGAACACCAAGAGATAACGATCAGAGCCTTTGGCCTGATCAAAGATCGGACGAATACCGTTTGGGAACCCGACCGTGCGGTCGCGATCACCGCCAATGATCAACAGCGGCGCTGTGATGTCGGCAAGGCCCGAGGCACCCCAGGCATTGAAACCCGTGCCGGCGGGTGCAATGGCAACCACCGCCCGAACACCTGGTACTCGAATATCCGCAGCCCGAACGGCACCGCGGACAAAGGGCTTCATCGCGCCGCCAGGAACAGACGTCGCTGGTCCGCCCATAGCATCCAAACCTGCCCCAGCGGCGGTCAGAACCCCGTAACCGCCCATGGAATAGCCAACAAGAGCAAGGCGGACCTTATCGGCAGCGACAAGGGCAGGATCCTTAGACGCCAGCAGTTGCCTTGCCACGAAGGCAATATCCAGGGGGCGCCGCATGAGAGGTTCAACGAACTGGTCTCTAGAGCTGTAGTCGGGATCGCGATGGTGGATCGCGGCGACCACATAGCCCTTGGACGCAAGGTTCTCGGTCAGCCAGCTCATCCCGGCTGGGGTTCCGCTGTAGCCGTGCGAGACGATCACCAATGGAAAGGAGCCCGCTGTCGCCGGGGCATTGCGAACGGCCAAACCAGGGGTCGTAAAAGGCACCGGTGAATGAGGCGGCTCAGCTGGCAGCACATCGCTGTAGCTAGCCGGTTTCGCACCCTTGGCCGGGTGAGCTGGATACCAGATGTCGACGGTCAAGACCCGGTCTTGCAAGGGCAAGGTGCCAGTCGCGGAGACAGGCGCTAGGACGTTGGGTTGCCCGGTCTGGGTGAAGACGAGCGTGCGTACCCCAACGGCATAGGCACCCAGCTTTGCAAGCTCCGGCGCATCGACTCCCGGCTGGCTGGGCGCGATTTCGCGCGCCGAGGCCCCAACTGCCATGCAAAGAAGGGCTACGGTCGCCACCCAAGTCTTTAGCGCCAAGGCCGGCCTAAACATAGCCGATGGCCAATTTTTGTTCGGCGATAATGGTCTTGGCTGCGGCCCAATAGTGATAGGCGGCCCAGAAACCGGTAGGCGCAAGGATCAACAGGGCGAGACGCAAGGACTCTGCATCGGCTCCCGCCGGTCCAGCGAAATGATCGCTCATGAAGCCAACCGCTTGGGGAGCCACTATCAAATTCAAGATATTTGCCACCAGCAGGGACACGGCAATGAATGTCGCGCGCATCTTGGCCGGAGCTAGGTTTTGAATCAGGGCCATGGCCGGGCCGATGTAGAAATAGATGGCCGGGATGAAGAGCCAGAACATCAATTGCGCGACCCAGAGTTCGTGCGTGTAGAAGGCGAAAAAAGAAGGGATGGTGGAAAGACCGACCCCGACTGCAACCAACCAACAGACCCGACGCGGATCGTCAAATGTTCGGCGCGACAACAACCAAGCCATGCCGACAATCGCCAGGGTTCCAGCAATCAAATGTATCGGGCCAACGACGGCACCGGCTTGGCCGACATTGAGGTGATAAGCCCGCTGCAGAAAGGTCGGTGTGAACCAGATCAGTCCCCAGCCCCAAAGCGCCGAGACGCCACCACCCATGCAGACATGGAAATAGGCCTTCTGTTTCCAAAGGAAAGCCATGGACTGCGCAAAGGTCGGCTTGGCGGTCTGATCACTGGCATCGAGGCTGCCTCGCACGGGCTCCTTCAAGGTTAGGAAGACCAGCACCCCCAATATAAGCCCTGGGACACCCAGAACCAGAAACGCCGACCGCCAGCCATAGAGGTTAGCCACTGCGCCAGCCATGTCCGCCCCCATCCAGGCCCCCAGCGGGGCACCGAGGGCAAAGACCGTCATGGCCATCGGACGTCGCGCCGCTGTGAAATTATCAGCAATGATCGAACTGGCCGGCGGCGTGCCCCCAGCCTCACCGACCCCGACACCGATCCGCGCCAACATGAATTGAAGGTAGTTCTGCGAGACCCCGCACAACGCCGTCATCCCAGACCACAACACCAAGGCTGCCGCCAGAATGTTTCTGCGGTTGGCATGATCTGCGAGCCAAGAAAGTGGAATACCCAAGGTGACGTAAAACACCGCAAGCGGAATACCAGTCAGGAAGGCAATCCCACTATCCGTGAGGTGTAGCTCGAGCCGCATAGGCTCCATCACCGTGGTGACCACATAGCGGTCAGCGATGTTGATCGCATAGCCAAGGCACATGAGTGCCAGAACATACCATCGGGTCAAGGATGAGGGCTCGGAGACCGGCGCAGCATCGGTGGCTTGGGTCAGAGGGGTCTCCTTGGGTTGGTTTCAGCGACAACCAGGTCGCCAAGCGCCTCTTTCAGAGGTGCGAGATAGGGTTCAAAATTCTGCCACTGGTCGAGGCCGCTTTGGAAGATAGGTTGGCGAACCTGCTCAGAGCTCGCTGTGCGAACCGCCCGCTCTGTCGCGTGGAAATCGACACAGCCTTGTTCGAACGCCAGACCGCAGTGATCGAGGATACGTCGAACTTGAGTTTCAAGATCTGCGACCACATCCTCATATTGCACACGTAACACACGACCAGGCAGCACCTCATCCCAGTGAGCCATGAGGTCGACATAGTCACGATAGTATCGACCCACCTCAGGCAGGCCATAGGTGAAGTCTTGGCCCTCACCAAACAGCTGCTTGAAACCGGAGAAGCAGCACGCCATGGGTTCGCGGCGGGCGTCAATAATCTTGGCATTGGGCAAGATCAGGTGGATGAGACCGATATGCCTGAAATTATTGGGCATTTTGTCGATGAAGAACGGCGCACCCTTACGGAGGATGGCGGTATCGCGAATATAGGCCTCTCCGAACGCGCATAGCTCGTCTGCCGATAGCTCAGACAGATTAGCGGGATAAAGGGCTTCATCATCAACCCGCCGGCGACCGTCCAACTTGTGAGCTAACGCCAGGATGTTTGGCAACTCCATCGTGCCGTCAACCTGAGAGTGGGAGGCGAGGATCTGCTCGAGCAGGGTTGAGCCGGCCCGGGGAAGCCCTACGATGAAGATGGGGTCTGGCGCTGGGCAGCCAGCGCCTTGATGGGCGGCGAACAATTGGCGCGTGCCGTGCCTGGCTTGCGCCGCCAAATCGGCCTGCATGCGATCTGCGCTGTAGTTGAGTTCCTCGCGCTTGAGCTGGTTTCCCCGCTCATAATAGGCAAAGGACTCTGCATATTCGGCCCTGTCTTCGAGCGCCTTGCCCAAGGCGAAACAGAGCGAATAGCGATCAAAGAGCGAGGTCTCGATGGCGGCTTCAGCTGACCGCATTTGTGCAATCTCTTCGGCACTAAACCTGTAGGTCTTGAGGTTTGCCAGGCTCCAATAGGCGTCCCCAAGGTCGCGTCGAAGCTCATAGGAACGACGATAGGCCGCCACAGCCTCGTCCTGACGTCCGACGGTCTTAAGGGCATGGCCGTGGGTCAATGAGATGATGGGATCGCCCGGAACTTCAGAGCGTAATTCATCATAGAGCGATAGGGCCTTATCGAAATTCCCGACCGCCAGGTGTTGGTTTGCGTATTGAAGTTTGAATTGCGGGCTACCTTGGGCAATTGGACCAATCGCCTCGGCTTCCTTCAAAGCCTGCTCAAATTTTTGCCGCCTATTGAGCAATTTTACGTAATCAAATCGAGCCGGCAGGTAGTCGGGGCGAAGGACAGCACAGCTCTCCAACAGGAATTCCGCTTCCTCCATGGCATGGGACTGGACCCCGATTTCGGCCAGTAGCCGCATGGCTTCAAAGTGATGACCATGGGTCTGCAAGTAGGCCCGGCACAGCCGCTCGGCCTTGTAGAGTCGCCCCTCGTGGAGAAAACTGATGACGCTTACGAGCTCTGGCGGCAGACCTGAGAGCCATTTAGCCTGAGCCCGAGCGGCGGCAGACCGCCCCTGGTGCCCGGCCGTTTCATGCAGATCGGCCAGCGCATTCCAGCTGGCCATTAGGCCTGGATTTGCAGCCGTCGCGCGCTCAAAGGCTTGCACGGCGAGGTCAATATTTCCCATGGCCCGGCGGCAATAGCCGCGCTCTTGATGGGCCCGCCCATAGCCTGGCTTGATAGCCAACAGCTTGTCGAGCACCTCCAGAGCATCCTCTGGCTTGGATTGGTGACGTAAGCAGACGGCAGCGATGTACAGAGCCTCTGGGTCAGCGGGGTCGCTTGCCAGGACACTTTGGGTCAGTTGGAACGCACCCACTAGATCGCCAGATTGGAGCCGCTTTCGCGCCTCTTCCGTGGCGAGATTTGTTTGGGTGGCTTCGGTTTGGTCTTGCATACTCAAGGGTTAGCCCCAGTCGTCGCGCAGCGCCACCATGCCAGAGGATATGATGTCCTCCGGCATGGCTCGCTGATGAGTCCGACTAGTATTTCGACGAGAACCTTACACCGATCGTGCGGGGCCGATTGGTGGTGATCCGCAGAACTCGGTCCGATGCATTGGCGTAGAGTTGCGCACGCGTATCGGAGAGATTTTCGCCATAGAGCTCAATCGTCCAGTTGTCCTTGATAACCCCAATTCCAGCGTCAACGGTTTGATGCGCCTTGAGATGGAAGTCGCCTTGGAGCGGATTGCCGAAGGCGTCTGCGCCGCGGTCAATGGTCGACAGCATGCGCCCAGCAGCCTGGGCATCAGCCCGGACATAGCCATCCATGCCATCACCGAGTTCACGCTCGTAACGGACACCGAGGTTACCCTGCACTTCCGGAGTTAGAGCCAGTTGGCTGCCAACAGGTCGCAGGTTGGACACACCCTTAGTGACCCGGGTGAGCTCACCATGGGTATAGGCGGCTGCGGCATTGACCGTGAGCCCCGGGACACCACGCCAAATCATGCTGCCTTCGAAGCCTTTGATCTCGGCGTCAGCGGCGTTCTGAACGAAGGTCAGGAAGGAATCCTTTGGCCGGTAGACCTGAGACTGCAGGTTGTCCCACTGGATGTAGAAGGCCGAACCGTTCAGCTGCAGGCTGTTGTCGAAGATCTGGGTCTTCCACCCGATTTCGTAGTTCTTGACGGTGTCGGTGCCGTAGGAGACCGGAACTTTGAAGGTCGGATCGCCGCCCGCAGAAGCCGGGGTGCCACCGCCACGGTTGAAGCCGCCTGGACGGAAGCCTTCCGAATAGGTGCCATAGATCATCACGCCGGGCTGGGGCTTATAGGTCAGATTGACCTTGGGGATGAAGCCTTTCTCGGTCTTTGGCGTGAACAGCGGACCTTCAACCGGACGCCCATGGTCCGCCAACTGACTGAACCGGCTGCCGAAGCTTGCGCCGCCCGCAATGGTGACCTTTTGATCGTAATAACGACCACCAACCGTCAGGGTCAGTTTCTCAGGGATAATATCGTAGGCTACCTCCCCGAACACCGCGATTTGCCGATCAGACCGGGTGATGTCGTTGATGAACTGAACGGTCGGGTCGGTGATATTACGATCAATCGTCGTCACCGTGGTCAGAGGATTGTTCTGAGACGGGAAGCCAGACTCACGGGAGCCTTCATAGGCAAAGTGGTCTTGGCTATAGATGTAATCCTTGTCGAAATAGAGCCCGCCGATTGCGCGCAAGCGATTTTCAGCAGGAGTCGCAACACGGAACTCTTCGGTGAAGCGCGTGTTCCGCGTCTTGTTATAGACGTGGTTCTTGGGGTTATGACAGGCCGCCGTTGCCGGAAGGGTCGCAGAACCACCCCAAGCATGGGTGTAGGCCGCATAGTCGCAGTTGTAATAGACGGCGTACGGGCCAGAGGATGAGTAGTTCGTATAGTCGGTGTTTTGGACGGCCTGGCGGTTGATATATCCACCCGTGTAGAGCACGTCGAGCTGGCCCAACCGGCCCTTTAGGGTCCAGGCCGAGACGTCGCCCTTATCCTGCAAATTGTCGGGATTGAAGCGTTTGACCTTCAGATCGCCCAAGGTGGGATCATAGTCGAACACGCCCTCAGTGTTTAGGGTCTGGGAGAGGTGCTGCGCCTCAAAACTCCAGTCGTCGTTGATCTTCAATGCGGCCGCAAGGCGAACGCCTTGATAGTCTGCTGTGTTGAAGTTCTGCTTGACCAGGGGGCCGTTGTTGACGACCGGGCGCGAGATGTTTGCAAAGCCTGGCCTGCCCCGGAATCCAGGAGACGTAAGCGGCATCTGATACGTGCCGGCAATGTTGTCGATATAGCCGCCTTTGTGGTCGCTGTAGACGACCAGGCGCACCGCCAGTCGGTCTGCAATGATCGGCACATTGATGAAGCCTTGGCCCGAGGCGCTCGGGTCGCCGCTCTTGGTCACAGAATAGCTGCCGGTGAAACCCGCATGGTATTCCGTGAGATCTGGTTTGGCGGTGATGTAACGCACCGCGCCACCCATGGCGCTGGCTCCGAAGAGTGTGCCTTGCGGGCCCTTCAGAATTTCGATGCGCTCCAGGTCGGCTGCGTAAACATCGAGATTGCGCACCGGCATCGAGACTGCAACGTCGTCGAGATAGACCGCGACATTCGGGTTGGTGCCTGCCGAGCCACCGATCAGGATCGACGCGGTATCGGTGGAAAGGCCACGAATATAGACAGTATTCTGTCCGGGGCCTCGGCCCGCAGCGTGAACGTCAGGCGTGAAGTTCAGCAGCTTCTGGAAATCTGTAATGCCCAGATCTTTCAGGCTCTGGCCCGAAATCGCTTGGACGGTAATGGCGACGTCTTGCAGTTTTTCCTCTCGGCGTGACGCGGTCACCACCAGATCTTCAACTGTCGTCACCTGACTATTTGGGTTGACCGCATCGGCGGCTGAAGCGGCTGAAACGCCTGCTCCAAATATCGATAGAGCAGCAACGCCGGCCGATAGATGCCAGTTTTTTTTCATCAATTCCCTCCCCTAGTTGTTTTCAGCTCTCATCAATCTAGGTCGCTCGAAACGCGTCGATGCGCTGGAAAAGATGGAGTTGCTATTTGGTCTAAGTCACGTTCTGGAGCCGGTCACAGGCAAGAGTGACACACCACCGGAATCAAAACCGTCACATTCAGCGCCGACGGTTGCAATGCCCATCGTCGTAAATTGGCATTAACAATCTGAAATATCAGGAAAAATAATAAACGCATGACAGTATGCAGAAAACACAAATAGAGGATTTTCAATCTTAAGGTGCGCGCAGAGATCTCAATCGGCCAGTTACGCCAGGGTGGTCGGGCCCCTAATTGCCGCCGATGGCAGGGAAAGCCGCCGTCCGGCACCTCACAGTGACATTTTCCTTATTGGAGCCACTGGGCTTGGAGTCACCAACGCCGTTCAAACCTATTTTTGGGGCGGGCTTTCTCTCCACCCTGACCGGCTGGACCCTTCGGTAGCGCGCACCGTGTTGGATGTCGGGATCTATTGGGGCCCAGTACTGACCGGCCAAACCATGCCGATGCTCGCCCCTGTGACCCTACTCGCATTACGTGGCGAGGCCGGGTTGCCAATTTGGCTTGGTGGTCTTGGCTTGATAACCTTCATCGAACAGGCTTTTGAAACGGTCACCATCTTTGGTTGGCCAGGCTTCTTTGAACCCGGTGGAGCCATGAACAATCTGCTTGGTGCCCCCCTAGTCATCGTCTGGTTGATGGTATTCGCCATTTGGGGCGGCCTTCGTGGACGCATCGAGACTCTGCACGATCGCTGACAAGGGATAGTGCGATGACACCGTTTAGGAACAGTCGCATTTTCGTCACACATCTGTCGCCAAACCTTGGCTTGTGGCGGTCACCGGCACCTTATCACTTGCCTTTAATTGACCGGCACCCAGCAGGGTGCGCGGCGGCCATGAGCAGAGACATTCAATGCGATCCCACAGCCTTACCCTATGCCTTATCCTGACCTTGGCGGCGAGCCAGGCGAGTGCTCAGCAAGGCCCCACCAAATCGGTGCCCGTGTCAAAATTCTTCAAGGCTGGTGAAGTAGATGCACGACTTCTGTTGGCAGCGCCGCCCGCTGAGGGATCACCGGCGGCACTGGCCGAGCTTGCCGAGCTTCGTGCCATTGCAGCGTCCAGAACTCCGGAACGACTGGCCAGGGCTCAGCACGATGCAGATGTGGAAAATGTCACTGCCATTGCTGACGTTCTGGGTGCAGACTTTAATCTAGAGCGACTGCCAAAGACTGCGAAACTCTTTGACGATCTCAGGACTGAAGAAAGCATGGCGGCTAAGGCAGCTAAGAAGGTCTTTAATCGCCCACGACCTTGGGAAGTTGACCCAAACCTGAGTTCCGAAGCCCAGCTTGAGGCCTGCGACAAGGGTGCGCCAAAGACCAGCTACCCCAGTGGACACGCGACAATGGGTTGGGCTGCGGGTGAGCTTTTGGCAAACCTCGTCCCCTCCCGGGCGCAGGCCATTCTGGCCCGCTCAGATGACTATGCGCAAAGCCGGCTGGTCTGCGGTGTGCATTTTCCGAAAGACGTGCAAGCCTCACACGTGCTGGCGACGGCAGTAATCACCCGTCTGATGGTCCTTCCCGCCTTCCAAGCTGAGGTCGAGGATGCCAGAGCCGAATTGACTGCCGCGCGCATCGCCCCCTAGGTTTCACGCCCCTGAGGCCCTGGCTTCACGGGGTGGTTGGGTCAGAGCTCAGCGCATAAAAAAGCCCCCCGCCAACTTTGACGGGGGGCTCTTTGTTTCGGGATACTGGCCTCTAGAACGCAGCCTTCAGGGTGATCTGATAGCTGCGAGGCGTCAGGTATTGCGGTGAGTTCGCAGCCCCACCTTGCGCCGACGTAAGGGCAAACTGGTTGGTACCCACCACTAAGGCCTTACCCTTCATACCGGTCAAAGGCTGCTTGTCTGCCAGGTTCAGGATTTGGGCCTGAATGGCATACTGGCCAAACTGATAGGTCGCGGCGAAGTTGGCCTGGGCCCATTTCTTGATAAGACCCGTCGGGATCGATGTCCCCGAAGCGGCCGTCAACATTTGCGGACCAATCCACTTGCTGTCCAAGGTCAGGACGAGGCTGTCATCAGCGACAATCACATCATGCCGTTCCGAGCGCAGACCGATCGCCGAGGTCCAACGGGGCGCACCGGCTAGCTGCTTGCCATTGCCGCCTGGATTGATTGGGTCATCCTTGCCCACCGCCTTGTTGACGCTGAGATTGGCGAAGGCCGAAAATCCTGGGACCAAGACGTAGGTCGCCTGGCCTTCAATGCCCTGATAGGTCGCCCCACCAGAGTTGGTGTAATAGGACTGGCCGTTCAGTGGGTTGGTCGGATCGTTGATCGTGTTCGACTGCAGCTTATGCTGGAAGTCGATGTTGTAGATGTCCGCATCAAAGGTGAGGTTGCCGCGGGAATAGACCGTGCCTAGCTGGTAGGCCATGGACTCTTGCGGCTGTACCGAGGCGAAGTTCGGATTGTTCACGTACATGGAGCCGATGTTCGGCACCAGGAAGCCCTGAGAGGCTTGGGCATAGGCGGTCCAGTAGGGCGTGATCCGGTAGTTGGCCGTCAGGAAGCCAAGGGTCTTGTCATAGGTCTTGGCCAAATAGAGCGGCTGAAGCGTGCTCAAGACCGGCGCGTGGATGAAAAGCTCGAAATTCAGGTATTTCACGCCGGGCGTGATGGTCAGCTGGTCATTGACCTTCCAGGCGTATTGCGAAAACACCTGATAATAGTGCCAGCCGCTGTACTCATTGTACTTGGTGTCGAGGGGTGTCTGACAGATGCCGTTATAGGGCTTTCCTGGCGCAACCGTCTGGGGATAGCCGTAGCAGCCGGAAACGGCGGGAACCGTCGGGAACTTGGCGGCCTTCAGAGTGCCATAGTCGGCTGTGCTGTAGCCAGTCACACCGCTGCCATCCACTGGAAGAGCGATCTGGAAGGTGAAGCGCTTGGTGTGCGCCACTTCGTACATGCCGCCCAGGGTCAGTTCGCCAGGACCGATGTCTTTGGTGAAGTGGATCACGTCACCGGTGACCCGATATTCGTTGCGCTTCCAATACCCGCCCATGCCCGCAACCTTATTGGCTGTGTAGCCCAAACCGCCGGCGGGATAGGCAAGGCCAGAAATATTGGTGATGACCGTTGGACCACCCACCGTTGCGCCGAAGGGGGTGGAATAGTCGTTAGTGTTCGCAGACAGGGTCTTGTTCGAATACCAGTAGCTGTAGGTGGTGTTGTCAAAGCGGATGCCTGGACCGAATTCACCGGCTTCTTTCAGATATTCGAAGTCCGTCATCTTCTTGGTGTAATTCCAGCCCTTGTAGCAGCTGAAACGAGCATCGTTGCAGAGCGCGAAATTCTTCTGACCGCTCTTTTCAATTTCAGCGATGGTCCCATTGCTGATGTCCGACTGATAATAATGGTCATCGTTGCGCGTATAGAGCGCCGTCACGGTCAGCTTGTCCGAAACCGGCAAGGACATCTTCAGGTATTGGTTGTCGCCACCGGACGGGCTGTTGGTCAGATAACCCTTGGTGCCATATTCCTGGAAGTTGGCGATGACATTGGCATCATGGAACGCAGCCATGGGACCCGAAGCCAGGGTCGTCACCGACTGCCAAGTGCTCCAGCTCCCGACGGTCAGCTTCTGGCGAAGACCAGCTTGGTTTTCAACCGGCAGCGAGAACAGGTTCAGCGAACCACCGAAGCTCGCCTGACCAATGTCCATGGCGTCGCCGGGACCGCGGTTAATGATGACGCCGCCAATTGTGGAGTTCGGAAAGAACGAGTTGGCGTGGTGCGACGGCCCGTTGGTGTCACCCCATGGCACGCCGTCATAGGTAATGTTGAACTGGCCATCGGCCACGCCGCGGAGGGAGAGCTTGGCACCGTCCGTAGAACCCGGGCCATTGGCATTGCCCGCGCTGACCATGGACACGGCCAAGGCGCTCGTCGTGGTGTAGTCACCCACGGTGGGGGTGTTCTGCTCGATGAACGCACGGTCGATAACCGCTGTCGGCTCAGTGGCCGCCAGAGAGGACTTTACAGGCGCAACGGTCGCGGCTTCGTTCTTCGGCGCGACAACGATCACCTCTGCCACATCGCCTTCGATGACGCTGGTCCGCCTGGACGTTCCAGCATCCGCTGCGGTGGCATCAGCTGCGTGCGCAGCCCCTGCAAAACCGATGGCGAGCGCCAGCACAGACGACGATGCGGCGCATAGCGCGCGCACTCTCAAAGACTTCGACAATTGATAATCCCCCATGAACGGGGCGCCCATGCCCGACTTGCGAGCTCCACCATTTATTTGGTCAGAGTCTCTTTCACTCGGTTGACCCTCACATGATGGTCAGACGCCCCAAAACACTTAAAGCGCGGACTTCTAACCGGGGGGGCAGAGCGCTCTCAAATGAAGTTAGAATGACACTATGGTTGCGCTTTTGTGACAGCGTCTTATTGCCCTGTTTTAAAAGAGAAATATCAGCTTTTGCGCTTAAAATAAGCGATGGATTCGCCATTGGAATAATTTGAAACCTAGAAACAAAAAGCTGAGTTCAATTTATGGATGTGAACGGAATTCATATTTTTAGCTAACGGGTCGATCTGGCCGGTCCAAATGTATTCGCCACGCATTCAAACGCTTTTGATTCTATAGTCGACCCTATGCAGCCCTTTACCCTCTTCCGTACACGACGCATTTACACCTTGAACCCGGCAAATCCGATTGCGACCCATGTGGCTGTGCGGGATGGACGGATCCTAGGGGCCGGCCCCCTCGAAGACCTAGCAGGCTGGGGACCTCACAAGATCGACGACCAATTCGCCGACAAGGTGCTGATCCCCGGGCTAATTGAGGGGCATAGCCACCTCACGGCTGGTGCGGTCTGGCGCTTCGTATATTGCGGCGTTTTCGATGTCCGGGGCCCCGATGGAGCTGTGGTTCCAGGTCGGCGCGGGATTGAGGCGGTTATCAGCGCCCTGTCCGAGCGGGCCGCAGCGACCACAGAAGACCAAGCGATCGGCGGCTGGGGCTTTGACCCCATCTACTTCGGTGCCGCACGGATGAGCCGACACGACCTGGATCAGGTGAGCATGGCCCGACCTGTCGGCATACTTCACGCCAGCAATCATATCGCAAATGTGAATTCAGCGGCCCTGGCAAAGGCTGGACTCATGCGGCTAGGGCTCGATCATCCAGGCATTCCCCTCGGCGACGATGGCTTCCCGACAGGGGAGCTAAAGGGGCCGGAGGCCATGATGATGGCTCTTCGCCAGGTTGGCCTGCAAAAGGCCTTCGTGACCGGGGACGCGCCGACCCTAAAGGCTTTTGGCCAGCTGGCTGTTGTGGCCGGTGTTACTACGGCAACAGACCTTGGCGGGACCCTGCGCGACCAGGACATCGACGTTCTGTTGGCCGAGACCGGCGCAGAAGATTTTCCGGTCCGTCTGGTCGCTCCCCTGCGGGCGATGGAGATGCCACCCCGTCAAATGATCGATCGGGCACTTCAGCTCAAGACGCGAAGTACCGAACAGCTGAGGCTTGGCGCGATCAAAATGGTGGCTGACGGCTCCATTCAAGGGTTTTCGGCCCGCATGCGCTGGCCTGGCTATTTTAATGGCGCACCCAACGGTCTCTGGTACACGCCGCCCACCACCCTTGCAGAAACCTATGCCCTGGCCCTGGCGGCCGGCGTGCAGGTGCATACCCATACAAATGGAGACGAGGCCACCGACTTGGCCCTGGACTGCATGGAAGACGCCCTCAAGCGTCATACTGGCCCCGACCATCGCTTCATTCTCCAGCATTGCCAGTTGGCAGATGCGGCCCAGTTCAGGCGGATTAAGGCGCTGGGCATGGGGGTCAATCTGTTTGCCAACCATCATTTCTACTGGGGTGAACAACACCGGGCTATGACCGTGGGACCTGAACGGGCCGAGCGGATGAATGCCTGCCGAACCGCCCTGGATAACGGTGTCCCCCTCGCCATCCATTCCGACGCCCCGATCACGCCGTTAAATCCCCTATTCACCGCATGGGCGGCCGTGACGCGCACCACAGCGGCGGGGCGGACCCTTGGAGACCATGAGCGTATTACCGTGGCTGAAGCCTTGCACGCCGTCACACTGGGGGCCGCATGGACCCTGAAACTCGATGGCGAGATCGGCTCGATCGAAACTGGCAAGAAAGCCGACTTTTGTGTGCTCGAGGATGATCCTTTTGAAATCGCGCCAGAGGCCCTGAAGGACCTTCGGATCTGGGGTACGGTCCAGGGCGGGCGCATTTTTCCCGCATGACCCCACCGATCCCGACCATTGTCATCGGCGGCTATCTGGGCGCGGGTAAGACCACCCTGGTCAACCATCTGCTCAGGACAGCCGCAGGACGCCGGATCGCCGTCCTGGTCAATGACTTTGGCGACCTCGCCATCGATGCAGACCTGATCCTAGGTGCCGAGGGAGGCTTGGTAAGCCTGGCTGGTGGCTGCGTCTGCTGTACGATTGGGGATGACTTGATTGGCGTCCTGGAAACCCTCCTCGCCCGACAGCCCCGACCCGACCTGCTTTTGATTGAAACCAGCGGTGTTGGCTTGCCCGGTGCTGTGGCCCAAACCGCTGGCCTGTTAGCAGACCTCTGTCTTGAGGGCATTGTCGTCCTTTTGGATGCAGAAACCATACAGACAGCGTCCGCCGACCGATATTTGGGCGACACCGTGCTCCGCCAAATGGCGCAAGCAGATCTGCTGCTTCTCAATAAGACGGACTTGCTCGAAGAGGCTGACCTCGCACGGGTGCGAGCTTGGCTGAGTGGCCTCGCCCTCCCCGCCCCGATCATTGAGACTGACCATACACAGCTGCCAGGAGACCTCGTCTTTGGCCCGGTAACGTCACCCAAGGCGAGCCAACATCACGCCCATGCGGAGACCCTTTTCAAAACCGGCGTGTTTCATCCCGATGGGCCTTTGGACCTGGATAAACTTGGGCGCGATCTTTCAAATCCAAGGTCCGGAATACTTAGGGCCAAGGGCGTCCTCACCGACCTTGCCGGCGTGCGGCGTGGTGTGCAGTTGGCAGGACGTCGCTGGCGGCTATCGGAGCCAAGCAATAGTCCAGATGCCCTGGTTTGGATTGCGCGAGCCGGCGCTGTTGATTGGCCTTGGCCGCGCTGGAAGCCCTAGTGCGTCAAGTGAGCCGTCGACAAGAGTGCCTCCGTCAATGATTTCGTCGCTGCGGTAATTTGGGCCCCATCATTGGCGACGAATGCAAAGTCAGCTTCACTGGCACAAGTACGAAGGTTTGCTTGGATCTTGTCCAGCAACTGATCCTTGATAAACAAGGTCCGCGCGTCGGTTTCATCAGGCCGGACCACATAGATGGTGTTCAAGGTCATCACCGACGTATTTCGATCTTGTTTGATTTGGTTACAGTCATCTGGATTGAATCCCTGAGTATGCCATCCTGCAGCCTGTGTCGGTGCAAACCACGTAAACTGTGTATTGGGTATAAAGGTCTGAATAGATCCATCGGCGGCATATACGCCTTTGACGTCATTCGTTGTTCCGTCTGTAAACAGGAGCATGAACTGTTGACGATGATTAATGTCTGAGCCAGTGCCTCCGACAGGTATGCTCTCTTTTATTTCTTTCAGACTTTGGGTCGAATTTGTGCCCTCGGTTTGGGCTTGAATTCCGAGGGCTGCAGCCTTGGCCGCCGTCAAGTCCGTACTCGGGGCGAAGATCTGATAGGCATGGGAGGAGAAACCATAGATCGCCACCCGATATTGCTGGTCGACCATCGAGTTCTTTTTCAACTGATCAATCATACCGCCGAGGGCAGCGGCGACAACGTCGACCCGAGTCACAACCCCATAGCTATGCAGTGTGGCCTCAGACCCATGACAGGCGAGATAACATCCTGTCTTTTGAAGCATCAAAACTTGGTCGGCATCGGAGGCGCCCATCAGCATGGACGAGGACGTATCGACGACGATCACCACGTCAACATAGTTGGGCGTCGCTGAATTACTGGTGGAGGCCCCTGAAATTGTGACCTTACTTACGCCAAATATTCCCGCCATCACGGTATTCACCTGGGCCGTAAAACTCACCGTCGTCGAGACGCTGGCACCGGTTACCCTCGCATCATAGGTGGGGGTTACCGTGACCCCTTCGCCGAAATTAGCCTTGCTGAGATTGGCTTCAAATAGAGTTTGGGCTGCGGCCTTGGCCTTGGTGGCGTCATAGCTGTAGTTCACGCCATCAAACACAACGTTCTTGCCGACCCCCGCAAGAGAGGCTTGGTCGGCCATTTCCTGAAGCCTGTGCTTGATTGAACTGCTCCGTTGGAAATCAACGGCGAACCCCGCCAGCATCATGGTTGCGGAGAAGGTCAAGGCAAAGATCATCGCGACATTCCCGCCCTTTGCAGAGCAGAACTGACGGATAAGGCCCAAGAGGCCACTGCCAAATTTATATCGCATGGTCACAATAACTGAATTCAGGATCTAGCCTGACCCTGCGATGGATAGGTCGTTGACCTTAATGTTCGATTGAAATTTCAGACGAATTTTCTGCCTGTTGCGCTGCGCCTCTAGAGTCTAAGCCTTAGAGCTCGTTTGCCGACATCTGACTTGGCCGATAAAGAGTTGTCCAATTGTCATAGGAGAGCTCATGTCACAGCAAAAGGACGCGACGCCGTATACCCGGGCGGCCCACGCAGACCTTGAGCACGTCCTGCCCATAGATGACGGCCAAGATTTCGCCGACGCGCGCCGAGGCTTTCAAGGCACCCTGCCAGATGCCACCATCACGGGCCCGAATGGAAACGTCGTCTGGAGCCTAAAGCCCTTCGATTTTCTGGAAGGCGAGCGCCCGGATACGGTCAATCCCAGCCTTTGGCGGCAAGCTCGGCTCAATGCCATTCATGGATTGTTCGAAGTCACGCCCGGCATTTATCAGGTCCGCAATTTCGACATTTCCAACATCACCTTCATCGAAGGCAAGACCGGCTATATTGTCATAGACCCACTCATCTCCGAAGAGACCGCCCGGGCCGCCCTGGCCCTCATGCGAAAGCATCGGGGCGACAAACCAGTGACAGCGGTGATCTATACCCACAGCCATGTCGACCACTATGGCGGGGTCATGGGCGTGCTGTCGGACGAGGACATCCGCAACGGCCTGCGGATCATCGCCCCCGAAGGGTTCCTTGCCGAAGCGGTAAGCGAGAACGTCCTGCTGGGCAATGTCATGGGACGCCGGGCGACTTATATGTATGGGGCGACCCTGCCCAAGGGTCCGCGGGGTCACGTGGACTCAGGCCTGGGCAAGACGGTTTCCACCGGTAAGGTCACCCTGGTTCCGCCGACCGAGAGCATCTCGACCACAGGATCGCGCCTGACCGTCGACGGGGTGGACATCGTCTTCCAGGTGACCCCAGATACCGAAGCCCCGGCCGAGATGAACTTCTTCTTCCCGCAGTTCCGGGCCCTGTGCATGGCCGAGAACTGTACCTGTAACCTGCACAACCTCTATACACCGCGGGGGGCCCTGGTGCGGGATGCCAGGTCCTGGAGCCATTATATCGATGAAGCCTCGGCCATGTTCTGCGAAGATACGGATGTGCTCTTTGCCAGCCACCATTGGCCGCGCTGGGGACAGGACCGGGCGCGGGATTTCCTGGCCAAGCAGGGCGACCTTTACAAGTTCATCCACGACCAGACCCTTCGACTGGCCAATCACGGGCTAAATCCCACCGAGATCGCCGAGCGCCTGCGCCTGCCGCCCAGCCTCGAGGCCGAATGGTATACCCGCAGCTATTATGGGACCCTCAATCACAATGCTAAGGCGGTCTATCAGCGCTATCTAGGCTGGTTCGACGGCAATCCTGCTAACTTGCATAAGCATCCGCCCACCGAGGCCGGTGCCCGATATGTGGCCCTGGCTGGGGGCGCAGACGCCCTTCTGGCTCAGGCCCAGACAGCCTTTGATCAGGGTGACTATCGCTGGGTGGCCGAGCTGGTGAACCATCTGGTCTTCGCCGAGCCTGACAATATTGCGGCCCGAACCCTGCAGGCCGACGCCCTTGAGCAGATGGGCTATCAGGCCGAGTCCGGTCCCTGGCGCGCCTTCTATCTGACCGGTGCCCAGGAACTGCGTAATCCCATGCCGAAGTCTGCCAAGCCCAGGCAGAGTTCCGCTGGCCAGCTCCGCGCCCTCCCCGCTGGCAGCTTGCTTGAGGCCCTGGCCGTAAGGCTGAACGGTGATGAGATCGGCGTGCGCACCTTCGCCTTCAACCTGACCTTCACCGAAACAGACGAAGTGTTCAGCCTCAGCGTCCGGAACGGCGTCATGCACCATGCCCCAGGCCGGTCGGTCGGCCCAGCAGCGGAGGTCTCCTTAACCTGCGCAGCTCTAGTCGCTCTGTTGATTGGCGAAACCACAATGGCCGATGCCATGGCGGCGGGTACTGTTTCAGGGGAAACCTCAGACTTCGAAGATTTGCTCGGACTGCTTGACCGCTTCGACTTCTGGTTTGCCATCATCGAGCCCTAGGAGCAGCCTCTCCGGACAGGGTGTGACCGGGGGGGGGAGGTCGATCGCGGGCTATCCCCAAACCACCGGTCACCCCGGCGGAGGCCGGGGTCCAGGTCGTAGGGCTCAGTCTTGCATGCAAGCCCCATGAGCAGCTTCTCCGGACAGGCTGTGACCTAGGACCTGGATACCGGCCTTCGCCGGTATGACCGGGGGTGGGAGGTCCGCAGTGCGC
>CALETE010000002.1 GCA_937920085.1 uncultured Alphaproteobacteria bacterium | reverse complement strand
CCGCCACCAGCTTCCCCAACCGCTTCGGCGCCATGGCCACATAGCTCTGCAGCATCCAGGCCTTGAGGGTGTCGAGTTCGGCGAAGACGTCATCGCCGGGCCCGAAGCAGGCCATGATCCAGTTGTTTCGCTTGTACCAGCCGGGCCGCACGCGGACGAACCAGAGGTCCGCCACCATCTCCGCAGAGATGGGCAGTTTCACGGTCAGGGAGAAGTCGTCATCCGTCTCGGCCTTGTCGCCGAAGACAGCGAAGCCCTTGCCGGCCACCCGCATATAGCGGGTCACGCCAAATCCCGGGGCCAGGTCGGTCTCGGGAAGGCTGAGGCCATAGGCGGTCAGTTCCGCCTCAGCCCGTTGGGCAGGGGTCTGGGACATGGCCTGATGATACCATGCCCCAGACTTTATTGACTAGATTGACTAGAACCGCAGCGTGCGGGCTTCCTTGACGTTGGGCAGGGCGCGAATCTTGGCGACCAGGGCTTCGCCGGGATCCTGGTCCACACCCACCAGGGCGATGGCGTCTTCGCCGGCCGAGACCCGGCCCAGATTGAAGGTGGCGATATTGACCTTGGCGTCGGCCAGCAGAGCGCCGAGATTGCCGATGAAGCCGGGCTTATCCAGGTTGTTCACATAGAGCATGACGCCGCCGAACGGGGCGTCGAGATCCATCCCCTTGACCTCGATAATACGCGGGGTGCCGGCCATGACAGAGCCTGCGAAGGAGCGCTTGCCCATGGCCGTGGTGACGGTGATGCGCACCAGGCTTTCATAGATCGGGCTGTCGTCCTGCTTGGACTCCGAGACGGTGATGCCCCGCTCCTTGGCCACGGCGGGGGCCGAGACCATGTTGATCTCTGACAGCATGGGCCGCATGACACCGGCCAGGGCGGCGGCGGTCAGGGGACGGGTGTTGAGGCTGGCGACTTCACCCTCATAGGCAATGTCGATGGCCTTGACCTCCACGTCGACCATCTGGCCGGCGAAGGCGCCCAGGCGCTCGGCCAGGGCCACGAAGGGCTTGAGCTTCGGCGCTTCATCGGCGGTGACCGAGGGGCTGTTCAAGGCATTGGTGACGGCGCCGGTGAGCAGGTAGTCGCTCATCTGCTCGGCCACCTGCAGGGCGACATTTTCCTGGGCTTCCAAGGTGGAGGCGCCCAGGTGCGGGGTGGCGATAAAGTTCTCGGCGCCGAACAGGACATTGTCCTTAGCCGGCTCTTCCACGAAGACGTCAAAGGCCGCGCCGCCGATGTGGCCGGAGTCGAGACCGGCGCGCAGGGCGGCTTCGTCCACCAGACCGCCCCGGGCGCAGTTGATGATCATCACGCCCTTTTTGGTCTTGGCCAAGGCGTCGGCCGACAGGATGTTGCGGGTCTTGTCGGTGAGGGGGGTGTGCAGGGTGATGACATCGGCCCGGGCCAGGAGGTCTTCCAGCTCGACCTTTTCGACGCCGATTTCCACGGCCCGCTCCACCGAGAGGAAGGGGTCATAGGCAACCACCTTCATCTTCAGGCCGTTGGCCCGGTCGGCGACAATGCCGCCGATATTGCCAGCGCCGATCAGGCCCAGGGTCTTGGCGTAAAGCTCGACGCCCATGAAGCGGTTCTTTTCCCACTTGCCGGCCTGGGTCGACTGGTCAGCGGCGGGCAGCTGGCGGGCCAGGGCGAACATCATGGCAATGGCGTGTTCCGCGGTGGTGATGGAATTGCCGAAGGGGGTGTTCATCACCACGATCCCCTTGGAGGTCGCAGCTGGAATATCGACATTGTCCACGCCGATGCCGGCCCGGCCAATGACCTTGAGATTGACACCGGCGGCCAGGACATCCTTGTCGGCCTTGGTGGCCGAGCGGACGGCTAGACCATCATAGTCGCCGATGATCTTGAGCAATTCTTCCTTGGAGAGGCCGGTCTTCACATCGGCTTCGACGCCGCGCTGCTTGAAGATGTCGATGGCGGCGGGGGAGAGTTTGTCGGCAATGAGGACGCGGGGCATGGATGGTTATCCTTTTGATTCGGAATATGTTTCAGCCGCCGTCGGACCTAGTGCCGAGACAGCCATGGGCACGCCCGGTGTGCGGACGCGCAGAGATCGATGATCAGGCGGGGATCAGGCCTTGGAAGGCCCAGTCAAGCCAGGGGGTCAGGGCTTCGAGGTCAGAGGTCTCGACCGTGGCGCCGCACCAGATCCGCAAACCGGGAGGGGCGTCGCGATAGCCGCCGACATCGAGGGCCACGCCCTCCTTTTCGAGGGCGGAGGCAAGGTTCTTGGCGAAGTCGGCCTGGGCGTCAGCCGAGAGGGCCGTGACCCGAGGGTCCACCACCTTGAGGCAGACCGAGGTGTTGGACCTGTGATCGGGATTGGCCGCCAGGAATTCCACCCAGGGGGTCTTGGCCACCCATTCGGCCAGGGCGCCGAGATTGGCGTCAGCCCGGCGGCGCATTTCGGTGAGACCGCCAATGGCCTCCGCCCACTTCAGGGCGTCGACGGCGTCTTCTACGCAGAGCATGGAGGGGGTGTTGATGGTGGCGCCTTCGAACAGGTCCAGCGTCACCTTGCCGCCCTTGGTCATGCGGAAGAGCTTGGGCATGGGCCAGGCCGGTGTGTAGCTTTCCAGCCGGGCGACCGCCTTGGGCGAGAGGATCAGGACGCCGTGAGCGGCTTCACCGCCAAGCGCCTTTTGCCAGGAGAAGGTGACCACATCGAGCTTGGCCCAGTCGAGGTCTTGGGCAAAGGCGGCGCTGGTGGCGTCGCAGATGGTGATGCCTTCCCGCTCAGCGGAAATGAAATCGGCGTTGGGAACGCGGACGCCCGAGGTGGTGCCGTTCCAGGTGAAGACCAGGTCGGCGTCAGGGCGGACCTTAGAAAGATCAGGCAATTCGCCATAGGGCGCTTCAAGCACCTCGGCCGGCAGCTTCAGCTGCTTGACCACGTCGGTGACCCAATCCTTGCCAAAGCTTTCGAAGGCCAGGAGTTGGATCGGCTTGGGGCCGAGCATGGACCACATGGCCATCTCAACCGCGCCCGTGTCGGATCCGGGGACAATGCCCACCAGGTAATCGTCAGGCACTTCCAGCAGCTGGCGGGTGCGGTCAATGGCGTCCTTCAGCCGGGCCTTACCGGGCTTGGACCGATGAGACCGTCCCAGGACAGCATTCTGGAGATTTTGGGGGCTCCATCCGGGGCGCTTGGCGCACGGGCCGGAGGAAAATTCGGGGCGAGCCGGACGCATGGCCGGCTTGGCGAGGGTATTCATAGCGATGTCTCCCATCCTTACAGATGAGCAGCACCCCGTTGGGGGGGTGTGGCCCGCGGCGGAGAAACGCCAGTTTCACCCTCAGGGCAAGCAAAACTTTTTTAGAACGCCCGATTTTCAGGCAGGCTCGATCTTCAGTTCCGGCCACCGGGCCTTGGCCGCCGCGGCGATCTTTTCAAAGTTGGGCGATGTGCGGGTCGGGTTTGGCCGCAGGCGGAGATCAAACAGATCTTCCAGGCCAAAGGGGGCAATGACGGTCAAGGTGTCGTCGACCCCTAGGCGCACACCCACGGCAAACATCGGGCTCACAAACCGGCCCAGGGCCTGCGCACTATGGGTCAGGGGGGCATAGGGCTCGCCAAACCTATCCTCAAACCACAGGTGCACCCGTGCTTGATTGCGCACCTCCACCATGTCGCGAAGGGGCGGCTCAAATGCGGCGGCCACCTGGCGGATCACCACATCCTCGGCCTCATAGGACGTGTCGGAGGCGTCGAAATAGCCAAGGTCATAATCCTTGATACCAAAATCCAGGTCACGGCCGGTCTTGGCATTGAGCACACGCTGATAGATGGCCCCGGAAAACAGCAAGGCGTCAGGAAGGGCCAGGTCCCGCACGGTGGTCAGGACCTGCATCAGGGGCGCTGAGCGACGCAGCACGGCTTCCAGCTCGGCAGCATGCTTCATGGGCGGTGCCTCAGGCTCCAGCCGTGGTCAAGGGGGCCATGCCCGGCCCCAAGGCCCGGCGCGTGGGCAATGGCCTCCTGGACATAAGCCCAGGCCCGGGCAACCGCAGAGGTCAGGATCATGCCCTGGGCTAGACCCGTGGCGCAGGCCGAGGCCAGGGTGCAGCCCGTGCCATGGGTGTGGCGGGTCTCAAGGCGGGGGGTCTCGAAACCGGTCTCGCCGTCCGGCGTCATCAGCAGGTCAAAGAGTAGATCACCCGCCACATGGCCACCCTTCATGAGGACCGCCTGGGCACCGAGTTTCAGCAGGGCCTCCCCAGCCCGACGCTGGTCGTCCAGGGTTTCTACAGAAAGGCCGGTCAGGGCGGCGGCCTCCGGGGCGTTGGGCGTCAGCAAGGCAGCACGGGGAATCATCAGACTGCGCACTGCACCTATGGCCCGGTCTGCCAGCAGGGGATGGCCGCCCTTGGCGATCATGACCGGGTCGATGACGGCGGGGATCTGTCGGGCAGAGTCGAGGATCTGTGCCACCCGCTCCACCACATCGACATCGCCCAGCATGCCGGTCTTAATGGCATCTGCGCCGATATCATCGAGAACGGCGCGGGCCTGGGCTTCGATCAGGTCAAGGGGAATGGCATGGACGCCGGTCACCCCCAAAGTGTTCTGTACAGTCACCGCCGTGACGGCCGTCGCCCCATAGCCGCCCAGCATGGTGACGGTCTTGAGGTCACCCTGCAAACCCGCACCGCCGCCCGAGTCGGACCCCGCAATGATCAGAACACGTCCTTGAGCTTGAACCATGTCTGGCGATAGCGCGCCGAACCCGTCTTTGCACTTGGGAAATTACGCGCCCCTGATAGCATCCCCATATGACGCAAGATTTGAAAGTCGCCCTGGTCACCGGGGCTGGATCAGGAATCGGTCGAGCCAGCGCCCTGGCCCTGCACAGGGCGGGCTTTTCCGTGGTCCTGGCCGGACGACGAGCAGACGAACTGACCAAGACCGCCGATCAGGCGCGTTCTGGGCCAGACGTCCTGTCTGTGCCCACAGATGTGTCAGATCCAGATTCAGTGGCAGCCCTATTTGCACGCATCCAGGCGCACTTCGGCCGTCTGGACGTCCTGTTCAACAATGCTGGAACCGGCGCGCCGCCAGTTCCCCTTGAAGACTTGGATTTGAAATCCTGGAAGCGGGTGGTCGATGTCAATCTGACCGGCGCCTTTCTCTGCACCCAGGGGGCCTTCCGGCTGATGAAGGACCAGTCCCCGCGGGGTGGGCGGATTATCAATAATGGCTCGATCTCTGCCCATGCCCCCCGGCCAAGGTCCGTGGCCTATACGGCGACCAAGCACGCCATCACCGGCTTAACCCGCTCGACCTCCTTGGACGGCCGGGCCTATGACATTGCCTGCGGTCAGATCGATATCGGCAATGCGGCGACGGAGATGACGGCGCGGATGAGCCAGGGGGTCCCCCAGGCGGATGGCAGCTTGGCAGTGGAACCGGTGATGGATGTGGCAGCGGTGGCCGATGCCGTCGTCTATATGGCCAGCCTGCCGCTGAACGCCAATGTCCAGTTCATGACGGTGATGGCCACCCAGATGCCGTTTATCGGACGGGGCTGATCCCGGCTTCGGCTATGGCCGACCAGACCTTTAGGGCCTGGACAGTTTCCCGGACATCGTGAACCCGGACCGCGGCCACACCCGCCTTGGCGCCCGCAAGGGCCGCAGCCAGGGAGCCACCGAGCCGATCTGTGGGGGCCTGGGCCAAGGGGTCGAGATGCTGGACCAATCCCTTGCGGCTGGCCCCCAGAAGGACCGGAAACCCCAGAGCGACAATCCTGTCCAGGTGAGCCATCAGGGCCAGATTATGAGCTAGGGTCTTGCCAAACCCGATTCCGGGGTCGAGCCAAATCCGATCTTTAGCCACGCCAGCGGCCACAGCGGCTTGCGCCCGCTGGACTAGAAATTCGCAAACCTCAGCCACCACATCCTCATAGCGTGGGGCCTGCTGCATGGTCTGGGGATCGCCCTGCATGTGCATGAGCACCACCTGGCACCCGAGTTCAGCGGCCACCTCTCGCGCGCCCAGTGACCTAAGCGCTGTGACATCATTCCACATGTCGGCACCCGCCTCGACAGCAGCCCGGGCCACGGTCGGCTTATAGGTGTCGACGGAGATCAGGGCCGAAGTTTCAGACCTTAGGGCCTTGATGACCGGCAGGACCCGGCCCAGCTCCTCAGCTTCAGAAACCGGGGTCGCTCCAGGCCGGGTGCTTTCACCGCCTATGTCGAGAAGATCAGCCCCATGTCCCAGCAGGGTTTTGGCGCGGGCGACCACAGCCAAGGGGCCGTCATGCTGCCCGCCATCGGAGAAGCTGTCTGGCGTGACATTGACGATCCCCATGACCTGGGGACCCAGACTGCTCGCCTGCGTCACGGCTAGGTCCTTGAAGGTCGGAGCCTAGGCCGTGATTGGTTCAAAACTGCCGACGATCGGCACGGACACCGAAGGCGGCGGCGGGCGGTCGGCTTCAACGTCGTCACGGTTGGGGGCAATGCCCTTCAGCACATTGACGATCTCTTCCCCAGACAAGGTCTCATATTCCAGCAGGGCCTTGGCTAGGGTGTGCAGGTCCTCAAGACGTTCCATGAGAATGCGGCGGGCCTCGTCTTGGCCGCCCTGAACCAAACGCCGGACTTCCATATCAATCTTCTGGGCGGTGTTTTCAGAGACATTCTGAGTGCGGGAAACCGAGTGACCCAGGAAGACTTCTTCCTGATTGTCACCATAGGCCACAGTGCCCAGCTCGTCAGAGAATCCCCAGCGGGTCACCATGTTGCGGGCAAGCCCCGTGGCCGCCTGGATGTCGCTGGAGGCACCTGAAGTGATGTGTTCCTTGCCGAAGATGATTTCCTCAGACACCCGACCTGCCATCATGATGGCCAAGCGAGAGGTCATCTGCACAAAGTCCATGGAATAGCGGTCACCTTCCGGCAGCTGCATGACCATGCCCAAGGCCCGGCCGCGGGGCACGATGGTTGCCTTGTGAACGGGGTCGGACGACGGGACGCTGAGGGCCACCAGAGCATGACCACCCTCGTGATAGGCCGTGTTCCGCTTTTCCTCGTCGCTCATGATCATGGACTTGCGCTCCGCGCCCATCATGACCTTGTCCTTGGCTTCCTCGAAATCGCGGTGCAGGACCATGCGGCGATTTTTCCGCGCCGCCATAAGGGCCGCTTCATTGACCAGATTGGCCAGATCGGCCCCTGAAAATCCGGGGGTGCCACGGGCAATGGTCTTAACGTTCACGTCGGCAGCCAGGGGCACATTCTTCATGTGCACGCGCAGGATTCGTTCGCGGCCCCCCACATCGGGATTGCCCACCACAACCTGACGGTCAAAACGGCCGGGCCGCAGCAGGGCCGGGTCCAGAACGTCGGGGCGGTTGGTCGAGGCGATGACGATGATGGCCTCGGAAGGATCAAAACCGTCCATTTCCACCAGCAGCTGGTTCAAGGTCTGCTCACGCTCATCATTGCCGCCGCCAAGGCCGGCACCGCGATGGCGACCGACCGCGTCGATTTCGTCGATGAAGATGATGCAGGGACTGTTCTTCTTGGCCTGTTCGAACATGTCACGAACCCGGCTGGCGCCGACGCCCACGAACATTTCAACGAAGTCAGAGCCGGAAATGTAGAAGAAGGGCACGCCAGCCTCGCCGGCCACAGCGCGGCCGAGCAGGGTCTTACCCGTGCCGGGGGGACCGACCATCAAGGCACCCTTGGGGATCTTGCCCCCCAGGCGCTGGAATTTCTGCGGGTCCTTCAGGAAGTCGACGATTTCCGCCAGCTCGTCCTTGGCTTCATCGACGCCGGCGACGTCTTCAAAAGTCACGCGGTTCTTGTTTTCGGTCAGCAGCTTGGCCTTGGACTTACCAAAACCCATGGCACCCCGGGCCCCCCCCTGCATTTGCCGCATAAAGAACACCCAAACGCCGACCAGAAGCAGAATGGGCAGGAGTTGAACGAGGATTGTTCCCCAGAGGGGGCCGCCGGGGGGTTTAACTTGAATATCAACGCCCTGCGCTTCCATCCGACTGACCAGGGCGTCCTGGTTGGCAGGCGTGGTGGCCGCGTAGATCTTGTTAGCCTTGTCGGTCACCTGGACACGGCTGCCGGTGATTTCGGCCTTCTTGAGCGTCCCCGATCCGACCCTCTGCAACAGCTGGGAATAGCTCACCTCAGAAAGGTTGGCCGATTTCTGGCTGGAGGTCATGACACTGTAAAGCCCGGCCAAGGCCAGGATGATGATGCCCCAGATTGCCAAATTGCGCAGGTTCATGATGGTTCAATTCGCCTTCGAAAAGTCCGCTGATCCCAAGATAGGGAGGCACCTTTGGATTCACCAGCAAGGTACGCGTAGAATTACAGAAAATACGCATCCGGAGAGGATCGGGATAGCAAAAAGGCCGCGCGATCACCGCACGGCCTTTTCAAGGTCATAAAAAGCGCAGTCGGTCTAACGAACCGGCTTCTTTGGCGGCGGCAGCAAACCTTCACGCTGGGCGCGCTTCCGGGCCAGCTTGCGGGCGCGACGGACGGCTTCAGCCTGCTGGCGTGCACGCTTTTCCGAGGGCTTCTCATAGTGCACGTGCCGCTTCATTTCGCGGAACGAGCCTTCACGCTGCATCTTCTTCTTCAGCGCCTTGAGGGCCTGATCGACATTATTGTCGCGCACGAAAATCTGAACCAGAGGTCTCTCTCCTGTCACCCGTTCCCGATCGGCTGACCCGACGGGCGCAGCGGCGAACGGACAAAATCTTTAAGTCCCGACCGCAAGGCGACCGGCTTTGAGCGCGGCGGAATAGCAGAAGGAAAAGGCAATGTCCACGGCGGACAAGGCCGCGAGATCGTACTATTATCGAGTCATGTCAAAGGCGAACGCAAAGATGACCGATTGGGCGACCCAGACTGAGCAGGACGTCCTGGATCAGGCCATAAGGCTGGCCCCCAAACAAGGCTGGACCTGGTCCATGGTGCGGTCCAGTGGCGCAGCTTGCGGACTGACGGGGCCAGAGACTGAATTGCTCCTGCCCCACGGCCCTTCTGATCTTGCCGCCCTGCTCTCACGCCGCCACGACACCTTGGCCCTCGAAAGACTGCCAGATCCCGCAGGGCTCAAGATCCGGGAGCGCATTCGCGCTGCTGTCTTGGCGCGCCTCGAGACCGCGGCCGCTGATGGACCAGCCGTTCGCCGTTGGGCTGGATGGCTAGGTCTACCCATGAACCTGCCCTTGGCCCTTCGGCTTGTGTGGGAAAGCGCCGACAGTCTCTGGCGCTGGGCCGGGGACACTTCGACCGACGAGAACCACTACTCAAAGCGTGCGATTCTGGCTGGAATTCTGATGAGTGGCTTAAGCCTGCGCCTTTCGTCCGGAGTCGAGGCGACGGAGCGCTTTGTCGATGGCCGGATTGAAAATGTCATGGCCTTCGAAAAATGGAAGGCGGGGGTCAAGCCGGGCGATCTGCTGGCCAGTCTCGTGGTCGCTCTCGGACGACTGCGCTACGGACACAGCTAGAGGCGGCTCTAGAACCAGTTTTTACGACGGAACCAGAGGAATGGGATGAGGCCTGACAAGATCATCAGGCCGAGAGCCATGGGATAGCCCAGGGGCCAGTCTAATTCTGGCATGTTTTTGAAGTTCATGCCGTAAATCGCCCCAATCAGGGTCGGCGGCATCAATAAGACTGTGACCACAGCGAAAAATTTCATCGTCACATTCTGCTCGATATTGATCAGGCCAAGGGCAGCGTCGAGCAGGAAGGAAATGTGTGACGCCTGATAGCCCGAGTGTTCGGTCAGGGACTGAATATCGTGCTGGATAGACGACAGGTGGATCTGGTGAGCAGGGTCTTCGGAAATTTCGTGGGCCAGGGCAGCAAAGCTCGCCAGTCGCCCAAGACTGACCAGGCTGGTCCGCACCAGGGAGGTTGTTGATTGGGTGCGGGCCAAGGAGGTCAAGAGGGGTTCAAAAGCCCCTCCCTTGGGGCGTGAGAAAATCGCTGCTGAAGACTCCTGAACCTGGGCTGAGCCCGTTTCGAGGACTTCGGCACACCGCTCGATAATCGCATCCAACAGCCCCAAGAAGGTGTCAGCACCCGATGAGGAATCCGTGGTGGGCGACAGGGCGCGCTGGCCAAACACATCAAAGGCTTTTGAGTTGAAAAAACGGACGGTAATCAACCGGTCGCTTGAAAGGACGAAGGTCACGGGACAAAGCTCAGCCACATCCTGATCGCTGCGCGTCAGCAAGCTGGCGGTCATGAAGGTCGCGCCGCCCTCACGATAAAGCCGACTGGAGGGCTCGATTTGCTGCATTTCCTCCGGGGTCGGGAGCTGCAGGCCAAGGGCCCCCTCGGCGGCCAACTCTTCGTCGCGGGAGGGGCGGTGCATATCGAGCCAGACGGTATCGTCAGGCACCCGCCAGGCAGATGACAAAGCGTCGTCTGCATAGACGTCAAACCTGTGGGCGTTACGGCGCAAGACCCTCAGCACGAGGCCGGACCCTTCACGAGACCTTGGGTCAGTTCTTTTGGTCCGAAGGCGGCGGAGAAGATGTGACCGCCTGGATCAAGGCCGCGATCTTATCCCCGGAATCCGCAGCCTGACTGAACATGGTCAAAGGATTTGCACCGGGTCGAACCGCCGAAGCCACTTGGCTGGCGGCGTTCTGCGCCATGGCAATGGCCGTGTTCTGCGCATTGCTGAAGCCAGAACTGGCCATCTGCTTAGCCTGGGCATCCTGATAGATGAAGCCATAGGTCGGATAGGTGGTGGTGCCAAGATCGCGCACCGGATCGTACCAAACCTTGACCGTTGACCAATCTCCGGCAGGAGAGACATCGATCACGGTCACGTCTTTTTCGATTTGACCCCGAGCCCCACCGATCCGTGACCAATTGGCGTGACTGATCTGAATAACCCGGTCGGTGAGCACCTGACTGACCACGGCAACGTGCCCAAGGGACATGTGACCTGTGGGCTTGAAGCAGAGCACCGCACCCGCCTTGGGCGCACGGCCGGTGTCGTAGCGACCAATAGCCTGACGCCACCACGTATAGGCGTCGCCAAAAATCTGAATGCCGGAGGCCAGACGCGCAAAGGGAACGCACTGCCAATAAATGTCGGCAGACGCGCTCGAAATCGGCACGACCATCATAACCGCTGCGGCGGCCAGAGAACCAATAAGGGTTCTGGTCCGTTTAAGCATGTCAGAGAAGCCCCCACGCGAAACCTAGATAGGAATACGCATCCTCGCCTGAGAAGGGAAGAGGATTTATGCGCCGGCTTGCCCAGATCGGTGAGTCGCACGCAGGGTTGCCATGAGCTTCATGCGTTTGCGAGCAGGATTTTCGATGAGGTGATGTGACAAAGCAGAAAGTGGAATCAGGCTCAAAATCAAAACTAACCACAGAGAAAACGTTAAATGACCATCCTTCACCTCAAAAATCCGTGTCATCGTATTCACGAAGACTAATTTCCACGGAATGCAAATCATATACATCGAATAACTAATCTCGCCGAGATAGACCAAGGGCGCCTGTGCCAATATGACTGATCGGATTTGCGCCAGTTGCGCCAAGAAGAGCAGGGTTAACCCCAGGCCCAGAACAACGAGGGAATCCGCCCCCTGACCGATGATGAAAAAAATTGTGAGGGCGCCTGAAAATAGAGCACCCAAGAGGACGTTTCGGCGGTTTTGGGCGAGGCGCGCCACCCAATAGCCATAGAGGGCACAGCCATAGGCAAAGCTCGGCACGATTCTTAGGGCACCCCAGGAAATGGTTGCCTCGGTCAATTTCTCTCCCGTTAGGGCCTGGAAGCCGGCATTCAGGCCGAGCACCAAGACCACCGCAAGGGCGAGACCAAGGGCAGGTCGATTTTTCAGCCTTAAGGCGACAAAGGCGAAAACGGGGAAGGCCAGATAGGCAAACCATTCCGCGGAAATAGACCAGGACGGATGATTCCAGGATGCCGTAGGGGCCAGACCCCATGCCTGAGTTAAGGTGAGATTGGCCGGCAGGCTACGCCAACCCAAAATATTGGGATCCACCCTAAATCCAAGGCGTATGGCCACCAGGGCCATGGTTCCGACGCCAATCAGAGTGACAAGATGGAGCGGATAAACCCGGGCAAGGCGGTTCCAGAGAAACCCGCCATAGTTAAAACGTCCCGCCTCAACCGCGCCACGGTAGACGTGGCAGAGGATAAAGCCCGACAAGATGAAGAACAGATCGACGCCCAGATAGCCCTTCTCAATCAAGATCGGGCGAACCGAGGATCCTGTGAGATCGGGCCAATAGTGAAATAAAATGACCCAAAGGGCCGCAAAAAATCGCAGACTGGTCAGGGCGCGCAGGTTTTCACCAGGATTCATGGGGATGCCATTTCAATTTCGCGCGTCTCAGCACCGGAGTGGTCCGGGCCGCCATTGAATTGCCAAGACCCGTTGCCCTTGGGCTGGAAAATCACTTGAAGGCGACTATCTAAAGGCTTGGTTTACTTGGGACGACGAGATGGCGAGCTTTATGCACTTTTTGACCGATCCTGCGGCATGGGCAGCCCTGATCACTCTGATTGTTATGGAGGTGGTGCTGGGGATCGACAATCTGGTGTTTATTTCGATCCTCTCAAACAAGCTGCCGCCTGAGCAACGCACCCGCGCCCGGCGCTTAGGCTTGGCCCTTGCCCTGATCCTGCGGCTGGGGCTTCTCTCGACCCTCGCCTTCCTGGCTGGCCTCACGGCCCCCGTCCTAAGCCTTCCCTGGTCATTGCCCCTGGACCCAGACGGGCATCAGGCGATTGACTTGGCGTTTTCCTGGCGGGACTTGATCCTGATTGCGGGAGGTCTGTTTTTGGTCTGGAAGGCGACAACAGAGATCCACCATGCGGTCGATCCAGTGGTCAGCGATGACCTTCTGGATAAAAAGGCCCCTGTCGCCCTGAACTTCGGCACGGCCATTGTTCAGATTCTACTGCTGGACATCGTCTTTTCCATCGACTCGATCCTGACGGCCGTCGGCATGACGGATCACTTGCCGATCATGATTTCTGCCGTCGTTATCGCCGTGGCCATTATGCTGCTGGCCGCAGACCCCTTGGCCAATTTTATTCATAACAATCCCACCGTCATCATGCTGGCCCTTGGCTTTCTGTTGATGATCGGTGCCACCCTCATAGCTGAGGGTTTTGGCGTGCATGTTCCCAAGGGCTATATCTATGCTGCCATGGCCTTTTCCGGCCTCGTTGAGGGCCTAAACATAGCCTCTCGGGCGGCGAAACGTCCGCACTAGAGAAAGCTATAGGGGTCAACATCGATGGCAAGGCGGATGGCGGCTGGGGGCCGGACCCTGGCCCGCCAGGCGGCGAGATAGGCTGATAAGTCAACCGTGCGATCGGCGCGAACCAGAAACCGCTTGCGCCGACGCCCCCGCACAAGGCCCAGAGGCGCGTCCGCAGGACCGTAAACCTGCACGCCGTCTGCATTAGGCGCAGCTTGAGCCAAGGTCTGAACAAAGGCCTCTAGGGCCATGGGGTCTGGTCCCGAAATGATCAAGGCCGCCAAACGCCCATATGGCGGCAGGCCTGCCATATCGCGCTCATGCAGCTCCGCCGTGGTAAAGGCGTCGCGATCCTGAGCTTGCAAGGCCTGCATGACCGCGTGCTCTGGAGCATAGGTCTGCAACAGGGCTCGGCCAGGCCGGTCCTTGCGCCCCGCCCGCCCCGTGGCCTGGGCCAGGAGCTGATAGGTGCGCTCAGCCGCGCGCAGGTCTCCGCCCCGTAAACCCAGATCAGCGTCAACCACCCCCACCAGGGTCAGGTTGGGGAAATTGTGCCCCTTCGCCGCGGCCTGGGTGGCGACAAGTATGTCGAGCTGGCCCTCTTCCATGGCCGCGATGAGGTTTCGCGCCTCCCGGGCATCCCAAAGTGTATCCGAAGAAAAGACCGCAATGCGGGCTTCTGGAAACAGGGCCTTGGCCTCTTCTTCCACCCGCTCGACCCCAGGGCCGATGGAGACGAGGCTGTCGATCGCACCGCAGTGAGGACAGGCGGCGGGCTTGGGCATGGAAAAGCCGGTGAGGTGACAGACCAGACGCCCTGAATAGCGATGTTCCACCAGCCAGGAATCGGTATCCGGTGCTGTCATCCGCTCTCCGCAAGCCTTGCAGAGGACCAAGGGCGCATAGCCCCGCCGGTTGAGAAACAGCAGGGACTGCTCCCCCGCGGCAAAGGTCTCCTTGAGGGCCTCAACAAGCGGTGGCGAAAGCCAAAAACCCGAGGCGGGGGGCGAAGCCCGCATGTCGACCAACTGAATGTCAGGCAGGCGCGCAACACCGTGCCGTGCCGTCAGGCGCAGCCAGCGATATCGACCGGTTTCGGCGTTTCGCAGGGATTCCAGAGATGGCGTCGCCGAGGCGAGGATCACACTGGCGGCCTCAATCTTAGCCCTGGCCACTGCAAGGTCTCGGGCCTGATAGATGAATCCGTCTTCCTGCTTATAGGAGGTGTCATGCTCCTCATCGACAATGACCAGGGTGAGCTTTCGGAAGGGTAGAAACAGGGCCGAGCGCGCACCGACCACAATGCGACAGTGGCCGGTGGCAACGCCATCCCAGACCTTGCGCCTCTGCGGAGGCGCAATATCGGAGTGCCATTCTCCAGGCGCCGCAGCAAAGCGGGCTTCAAACCGCGCGATCACCGCCTGGGTCAGGGCTATTTCCGGCAGGAGCACCAGGACCTGGGCGTCTGGATCGGCATCCAGGGCGGCGTGGACCGCCTCTAAATAGACTTCGGTCTTTCCCGATCCGGTAATCCCATCCAGCAGGGCAACATTGAACCCCCCGGCCGCCATCATCGCCTTGAGCTCTGTTGCAGCCGCCGCCTGGCTGGCATTGAGCTCCGGCCCTGGGCGCGCGAGATCGGGCTCTGGAAACCGCGGGTCGGCCTCGATCAGGCGAAGGGCCAGAACGCCCTCCTCGATCAACCCCTTGATGACACCTGGCGACACGCCAGAGGCGCGGGCTAGGTCTGCAGAGCTAGCAAATCCCTGAGGGGCAACCTCCAGCACCTGAGCGCGCGCCGTGGTCAATTTAGCCGGCGTCAGGCCCGTTAACTCAATGAGCTTGGCAGGTTTCGCCTTGGGTGCCCGGGCCCCACGCAAGGCCATGGCCAGGGGCTGGCCCGGGTCCGAGACGGCATAGCGCGCTGCCCATTGGATAAACTCTATGGCGTTGGGCGGAAGGGGCGGCGCGTCGATCCGTGCGTCCACGGGCTTCAAGGGCCGATTACCACCGTCTGCGTCGCGAAGCGCGGCCACAACGCCGTGAACCAGACGCGACCCCAACGGGGCGGCAACCTGGTCGCCCACATGCAAGTCCATCCCTTCGGGCTCCGCATAATCGAAGGCTTCTGGAAGGGGAAGTGGCAGGAGGATGGAAGCAATGCGGCTCATTTTGAAGTCCACTATAGGACGATCTCGCAGACAGCGGGCCGCTGATCTGCCATGAATTCACAATTAAGACGGGTTATGACGTCACTTCAGAGCCTTCTCCCAGAAGCTCAACAAGGCTAAAAGCCTCGGCGACGCCATTTTCGGACACAGACCATGCAACTTTTCCTAGATACCACAGACCTCGACCTCTTGGCTGACCTGCAGACCACGGGCTTGGTGGATGGCGTCACAACCAACCCGTCCCTAATCGCCAAATCTGGCAAGCCGATCCTAGATGTGATCGCCAAGATTTGTGACCTGGTGGAAGGCCCGGTCAGCGCAGAAGTTACAGCGACCGATGTGGCTGGCATGCTGGCTGAAGGTGCCAAGCTGGCGGGCATAGCCCCCAATGTCGTGGTCAAGGTGCCCCTGACCCGCAATGGACTGGTGGCCGTTCAGGAATTTGCCGTTCAGGGCATTCAGACCAATGTCACCCTATGCTTCTCGGTCACCCAGGCGCTCTTGGCCGCCAAGGCTGGTGCGACCTATATCTCACCCTTTGTGGGCCGTTTGGACGATCAAGGTGCCGATGGCGTGGATCTGATTTCCGAAATCCGCGCCATTTATGACAATTATGACTTTGATACGGAAATTCTCGCCGCTTCGATCCGTAACACGGCCCATGTCCGGGCTGTGGCCCTGGCGGGTTCAGACTGCGCCACCCTGCCCCCGAGTGTTTTTCTCGACCTCTTCAAGCACCCGTTAACCGAAAAGGGTCTTTCTGACTTCCTGAACGACTGGGCCAGAACGGGTCAGTCCATCCTGTAGAAACGGGGACGGGGCGTATGGACGCGAGTGGTGCGACCGCTGAGACATTGAATTTCGAGCCCGATGAGGTTCGAACCTTCCTATTCCAAAATCCGGATTTTCTTCATCAGGATACCGAGCTTTTGGGCGAGCTTGGTCTTCGGCGCGTGAGCGTCGGCAATGTGGTTGAGTTTGGACCCGTGGCTCTCGCCAGGGTCCATGAGGCCCATCGTCTTGAAAGCCAGGCCCGTCAAACCCTTGAGGCCACGGCCCAGGCCAATTTTGCAGCCCAGGCTCAAACCCACGGCGCCGTTGTCGACCTGCTAGACGCCCGTAATCACTCGGACCTGGCACACCGGGTAGATGAACTGGCCCAAGCCCGGTTTGGTCTCGCCGCAGGTGTTATAGGGCTGGAAGGTCCAGATAGGACCCCAGCTGGATGGCGGACCCTCGCAGAGGGTGGGCTTGATCTGGTGATTGGCCATGATCGGATCACCCGGATGGGATTTCAGCCGACGGCGCTTGGACTGTTTGGCCAGCGCGCACCGCAAATCGCCTCAATGGCTATGGTTCGCCTGGCCATTTGGCAGCCTGCCCGTGTAGGGATCTTGGCCTTTGGGTCGACTGATCCTGACGGGTTCACCCCAGATATGGGCGGCGAATTGATCGCCTTCCTGGCGCGGGTTGTAGAGCGGACAGCAGAGCGCTGGCCGGTGATGCCGTGACCGCCCTCGAGGCGCTGGCCCAATGGCTTGAGCACCTCGAAAAGGAACGCAGGTCTTCGCCACGCACCCTGGAAGCCTATGGCTTTGCTGGTCGTCGCTATTTGATGTTTCTACAAAAGCACCGGGGAGGCCCCCAGGACTTGGCAGATCTCGCCTCTGTCTCGGCCAGTGAAATTCGCGCATGGCTGGCGGAATTGCGGGCCGGAGATCACCCCTTATCGCCGCGCTCCATGTCCCAGGCCCTCTCAGCCGTTCGGACCTTTCATAAATTCCTCGATCGCCGATTGGGAACGCCAAACGCCCAGGTCGCCCTGGTTCGGGGCCCCAGGATTCGCCCGTCAGCGCCAAGGCCCGTCACCGAAGACCAGGCCATAGGTCTGTTGGCTGAGCCCAGTCTTGACCCTGATCGCGAGGATTGGGAATCGGCCCGAGACGAAGCGGTAATGACCCTGCTCTATGGTTGCGGCCTGCGGATTTCAGAGGCCCTGTCCCTGAAATTGTCAGACACGCCGCTGTCCGACCGACTGCGGATCATCGGCAAGGGCTCAAAGACCCGCATTGTGCCCGTCCTGCCACAGGTGGCCCAGGCCGTGGCGGCGTATTTGGCGCAACTGCCCTTTGTCCTGTCGCCAAACGACCTGGTGTTTCGCGCCAAGCGTGGGGGCCCCCTTAGCCCCCGGCATATGCAGGCCACGGTCCAGGGCTTGCGCGGACGATTGGGCCTGCCTGATAGCGCCACACCCCACGCCCTTAGGCACTCCTTCGCCACCCACCTGCTGGGGGCGGGGGCAGATCTAAGATCCATTCAGGAACTGCTGGGCCACGCCTCCTTGAGCACGACCCAGAAGTACACCGACGTGGACGCCGCTGCCCTGCTCGGGGCTTACGCCAAAGCCCACCCCCACGCCTAACTAGGCCTGCATGGTCCAACCCTCGACACCCATGGCCGCTTGGCGACCCGCCTCGGAGCGTGTTGGGTGTGGGTGACAGGTACGCGCAATGTCTTCGCTGGCCGCCTTAAACGCCATGGCGACGCAGTATTCGCCGATCAGTTCGCCAGCCTGGGGACCAATGATGTGGACGCCCAGAATTTCGTCGGTCTTGGCGTCGGCTAGGACCTTGGCAAAGCCATCGGTCTCGTGATTTATCTTGGCGCGGCTATTGGCGGTAAAGGGGAACTTGCCGACCTTATAGGCGACTCCTGCGGCCTTGAGTTGCTCCTCGGTCTGACCGACCCAAGCCACTTCCGGGGCGGTATAAACGACGCTAGGCACAAGATTATAGTCCACATGGCCGGCCTTGCCTGCGATGAACTCAATGCAAGCCACCGCATCTTCTTCGGCCTTGTGGGCCAGCATGGGGCCGTGGATCACGTCACCAATCGCCCAAACTCCGGGTGCACTGGTCTTGAAATGGTCGGTGTCTATGACCCCGCGCTTGTCAGGAACAATGCCAACGGTCTCCAGGCCAAGGCCCTCGGTAAAGGCGCGGCGGCCAATGGCCAGCAGGACATAGTCAGCGCTAAGGGTTTCGACGTCGCCGCCGGCCACAGGCTCGACCGTAACCTCGACGCCCTTCGCAGAGGCCTTGGCACCGGTGACCTTTGACCCAAGCTTGAAGGTCATGCCCTGCTTGGTCAGGCCCCGCTGAAAGGTCTTGGCCATATCGGTATCCATGCCCGGCGTAATGCGGTCGAGGAACTCCACAACCGTCACCTGGGCACCCAGACGACGCCAGACCGAGCCCAATTCCAGGCCGATAATCCCTGCGCCGATCACCACCAGGTGCTTGGGGACTTCCGGCAGGGAGAGGGCGCCTGTTGAGTCGACAATACGCTTTTGGTCGACGCTGACACCGGGCAGTCCAGAAGGCTCTGAGCCAGTGGCGATGACAATATTCTTGGTTTCCAGGACCGTGACGGCACCGTCAGTGGTCGTGACCTCGACCTTGCCAGGGCCCGCCAGCTTGCCATAGCCTTTTACCCAATCGACCTTGTTCTTCTTCATCAGGAATTCGACCCCCTTGGTGAGGGCTGACACCGACTCTGCCTTCTGGCCCATCATCTGGGGCAGGTTCAGCTTGGGGGTCACCTCAATGCCAAGATGGGCGAAGTCTTTATTGGCGGCTTCGAAGAGTTCCGAAGCATGCAGAAGCGCCTTTGAGGGCATGCAGCCGACATTGAGGCAGGTGCCGCCAAGGGTGGCGCTTTTTTCGACAATAGCGGTCTTGAGCCCCAGCTGGCCTGCACGGATCGCAGCATTATAACCGCCGGGACCACCCCCGATGATGACGACGTCGTATTGGGCCATGAGCACGCCTCTTGGGTTCGAAATTTGAGCCCAGAGATAGAACCGTTTCCCTCAGGTGGCGAGGGTCGTCGGCGAATTTACATCCTCGTCGTCGTCATTTGCCCTGATAGGCGCGGGGCCAAACCTGAGAGGGACGAAGGTGCCGCCATAAACCCACAAAATTAAGGCCAAGAAAGTCTGTAAGACGCCGGCGCTTGGCCAGATATGAGACAGACTAGAGGTCACGCCTCGATTGGCGCCTATGAAGGCCCGAACATCCTCCAAGTCCTCATCCAGAACCCAAATGCCATACCCGCCAAAGGCCATCTGATGGGTGAAAAAGGCTTGGCCGGTGGCTTCATTCTGGATGAAACAGAAAATGCCTGAGGCGCGGAGCGCCGAGGCAGCCACCAAGGTCTCCGCCGTATCTAAGAACCGCGCCGCTAACACAAGCCTCATAGTACAAACTATGAACACTCAATCGAAAGGTGTAAATAAGACCCTTGCTCGAAGGGCCCCGCCTTTCGGGTTAGATGTCCAGCAGCAAACGCTGGGGATCTTCGATGGCTTCCTTGACCTTGACCAGGAAGGTCACAGCGCCCTGGCCGTCGACAATGCGGTGATCATAGCTAAGCGCCAGATACATCATCGGACGGATGACCACCTGACCGCCAACCGCCATGGGGCGGTCCTGGATCTTATGCATGCCCAGAATGCCCGACTGGGGAGCATTGAGGATGGGGGTCGACATCAGCGAGCCGTAAACACCACCGTTGGAAATGGTGAAGGTGCCGCCCTGGAGGTCATCCATGGCCAGGGCACCGTCGCGAGCCTTTTTGCCCAGTTCGCCAATGCCCTTTTCGACCCCGGCGAGGGTTAGGACGTCGGCATTGCGGAGGACTGGAACCACCAGGCCGCGGTCGGTGCCGACAGCGACGCCGATATCATAGTGGTTCTTATAGATCAGGTCCTGCCCATCGATCTCGGCATTGACCTCGGGCACATGCTTCAAACCATGAATACAGGCGCGGACGAAGAAGCTCATAAAGCCGAGCTTCACTCCGTGGGTCTTTTCGAACACGTCCTTGTAAGAATTACGCAGGGCCATGACCGCAGACATGTCGACCTCGTTGAAGGTCGTCAGCATGGCGGCGTTGTTCTGGGCTTCCTTCAGGCGACGGGCGATGGTCTGGCGCAGACGGGTCATCCGCACGCGCTCTTCCCGGGCATGGGTCTCGCGCGGTGCCGCAACAGCGACGGGTGCTATGGGCGCAGCGGCGCGGGTTTCGAGTGCCGCAATGGCATCGCCCTTAGTGACACGGCCGTCCTTGCCAGTTCCGGAGATCGCGGCAGGATCAAGCTTGTTCTCCGCGACAATGCGTTGGGCCGAAGGCGCCAAGGGCGCGGCAGCCTTCGGAGCTGGCGGGGGCACGGCAGCCACAGGCGCTGGCGGGGGGGCCTCAGCCTTGGGTTCAGCCACCTTCGCCGCAGGCTTGGCCGCAGCGGCACCCACCGCCAAATGGCCCAAGACAGCACCAGGCTCGACCGTCGCGCCCTCTTCGGCGGAGATGGACTCCAGCACGCCGTCTGCGGGCGCAGCAACTTCCAAGCTGACCTTGTCGGTTTCCAGCTCCACAAGGATTTCATCCTTGCGTACAGCGTCCCCCGGCTTTTTCGTCCAGCGCGCCACCGTCGCTTCGGAGACGGATTCGCCGAGCGCGGGGGTCATGATGTCGGCCATGGATAGTGCTTTCTGTCTCTTCTGGGGGGCTAGTTTAGGCGAAGGCGTCGTTTAGGAAGGCTTGTAGTTCTTTCTGGTGGCGGCTCATCTGACCGGCTGCCGTGGAGGCAGAGGCCGGGCGTCCCACATAGCGGGCGCGTTTGGCCTTGATCTTCAGGCGATCGAGGGTGAGCTCGAGCCAGGGGTCCACAAAGGTCCAGCCGCCCATATTCTTTGGTTCTTCCTGGCACCAGACCAGTTCCGCGTTCGGGAAGCGTGAGAGCTCCGTGGACAAGGACTTCACCGGCCATGGATAGAATTGCTCCAGGCGCATGAGGTAGACGTCATTGACGCCGCGATCTTCCCGGGCCTCCAGCAGGTCATAATAGACCTTGCCCGAGCACAACACGACCCGACGGATCTTATCGGGAGCGACCAGCTCGGTCTTGGTGTTTTGACCGCGCTCAGCATCGTCGTGCAAGACCCGGTGGAAGGATGATCCCTCGGCCATATCCACCAGCTTCGATGTCGCTTTCTTGTGCCGCAGCAAAGACTTGGGCGTCATGACGACCAGAGGTTTGCGGAACTCCCGGCGCATCTGCCGTCGCAGGACGTGGAAGTAATTGGCCGGTGTGGTGCAATTGACCACCTGCAGATTGTCTTCAGCGCAGAGCTGCAGGAATCGTTCAAGGCGCGCCGAGGAGTGTTCTGGGCCCTGGCCCTCATAACCGTGCGGCAGGAGCATGACGAGGCCGCTCATCCGCAGCCACTTGCGCTCGCCCGACGATATGAACTGGTCGATGACCACCTGAGCGCCATTGGCGAAGTCGCCAAACTGGCCCTCCCAAAGGGTCAGAGTCTTCGGATCCGCGAGGGAGAAACCGTACTCAAAGCCGAGCACCGCCTCTTCCGAGAGAGGGGAGTCTATGACTTCGAAATGGGCCTGACCTGACCGGATGTTGGAGAGCATTGTGTAATGCTCTTCCGTCGACTGGTCGATGATGTCGCAATGGCGCTGGGTAAAGGTGCCGCGCACACTGTCCTGGCCAGCGAGGCGGACTGGGAAGCCTTCATCAAGCAGGGTCGCAAAGGCGAGATGCTCTCCCGTAGCCCAGTCGAGGCCCTCGCCGCTTTCGATTGCCGTGCGCCGCGCTTCGATCACCCGCCGGACATTCTTGTGAACGTCGAGATGGGTGGGGATTTCGGTGATCTTCTGGCCAAGATGCAGGAGTTTTTCCAGGGGGGCCGAGGTGTCACCACGACGGTCGTCACCTTCGGGCAAGGCCAGGCCCGCCCACTTGCCATCCAACCAATCAGCCTTGTCAGCCTTATAGGTCTTACCGGCTTCGAACTCGGCGTCCAGGAACTGCTCAAAGTCTGAAATCCAGGTATCGACCTCGTCCTGGGTCACAACACCTTCGCCCACGAGCTTCTTGGTGTAGATTTCCCGGGTGGTGGGATGATCCTTGATCTTTTTGTACATCAAGGGCGAGGTCATGGTCGGGTCATCGCCTTCGTTGTGTCCGAAGCGGCGATAGCAGAACATGTCGATGACCACGTCCTTGCCAAACTGCTGGCGGAACTCCGTGGCGACCTTGGCCACATATACCGTAGCCTCGGGATCATCGCCATTCACATGGAAGATCGGCGCCTCGACCATGAGGGCCACATCAGAAGGATAGGGCGACGACCGGGAATATTTCGGCGCTGTGGTGAAGCCGATCTGATTGTTGACGATAAAGTGGATCGTCCCGCCGGTGCGGTACCCCTTGGTGCCCGAAATGGCGAAGCACTCTGCGACCACACCTTGACCCGCAAAGGCAGCATCGCCGTGCATCAGCAGGGGCAGGACATGATGGCGACCAGCCTCAGCGGTTTCCCGCAGGGCGAAGGCCTGTTTGGCCCTGGCCTTTCCTAGAACAACCGGATTGACGATTTCCAGGTGAGAGGGGTTTGCGGTCAGGGACAGGTGGACGGAATTGTCGTCGAAGCTGCGATCTGAGCTGGCCCCCATGTGATATTTCACATCGCCAGACCCTTCGACGTCGGACGGCAGGGAGGTGCCACCCTGGAATTCGTGGAAGATCACGTGATAGGGCTTGGCCATCACGGCAGCGAGGACGTTCAGACGGCCCCGGTGCGGCATGCCTATGATGATGTCACGGACACCCAGTGCCCCGCCGCGCTTAATGATCTGCTCAAGGGCAGGAACCGCAGCTTCACCACCATCAAGCCCGAACCGCTTGGTGCCGGGGAAGCGCTTTGCCAGAAACTTCTCGAAGCCTTCGGTCTCGATCAGCTTCTTGAGAATGGCAATCTTGCCCTGCTTCGTGAAGGTGATGTCCTTATCGCGGCCCTCGATCCTCTGCTGCATCCATGCCTTTTGCTGGGGATCGGAGATGTGCATGTACTGCACGCCGATGTCTGAGCAATAGGTCCGCCGCAGGATGGCAAGAATTTCACTGACCGTCGCGGTCTCTAGGCCGAGAATGTGATCCAGGAAGATCGGCCGATCATAATCACTTTCGGTAAAGCCATAGGATGACGGATCCAACTCGGTGGCGTCACCTTCTGGAAAGGCAATGCCCAAGGGATCAAGTTTCGCACGCAGGTGACCGCGCATCCGGTAGGCGCGGATCATCATGACGGCCCGCAGGGAGTCGAGGGTCGCGGCACGAAGGGCTTCGGCGGAGGGCGCTGGCTGGGCTAGGGTCGCGCGTTCGGCGATCTTGGTGCCGAGTTTGGCATCGACAGCAGGCCACATGCCATCCATGGCCGAGAGCCAGTCCGGTCGCGGGGCTGGAGCCGACCGCGCCGTCCAAGCCGGGCGTTTCGCCGCCGCCTGGGCTTCATCTAGCCGGTCTGGCAGGGACTGGAAAAAAGCCCGCCAGGAAGGTTCGACCGAATTCGGATCCGTCGCCCATCTTGCGTAAAGATCTTCAACGAAACCCGCATTGCCCCCGTAGAGAAACGAGGTCTCGGTCATGATATCGTTGATAATGCCTGCGTCGTCCGCCATGTCGTCCGCTTCCAGAGGGGGGCCGCGGAGCAGGGGAGCTGAGCGCGGACCGCCCTAGGGTTATGTTGTCCTCAACGCCCCTTAAGGACGTCGAGTAGGGTTTCACCAAGCTTCGCCGGCGAAGGAGATACGCGGATGCCCGCCGCCTCCATCGCTGCAATCTTGTCTTCAGCGCCACCCTTGCCGCCCGAGATGATGGCACCAGCGTGACCCATGCGCCGACCAGGCGGTGCAGTGCGTCCAGCAATGAACCCAACCATAGGCTTCTTAGTTGCTGAATTCTTTATGAACTCCGCAGCATCTTCTTCTGCAGACCCACCGATTTCACCGATCATGATGATCGATTCCGTCTCGGGGTCCTTGAGGAACAGGTCGAGCATGTCGATGAACTCAGTGCCCTTGACCGGATCGCCGCCAATGCCCACGGCGGTGCTCTGCCCCAGACCCACCTGACTGGTCTGGAATACCGCTTCGTAGGTCAGGGTGCCGGAGCGCGAAACCACGCCAACGGAACCCTTCCTGAAGATATTTCCGGGCATGATCCCGATCTTGCAGGCCTCTGGCGTAAGGACACCTGGGCAGTTGGGTCCGATCAAGCGGGTCTTGGAACCCGAAAGCGCCCGCTTGACCTTGATCATGTCTGCAACCGGAATGCCTTCGGTAATGCAGATGACCAGGGGAATTTCAGCGTCGATCGCTTCGAGGATCGAGTCAGCCGCAAAGGCTGGCGGCACATAGATGACGCTCGCGTCTGCGCCGGTTTCTCGGACGGCCTCGTCCACCGTGTTGAATACGGGCAGGCCCACATGGGTGGAACCGCCCTTGCCGGGCGTCACGCCGCCGACCATCTTGGTGCCGTAGGCTATGGCCTGCTCAGAGTGGAAGGTGCCCTGGGCACCGGTAATGCCCTGGCAGATGACGCGGGTTTCTTTGCCAATCAGGATGGACATTAGGCGAGCTCCCGCACGGCTTTCACAATCTTCTCGGCACCGTCGCTGAGGTCGTTGGCCGCAATCACATTGAGGCCGCTCTCATTGATGATCTTCTTGCCCAGTTCTGCATTGGTGCCTTCCAGGCGCACAACCAGGGGCACAGTCAGTCCCACCTGCTTCACGGCATTGACCACGCCGTTTGCCAGGATGTCGCAACGGGCGATGCCGCCAAAGATATTGACCAGAATACCCTTCACATTGGGATCGGCCATGATGATCTTAAAGGCCGCCGTCACCTTAGCCTCGTCAGCACCGCCGCCGACATCGAGGAAGTTGGCGGGCTCAGCGCCATAGAGCTTGATGATGTCCATGGTGGCCATGGCCAGACCCGCGCCGTTGACCATGCAGCCGATTTCGCCGTCCAGGGCGATATAGGACAGGTCGAACTTGGAAGCTTCGATTTCCTTGGGGTCTTCTTCGCTCTCGTCGCGGAGGACGACAATTTCCGGATGCCGGTAGAGGGCGTTGGAATCGAAGGAGACCTTGGCATCCAGGACCCGGAGTTGTTCGTCCTCGGTGACGATCAGCGGATTGATTTCCAGCATGGCCATGTCTTTGGCCACGAAGGCCGTATAGAGCTGACCCAGAAGCTTAGAGGCCTGCTTGGCGAGGTCGCCGCTGAGGCCCAGCGCCTTGGACAGGGTCCGGCCGTGGAAGGGCCAGACGCCGGTCGCCGGATCTATGCTGAAGGTGATGATCTTTTCGGGCGTGTCGTGGGCGACCGTTTCGATGTCCATGCCGCCTTCGGTGGAAGCGACCACCGAGACCCAGCTGGTTTCACGATCCACCAACAGAGACAGGTAGAATTCTTTGGCAATGGCCGCGCCTTCTTCGATGTAGAGGCGGTTGACCTGCTTGCCCTTGGGACCGGTCTGATGGGTCACCAGGACCCGACCGAGCATTTCAGCGGCATTGGTCGCCACCTCATCGACGGACTTGACCACCCGGACACCGCCCTTGGCGTCTTCGCCAAGACCTTCAAAGCGGCCCTTGCCGCGGCCGCCGGCGTGGATCTGTGATTTCACCACAAAGACAGGACCACCCAATTGTTCGGCGGCCTTGCGCGCCTCTTCAACGGTGAATGCGGGATAGCCGCGAGGGACGGCGACGCCGAACTCGGAGAGGACGGCCTTAGCTTGATGTTCGTGTATGTTCATGAGGTCGCAGAACGCGTCGGTCTGAGGGCCCGCCCAATCGGCGAGTGGAACGGCTTATAGGGCGCCACGCGGTAAGGTGGCAACCGCTGTAAGGGGGTGTTTTTCACCGATTGAGCGAAGAATTCACCTGTGTCCCCTGTCTCCAAAGATAGGCTACTGCGCCTGATCCACGCCCACGGTTCCGCGCCGCTCTAACCGACCCCAGCCGACTCGAGCACCTTTGATCGCGGAATCTATGGATTTCAGAACCACATAATACATGAGCTGGCGGTAGCCGAACCTCTGGGCCGGAAGCCAGACGAGGTCCCGCCAGGGGGCCCTGCGCTCCAAGGCCATGCCCAGGGCTCCCGCAGAGAGATCGAGGAAAATGAATGCGGCCCAGTAAAACAGGGGTTGCCAAAGATTGTCAGGCGACCACTCGACGGGGTGGGACAGTCGCCCATAGAGGCCCGAGACTATGCCCCAGGCCGCAGCAAGATCGACCAGGGGTGCCAAGGCCGTGAGAAAAATCTGGAACAGCCAAATCTGCGGTAGGGCGACAAAGCCAAGGACTGGCCGCTTAAGAGAAAACAAGGCTGATCGGTGTTTCCACAGACATTGTAGGGTCCCAAACGACCACCGGAATCGCTGCTTCAGCAAGCCTTCGACCGTATCTGGGGCCTCGGTATAGGCGCGAGCCTCCGGGTCAAACTCAACCCGCCAACCGGCCAGCTGGACCGATAGGGTCAAGTCTTGATCTTCCGCAAGGGTCTCTGGGGGATATCCGCCCAGGGCCATCAAGGCAGACTTACGCCAGGCACCGACAGCCCCAGGCACAACCGTAACAGCACCCAGCGCGGCCAGGGCCCGACGCTCAAGGTTCTGAGCGGTGACATATTCGAGGGCCTGCCATCGGGTCACCAGATTGACGCGATTTCCAACAATGGCATTGCCTGCCACAGCGCCGACCTTTGGATCTGCAAACCAGCGCGCCAACATGGCGATGGTATCTGGCGGGAAAAGTGTGTCGGCATCCAGGGCGACAATGATGTCACCGGTCGCTAGCTCCAGACCCCGATTCAAGGCCCGCGCCTTGCCACCATTTTCCATGGTCATGAGCGTGACCCGGGGATCTGTGGAAAAGGCTTCGGAGACCAATTTCGACGTGTTGTCCTTCGAGCCGTCGTCAAGGACGAGGACCTCAAGATTGGCCCAGCGCGAGGCCAGGATGCGATTCACCGAAGCGACAATGACCTTTTGCTCGTTGAAACACGGGATCAAAACGCTGACCCTTGGTCCGTCCGGAGCATTCACCAGGGGGGGCGTGCGCTTTTCGATGGTTGCACGATGCACCAGGGCTAAGACGCCAAGGAGCAGTATCCGAGCAACCCCCAGGGCAATGGCGATCAGGAACAACCAGCGTAGGCCGATCTCCAAGCCATGGAAGAACCCAAATCCCATGCGGTCTAAAAGCAGGTCGAGGGAGCCGCGCTTGGTCAGAGGAAGGGCTTGATCGCGGCTCATACCCGCCAATTGATCGACACTGACCAGGGTGTAACCGTGGGCCCGGAGCTGGTCTATCAGGACCGGAAGCGCTTGCACCGTGCGACTGCGATCTCCCCCCGAGTCATGCAAAAGGACAACCTGCCCTGCCCGTGGCCCTCGATCAGCCAGTCGCGAGAGCGTGGTCGCCACAATCGCCTTGGGATCAGGCTTCTTCCAGTCGTCGGGATCAATACGCAGACCGACCGTGAGATACCCCCGCTTTTCAGCCTCAAGCAGGGGCGCGACTTCTTTCGGCGTGGAGGGCTCAGCGTCACCAAAGAAGGGGGGGCGGAACAGCCGCATGGAGTGGCCGGTCAAGGTCTCGAACAGACGCTGCGTGGCGTTTAACTCGACATTGGTCTGAGCTGGTGCGGTCTCGCTGATATTCGGGTGAGTCCAGGTATGGCTGCCGACCATCTCCCCCTGGTCGACCTCCCGCTGAACCAGGCTTGGGAAGCGGGCCATGTTTTGGCCAAGGACGAAGAAGGTGGCGGGGGCCTGCTTTTCCTTGAGGATTTTCAAGATTTTAGGCGTCCAACGGCTGTCAGGGCCATCATCAAAGGTAATGGCCACCCACCCCGGATGGGCACCATACCGCTGGATCACATAGGAGGTCGGCATCTGTTCATAGGCCGCCTGAGAAATTAGCCCTGAGGTCGGATCAAGCTTAAAGCTCCGACGCCCGGCGGTGGGGGTCGCCGTAACCTTGAGAACCTCGCCGGTTCCATCAAAGTCTACATCCTGTCCAGGAGTCAGGATTGAAAGGTTATTTGAGCTGGCCTGACCAAAGGCGTGGGGTAAGACGTTCCAAACGCCGGGGTCCTCTGAACCCAATCTCCAGAGGGCATAGCCCAGGGGTCGAAAAGCGTCAGCAACCTTGATTTCGTTAAACATCGTCACGGCGTCTAGGAACCAGACGCTATGCTTACGGCCCGTCTCATCTTCATAAGCATAGGTGGAATTCAGGGCCACCGGATCGAGGGTCACTGGGGCTTCTGAATCGTGGGCGATCTGGGTCGCCTCATTGAACGTCACCGCGCCAGCGCCACCCTTAGGGTACCATTTCGACGGTAGAGCCCAATCATAGCCATAGGCACCGAGCGCCAAGATTGTCTTCTCAGGGTCCAGCTTGCCCATGGCCGAGGCCACATAGGATTGAAACCAGGACTGGCTTGCCGGCGGACCAGGATCTCCCGTCCCATAGTGTTCGTCGTAAGCCATGAGCACCAACACATCGGCGGCGTCCTGAAGCTTTTTCAGCGGCCAAGCTTCATCATCGATGGGTGCCGTCAGCCAGATTTCGCGCTTGAACGGTGCGAGGGCGGCCTTGGCTTGGGCAATAAATTGTGGGTAGGCAGCGGCACCCTTGGGTGAGAGGTTTTCAAGGTCAAAGATGTAACCAGCATAGCCGCGGGCCTGGGCCAGGGCGACGAGGTGGTCGATAAGGGCCTTCCGCGCGACGGGGTTCAAGACCACCGCATCTGCCATAGGCCCATTCCAAACAGCATTCTTAGCATTGTGGATGACCGGCAAAAGGGCTGGGCGGTGTTTCGCCCCGGCAATGACGGCTTCGGCCCGGGGGTCTGCGGTAAGGTCAACATCACCCTTGGGCGAGGAGAGCGATATCCACTGCGGCGCCACCACATCCAGCTGATCGACATTACGCGCCAAGGAGGCCCGCGAACTTTCATCCCAAGAAACGTAAAAGCCGACCGTCAGGGGTCTGGCTGCGCCCACCGTACGGGCGTGGGGCGTGACTCTCGGGCGAGGAATTTGCGACCAAGCCGGCTTACCACGCTTCAGCCGATGGGCGGTCTCCTGGTGCAGGGCGACAAGAACCCGGGGATCCTTCAGCTGAAGATTCGGCAGGACGGGGGAGAAGGCGAGTGTCGCGAAAAAGGCTGCGACCATGAGGGCGGCGAAGGCCACGGCCAAGCCGCCCGCCATTCCTGCGCGTTTGGCCCTGCGGCCACTCGGATCGTGGAAAATATAGTCGGCCATA
>CALETE010000001.1 GCA_937920085.1 uncultured Alphaproteobacteria bacterium | reverse complement strand
ATAGCGAAGAACATGGGCTTGAGACCCATTTGACCGAAATGGTGGTGTCACTGGTCGTTGCTGGTGAGCAAAATTATCGCGCCTCGGCGCATAGGGCTTTTCAACGAGCGCTCCTGCGCCGAAGAGATCTTGAAGTTGAATTGGCCCGTCGACGCGAGGAGGCCGATCGCAAGGCGCGTGAGGCGGAGTTAGCGGCTGAAGAGTCCCGGCGAGCGAAACTCCTGACTATGGCGGCCGATCTCCGGGCAGCTGACGACATACGCGAGCTCGTGGAGCGCGTGTTGAGGACAAAAGGGACAGACGATGTTGAGACGTCCCGCTGGGGAGCGTGGGCACTGGGTGTCGCGAAAGCGCTGGATCCTTCAGAGCAGCATTTGTTCGATTTAGGAGGTCGTTCTCAAAACACCAGAGACTAGAAAATTGGCAACAAGAGTAAGAATTTCCCGAAGACGACACTTAATGATCCGAATGCCTGGTCTGGCTTTTCAAGTATCAAGTATTTATCTGACCGTTTCCTAGTGAACGTATATCGATTGTCCAGATGGTATTTGAGGTGAAGTCGGTCCCGTTCTCGCGATTATCGGAAGACGCGTTGTTTCCTATTCTCCCAAAAAAGTTTCCAGTATATGGGGTTTTGTTTCAGTAGGTAGACCCCAGCTTAGTCTCATTCGGGCTTCAACGGGGCCTTCGGTGTCTGTAATTTCGGGGCGTGTGGCTCGGAATTCTCACCCTTGCTGCCATAGCGCTCTTGGAACGCCTTCTCGATGCGCACTAGCGACTGTTCTATCGAATCATTCGTTATCGCTTCGATCGAGTCCTCGAAACTGCGTGACGCAAAGTTAAGGCGGTTCACGGTGCCTAGCGACCCGCTTAGCTGTCGTCTCTTAGACACTAGGTTCCTCCTTGCCTGCTGGAGCACTGAAACGCCGCCACATGAACCGTGGGTTCAGCGCCGCATCGAAATGATGCTTCCGCTTAATCCAAACGAAGCCTTCGGAGCGGGTTATTAGAGCGACATCGATTGGACCGCCCACTGTCCCTGCATCATCGGACGCTTTTCGCTCGATAGCAGTAATACTTACTAGGGCTTCTGCCAGCTCGATCAAGTCCTGCTTCGGCATCAAGGCGATCGTTTCCTTGAACTTCTTCTCGAACTCCTGAGTGATCGTACTCGCGAATTGACTTTCAAATTGTGAAGCAATCAGCTCGCCCAGAATGCTGCCAATGTCAGACGGCGAGATTTCAGTGTCGTCTTGCTTGAGAATGCGCAGCTTTAATCTGCCGAAGTTGCGCTGGAGACTTTGGGCCACGTTCTCGCGGATGAACGCGCGGGTGCCATCGATGAAGCGGCTGTCGGTTCCTTTCAGGAGACGATCCACCACGTCCGTTTGGGCAAATGAAATGGCGTTTCCAGTCTCTTGGCCGCGGGCGATCGTCACGTTGTGAGACGTCCTGTAGCGCAGACGCTTCGCCACATAGCCATCAATCTCCACTGCGAAAAGTGATGGAAAGAGATCCTTTCCTCCGAAGCCGCAGACAATCAGCCCAGTCGCAGGAAGGCGATCAAGATCCTTCAATAGACGCTGTGCAACCAGACGGGCGAATAGTCCGTGCTGCTCGCCGCCAGCATCAAGGGGCAGAAGGTCCTCCATCTCGAGGAGCAGGGATCGGATTTGTGGCAGGAGATCGTCTTCACCTAGGCCGGCTAAGCTCTTGAGGACGACCTTTTTCTCCAAGTCGTCAATACGTTCGATTATCGTTGTGCTGTAGAGTGCCTTCAAGACGCTCTGAAGGTTCTGGTCACCGTCTTCTTCCGCCGCCTGCTCAAGACGTTCTCGAACCGTCGCTGTGAGGTCTTCGATCGTCTCGACAATTAGATGCTGGAGCCAGCGTTTAACGTCGTCGTCTTTGACCGCCTGATGATTGGCGACGAAGGCGAGAAAGCTCTCCATCCAGTCCGCTATAGAGATCTTCTCGGCACCAGCTGGAGGGGTGCACCGAAACTCTTTCGCCACCAACTCCCAAGGCACGCCTAGGAAGTCCATGCTTCCATTGACCATTAGAGCCACAGGATAGCGTTCACTAAGCTCGAAAAGCTTGTCGCCGGTATCGAACACTTTGTCAGCACCGTATCCTGGAATGGTCACAGCGCTATCCGCAGCAAGCGCAATACCAAGCCGGTTAATGACGGCGATCTCAGTAGTCATGCAATCGAAGGCATCCAGGTGCGCGCTGAGCCGTTTCCAGGCGACATTAGTAATTCTGTCACTTAGGCACTTGCGGGTATTCGAGGCAATGGACTTATAGCGGAGCCTGCTCCTCAGCCCGTTGTGGCGCGGTCAGCCGTGGCATCCAGCAACACATCGCGAAGCGCTTGCGGAGCCTCGGGATCAAGTGCGATGTCACCGTCGCCTTGTTTGGCAGCGACAAGCTTAGGCGAAGCGCCTGAGTTATCGAATATGTATGCGCGGTGAGCTGCCTCCAGAAACCAGGGCAGTTGCGACAGTGACCTGAAAAAGCGGCTGACCACGCGTTCCTCGGGCACGTCATGCCCACCACGTTTAACGCGGAGGCGCACGCGTTCGACGTTCAGCTCTGGCGAGCGCAGCATTACGTATATCAGGCAGACTTCGAAGCCGTAACTCTTCGCGCGCTTCACCAAGTCTCGGTATTTGTCGGTTGAAAGTACTGTCTCGACGCCTACCGTTTGGTGGACGGGCAGTGAAGCGACGAGCCAAGCCATTATACGCTCGACTGCCTGTAGGTTGGCACCTTCCCGGGAAAGGGATTCTTCGTCGATGATGCGCTGGGTCAGCAGATCTGGATTAATGATCCAAACAGAGCGTCCGAAGTCTTCGATCAAAGTGCTGTCATAGAGGGTACTCTTGCCCGAACCGTTCGGTCCGGCGACGATCCAGAGCTTCGGACGGTTAGGCTTTATTGTCATCACCTGCGCCATCTGGACGGCCAAACAGCGCCTTATTCTCGCGGCGCACGCGATTGACAGTTCGAGCGAAAGACTCGAGTAGCTCGTCACCGAATGAGGCACTGCCCGCATCCAGCCGATCAGCCTTTACGCGCTTGCCTAGAGCACTGGTGACCATCCGCACGTCACGAGGGCGCTTCACTTTTCCGGAACGCGCTAACGGCTTTTCTACAATCTTCATTTCTGTACTCCGATCATGTTGCTTTGCGCTTCACGCGTCCTGTGGGGGAATAAGGCCAGACCCGGCCAAACGCTCCAACAGAGCATCAAACTCTTCGTCGCTCAAAGATCGCACTTCCTTCGCCCCTGCAATCTCTCGCGCTCTTGGGCTCGCGACTAGTAACTTTTGAACCAGATCGCGCGACTTTACACTCAATCGTCTGTCTGCCACGTGCGCTCGCGGACGGGGCGCATTCACCTGCCGCCCGACTAGGACGGAACCAATGATACGACGAGCCTCCGCCCCAACAGCCTGAAGGTCTTCGGACTCCATGAGACTGCGATCCGGTGTCGCGTAGATCTCAGACTCAAGAAAACTCAACATGTTCTCGAGAGCATCCAAATGGCTTGAGATGGCGGGCATCAGAGCAACTCCGGCATAACTTGGGTGATCCGTCGGCGTATCCGTCGACGCGTGCTGTCATAGTCGGTTGCACTCATAGGGGTGCGTTCCTGGATCTCTCGGGCATCGAGCCCTTCGGCAAGTCCCTCGATAACCGTGAGTGCCAAAGAGTCTTCGGCGAAGATTTTGTGCAGATGCCTGACGAGGTCCTTGGCCACAGCAGCGCGCTCCGGGTCGGGAGCGTAGTCGACCAAAGTGGAGACCGAATCCGGTGCATCTGGATCGTCGATAGGATAAGCTGACACCGACAACTGGGCACGTCGGCGCCAAGCTTCACTCGCTACGCTCCGCATCGTTTGGCCGAGGAAGACGAGGAGCGGCACGTCTATTGGCCAGCGGCGGGCCCCAGTCAGTGCGCGCTCAACGGACTCCTGCAAGAGATCCCGCCAGTCAACCTCAGGAAGGCCTCGCGCCCGAAACCGGGCAATTAGGCCAAGACGGACAAAGTCTGCCGCACCCAGTGTGCCCAAAGCGAGGGCTAGCTCCTCGGGAGAAGCGTGCTTTTCCGAGTGAATTAGCATGTGGTTTGGAGCACCCATTCCTTCCTATGCGTGGCGGTACCGTATCCGCGGACATCGCACATTGAAAATTCTTTCAGCACCTCGTGTCCGTGACGGAGCCACCGCCGCGCAACAAGGGTTAACACAGAGGAGATGTCGATGACCGAGAGCAAGAAGCACGAGCCTGAGCTTTTCAAAATCCAGATCGACAAACAACAACTGGAGACGAGCGTCGCAACACCATCGGCGCGCGAACTTCTCGTCCTAGCCGGGAAAGTTCCAGTCGAACGTTTTGCCCTCTATCTCAAGAGCAAGGGACAACCTCGACGCCTCGAGTTGGATGAGCGCGTGGACCTGCGGGAACCTGGCGTAGAGAAATTCGTCACGCTCCCTCTAGACCAGACGGAAGGCCTAGGCGCTGGCCGCCGGCAGTTCTCGATGCCAGATGAGGACCGTGAATGGTTGGACAGCTTGAATCTGATCTATGAATTGATCGCGGAAGGTGGTGTGCCACGGGTGGTTATCTATGGGTGGCAAGTTCCCCAAGGCTACACCACTGAAAAAGTGGATGTGAACATCAGGATAGATCCTGGTTACCCCGACGTTCAAATCGACATGGTCTACTTCAGTCCAGCATTGGTTCGGTCGGATGGCCGCACGATCGGAGCGACGAGCGATGACAGTTTCGATGGCAAGGTGTGGCAACGATGGAGTCGCCATCGAACAAGTGAAAATCCCTGGCGACCGGGACTCGACAGCCTAGCTACACATTTCGCGCTGATTGACGACTGGCTGGCCCGCGAATTGAGAAAAGGTTGATTGATTGCGTACATCCCTGAGCCTCAACGATCGGCAACATGAGAAGCTGCGCGATCACCTCTTCCCTGGCGACGGGCTCGAGGCCGTTGCACTTCTCGTTTGCGGAAGGGCGGTATCCGCAGGGCGCCTGCGCCTATTAGTGAACGACGTCCATCTCGTGCCGCATACGTCTTGCCGTCGCAGCCAAGACCGAGTGACATGGCCTACCGCCGCGCTGCCCGATCTTTTGCACCGTGCCTCTGGCTGCGGCCAAGTACTCGTGAAAATCCACGGCCACGTAGATCTTGACAGATTCTCCGACATTGACGACGCGGCAGACCGGGAATTGTTACCGAGCATAGATAGCTGGGCTCCAGGGCCTCACGGGAGCGCAGTGATGCTCGCGAACGGTCGTATTTTCGCACGCTTGTGGGTGGACGACGACTTCCTACCCATCGATCGCGTGAGCCTCGTCGGCGATGACTTGAAATTCTGGGACGCAGAAAGTGCGGGCGCAATTGTACCCGCGCACGCCGTCCGGGTGGCACAAAGCTTCGGCGCAGGTACCTATGAGTTGCTTAGCCGTCTACGGATTGGCATCGTCGGTTGTTCAGGGACTGGAAGCGTGGTGGTTGATCAGCTGGCCCGCAATGCCGTCGGTGAGCTCGTGATCGTCGACCCGGATACAATTGAGGCGAAGAACCTCAATCGAATCGTGAACAGCAAAACGAGCGACGCAGTTAAGAGCCGCTCTAAGGTGGAAGTAGCTGCCGCCGCGATCCTGGCTCTCGGATTTGGGACCGTCGTTGAGACCCACGCTACAAGTCTATTTTCGCGCGCTGCGATCGCGGCAATTGCCTCCTGCGATGTAGTCTTCGGTTGCATGGACAGTGTGGACGGGCGCCATCTCCTGAGCCGCCTCGCGACCTTCTATCAACTCCCCTACTTTGACCTGGGAGTTAAGCTCGAAGCAGACGGGCAGGGCGGAGTGGATCAGGTTTGCGGTACCGTGCATTACTTGAAACCTGGCGGTGGTAGCTTGCTAAGTCGCCACGTTTACACGCTAGAGGAAGTGCGAGCGGCTGGCCTTTCACGGGTCGACCCAGTAGCGTATAAAGCGCTTCGCAAAGAGGGCTACATAAAGGGCGTCGCCGAGGACCGCCCCGCAGTGATCCAGTTAAATAGCCTGATAGCCTCACTCGCCGTTAACGAATTGCTCGCGCGGATTCATCCCTATCGCCTCGATCCCAATGGGGAGTATGCCGTCCATCGGATCAGTCTCAGCCATGGAATCTACGAGCACCTGACGGATTCTCTGGAATGCGCAGTTCTGGCCCGACACGTTGGGAGGGGCGATATCGTACCACTGCTAGGCATGCCGGAACTAAGCCAGGTGGAACATGCGGCATGACGCGGTTCCAAGATGGATTAAGTTGGCTGCTTCGACTGTTTGGCGTTCGCCGTTGGAGCGCGGTGGCTTGCGAAGATTTGCCGGAAGCGCTGCGGACAGATCGAATCTATTTCCTAACCGCAGAGGGACATACGCCGTGGAGCGCAGCGTTTCTATGTCCGTGCGGCTGCCAAGAAACAATTCAACTCAGTCTGCTTCCTAACGATTCCCCTTCCTGGAAATTTAGCGTTGCGTCTAACGCATACGTCACTTTGCACCCCTCGGTATGGCGCGTCAGAGGATGCCGGAGTCACTTCTTCATTCGTAGCGGCCGCTTGGTCTGGGCGCGCGGGAGAGACGAAGTGATGTGACGTCCATCGGCGAAACGCCAGCGAAACAGCTCCGGTGGAGGTCAACCATACCATCACGTGAGCAATACACGCGCGTGTGATAAACTTAGAAGTCGATCAGAAATTTAGAAACTGGACCGATGCCAGTACGAGCAGGAAATACCTCGCCCGAGCGCAGGCGACATACAGAAGATGGCACCCTGACTCTTATACTTCCTTGAGGTCTGTATCATCATCAACCGTATAAATGCGTTGCCGCAACGGGATCACTGCGTCCTCACAAGCAAATACTACTAATCAGTGTGCGAGGTCGTCCACATTATCAATGTGGAACAGCACGAGCCAGCGCGCTGAGTGCTTCAAGTAGAATCGGAAGTAGGCCCGTCACCTTCAAGACAAAGGCGGGTGTTGGCGCTGCCAATGCGACATCGGCAAACTTCGTGGTCCGCCGTCCCAGCCAGGCAGCAATCTTCACACCGAATCGAATTAGCCATTCGGAAGGGGCCGCGACCGCGGCACCGTCTAGCGCTGGCTTCCCTGTCTCCGACTCAATAGCTGCAATATTGAGCTGAACACCGTCGAAGGCTACCCGTCGTTCGCTCTCTGAAGAGAAGGACCCGGGCGGATTGTTGTGGCCAATTCCAAGAACCTCGCGCTTAACGTCATCTATGCCTTGCCGGAGCCGTGTGAGGACTTCCAGCGCGTACTGCCGATCACTCGGGCGCAGAAGTTTGGCATCCGTCTCGCGTGACACTGCATCGCTGAGGATTTTCTGGAAATCTGGACCGCTGAGGAGGAGAGCTTTGATCCTCGGCCGCACTCCCGCACCAACCTGCTCAGCAGGCGAACAACCCGCCAAGAGAGGCCTTCCGAGTTTATTCACCACTGCTGAGATGTTTCGAATCCTGTATCTCAACGAGGCATAGTTCCGAGCAGGAAGTCCCTCCTCAAGGAGAGCCTCGGCGGCCGCCTCGCTTCTAAACGGGAGCCTTACTGATTGCGCTCTGAGCAAAAAACGTAGGCATCGACCGCGTCGGCCAGTTCAGCATCGGTCCATGGCGAGTTTGAGCTGGGCATACTCCGTTTGCGGCGTTGCGATCTTATGGCGAAAATCCTTCCCGGCGGGCCTTTTCCAACGTCTCAATCAGAACAGCGCATTGTTTTTCAGTAGGAAGCTTGAGCGGCATCTGCATGGCTACGCCAAGCACCCCAGCCTCTTTCGAGGACAAAAGCTTCCGTTCGGAAAGTACCTTATGCACCTTGGCCCAGTCATTGGCTGCAATTCCTAGAACCCGGCGCTGAGCCTCAATCCCGTTATCGACCTTCTGTGTCTTCTTGGCCGTATGGGCCTCGGACACCTGATCCTCGGCCGAAAGCAGCTCCTCGGAAAACTCCTCCGGCAGCAGCTCTTCGAACATCGGCAGCTTGCTTAAAAGGCTCGTCCAGCAGGCGTCCTTCTTGCACCATTCTGATATGTTGGAGATGGCCGCTGGAGGCTTGATGATCTCATCGTTCACCGCCCTAGCTATCGCGACCAGGGCGTCTTCAAGGGCCCGGTTGATCCCTTGCGCATTCCAGATACGGCCATAGTCCATGGACTTGCCCTTCCGCCGGACGATCTCGCTGATGAGTGCCAGCGTGTAGGCGACGATGTTGGCGCGGTAGCCGCCATACCAGAGCTGTGCAGACACGAGTTTCTCGCAGGCGCGAAATATCAACGCCCGAGCAACGATACGCTTGAAATAGAATTCATTGAAGCCATCGGACGACTTCTTCCACTCCGTGCCGATACGCACCGCGTAGCGCGCGAAGTTCTTCTGGGCGCCGAAGTTCACCCATTTCGGATGATCGTCCCAGACGTTCTCGAATTTCGCCATGTCGGTCTTCGTGAACATCTGCGGCTTCGGGTTCACCGCCTTGAACTTGCGCTGCTCGGCAGGTGTCAGCTTCGATTGGGCGTCGGCATACTGGCCGCGAGCCCGTTCATAGAACCACTTCGTTTCGCGTTGTGACCCCTGCTGGGCAGGTGCGAGAAGCCGACGCGAGAACTCCTGCATCCGCACGTGGAACGGGCTGTTGGAGAAGAAATCCGCCGCATTCACCTTGTTCTGCGTGTTCGCATATTCAGAAATAAGCGGTACGACCGTTTCGCTTTCTTCGCTGTCGATCACTGACAGCTTCATCTGCACGAAAATTCCGTCGAGCTTCGCCTTGTCACGGCGCTTGGTGTGAAACAGGGACGCGGTTGTCTGTCCGCCATTAACGATCTGGAGATCGACAATACGCGTGATCGCCAAGCCTTCCGGACCCTTTTTTGTTTCGACTGCTTTGGCGGTGGCGGTGATCCCGTTGTTGTAAGCGAAAAACATCGAAGGCTCGTTTATGATCGTGCTTCGGATACCCTGGTTGACCTTGCCGCGGGCCTGAAGGAAGCAGCGCACGTTCTGCTCAAGGAGCTGCGCTCCAAACTTTCCGTAGAGGGTCGCCAGAATGTCGGCGGGCATGACGATGAGATAGGATTGATAAGAGTCCGACCCGAGATGCGCAGGGAGACACGATATCCCGCTCCCGAATAGACCTTCGAAATCGAGATCGAGGACTTCCTTCTGGCCCCGCGAGCTGCGCTGGCGGAACAGCCGCGAGATATCCCAGATATGATAGCTCGCCGGCACACCCGCGACTTCTGCATCGGGCATGTTTTTCACGAGATCGCTGAGAGAGCGCTCCGAGACCAGGATGAAATTAATCCGTTGGATAAGGCCCTTGCGGTCAACGATCTGACGCGCGAGGCCGTATTCGGGCGATGTGACTTCAAGCTCGCGGGCGAGATCCTTCTTGAGCGAGGCTTCAAAGAAGCTGGTCAGCCGCTTGAATGCGGCATCCACATCGGTCCGCGTCAGTGAGCCAAGCTCCGGCCGGCACTCAAAATCCGCAATGAATAGGTCGAGGCCACCCTCGTCATCGAACCAGTATCCGTCCACACGCATGCCGCGCTGTGCCCGGAAGTGGCAGAACTCGAAGCCCTCGACGAAGCCCGTTTCGACAAGCTCATCCGACACGCCGTCCATGAAGGCGGCCAATTGAAACTCGCCATTCGCTTCGGCTCCGGCGAGCATGTCCTGCCGGAACTCGTGAAAGAAATCCTCTGCCGTTTGCTCCACTTCAGCCCCCCTTCAGCACCTCATCGTTATCTGTCTCGTAGTCACTCATTGCCTCAAGCTCGATCTCGTATGAGACGCGCGCTATCCCCGAGGGTAGTTCCGAACGCACCAAGCGCGGGAAATCCGCCTCAACGCGATATGTCTGACGCTCAGCTACGACAAATTCGGGCGTATCGTATACGGCAATCGGCAGGTAGCCGAAGTCCGCCAGCTTCTGAGAGAACTGCTCCAGCGCATCTCCGTCTCCAAGCTCGTCCTCAATGAGCTTCACGAGCGCATTGAGTGAAAGCGCCCCCGCCGCTTCATCAGCGACGGTCAGACGGTGGGTCACAAGAAACAGCTCATCGAGCACAGTTGCGAGCTGATCTTCGGATGAGATGCGCACCGTATTGCGATCTCTGCCAATGATGGATTTCACCTCGACGGCAGTGTTCGTGAAGATGAAATCCTGTTTGAGTCTGTCCCCTCCAGTCCACGCTTCGACGACATCGGCGGAAGGCAGGCGTTCGGCGTAGAGCCACCGCAAATACTGGAGCTCCGCCCAGAGGCCGCGGACTTCATCCGGAGATAGGCGTCGCGATTTCCTCGCCGCAAGAAATGCTCTCCACCTGCGAATATGAGTAAGTGCAACTGACATGGCCTCAATCGAGGTCGTTGCCGGTTGAAGCGCCTTTACGAGCGTCTCACAGAGACCGTGGAATAAGTCCTGGTCGCTAGCGCGGTCGAGCGTCAGGACTAGCCTTTGCTGGTTGGCAACCTCCCCCTCTCGAAGGTCCACGCCGATGCCGTGAATCTCGACGATGCCCCGTCGGAATTCATCGGCATGATCGCCCTCAAGCTCAACAATAAGCAGGCATCGTTCAGCAGTGTCACGACCCCAATAGAGCGGAATTGCGCCTGCCGACGCCACCTTGCGGACGGTATAGTCGCGAACGGGAACACCGATGCCATCCCACGGTAGGGCGCTAGTCATCGTCGCCCTCTTCCTCGTCGACGTCTTCATCGAGCGGGCCGTACATCTGCTCAATCCAGACCTTGTTCGCGACGATCTCGACCCTCGTGCCATAGTCGCCGCCCGGGAAGCTGACACCGAAAGCGGGGATGCGCTTGCCCGCGAGTTCGTCGTTTTTCGTCGGTGTGAGCACATGGATCATTAGCAGCGGCTTGTTACGCTCTGCACGGAAGTGAACGTCTGATGGGGCCTTATCCTTGTCCTCGTTCTGAGGGTCGGCAAGTGCGGCCGCTGTTGCTCGCAATACCTGGTCCTCGGACAGACCGAGCTTCTCGTCGCCACGGCTGGCGACGCGGTAGCTGCTGAGACGCCAGCCATTGTCCTCGATACGCGTCGGAGTGGCGTCGCGTGTCTGGGCACCTAGTTTGAATTCGGCCTCGTTCTCGCCACCGGTTTTGAGTGATAGGAGTAGAACATCCACCTTAGGATGTCTGTCCCGGATGTGGTCAAGGTAGGCGAGGACTGACCCCTTGAGGGGCGCGAAGTCCTTATGGACGGTGAAGCGGGCGAGGAAGTTCTGGACAACCTCCTGCTCAACATCATCTACCGCCCATCCCTTCGATGTGCGCCTGAGCGTGCCGCCGAAGCCGTCGCGCCAGAACTCGCGGATCAATGCCTCGTTGTCCTCATTGATTTTGTCGCTGATCGGGACCTTCGAACTCTCCTTGAGCTGGCCCGAGTAGTTCTGGCTCACCGTGATCTGCTGTCCTGTCCGCATCTTGTTTGCAGCGGTGACGAGTAAAGCGTCAGGGTGGGACTCGACGTAGAGTCCGAACTGCTCGGGGGTCATGTTTGCGCGGCGCATGCGTGCAATCTGCTCGCGCAACTCCTCTGTCGCTTTCGAAATGTAGCGATACCAGCTGATTGAATCCCGTCCGAGATGCACCCGGCACAGGTCTTCGAAATTTGGTCGGTAACCGAACCAGCGCCCCATCTGAAGCAGCGTGTCGTACATGCGGGTGTTGCGGTACATATAGCTGATCGTCAGACCCTCGACCGTCAGGCCGCGCGACAGGCTAAGTCCGCCGATGGCAATGGCCGTAAGGCCGACGCCTTCCTTCTCGTACCTGCGATAGTCAAGCACCTCATCGCTTTTGCTGTTCACCACAAAGATCCGCATGTGGTCGAAGGTGGCGAAGAGCGCCTTGCGCACTTCCGGCCACGAAAACCCGGCGTCGGCAAATTCCTCTTCGAACGTCGCCTTCAGGCGGCGCATATGCTCGTCACTTTCGGTGGCAGGAACCGGCTTCGCGTAGTTAGCCTTTACGGCGAGCATGATCCTGTTCTGTCGCTCGCTGATGAAGTCTCTCACCTGCTTCTGGATGGAGACGAACCGCGAAACGTTGATAAGCATCGAGCAGTGCTTGGCTGTCTGGCCGCGCAGGTTGCGGATCGTGCGCGCGATGATGAATTCCTCAACCGCGCCGTAAAGGCTTGGCGGCAGCTCGGACACGGTGTCGCCGTTCAGGTGCGATGACGGGAGGTAGTCCTCGCAATCGTCGATCTCGCGGACTATGTGCTCGCTGCTGATCTCATCGACGAAAACCTTGTGCGGCCCGAAATAGGAGTTCGGTGGGTCGAGGCTGTAGATGAAATTTCGGGGGAACAGCTCTTCGCGGACGTCCTCATCGTAGGCGTCCGGATTGATAAAGATGTTGGCGAACGGGGTCGCTGTGTAACCGACATAGCAGGACTTCGCGAACAGCCGGAGGATGCGCCGGATCATCGCGTTGGTGCGTGTCGGATTGACGTCCTCCTTGTTGGTGTTGATCGACGCATTGTCAGCTTCGTCATCGATAAACAGCATAGGAACATCGCCAATCCGCCCGTCCTTGCGGGCGTTCAGTTCCTTGAGCCACTTGAAGAGCGAGTCCAGCGTGCGGACGTTCTTCTTAATTACGATAACAATAGGCTTGCTGAAGTCGTTGATCTTCCAAGTAGCTTCAGCGGTCTTTTTGTTGAAGTCGCTGTGGATCGTCGTGAGCGTGGCTGGATGACGATAGCCGGGCGTGAGTCCGACGCCGATGGCAACGCGGTTTTCCGGATCGGAAGACCAGCCGACAAAGGCTTCGTCGATGCGCTCCTGGGTTTGCCGACGCAAGTTGCTGTGGATACCGGCGCTTACGATAATGAGCTTGTAGCCGGCGTCTGCAGCCTTTGCGATCACCCCGGTATAGTTAGCCGTCTTCCCCGACTGAACATGTCCGATGACTAAGCCGCGACGATTCCATGCACCCTCGCTGAGGGGGTCTTGAAGATGGCCGAGAATGCGGCCGCACACATCACTGAGCGAGCGAACCATGGCAGGGTGCCAGCCATCCTGCTTCAGAAATGCCTCGTAGGCGTCAGAATACATGGTCTGGATGTCGCGCTTGCGCGCCCAGTCCGCGTCATGGTCCGCTTCATCGTCGACAAGCGAAACGCCTGCACCCATACGCGTGTCGACGGCGATAAGCGCCTCTTCGATGATGTTTACAAGGTCACCTGAGAAACCGAAGATCGCAGCCAGCTGCATGGCCTTGTCTGCAACCTGATCGCGGGTCGGAGCCTCTTCGAGGTTCGACAAGCCGGAGATGAGGGAACTGATGAAGTTCTTTTCCTGCTCTGTCCGGCTTCCGCTCATACAAATTCCCTAGCTATGAATTCCTCGGCGACGTCCATATGAGAATCAAACAGCCGTGTAGAGCGTATGATCTCACGGAATTCCTGTGGCCCCATAGTTGTGTTCTCGGAAAATGCGTCTTTGAGGGCTCGGAGCCGCTCAAGAACCGTCTCAGCGGTGTCACCGCCCTGGGCGACTTCCTTTGGATGCATGGAATAGTCGGAGTAAATCATCTCAACCGGGATCGCGGATCCCACCGCTTCAACGACCAACTCGAGGAGTTTGGCGTCCTCAGCTCCGAGGCGGGACCGCAACTCCTTGACGAGCGGGTGGGTGCTATTCACGGAATAGCGGATGCGACCTTGGTCTGCGTACCGTTCCCACATCGGAGCAGAGACCTCGTCATAGAGCTTCTGCCCTCGGCCGCGATGAACTTTGGTGCTTGCGCCGGTCACTCTGCCAATGATCTGCCGCATGCGGTCGCGCACGGCGAGCGGCGGCCTAGCACGCGATTTCTTGATGTCGATTGTCCAGGATTCATCGAGACTGTTAGGGAAGTCGATCTGGACGCGGGCCAGCTTTGTCGCTTCGCCCTTCGGGACCAGGCGGAACCAGTCGCCCCACGCCATGAGCCTCCCGTTGCGATAAATGTAGGCTCCTTGGTTAGAGATAAAGTCGCTGCGGCTCTGGTAGAAGTCGTATTCGGTCGCACTGAGATTGCTGTGGTGGGGAAGGATGTATGGTTGGAGATGCACGGTCTCCCCGTCCACCTCGACGAAGTCTTCGGGCAGATAGCGGGTGAATTTGTTCTTCCTGCAGAACGGGTCGAACGGCTCAATCGTATGGCCGTTGAGCGTAATGGAAATGCGCTTGCGCCCTTTTACCTCACCGGCAAGGAAGCGGTGAAAGACCAGAGCAAGATGGCGCTCTACGACATCGAGCTTCTCGTTGACGATGTCGTCGCGACGCGAACCTCGCTCGTCTTCAAACAGGCGGTCAAGCTTCCGCCAGAGGACCACAGTGCCATATTCATTCAACTCGGCGACGTGTGGGAGGTCGGCGATCTCCTTATCGTCGAGGATCGACAGTATCCAGTCATCCTCTCGATCAATGCGGTCGAGATCCCACTCCGCACCGCTTCGTGTACCCTTCTGTATGCTGGCGACCGTAAGGCTTCGGCACTGCGAGAATGATGCCGTTTTCAGCCCAAGCCCGAACCGGCCAAGATCATGCGCGCCGCGCTTGCTCTTCGGACTCGAACTTCCGTGCTTCATCGCGTTGATGAGCTCGCAGGAAGCCATCCCGCGACCATTGTCGATGATCGCAAGGTAGGGTTGCCCCGTCGCGAGTTCGCAGATGATGTCGATCTTCGTGGCGTCCGCAGAGATGCTGTTGTCGATCAGGTCGGCGACAGCCGTCTCGAGGGAATATCCCAGGTCTCGCAAAGATACGGAAAGAGAGGCGGCACTCGGTGGGAGACGCTTATCCTGGGCCATTATTGGTCTCCACGAAGTGACCTGCTGATGGATGCCACGACGGCGTCAGCGTTCTTTTTAAGTTCGCACTCCCAAAGGACTATGACGCTCCACCAGCGAGCGGACATTCGCTCTTCGTTGGCGCGGTCACGGGCTACGTTGCCATCGAATTTTTCCTGCCAGAAATAGCGGCGGGTCGAAGGTTTGGTGGCGTTGCTGCATCCTTCGTGGCGATGCCAGAAACAGCCATGGACAAGGATAGCGGTCCGGTATTTTGCCAGGACAATGTCAGGGCGACCCGGCAGCTTGCGGTTGTACAGACGAAAACGGTAGCCCGCGCGATGAAGCAACGAGCGCAGGGTAATTTCGGGACCGGTGTCACGGCCTCGGATGCGTGACATGTTCCAGCTTCTATGTTGTGCACTGATCGTGTCGACCATCACCTATCCACTTTCACCGCATCGAGAACCTCGGCGATGATCTCCGCAATCTGCATGGCAAGGTAGGGCGGCACGGCGTTTCCGACCTGGTGATACTGCGCCGTCCGGTTTCCCTCGAATTTGTAGTTGTCGGGGAACGTTTGGAGGCGCGCAACCTCACGTACTGTGAGGCTCCGACACTGCGAGGGATCGTAGTGGATGAAGTAGTGCCCATCCTTCGAGATATGCGACGTGATGGTCGTCGCCACTTGGTCTGGAAGCTGGACACGGAAGCGGTCGTTGAACATCTGCCCCATCCGCCCGAGCTGAACATTCACGTGATCTGGCAGTAGTACTTCCGGGAAATCCTTAAGCTTGGGCGTGCGTCCGGTGACCTCAGCGAAAACGGCAGCGAACATATAGCGCCGCAGATCAGAAGGCATGTGCGCCCGCGACTCATGACTGGTCAGGACATTGAGCCTTTCGTCACGCAATCGCTGAAGGGTCGGATGCCGCCCAGTCGCATTACGTAGGTAACGATCTGAAGAGCTAGCGCGCGGACTATTGAGTCCCTTCAACGACGGGATTGTGATCCCTTTTGCGACTTCGCCTGCGTACACAGCGCCGTTGAGCTGGCTGCGAATATCGAGACCAGCGATATGCGCGATCTCCTTGCGCCAGTTTTCGACGCTATCATCGCGCTTTGGCGAAATCATACTTCTTATGGGTGGCAGCCCGCCGATAGTCTGGCGGACGGTCGGCGGCGAGTGCGGCTTGAGAAGGCGCGGTCTGACATTGATGTCTTCGCGAATGCCGACGATAAACATCCTGTGCCGCGCCTGGGGAACGCCATATTCCTCCGCCTTGACGAGGAAGAGCTTCGGATCGACTTCGCCCTGGGCGAGTTCCTCCTCCGAGAGTGAATAGAGACGATAGGCTAGGCCGTTCGAGCCACCTTTTATCGCAGCCTTCGGATTAGTGAGGTCCCGAACAATGCGCGTGATCGCCGGCTTGCCTTTGATCTGGGCTGACAGCAGCCCCTTCACGTTCTCCATGACGAACACGGGTGGCCGGTGATCGATAATAATCTTGAGGTATTCGAGATAAAGAGTGTGGCGCTCGTCCTCTTCAAATTCAGGGTCGTTGCTCATACGCGACCGACCGACCAGAGAGTACGCTTGGCAGGGGGGGCCGCCCACCAGCGCCCAACGCTTTTCGCCCGCAAGCCTGCGATTGATTAGGCGTTTGACCTCGGCATGTGATTCAGCCCCAAGGGATATCTTCAGCGCACTCTTGCTTGCCTCCTGGTGTTCTGCCTTATGATTTCTATATAGCTCGGCTCGATCAATTTCGCCGCGCAGGTAGCGGTAGTAGTCGTCCGGGAGCTGTTGGTAGGGGAACCGACGCAGAAAATGGCGTAGCAATAGCGTCTGGTGTGATGCTTCGTCACGTTCAATGGCAACGATGCTTTCAAAGCGAGCCGAATAGCTTTTGCCCCTCACCAAGGCGAAGCCTTCGCCAAGCCCGCCGGGCCCGGCAAAGAGGTCGACTACCGGATAGGGATAGCGTGCTGCCGGCATACTTCAGGCACCAAAAGACATGCAGCCGTGAGCCGCGATCTTTCCTGTATGGATGCCCTGAAACTTCCCCCGACTTCTCATTCTTCGACTTCCATCAACCTACGTTTCGGCCAGGCTTCCGTGTCCCCGGTCCGGCAGATGTCAGGCGCTCATATTCCTCAATGCTGAGGACGACGACGACTGCACGGCCATGCTTTTCGACGGCGACCGGCGCAGCGCGCGCCTTGTCGAGAAGCAGTCCGAACGCGTTTTTCGCGTCCCTTGCCGACATTGTCTGCATGTTAGAACGGCCCTTTTAGTTGTGGCCATAATAGCTATTTTAGAAATGCGCGCAATAATCACGGAAGTGCAAGTATGCCTGATTTCAATTTAGAACAAAAGTGGTACATCTCGGGCTAAATTGCGGCCTGATGGAGATCGCGACGCATTGTCATCGGACATGGCGCAGGGGCACGCGCCCCCGTTTAGCGCGCGGCAGTGGAGCGTCACCTACGCCGCGGGGCGTTGCGGGTGACTCTGCTGGAATGGGTCAAGCGAGCCGGGTCGGCTCGACCGCAGGTGGAATGCTTTCCCCTCACGGCTACCACCTGCCTTACGAAGCGTGGTGCCGGCGTTCCATAAATGGCAATGTATGGTGCCGGTCGATTGTTCCGGGGTGCATTCGACAGTGATTGGTTCAGCTAGCCTCAGGCCGACGTAAAAATCCCTATGCCGCGCTGTTGATAGTCTTACATTTCCGCCGGCCGCACGGGTCGACCTGTCTGGGCCAAGAAATGGGCGATCTCCACCATGGCCCAGGTGTCTTGGCGGCAGTAGGTTCGAAGCTGTTGTTCGACTGGCGCCTTTTGCGTTGTTGAGGTCTCTGCATTGAGGGCTGCATCGATATAGGCGACGTGGGCGCCGGTTCCTTCTTGGACGCCCTCCAGCTCTGCATAGCTGAGCTCTGGCGCGACCACAGGCAGCACCTTCTTAATTGAAAAAGAGCCTCGCATTGCAGGGTGGTAGAAGTGCTCCCTGACGATCGGCAAGAGATCGACAAGGCGGCGCACATAGGTTTGAACAAGGTCCAATTGAGCGGGGTGGCGCTCAGCCAAGGCGAGGAGTGTCCCACTTTCATAAGCGGCGGAATAGACAAAGATCGGCCCGCCATCGCTTGGGTCGATCATGGTCCGCATGTGATCAATGCAGGGCAGAGAAGGGTCATCACCAGTAAGGTCGAGAAATTCCGCATGCTCGAAGACGCCGGGCGCGCGTTCGATATGGCAGGACCATTGAAACGGGATTTGTTCGTAAGGCCTAACCCCTGCCCAGCGAGGAACCGGAAGATTGATACCCTCGAAGTCGAAGAAGTAGCGCGGATATGGAAAGCCGCGTATCAGGGCCGCGCTCCCGGGCTCCAATACGGGCTCGCCGAGCCGGTGAGCGGCCTGAATTCGCCGATAGAGGTCGGCTTGCTTTCCGGTTAGCTCGGACGGATCAGGATCTAGGATCGAAACATAGCCCTTTTCCTCTCGCAGTATCTTGGCCAGTGACTTGCCTGCCGAATCCGGGAGCAGCTCAATTGGGTGCTTTTCACGAGGGGGCTCCAGGGACAAACAGTGCTTCTGAAAGGGACACGCGTATGGCTCAGCGCACTGTCTTCCGGTTTGAGTGGCTGGCATATCCCCAGCCAGCACCGCCTGGGCCTCAGCGATCCAGGACGGCACTGCGGCCAGCCGCCCCGTGATCGCCTCGGTGACGTCCAGGTGCCGAAAGAGGCCTCGATAGTCGCCGCCGCCTGGATAGCGCCAACGCCCATTCAAAAATTTCAGTTCAGCCCGCGTAAGTGGCAAGCCGCTTTTAGACATCACCCAGGCCTGGATGGCGACATCATCAAGATGGTGGGGCTTAGGCTTATCTGGTCTAATCTTGTCGGACTTCAGCGGGAAACTCGACGCCTTGGTTTCCTGCAGCACGTAGCCTTCGGCCTCCGCCACCAGGGCGTCCGCCCGGGCATACACACTCCCGTGCGCCAGAGGCACTTCGACGGCAGACAAGCCCGGCACCTGGGTTAGCAGCAGCTTTGCGTTCTCGGCCGCCGCGACCTTGTCCTCGCCACCCTGGGGCCAAATCAGATCTGTTCCCAATTGAGCGCGCGACATCTCACCAACGAGATTGCCGTCCATCTCCCGCTGTCGCGTCGAAATTTTGTCCGCCGCTGCGAGTTCAGGCCTGTGAAGTTCGAGCCAAAGCTTGCGTGGGCATTGTAGGTAAGACTGGAGGTTTGATTTGCTCAGCATGCGCCAGTTGGTCCGTTACTGGCCCAACCTAGCACCGCTCTGAAAACCGGTCATAGGCATCGATCTTGCGCATCAGAAGGTCGATCTCGCCTCTATAGATCTCGGTCTTGAGGAAGGTGATCTCGGCGTCCGTGTCCCCTTCGTCTACGTCGATGTACCAGGCGCGCGGCGAGGTGGTCCCCTCCCCGTTCCATCGGTAACCACGCGCCTTGAGAACATCCTTCAGGTCGTAAGGGGAATTCTCCGCCCAGATACGGAATGAAGGACGACGCGCACGGTCCAGGAGCTGGGCGAGCCCTGTTCTACCGCTCTTGGGAAGAACGCGAGCCAGCAGCTCGATAGCCGCCAGGCAGTCATTGGTGGCGCGGTGACCCTCGTAGAAGAAGCCCGCGCCCATGGCGAGATAGGCCAGCTTGGTTCCCTCATAGCCTTCAGTCGCCCAGGCGATCTGACTCATCGAGCAGGCCCAGGGTTTGGTATTGAAGTTCTCGCAGAACCGCTCGAGGAATTTGCGGTCAAAGGCGGCATTGTGCGCCACGACCAAGGAGGCCGGCGCCGCGAACCGGCTGACCTCTTCAGGATCAATGCGATGGCCAGCGACAATGGCGTCATTAATTCCGGTGATGGCGGTGATTTCAGGTGGAATGGGTTTGCTAGGCTCACGCAGCTGCTGGAAGGGCTCGCCCACGGCGTAAACCTGACCGTCCAGGCCATATGTGAACGGGACCATGGCGAGCTCGATGATCTCGTCATGGGCAGGATCTAGACCTGTCGTCTCGCAGTCAACGAAGAGGCCTTGCCGGACGGGAATACCCGACGGCGGTTCACGGGTTGCCAAGGGGACGAGCTTCCGCAGGACCCGATAGGTGCCTGTGGCCTCAAGCCTGGCGGCCATGGCTTCAAGGTCGGCAGCGCCTGACGGATTATGATCGGTCTTGATCAAGCAGCGGTGTCCAGCTTTGGATGAGGCGCAGACCCACACTCAAGATCTGCCCCAATCACCTATATAGCCCAGTTCGCATTCGGGACTTTTTCGTTGTACTTTTGGCGTTGAAATTGGTTCAAACAGCCGGTCGCTACAGATACGAATCCCGCTCACTTCGGTGCTGTGAAAGGATCGAATTCCAAAGAAGGAATCGAACCGAGATAGCAAAAAATGCCGGGGGTATCCTCGGGGGTACGCGGTTTTTTGACTTTAGCTTTTTATTTTAATATCAAAATATTAGCGAAACAATTCGATTCCTGTAGCCGGCACCAGGCCCCTATCTGAAAATTCAGAAGCCCCCAAGCAACCTATAAATAAAAGTGCACTTGGGTGCTGCATGCCCAGCCCGCGCCCGAATTGGCCTGGGCTATCCGTGTAGTTAGGGGCGCAAATATCCCTAAGCTATCGAAACCAATTGTTTTCAGATTTGAGAATGGCTTTGCAGCCTATACATCTTCCAGATCAGGGCTCGACGTGAATTGGGCAAATTTAGGCCAATAATTTCAATGAATTGTGGAATTTTCGCCGTCTTTGAATTTCCTGCAGTTCAAGCGCTTGCATCTTAACAGGCGGGATGATTTGAATGATCGATCAGCTTGATCGGGCCCATGGCTTTGGCTCAAGGGCAAGTAAGCCAATTAGGTGATAGGAATGGCTGACACATTGATAGCCAGACAGGGGCTAAAGCGCCTTCACCCATCATTGATGGGCTTTGGAATTTTGTTTGCCATGACGTCCTTTGCGCAGGCACAGGTCCTGGTCATCAACCCAGAGGGTGCGACCGAGGTGGTCTCTGGTCCTGTGGTCACCACAGCATCAGGGCGCATATTCCTCGACCAACAAGTTTCAGCCCCCATAGAAGGGCGATCCCCTGAACGAGTTCAGGTGGCCCAGGCCATCCGCGAAACTTCAGACAGCCTGCAGATCAGCGATCGATTGATCGAGGCTGTAGCTTGGCAGGAGTCGCGGCTTAATCAGGGGGCCGTATCGCCAAAGGGCGCGCGGGGGGTCATGCAGCTCATGCCCAGCACGGCATCCCAGCTTGGGGTCCAGGCCGCCGATCTGAAGGAAAATATTCGCGGCGGTGCAGTCTATCTCAAACAACTGCTCGGTCGGTTTGATAATGACCTTGTGCTGACCCTCGCGGCCTATAATGCAGGCCCCGCCGCCGTTCAGAAATATGGCGGCGTACCGCCCTACCGCGAAACCAAAGCCTATGTGTCCGCCATCCTAGCGCGATTGGCGGCGTCAGAGGCCTCAACCCTCATCGCCCGGAACTGACCATGACCCGCAGAGCCTCCCTCGCATTGGCCATGTCCGCCCTCGCTACCGCAGCGTCGGCTCAGACCGTCACCACCGACCCGGCAGGGTCCTCACCCCTGGTGGCCGCCCTTGGCTGGGTACAGGGAACCTTGCTTGGTAATCTCGCCACCACCGCCGCCGTGATCGCCGTGGCTGTGGTGGGCTTCATGATGCTCACGGGCCGCATTGAGTGGCGGCGGGGACTGACCGTGGTGATCGGCTGCTTTATCATCTTCGGTGCTGCAGCCATTGTTGCAGGCATCAGATCCCTAGCTGGGGGATTGCACTAGATCATGGCTGGCCTGAAGTCCGATCCCATTTTCAGCGCCCTCACCCGCCCCCAGATGATTTGGGGGGTGACCTATACCTGGGCGGTCTTCAACCTGATTGTCACCCTTGAAGGCTTCCTAATCACCCGGTCATTCTGGGTATTCCTTCTGGCCCTGGTCCTCCACGGCATCGGCTATGTGGGATGTATCAATGAGCCCAGATTCTTTGACCTCTGGATTGCCAAACTCAGCCGCTGCCCCCGCATCCCGAACCATCGGTTCTGGGGCGCAAACTCGTATCGACCCTGATGGGATCGCTGTTCACCACCCGCGTGGCCAAGGTCATCGCGCCCAAGGAGGTGACGGTCGGGGACCGCTTGCCCTATGCCGGGCATCTTGACCCTCAGACCCTGCGCACACGGGACGGATTGCTGCTGCAGGTCATCAAGCTGCAAGGCTTCCCAGCCGAGACCTCCGATGACGATGAGCTAAACTATCGCAAGGCGGTTCGGGAGACTCTTCTGCGCGGGGCGGCCTCCTCCCGTCTGGCCATTTATCACCATGTGATCCGGCGGCGGGTGGAGCCCTTGCGCCAGGCCCCGCCGGAACAGGCCTTCTGCGCGGCCTTGGACGCCGCCTGGCAGGAACAGCTCGCGACGCGACGCCTATACGTCAACGACATTTATCTGACCTTGGTCAGTCGGCCCCTGCAGGGGACAGCGGGATGGCTCAGCGGACTGTTCGGCAAGGGCAATGCTGGAAACGAAAGCCAGGAACGACAGGTTCGCCAGCTTCACGCCCTGCGCGAGACCTTCCAGTCAGCCCTGGCCCACTATGGCCCACGAACCTTGACCGTGTATCAAGGTCGGGGCGGCCTCTGCTCAGAGCCTGCGGAGTTTCTCGCCAATCTGGTGAATGGAGAGCCCAGCAGAGTCCTGGCACCCACCGGCGACCTTGGCCAAGCCCTGGCGGGTCGCCGTTTAAGCTTTGGCCTCGACGCCATGGAGTTTGGCCCTGGCGGCCCCTGGCCAACCCGCTTTGGCGCGATGGTCTCCATGAAGGACTATCCGGCCAGGTCCAGCCCCGGCATGCTGGATGGCGTCCTGCGCCTGCCCCACGAAATGGTGCTCACCGAAAGCTTTGGCTTTGTAGACCGGCAGGTTTCATTGGACCGCATGGGCCTGGCCTTGCGTCGTCTGCGGGCCGCGGAAGACGACGCCGTCAGCCTCCGGTCGGAACTCGCTGCGGCTCAGGACGAGGTTGGGGCGGGGCGCACCGTCTATGGCGAGCATCATCTCAGCATACTGGCCAAGGCGGAAACCTTAGATGGCCTTGACCAGGGCGTTGCGGAAATTCAGTCGGCCCTGGGCGAAGCCGGTGCCATTTCTGTGCGTGAGGATGTCAATCTCGAGCCAGCATTCTGGGCGCAGTTCCCAGGAAATTTCGCCTTCATCGCCCGGCGCGCCCTGGTATCCGTCGCCAATTTCGCCAGCCTCGCCAGCCTGCACAATCAGCCCCAAGGACAAACCCAAGCTCTGCACTGGGGGGCACCGGTTGCCATGCTGGAGACCACCTCCTTCGGGCCATATGCCTTTAACTTCCACAACGGCGACCTTGGGAACTTCTCGGTTATTGGACCTTCCGGCTCGGGCAAGACCGCCCTGCTCACCTTCCTTACGGCTCAAGCTCAAAGGTTCAAACCGCGCGTTGCCTATTTCGACAAAGACCGCGGTGCAGAAGCCTTCATCCGCGCGATTGGCGGGCGTTATGATGTCTTAACCCCAGGAACGCCGTCGGGGTTTAACCCTCTGGCCCTAACCGATACCGGGGAAAATCGCGCCTTCCTGGCCGAATGGCTAGGAACCCTTCTTACGGGCGACGGTGCTGTGCTTGACGCTCAGGACCGAGAGACTATTGCCGATGCCATAGACGCCAGTTTCGCCCAGCCGCCTGCGCTTCGGCGGTTGAAGTATCTGCGTGATCTCTTCCGCGGGGGTCGCCGACCAGCTGCTGGGGACTTAGCCTCTCGCCTCGCAGCTTGGTGCGAGGGCGGAGAGCATGCCTGGCTGTTCGATAACGACGTCGACCTTATTGATGATCAGGCGCGAATTGTCGGCTTCGACATGACCCGGCTGCTGGACTTCCCCACAATCCGCACGCCAGCCATGATGTATCTCTTCCACCGCGTTGAGCAGAGGTTGGACGGATCCCCCGCCATGATCCTGGTGGACGAAGGGTGGAAGGCGCTGGACGATGACGTCTTCGCCCGGCGGATCAAGGACTGGGAGAAGACAATCCGAAAGCGCAACGGTCTTGTCGGATTCTGTACGCAAAGTGCGTCAGATGCTCTGGAAAGCCGGATCGCCTCCGCCATTGTCGAGCAATCCGCAACGCAAATCTTCTTCCCCAATCCGCGTGCCCGGGCCTTGGATTATGTGGATGGTTTTGGACTGACCGAGCATGAACTCACCCTGGTCCAGACCCTGCCGGACACCTCAAGGTGTTTCCTGGTCAAGCAGGCGGAGACGAGCGTGGTGGCGCGGCTAGACCTTAGCGGCATGACCGGCGAGCTGCGGATCCTTGCAGGAACTGAGCGCAGCATCAGACGATTAGACGCCCTGAGGGCGAAGCTTGGGGATGACCCAGCTGACTGGCTTGAACCCTTCATGTCTGGGACCCTTGCATGATCAGCGCCTGCCAGATGTCGCCGGAAACGGGCTCGATCCGTGCTGTCCTTGGGGCGGTGGATTGCAATACTCAGGACTTTGCCCAGCGGGGCTATTTGGCCCTCGCTGGATCACCAAGCTTCCAGACAGGCCTCACCATAGCCCTGACCATCTATGTGGCGGCGGTTGGCTATCGGCTCCTGCTTGCGCCTGATGGTGCCAGACTGTCGGACGGTCCGCGTATGGCTTTGAAGGTCGGTGCCATCGTCGCAATGGTCACCAGTTGGAACCTCTTTCAGACCCTTGTGTTTGATGTCGCAGCCAGGGCACCGAGCCAATTGGCGGCCCTGATTTCATCGCCCTCGGTTGGGGGGCAAGGCGGGGTGAGCGACCCCGTGGGCCAGTTACAGGTCCTCTATGATCAATTGACAGCTGCCTCATCAGCTTTTGCCGCGGGTGTGAAGCTGCCAGGTGCCGCGCGGTTTGCTGCGGCGGCCCAGGCCTTGGCGGCTGCTGCCGACACCGTCTTGATCGTAACCACAGGCATGCTAGCTGCCTGCGCCCTTCTCGTTGGTGTTTTAACGGCAATCGGACCCCTCTTTGTCGCGCTCTTTCTTTTTGACTCGACGCGGGAACTGGCGGCTGGCTGGGTCCGGGCCTTGCTCGCCACGGCGGTGTCCACCCTTTTGATCTGGACCCTAGTCTTCCTAGAATTTTCGGCAATGACGCCCTGGCTTGCGACCTTGGTTCAACAGAGCCAGACCAACAGTCTCAACGCCAACACCGCCATCAGTGCTTCAACCTTGGTCTCTGTCTTTACCCTTGGCCAGGTGGCCGTCGTCTTGGCAGCCGTCATCATCGCTGTCGCATTTAGGCCACCGAACATCCTAGCCAGCCTTGGCTCCGTGGCGATCGGCGCAAAGGCTTCGGCTGGCAGCCCGACCCCGGTATCGATCCAGGGTGAGTCGAGTTTTACCACCCGTCCTAACTTGTTAGCTGACCAAATGCGTGGTGAGGCGATTGTAAGACCTGGGTCTGCTCCAACGGCCCGCCAGGGTGCCTTCGCCCTTGCGTCCTATTCGGGATCAGCCACGGAATATCGTCGTCCAACGCCGGGCGGGGCGCGACGTGGCTCACAGGAGGTCTTGCGATGACCAAATGGTGCCAACTTCCGGCGATGATCGCCGCGCTCTGCCTGACCTCGATGAGCGCCCTTGCCGCCGTAGAACCCACGCCTGGGCCCGGCGATCCGCGCCTGCGAGAGGTGTGGTATGATCCGCTTCAGGTGGTCACTGTGCGAGCGGCCTTAGGCTATCAGCTAACGATCGCGTTTGATCCCGGCGAGCGTATTGAGAATGTCGCCATCGGCGACTCCCTGGGGTGGCAGGTTGTGCCAAGCCGCAAGGCCAATCTGCTCTTCCTTAAGCCTATGGAAAAAGCACCACCCACCAATATGGAAGTGGTGACCAATCTTCGCCGTTACGCCTTTGAACTCCTCGTCCGATCAGATGCCGGAAATCGTCATGCTGCACCGGTGACCTATAGTCTCAGGTTTATCTACCAGGTTCCCGAAACGCCCGTGGTAAGCGCCCCTGCCCCAGTCCCACCGCCGCAGGACGTGAACCACGCCTACAGCTATCAGGGTTCCAAAGGGAACCTGCCTCAGAGGGTCTTTGACGACGGCGAGGCCACCTATTTTCAGTTCGCGCCTGGCGCGGCAGTTCCGGCCATCTTCGCCCTGGAGAGCGACAAATCCGAAGCGGTGGTCAATAGCCATACCCGGGACGGCTATACGGTGGTCGATCGCTTAGCGTCGGGCTTTGTTTTGCGGAATGGCACGGAGGAAACCCGCCTCTTTAATGACGGGTTCAAAACGACTGAGCCAGGGCCCCTCAGCCCTCAGCCCAAACCGAAATCTGGATGGTTGCGGAAATGACCTCGGCACCAAACCTTCCGCCAGAGAGTCCGGTTTTTGATCGGGCCAATGAGATTGGGCCTCAAGTAACCCAGCCGAGTTCACCCTGGACTCTGGTCCTTGGGCTTGCAGGTGCCGGGATATTGGGATTGGTCACGTTTGCATCCCTCAGCGCCAGCCGTGAGGCCAGGGCGCAGACCGAGCAATTAGCCCAGGCCAAAGCCCAGACTGTTGTCGCAGCTCAACCCTATGTCCCGCCTGTGCAGCCTGTCTCCGTCGCGCCGACCATCATGCCGGCGGCCCCTGCGCCAGCCTCTGCCGCGACCACACCCGCAGCAGTGGTCATTCCTGAAAACGATCCTGGCCGACGCCTTCGGGCGCCAGCAGTTGTTGTCGATCTAGGAGATGCAGGCACGCAAAGTCCTCCCACCATTTCAGCGACAGCAGCCTTAGGTAAATCGGGTCCAGAAGTAGTAGATCTGAATGCCTCTGCAGAAGAACGCTTTGCAACGCGGATCGGCACAGGGTCAGTGGAGACGAGCCGAGCGACCCGTCTACGGGATCTCTCTCGGGTCGCGCCCCAAGGGACCTTGATCCCAGCGGTCTTGGAAACGGCCATTAATTCTGACCTCCCTGGCGCGGCTCGCGCGGTGGTCAGTCAGGACGTCCGAGGCTTTGACGGGTCCCAGGTGCTGATCCCGCGCGGTTCAAAACTGTTTGGGCAGTATCGCAGCGGTGTGACCTATGCCCAGACCCGGGCCTTTGTTGTTTGGTCGCGTATTCTGACGCCGGATGGTGTTTCCATTGAAATCGGCTCCCCCTCCACCGACCCTCTCGGCCGCGGGGGCTTGACAGGTAAAACTGACACCCATTTCACCGAAAGGTTTGGTGGTGCCATCTTGCTCTCGGTGCTGAATACGGCGGTAGCAGCGGCAACGCCCCGTGGCCCCAGTACGGCCATCTCTATTGGCGGGGCCGATGTCTCCTCTCGTTTCTCATCCCAAGGCCAAAATGTTCCTGTGACGATCAAGGTGCGCCAGGGAACGCCCCTCCAGGTTCTGCTGACCCGTGATCTCGACTTTACCACGGTGGCACCACGCCCATGACGCAGGCGCCCTATCTGGACGCCTATCTCGCCCCGTTGAAGACGTGGCTAGAGCGGCCCAATGTCACCGACATCCTTGTTAATCGCCCAGGCGAAGTCTGGGTTGAAACGACGCAGGGCGTCATGACCCGGGAGGCTGCGCCCGATCTCACGGAAGTGGTCCTTGGCCGCCTAGCGCGGCAGATCGCGGCGGCCAGTCATCAAGGGGTTAGCCGGGAAAGTCCGTTGTTATCGGCAACCCTGGCTGACGGGGCCAGAATCCAGGTCATCGCGCCCCCGGCGACGCGGGACGGACTGGTCTTGGCGGTACGCAGGCAAGCGATTGCTGACCTATCCTTACAGGACCTCGGTCAAGCGGGTCTCTTTTCGACGGTCGAAACTGCAACAAAAAAAGCAGGGCGGGATGCGCAATTGCAAGGCCTTCTGGACGCCCACCAGCATGAAGACTTCCTGCGGGCGGCCGTTAAGGCCCGAAAGTCGATCGTCATCAGCGGCGGAGCTGGAGCTGGCAAAACCACCCTCCTAAACGCCCTCCTTAAGGAGATCAGCACAGATGAACGGCTGATCGCCATTGAAGACGCTCCAGAGATCAGGCTGCACCACGATAACGCCCTTGGGCTCGTCGCGGTGCGCGGCGATCAGGGAGAAGCCCGGGTCACAACCGACGACCTTCTGGCTGCCAGCCTCCGTATGCGGCCAGATCGGATTATTCTGGGAGAACTGCGCGGCGCTGAGGCCTTTTCATTTCTGAGGGCTGTAAATAGCGGTCATCCAGGGTCCCTCACCACTGTGCACGCCGACTCGACCACCGGCGCTCTCGATCAGATTGCGCTTCTGGCCTTGAGCAGTGGGTTAGACCTCGGCTGGACCCATTTGCAGACCTATGTCCGCCGCATTGTCGATGTGGTTGTCCAGGTTGAAAAATCTGCGGCCGGACGTCGTGTTTCCGAGATCACCTTCAACCTTAACGGCCATGTCTCAGGCCCGTCATGAATGTCTGGAAAACTGAATCCTGCTGTGGGACCGTGACATGCGCCGTACCTGGGAAAACTGAGTCGATGTCAGTCGTTACTAGACGAGTTTTATCCGCATTCTCTCTCGGCGTCCTGCTTTTGACTGCTGCCTGTGGCGGCGGTGGAGGTGGTGGTGGCACCTCAACATCGCCCCCGCCCACCAATATCGCGCCCACCGATGCTCAATCTGAGCGATTTTTGACCCAGGCCACCTTTGGGGTCACTGATAGCGACATCGCAAGCGTCGAAAGTTTGGGATATTCGGGTTGGCTGACCAATCAGTTAGCCCTGGCCCCGTCGGCTTCACATCAAGCCTTTGTTGAAACACGCCTCACCCAACTTACAGCTGCGAACCCGACGGCGACCTTAACCCCGACCGAGTTCTATGAAAGCTTTTGGTCCCAAGTGGCGACGGGCCCCGACCAATTGCGGCAGCGGGTAAAGTTCGCCCTGTCTCAGATCTTTGTCGTGTCCCTGGCCGACACCAATGTCGATACCCGCGGCGCTGCATCCTATTACGACATGCTCGGTGCCAACGCCTTTGGTAATTATCGGACCCTGCTGGAGAAAGTGACCCTTCATCCGATGATGGGGCTCTACCTGACCAGTCTCTCGAACCAGAAAGAAGACCTAACGACAGGCCGCCATCCTGACGAAAACTATGCCCGCGAAGTCATGCAGTTGATGAGTATCGGCGTCTTCAAGCTGAACAATGATGGGAGCAATCAGTTAGATGCGGCTGGAAATCCGATCCCGTCCTATTCATCTGATGACATTTCGGGGTTGGCCAAGGTTTTCACTGGGATGAGTTGGTACTCGCCCACCCCGAATGCCAACACCTATTTTGGCCGTAACAAAGACCCTAATGCCAATGTTACGCCGATGGTGCTTTATCCGGCCTATCATTCAATATCTGAGAAGGCATTCCTCGGGACAACCATTCCGGCTTCGACCACAGCAGACCCGGCGGGCGACATCAAGATCGCATTGGATACGATCTTTAATCACCCAAATGTCGGCCCGTTCATGGCAAGGCGCCTGATTCAGCAACTGGTCACCAGCAATCCGACGCCAGCCTATGTTGGCCGGGTCGCCAGTGTGTTCAACAATAATGGCTCTGGTGTTCGCGGAGACATGGCAGCCGTGATCCGCGCCATCCTGACCGACTCTGAAGCTCGGGATATCAGCGTTACGACGGGCCCAACCTACGGGAAGGTCCGCGAACCCATTGTCCGGCTTGGCAATTGGATGCGGGCGTTTGGAGCGACCTCGACAACGGGGGCCTACCTCCTGGGATCCACCAGCGCCAGCACGTCCCTGGGCCAATCGCCACTGACATCGGCCACCGTCTTCAATTTCTATCGCCCTGGCTATGTTCCTCCGGGAACAAGGCTGGGCGCGCAGAGCCTTACTGCGCCGGAAATGCAGATCGTTGATGAGGTTACCGTGGCTGGATACCTGAACACCTTGCAAGGGGCCGTTGGCAATGGTGTTGGGTCCAGCTCTGACATCAAGGCGTCCTATGCCCGGGAGGTCGCCGTCGCCAATGATGCCACGACCCTGGTCGACAGGGTCAATCGCATGGTGATGAACGAGCAGATGTCATCGACCCTGCGGAGCCGGATTGTCGAGTCTGTGAATGCCATAGCTGTACCAAGCGGTGCGACGGCAACTCAGGCTCAAATCGATGCAGCCTTGCTGAATAGGGCCAAGCTTGCGGTATTCATGGCCATGGCTTCACCCGAATACATTGTTCAGCGTTAGGAGGGACGACCATGACCAAAATGTCAGTAGATCGTCGTCATCTGCTCCGGGTTGGTGGGGCCATGTCCATCCTGGGCGCCGGCGGATCCTTTGCCTTGCAACTTGCCGCAGCGGGCTCCGCGGCTGGACAGAGCGCCCCCGACTATAAGGCCATAGTCTGCATCTTTCTTCAGGGTGGCAATGACGCGCACAATACCGTCCTGGCCACTGACGCCGATACTTGGAAACGGTATTACACCACTCGAAATATTGGCGAAGAACCTATCGCGCTCATGCCAGTGGGCACCCCCGCCGCGGCGGTTGGGTCGGTTTCGCCGGTCACAGGGCGCACCGTTACCCTAAAATCTCCCGAAGCCTGGGGCGGGGTTCTGCCCATTTCACCCATCACCGCCAACCCAGTCCCACCTGGCACCAACGCCTCAAGCCGAACCTTTGCTCTGCATCCGGTTCTTGGTCCCTTACAGACCCTTTTCAATGCAGGCAGATTGGCGGTTGTCGCCAATGTCGGGACCCTGGTGCAGCCCATAACCAAGGCGCAGTACGTCGCTAAATCCGTGGCGGTTCCGCGAAATCTCTTTTCTCATAATGACCAGGTCTCAACCTGGCAGGCCGGGGCCGCAGAGGGTGCTCGCGTTGGCTGGGGTGGTCAGTTCGGCGATCTATTGGCCAGTATGAATGGTACCAACAGTCTCTTCACTGCCATGTCGGTTTCCGGCAACGCGGTGTTCCTGTCGGGACAAAATATCACCCAATACCAGATCACTACGGCGGCCCAGCCCGCCTTAGCGGTTACTGCAGCCACAGGCACAACCCTGTTTGGATCCAGTCTGGCACCCTCGCGCATTCGGGACGATATTCAGGACACGACGAGCGCAAACCTGTTTTCGGCAGATTACGCCACCGTGGTTGGTCGATCGATGAATTCAGCGACAGCGCTCAATCAGGCCTTCAGCCAGTCGGCCGTTGCCGCCGTCCCTGCCCCTTCGGCCTACACCAACATCATAACAGGCAAGGTCGAGGCCAATACTCTGGCGACACAGTTACAATCTGTCGCGCGCATGATTGCCGCCAACGCAGCCCTGGGCATGAAACGCCAAGTGTTCTACGTCAGCCTCGGCAGCTTTGACTCCCACGATTATCAAAACACCAACCAGCCAAATCTACTTGGCAAACTAGCCCACGCCATGAGCTATTTCGACGGCGTTTTGGCCAATATTGGCGGCCTAAATTTGCGGTCAAACGTCACAACGTTTACCGCGTCTGATTTTTCCAGAACCTTCACATCCAATGGCGATGGCACGGACCACGCCTGGGGTGGTCACCATTTCGTAATGGGCGGTGCCGTCAACGGGAAGAATATTTACGGCCAGTATCCCACCTTGGGGGTCGACCTCGGCACCTTCAAAAACCCTGATATGACGGGCTCAGCCTTGGTACCAACGACCTCGGTCGATCAGTATGGGGCCACCATCGGCAAGTGGTTTGGGGTCTCGGACGCCAACCTCGCCACCATATTCCCGAACCTGCAATACTTCTCCCCGAAGTATCTCGGCTTCATATAGGCCCAGTTCGACACGTGGAGCCTAAACCCATTGAGGTCTTCATCGACGCCGACGCATGCCCGGTGAAGGACGAGGTCTACAAGGTGACTGGGCGCTATGGGCTGAAGACCTGGGTCGTCTCCAACGCCTTCATGCACATCCCGCAGTCACCGCTGATCGTGCGGATGATTGTCGATGCTGGTCCAGATGTGGCCGACGACTGGATCGCTGAAAATGTCAGCCCTGGCGATGTGACCATCACCAATGATATTCCCCTCGCTGAGCGGGTGCTCAAGGCCGGCGGCCACGCCCTGTCGGCCACCGGGCGGCCCTTCACCGAAAACTCCATCGGCCAGGCCATTGCCCAGAGGGCCCTGATGGAGCAGTTGCGCTCGACCGGGGAGTTCACCGGCGGGCCCAAACCCTTTGATCGGAATGACCGATCCCACTTTCTGCAGGCCCTCGACGAAATGATTCAAAAAGAACGGCGTAAACGCGGAATCCGGTGATTTGCCAGGCCAGCGAGTTGGGGTAGTGACGGCTATCAGACACTGATCTTTCGGAGAGACTCATGCGTGCCCTTCCCATCGCCGTCGCCGTTCTGGGCCTGACCCTGGCTAGCTGCGGAAAACCTTCCGACGAGGGTAAGTCTACCGAACCCGCTTCGGCCCCGGAGGCGGCGGAGCACGCCGAGCTCACGGACGCCCAGAAGGCCGCGCTCGTGGCTGAACTTCCGGCCCCCTACAATGGCGGCGACATCGCCCATGGCAAGCAGCTCTTCGCGGTCTGCAAGGCCTGCCACACCCTGGTCCAGGGGGGCGCCAATATGACAGGTCCCAATCTTTGGGGTGTGTTTGGTCGCAAGGCTGGCTCGGTCACCGGCTTTAACTATTCCGACGGCATGAAGGCTGCGGCCTTCAATTGGGACGCAGCACAGCTCGATAAGTGGATCGAGAAGCCCTCGGCCATGATCGAAGGCACCAAGATGACCTATGCCGGCATGAAGGATGCCAAGGATCGCATTGATGTCATCGCCTATATGAAGAGCGAAACCAGCGCGCCGAAATAGGCCCTGGTTCAAAAGTTAGAGGATATTGCGGCCCGATAGCCGGGTCTTCCTTATCCGATCACGCTCTCAGCGGCGGCGGGCGCGGGCTCGCCGCCTTCGTAGGCATCAATCGTCCGAGAAATCGCCTCTGGAGACTTCGTAAACCGGGCCAGCAGGTTGTAGAAGACCGGCACGATAAACAGGGTCAGCAGGGTAGAGAAGATCGCCCCGAAGAAGATCACAACGCCAATGGTCTTGCGGCTCTCTCCACCCGCCCCGCCCCACAGGATCAGCGGCAGGGCTCCGGCTGCGGCTGAGATCGAAGTCATGATGATTGGACGTAGCCGCAGCGACGCACTCTCAATCACGGCCTCCCTTACCGTGCGCCCCTCATCGCGCAACTGATTGGCAAATTCGACGATCAGTATGCCGTTCTTGGCAGCGATCCCCACCAGGATGATCAACCCGATCTGGCTATAGGTATTAAGGGTAGATCCGGCGATCAATAGGCCAAACAGCCCCCCCAGCGCCGCCACCGGCACGGTGAGCATGATGACAATGGGGTGGATCCAGCTTTCGAATTGGGCCGCCAGAACTAGGAAGACCAGGACAAGGGCCATAGCAAAGGCCAAGCCGACAGCGCCATTAGCTTCTAGGAAGTCGCGGGCTGAACCGCCCCACTTATAATTGACACCAGGAGATTTTGCCAATTCGGCCTGGAAGAAGCCGACGGCCTGCCCAACTGTGTAACCTGGATTGAGCTGTACCGAGAGGGTGATTGCCCGCAAGCGGTCCACGCGCTCCCGACTTGGGGTATCGCCGCGGACATGGGTGGTGACGACCGATGACAAAGGTAAGGGCGCACCATTCGCGGCTCGGACGTAGAGATTGTCCAGGTCACGCTCATTCATCCGGTTTGCGCGATCGGTTTGCAGGATCACATCGTATTCCTGGCCCGTCTTCACATAGGTGGTGGCCTTTCGAGAGCCGAACATGGTCTCTAATGCGCGGCCGATAGACTGGGCAGGGACGCCCAACTGAGCGGCCTTGTCGCGGTCCAGCGCAACCAAAAGACGGGGCGAGGTCGGCTCATAGTCCAGGCGGGGTCGGGCCATACCAGGATTGGCCAAGGCAGCGGCCATAAGCGGTCGGATGACCTTCTCAATATCAGGGTATTCGTCGCCTAGGAGGATGAGGTCGACGCCACCATTGCCGCCACCGCCAGGAGCACCACCGCGCTGCAAGCTCGGACGGACGGATGCTATGGCGCGAATACTGGTAATGGCACCAAACTTCTTATTCAGCTCTGCCGCCAGATCCGAGGAGGTGAACTTATGTTTCTTGCTGTCAGGCAGGGACAGGTTGCCGTTCCCGGTATTGAACTGGCTCTGGCCAAAGCGCGGCATGCTGAAGGTGTAAAGCTCTGCGGTCCCGTCGTTTACGTAGGATTGGAGAATTTTTTGGACCTGCACACCAGCGGGCAGCATGTAGTCAAAGCCAGCACCTTCTGGGCCCTGGATCGAGACATCAACGCGACCCCGGTCTTCGTTGGGCACCAGCTCTTTTGGCAGAAAGACAAAAAGGCCTCCCGCACAAATGGCCAGACTGAGGACTAGGATAATCGCGCCCGCTGTCGCCGTCGTCCGCCCAAGCAAGGCGTCAAGCGAGGCATTGTAAGAGCCGCGCAAGCGCCCCATGCCATGGTTGACGCTGCGAGCCAGCCAGCCCTCGTTCTCGGACTTCCGCAGAAGCTTGGACGCCAGCATGGGTGAGAGGCTGAGGGCCAAGAGGGCAGAGAATCCGACCGCCGCTGAAATGGCAACCGCCAGCTCCACGAACAGACGTCCAATAAAGCCTGGCAGGAACATCAGCGGCGCGAAGACCGAGATCAGCACGACGGTTGTCGCCACTACCGCGAAGAAAACCTGACGGGCTCCCCGTTCAGCCGCAATGATCGGAGGCTCGCCATCGTCCACCCGTCTTTGAATATTCTCGACCACAACAATGGCGTCATCCACCACCAGACCAATCGCCAGGACCAAGGCCAACAGGGTCAGCAGATTGATTGAGAACCCAAGTGGAGCCAGGACAATGAAGGTCGATAGGATACAGATTGGGGCAACGATGGACGGGATCAAAGCTGCCCGCCACGTACCTAGAAACAGGAAGTTCACCAGTGCCACCAGCACCAAGGACATGGACATGGTGATCCAGACTTCCTGGATGGCGTGGGCCGTAAAAACCGTGAAGTCTGTAGCGATCTTAAGCTGTGTACCCTTGGGCAGGGTCTTATTGACGTCGTCGACAACGGCGCGGACGCCCCGTGAAATATCCAGGTCATTGGCCTGGGATTGCCGCGTCACCGCAATGCCGACCATGTCCAAACCGTTGGACCGGAACAGGCGGCGACGTTCGTCAGGGCCTTCTTCGATCCTGGCAATGTCTCCCAGTCGCGTGACATAGGCATTGAGGTTCGAGGCACTCACCGTGGCAGATGACGCAGCATTGGCCGCGCCGCTCGCCTGGGCCGTGGTCCCCAGCACGCCATTGGATCCGGCAACAGATGTCGAGGTCGCACGAGTCGTCCCGCCCGCAGTCACCGGAAGCCGGGCGAATTGCTCTGGGGTGGAATAACCCCGTGCGACGCGGATGGTGAAGTCTTTGGTGGAGGCCTCAAGCGCACCGGCAGGAAGCTCTAGGTTCTGCGCGTTCAAGGCCGATTCTACGTCGTCCACGGTAATTCCGCGGGCGGCCATGGCCTTGGGGTCAAGCCAGATACGCATTGCATAGATCTGGCCACCACCCAGATTCACCGTTGCAACCCCCGGGACTGTCGACAGCCGCTCGACCAGATAGCGGTTTGCATAGTCGGAAAGCTGGAGCCGGTTTTGCGTCCGCGAGGAAAAACTCAGGAACATGATCGGCGACGCATCGGCATTTGCCTTTGCGATCTGCGGCGGGTCTGCCTGATTGGGCAACTGAGATGAAACCCGGCTGACGGCGTCGCGAACATCGTTGGCCGCCGCATCAAGATTACGGTTCAGGCTAAAGGACACATTGACCCGGCTGACCCCATCCCGGGACGTGGAGTTGACTCGGTCAATGCCCTGAATACCAGCGACCTGGCGCTCGATCACCTGGGTGATGCGCTCTTCCACCACTTCGGCAGAAGCCCCGCGATAGATGGTCGAAACGCTGACCACCGGCGGATCAACGCTGGGAAGTTCACGGACCGACAGGGTGGTGAAGGCAGCAATGCCGACCACACAGAGGATAATTGCCGCAACGGCTGCAAAAACAGGCCGCCGGACAGAAAGGTCAGAAAGGGTCATTGGGCTGGAGGTCCCGCCCTTGGTCCAGCCCCAGGTCCAGCACCCTGTCCATGAGCTGGCCCCCCGGGCTTACCGCCGCCCTTGCCCACTGGCCGGATCGGCTGCCCAGGCTGAACCTTGTTGAGACCATCGGCAACAATCATGTCACCTGCTGTCACGCCTTCCTTGATCTCCACAAGACCTTCCTGGCGGACGCCAGTGACGACGACCCTTTGGTCTGCGATCATCTTTTTGCCAACCTTTAGGGCCGCATATACAAAGGCATTATCGCCCTGGACCGAAACGGCGGTTTCAGGTGCGGCCAGTCCGGTGCGCTCTCCCTTAGAAATGCCCACGTGCAGCATCATGCCGGGCTTCAAGATCAAGGATGGATTGGAGAATTCAGCCCGGGCCGTCAGCGCGCGCGTGCGTTCGTCAATTCGGGTGTCCAGCCGGGCGATCACCCCATGGACCACCAGGCCTGGATAGGAGTCGACCGTAGCCGTCACAGGCTGACCTTGGTGCACAGACGACAGGAAACGATCGGGAATCTGGAAATCCACCCGAATACCGCTGAGGTCATCGAGGGTGACGATCGCCGCCCCTGGATTGATTACAGCACCTGGAGCAATATCTGACAGCCCGACCACGCCAGCGAAGGGGGCGCGGATCATCCGGTCTCCTTGCCGGGCCTGAGCGGCGGTGACATCAGCCTTGGCCGATAACCAGTTGGCTTCGTATTGATCAATGGCGGCCTTTGAGGCGTAGCCCTTTTCGCCCAACAGCTTCCATCTCTGAAATGCACGTTCGGCTTGGACCAGCTTGGCCTGGCTCTGCGTCAGGCCAGCGTCTTGTTCCGTGGCCTTAAGTTCGACGAGGACCTGGCCCTTGGCCACATGCTGGCCTGGAGAAAACAGGACCTTGCTGACCAACTGGGTGGTCGCTGCCGACAGGGTTACCGATTGCCGCCCCTTTGCCACGCCAAGCACATCGAGGGTGTCGGTGAAGACATGGGATTGAACGGCGATCAAGGTGACTTGGCTGGGCATGCCGCGCCCGCCGCGCGCCCCGCCGGGGCCACCTGCGCTCGCCCCTGCTTGGCGACCGCCTGAGGTACCCGGTCCCTTGGCGGGAACCAAAACTTTCACGGCACCTGCGACAAACATCAGGACCAAGGCCAAAATTGCGCCTGCAAGGAAAAAGTGACGTCGCAACAAGGTTGGCAAGCTCCAGGGGCCCGACATCCGGGCCCGTCTCTTCAGCAAACTCGAATGGGTGTTTGGGCTTTGAAACTAGGGACGTCCAGTGTCCGTTGGATGGCGAAATATTTCGAACCTAAAATAATCGCCAACCGCACAGGAAAAGGGCGCCCCTTTCGGAGCGCCCGTGCAAATCAAACCTAGAAATCAAAAGGTGTTAGGCGTCGTAGCCTGGAAGGGCACGATCCAGCTTACGCAGATTGCCAGCCCAGCCCAGCTTGCCGCCAATGCCCTTTGACATTTGGCTGCGCACTTCGTTCTGCGCCGCTTCCGGTGCAAACAGGACGTTCTCGCGGCCGGCCGACAGGGCCATAACCTGCTGCTTGCAGGCCCGCTCAAGGAAGAACATCCGGGTCCAGCAGTCAGCCGCGCTCTCACCTACTGAGAGGGTGCCGTGATTGCGCAGCAGCATGACCGTCTTGTCGCCAATGTCGGCAACCAGGCGTTCCCGCTCGTCCAGGTTCAGGGCGATACCTTCATAGTCATGATAGGCAAGCATGGGCATGACGATCAGGGCATGCTGGGACAGGGGGAGCAGCCCCTCCTTCTGGGAGGCTACGGCAACGCCCTGGTCGGAATGCAGGTGCATGACATAGTGCGCATCTTCTCGGGCATTGTGGATGGCCGAATGGATGGTAAAGCCCGCCGGATTGATGAAATAGGGCGTGTCCTGAAGGATATTGCCGTCCAGGTCGATCTTCACCAGGGACGAGGCGGTGATCTCCTCGAACAGCATGCCATAGGGGTTGATCAGAAAATGGTGTTCCGGCCCTGGAATACGTGCCGAAATATGGGTGTAGATCATGTCGTCCCACCCATGCAGGGCGACCAGACGATAGAGGGCAGCGAGATCAACCCGCGCCTGCCATTCCTCAGCACTTACCTTGCCCTTAAGCGAAATAACGCCTGCGTGTGAACCGTCGGCCATGTCGAAGCCTCCCTTGAAAGTCCTGAACCGTATTTGCCTCTAAACTCGCGCCGACGGGGGTCTGCGTCAAGGGCGGGGGCGGTCAGCCCGGCACAGCCACAAATTTTCTGGCCGGGGGATGGCTGGTCATGTCGTGCTCGTGACCGGTCAGAGCGTCCACCAGGGTCCTCAGCTTTTCAAAGTGGTGGTCCAGCAGGCCGCGAGGAGTAGTGTCGTGCTCAGTGCAGAGAAAGGCCGCCGCCGCCACGGCGACGCCGTGCTGGGCACCATTGCCCATAAGCTTGACCGATGACCCCGCGACATGGGTCACACTGATATGTTTGCCCGCCATCATAAGGTTTTCGATATTGGCGGAGTAAAGGCACCGGAAGGGAATGCCGTAGGGCTGGTTGTCCCGGACATCGATGATCCAGTCCTTTAGGCGGAAGTCATATTTCCCCTCCCCCGGGTCCCAGGCGCAATGGATACAGAAGAAGCCATCATTGGCGACCAGCAAGTCATTGTGCCGGGTCTGGTTACGAACATCGTTTTCGGTAAGGACGTAATCGCCCTTATACCGACGGAACTCCCCCTGAGCGGCGACGAAGGCCATCCATTCGAATTCCAAATTGGCGTAGGTTTCGGGTTCTAGTTTTTTAACGTTGGAAAATGTCCCGTAGAGGGCCTTCATCAGATAGTCGCGGACCAACTCGCCCGAGGTGTAAGGGTCCAACCACTGGCCATATTCCCAGTAGTGGGTGGCGGGAAACTGCATCATCCAGGCTTGGGTGGGATCAGCGGAAAACTGGAAGGTCGGCGTGTCAGGATTGGCGTTAGCGATCGGCCCGGGACCGTTTTCAAGACCTGACTTGACCAACTGACCGCTCAGATTGGCATAGTCCTTGGACACTTCCGTCGCCCAGGGGACTTCCGGGAAGGCGATGGGCTGGTCGGCCATGCGGGTGCGGAAGAAAAGTGTATTGCCGTGGTGCATCTGATCAGCAACCTCTGGCGCATAGGGTTCATCAAAATCCGCCCGCGCCTCGCGGCCGAACAGGGTCTCTGCTCCGGCAAGCACACCAAGCATGGCCACGCCGCTGGTGTCGATGAACATCCGTGCCTTGAAGCGTCGCTCCAGCCCACCCTTGGCCTGGACGGCGTCCACTGAGATGATCCGGTCGCCCTCCCTGGACGCGGCGATGATCCGGTGTTCGAGGAAGACCTGAGCTGTAGGCTCAGCCTTTAAGAGCGACAGGGCGGCAAGATCACCTTCCGGGTTTCGCTCTGCCAATTCGGCGAGAAGCTTGCCCTGGGCACCGCGAGGCATGAGGCCGATCTCCGTGCTGGCATTGCCGCCGAGGACAGGGCGATCATGGATGAGGGCGACGCTTTGGCCTAGGCGCGCCGCCGTCAGGGCTGCTGCGCATCCAGCGATGCCGCCGCCGACCACCACGACGTCGAACTCGCCCCCGTCTAAGGGCTGCTCCGGCAAACCGCGCAAGGCCTTGCGCCAAGCCCGACTCGCAGCGTCGACGGTGTTGGGCGGAATCGTCCCGTTGCGACCGAGAAAAATAGCGTCGCAGCGCCCGTCAAAGCCTGTCAGATCATGCAGCGCGAGGGCGACATCCCCCTTCGGCAGGTGCATCAAGCCAGCAGACTGCCAGGACCAATCCAGATCATTGGCCCCGAACTCTGTTTCAAGCGTAACGCCGTTGATTGAGAGCTTAAACCTCCCAGGATGATGGGTCGGTGCCCAATCCTTTGCCCGGACCCACACCTCGTATTCGCCGCCCTCAGCCAGGCTAATCATGGTCGTGGCATCGGCGACTGGGCGTCCTAAACCATGCGCCAGTAAATAGGGCGACCCCATGATGGCTTCAAACTGAGAGTCAAGGACCCAGCCGCCGTAGGTCTCAAAATCCTCGGCTTCAATGAGAATGCCAGCCGGGTGATTGGTGTAGGTCATTGGTCAGGGTCCTTCGGGCGACTTGCTAATGGTTTTACGTTTTCGGCGAAGGCGACGGCCAGCGCCCGCCGCTCAGTTAGCCAGGCTTCACTGGGCTTGCCTGTCATCTCCGTCCAAGCTGCCAGAAGGCCACAGGATTGGCAGTTTCCGTCGAGATCGAGCTCTGAACCGCAAACGGCATGGAACATGCGAACGGCCTGAGGCACGCCATGGGGTTTAACCCAGCGCTCCCCCCAGGTCCGCAAGGCGAGAATTACCGGCAAGAGGTGAAACCCCTTTGCGCTCAGCTGATATTCGTACCGAATGGGTTTTTGTGAATAGGCATGGCGCTCGACAAGGCCGTCCAATTCCAACCGCTTCAGTCGCGCTGAGAGCAACTGGCTCGTGGCACCAGTCTGAGCCTGTAGGTCCTGAAACCGGCCCTGCCCCATCAATAGTTCTCGCACGATGAGGATCGACCAGCGATCACCAACCAGCCCAGTGGAGTGGACGATAGGACAAAGGGACAGATCTTCGTCACGCTTGGACATATGGGGGCCCGTGGCCCCCGCCATGCTCATTGACGAAGGCCTTAGACTTCAGAATAGCAAGACACTATGAAAATCATACTTATTATTTCAGGGACTGAGCTGCAAGAAAAGCGCATCATGGCTTAACCGCCAAACCTGCAACCATAGCGGTGGCGGTCTCCAATCCCTCATCGGTCATTGCCGCCAGTTCCACCACCCCCTGCAGGGGCCGTTCATCCTTGCGCGCCGAGCGGTCATAGGCAGGGTCGTAGTGGTGCTCCATCAAGGTTTCAGCTAGGTCTTCGAAGGCACCCTCATCGGCGAGCGCACGCCAGTCGGTAAGGCGCTTCTGGCCGGGATAGACCGGCAAGCGGGCGAAGGCAGCCTCAAGGGCCTGACGATCCTCGATAATGTCGCGATAGGCGGTGACCAGATAGCGGGCCCGCTCAGCGCGCGGGGCGCGGATCTCGATACGCGGTGCGACCTGCATGGCCTTCCACAAAAGGGGCGGCGTCATGATCTGGCCGATCTTGCTCGACTCCGCTTCGACCACCACTGGCCGCGAGGGATCCAGGGAGTCGAGGGCAGCGAGTAGCCGACTTTCGAACATTTTCTGGCTGGGCTGGGGCTTGCCGGCCATGGCCCCGAACAATGAGCCGCGATGATGGGCGAGCCCCTCAAGGTCCAGGGTCTGAACCCCATGACCCGCCAGCCGGTTGAGGATGTCGGTCTTGGCCGAGCCTGTATGGCCATCCAGCAAGATGACCTTAAGGGTCGGTACCTCGTCATAAAGCCTAATCTGTACTGCCCGGCGATAGGTCTTGTAGCCTCCGGTCAGCAGGGTCACCGGCCAACCAACCTGATCCAAGATGGTGGCCATGGCGTTGGACCTCTGCCCGCCCCGCCAACAATAGATCAGGGGTTTGAAGCCTGAGGGTCGATCTGACAGGGCGGCTTCCAGATGCCGGGCGATATTGCGCGCCACATGGGCCGCGCCGATCCGCCGGGCCAAGAAACGCGACTGCTGGACATAGATGGTTCCAACCTCAGCCCGCTCTTCATTGTTCAGCACCGGCAGGTTCTCAGCGCCGGGCAGGTGATCCTCGGCGAACTCCCCAGGGCTGCGCACATCAATGATGGCGTCGTATTTTGCCAAGGTGGCGGCGTCTACGGCGGAAGAGGTCTGAATGGCCATGCCCTTTGGCTAGCACAGGCAATGGAGCTGAGGCGAGCATCTGGCGCCGGATCGAGGAAGCGGGGTATGAGCAGGGTAACGATGCCAAGGAATGCCAGATGACCCAACCCGTGCGCCTGACCTCCCTCGCCCACGGTGGCGGTTGTGGCTGTAAGATTGCCCCGGCAGTCCTTCAGGACATACTGTCCAAGATGCCAGCAGCTGCAAGCTTTCCCAACCTGCTGGTGGGCACCGAGAGTTCCGACGACGCCGCGGTCTGGAAGCTGAATGACACCCAGGCCCTGGTGGCCACCACAGATTTTTTTATGCCCGTCGTGGATGATCCCTTCGACTTTGGGCGGATTGCAGCCACCAATGCCCTGTCGGACATCTATGCCATGGGCGGCACCCCAATCATGGCCTTGGCCATTGTCGGCATGCCCATCGACAAGCTGTCGCCAGAAACCATCGGCCTGATCCTAGCAGGCGGTGCCTCTGTCTGCGCAGCGGCAGGGATACCGGTGGCCGGGGGCCATTCCATTGATAGCGTTGAGCCGATCTATGGCTTAGTCGCCCTGGGTCTGGTCCATCCTGATCGCGTCATGAAAAACTCTGGCGGCCAGGCTGGCGATATTCTGATCCTGACCAAGCCCCTTGGCGTGGGTATTCTCAGCGCGGCCTTCAAACAGGGAAAGATTTCAGTGGAGGGGTATGACGCCCTGATCGCCTCAACGACCCAGCTCAACCTCGTGGGTCAAGCCCTGGGCCACATGGACGGTGTTCACGCCATGACCGACGTCACCGGATTTGGTCTGCTGGGCCATGGTCTGGAGATCGCCCGAGGCTCGGGCCTGACGGCCGTGATTTCAGCAGAGGCCCCCGCCATCCTGCCGGACGTCGAGACACTGGCCAAGGCAGGGGTGCGAACCGGAGCCTCGGTACGGAACTGGGCCAGTTATGGTGGGTCAGTGGACGGGGCCGACGCCCTCCCCGACTGGCACCGCGACCTGCTGTGCGACCCCCAGACAAGCGGTGGCCTGCTGATTTCGGTCTCACCGGACAAAACTGATGACGTGTTATCTCTGGTGCGCGCAGGGGGCTTCGCCAACGCCCGGGTTGTCGGACGCCTGGAGCCTGGCGCCCCCCGCATCCGGGTTGAAGCGATGGCAATGTCATAAGGGCCTGACGCGGTATAGCCCTCGAAGGGCGACCTTTCCGACGGGCTTCGGGCAGCCTATCCCTCCGTCCGGACCCTGGCCACAGCGTCTAGCCAGTGGGCGTAGGCGGTTTCGCGCACATGGCTGTCCGCACTGGGGTCATACCGTTCTGTCGTCGGGCGGCTGGCAGCGGCTTCGGCAACATCGCCATAGACCCCGGCACCCACACCAGCAAATAGTGCAGCACCCAGGGCCGTTGTCTCCTGATAGGTTGCTCGGCCAACGGCAATGCCCGTCAGGTCTGCTAGCCTTTGGCTGAACCAGGCCGAGCGGGACATGCCCCCATCGATCCGCAGCTCCACCCCATCGCCAAAGGCCTCAGAGGCATCGGACCGCATAGCCTCGACGAGGTCGCGGGTCTGCAAGGCACAGGCATCGAAGGCGGCGTGGGCGATTTCCGCCAGACCGGTGTCCCGGGTCATGCCCAACAAGGCACCGCGGGCATCAGCATCCCACCAGGGTGCACCAAGTCCGGTGAAGGCCGGGACCATGATGACCCCGTGATCGGGTTTTGCTGTCTGGGCCAGAGCTTCGACCCCTCCGCCACCGCCCGGGACGCCAAGGCCCTCATTAACCCACTGCAGGGCTGCCCCAGCGATGAAAATCGACCCTTCCAGAGCGTAGGTTGTCCGTCCGCCAATTCGCGCCGCGACCGTCGTCAGAAGTTTTGCGTGGGAGGTGGGGGCAAATTCGCCGGTATTGACCAGCATGAAGCAGCCCGTGCCATAGGTCGCTTTCATCTCACCGGGACGGATACAGCCCTGCCCCATCAACGCCGCCTGCTGGTCTCCTGCCACCCCACGAATGGGAATGGCGGTACCGAAAAGCCCTGGATCTGTCTGACCAAAGTCATCGGCGCAGTTCAACACTTGGGGCAGGATTTGCGGGGGGACGTCCAACATTTCCAGCATGTCTGACGACCAAGCCTGAGTATGGATGTCAAACAACAGGGTCCGCGAGGCATTGGTGGCATCTGTGGCGTGGACCTTGCCGCCGGTAAGTTTCCAGATCACCCAGGTATCCATGGTGCCCATCAGCAGGTCGCCGGCCTGGGCCCTGGCGCGCGCGCCATCCACATGGCTCAGCAGCCAAGCGACCTTCGTCCCGGAAAAGTAGGGATCAAGAAGCAGGCCCGTCGTCTTGGTAACCAGGGGCTCCAGGCCAGCCCGCCTTAATCGGTCGCAGGTGGATGCCGTGCGGCGGTCCTGCCAGACTATGGCCTTGTGGATCGGCTCGCCGGTGACCTTATCCCAAATCACCACAGTCTCGCGCTGGTTGGTGATCCCAATCGCCGTAATGTCGGCGGCCGTGCGACCGGCCTTTGCGATCGCTTCAGCGATCACCTCGACGCTGGCCTGGAAGATTTCATTGGCGTCATGCTCTACCCAACCGTCCTGAGGGTAGCCCTGCTCCAGGGGGCGACCCGCTTCGGCCAGGGGTTCGCCCTTGGCCGTGAAAACGATGGCGCGGGTGGAGGTCGTGCCTTGGTCAAGGGCGAGGATCAGAGGTTCAGTCATATCATCTCCCCAGGGATGGCTTTATGCCGATTAACTTTGGCTCAGGTTCGGTTTCCACGATTTTGTAACCATGTTTTCACGTCCCAGGAACAGGCTCACCCTAGAACACGACGAAAAAGGATTCGGACTTGGCGTTGGCGGCATTTTCGGGAGACTTGGCGACCTATGCGCCAGACACCGCGTCGCCCGCTGCGCGTGATCGTCTGATGCGCGCTGTTGCGCGACTATGCCGCGTAGCTCAGGACACGCTTATCCCCGCAGACGCAGCAGATCAGGTCTCAGGGCTTACCCATAACCTATTGGGTTTCAGTGATCCCGAAACGCGGCTACGCCTTGCCGAGGATATCGCGGCCTCGCCTTGGCCGAGCCAAAAGCTGATTTGGGCCCTGGCCACCGGCCCCATCGAATCCGCAGCTCCCGTCCTGCGGGCAAGCCCAGTTCTGGATCAGACCGATCTCGTCGCCCTGATCGGGGCGACGGGTCCCGACCACCATATTGAAATCGCCCGCCGTAAGCATCTGCCAGCTCCTGTGCTTGATTTGTTGATCGCTGGACAGGACGCCGCTGTCCTGACCGTGGTGGCGGAAAATCAAAGCTTCACCCTGACCGAAGGCCAACTCAACGCCCTGGTGAGTGCCGCCCGTCGGGTCACCGCCCTGCGCAAACCTCTGGTTCAACACCGCAGTCTGTCCAGACTCCAGGGCTGTAGCCTCTATACCTACTGCGACCCGCCGCTACGACACGCCTTAGCCTTGAGGTTTGACCTCAACACCCAAAACCTTGAGGCTGCACTCAACAAAGCCCATGACGGCGAGGATCTGGACGAGACGGGCATAAGCAGCCTGATCGTCAAAATGCAGATGTCTGGGCAACTCACCACCGGCTATCTGGTTCGCGCCCTGCTGGATGATCGGCTCTCGGCCTTCCTGATGGGCCTTGCCTGCCTGGCTGACCTTCCCGTGTCCGGAGTTCGCGCCGCGATTGACGCCCCCAGCGCTGAACCCCTGGCCTTGGCCTGCCGGGCTGTGGGCATGGATCGGACGGTATTTCCGCAAGTCCTTCAGGCGGTGAGGCGGCTGAACGGCGGCCTCCCCTTTGGGTCGCCTGACGATGGGAGCCGCATCGATCAGGCCTTCGGTGGCGTCTCAGCACACTGGGCGGCGCGGGCCTTCACCATGCTCGACAAAAACCAAGTTTGACTTTGAGCAGAGTTCAAAGGCTTTCTGCGCAGGCATGACAACTTCTGATCCGCCCCCCTCCAAGCTGGCCTTCCTCGCCAGCGATCGCCCAGAGGCACAGGACGCCCTGGTGCGCCTTTCAGAACGCTATGGCCAGCATCCCCGTGAGGAGGCTGATATTGTTGTCGCCCTTGGGGGTGACGGCTTCATGCTGGAAGTCCTGCATGACCAACGCGATCACCGCCGGCCAATTTATGGCATGAACCGGGGCTCGGTTGGGTTCTTGATGAACGAATATGCGGAGGATGATCTGCGAGAGCGGATTCAAGACGCAGAGCGCGCCATAATCCACCCCTTGAAAATGGTCGCCACCGACGTGCACGGCAACGTCCACAAGGCCATGGCGATAAATGAAGTATCCCTGCTGCGTCAGACCCGCCAAACCGCCAAGTTACGGATCTCGATCGACGGGAAGGTGCGGTTAAGTGAGCTCTCCTGTGACGGAGCCCTTGTTGCGACCCCCGCAGGATCGACGGCGTACAATCTTTCTGCGCACGGGCCGATCATTCCCCTCGACGCCAAGGTCCTGGCCCTAACACCGATCAGCGCCTTCCGCCCTCGCCGATGGCGCGGTGCCCTGCTTGCCCATACAGCCAAGGTCTCGTTTGAGATTCTTGAGTCTGAAAAACGGCCGGTCTCTGCCGTGGCCGATAATCTTGAAGTCCGCGACGTTATAGAGGTTCATATTTCTGAGGACCGTCAGATCAGCATGCGCATGCTCTTTGACGCAGGGCGAAGCCTAGAAGAACGCGTTTTAGCTGAGCAATTCTCGGTCTAAAATACCTCGGGTTACCGTATCATAAGTTGTTAACCCGTCCAATTTAACATCCTGAACGAGCAGAAACTAAAAGGTCAAGTTGTGAGCCAAGAGAAGCCGGTCGAGGTGATTCCCGCGTCAAACGCCCTGCGCGAGAAAATCGGCGGTCGATTTAATGCCATTGATCCTGCAGCCATCGCTAAAGCTGAGGCGGCGCTGCAGAGTTTATCTGGAAATTTTGCCCAATGGCTGAATGACGAGGTCGTTAAGCTGGATGGTGCGCGCCTGCGTGTAAAGAACGAAGGTCAGACCGTGGAAGCCATGGAGTTCCTTTATCTCCGTTGTCATGATCTCAAAGGATTGGGCACGACCTATGGCTTTCCAATTGTCACCCAGTTCAGCGCCTCACTTTGCAAGCTGATCGACGACAAAGAAAAGCGCCTCCATGCGCCGATGATGCTGATCGATGCCCATATCAACGCCATCAAGGCCGCTGTGCGCAACGATATCAAGACCGACGAAAACGATGTCGGTCGTGCCTTGATCGCTGAGCTTGAAAAGAGTGTCGCGGAGTTTGGCGGCTAAAAGGGCAAGAGACCCTTCGTCTCTTTCAAGACAGCCCTGCCGATCATATTAATCCCTGGGTCCCGTCGGTCGGGCCAGCTTCCCCGCCTACATGACGTTGGCGAGGGGCTCTTCGACAATCCCATAACCAGCATCCGGTGGCAGGGCCAAGACCTTGCCATTGGGCGTATCCTTCATCTCAGGACGGACCGTCACCAAGGTTCGCGCGCGGGCGCGGGCGATACAGTCGTCAGCACTTGCCGCCTCGGCCAAAAGCTTCACATTCATGCGTGTTGGGAAGATGACCTTGCGCTCGCCAGCCTCGGCCAAGCGCAGAACCTCCGACGGTGCGATCCATTCAGCGTCAACGGTCTCGCGGCCATCACAGGCAGCTAACTGGTCTGCCGGCGCATGGGCCACATAGAACCAGGTGTCGAACCGCTTGGGGGTCATGGGCGGTGTGATCCAACGGGCAAAAACGGTGAGGCTGTTGAGATCAAGCTTGGCGTCTAGGTCCCGCACCACGTCCAGAAAGGCCGTCTTTCCAGCGTCTACAGCCTGTCGTACTTCCATGGGCGCAACCTGATCGCCCATAGCTGAGCCATCCGTGCGACGCGCCAGGAGGATACCTGCCTCCTCAAACACCTCGCGGATCGCAGCGATCCTAAGGCCCCGTTGAATGAGATCGTGGTCTTCGCCGCCTAGGATGTGATCGGTCCAGGCCGGGTCATCGTCGCCGGAGTGGGTCTTACCACCGGGAAATACCAGAGCCCCTGAGGCGAAGTCGATCTGATGATGGCGCTTGACCATCAGCACCTCAAACACCGGGTCGTCACGCAAGATCAGTATCGTGGCGGCAGGCTTAATTTCGCTGTCGGGTGCAATGCGAGGGGCTGTGTCGGTCATTTCGCCAGATTGGCCACCTCAGCGGGGTAAAGCAAGAGACTCGCTATCTGGCCAGAGCGGGCCGTTTCTCTGAGCGGGTTTCCGTCGTCAGACGGTCCATTTTGTCGAGCAGGTACTCGACATCTTCCTTTGCCACATGGACAGGTTGGGTCAGAAAGCGCTGGAGCATGGCCTCCTGGAACCTCTCGCGGTCCTTAGCGCCGCCGTCAAACTCCATGGAATGAAACGTGTCGACCGCCGCGCGGAATGCCGGAAACAACCGCGCAGGCAGGCCTGTCCGCTCATAAATCGCGCGGAGGCCCAGCACACCGGCATCGTGAACCATCATCCAAGTTCTGTGATGGGGAATGGCTGCCATTTCCGCTAGGCCCCACTCGAAAAAGGACATGTGCCCATGTGCCAAGGCCCGCAGAAGCAAGGAAGCTGTCAGCCGGTCATGCTTGTGCAGGTGGGCGACAAAGCTGCGAATATCACCTGACTTTCCCGCCTGATCGACCAAGTCGATGGTTGCTCGCTCCTTGGCACCCAAGGCAATGTCCAGGGCCAGTTCAGCGGAAATTTCATGGTGGTTCAACAAATGATCGCGAACCGTGTCGCCGACCATGTCGATCAATTTTTCAGTGACCGCTAGGGGCAGGACTTGTCGATAGGCAACGGCTGCCAAGACACGCTCTGACTCTTCAAACCGGACCAACACGTCTTGCAGAGTGCTCTCGGCGAGGTCGGCATTGTCATTGGCACAAACCGCCTCAACAGCCCTTTCAACCCCATGCTCGACAATGGACGCGCTCAAGATTTTCGACACTCTTGGACGCTTAGCGATCACCACCTGCCGGACGGGATCCCCAAGGCGTACGATTTCAACCAAGTCCTCGTCAGTGAATACTGGGGACATGGAAAGCATGGGTAGGGCGATACTATCAATGTCCCGAGACAGCCGCAGGGCCACATCCCGAGGAACCATCGGAGATGCCTTCAGAGTAACAGCCAGGGCACGGCGAACCAGTTCGGTGGCGTCTTGCGCCATCACCCGCAAGATTTCCTCGGCGCGGGCCCGTTCCTCGCCAGTCAGGTCATCACGATCAACATAGCGACAGATTTTGTGGGCCGCGATGGCGCGCTCATCTGGCGTCACGCCCTTCACCAGCATCCGGACGTCTTCATCCGTCAGCGCGGCTCTTGTGGTCGACATGCCAGCCTCAATTGATCCCGAAGGGAATACCCCTATCGCACGATAATCAGTCGTTAGGCTTAATGAACGGTTTCGAAGCCTCAGGGAAGTCGGTTCCATCGAACAAATTCTTAAACGTCAAGGTAGAGCCGTAACCTATTGCAAACTTTGAGGTCTTAGGTGTGGAAAATCCCCGCTTGCCCTTTGGATCCGGCCGACTTGATGCAAGAAAAATTAACTTTGGAAACGCGTAAAGAATTGGCGCTGACCAAACTGGCCCTTGAAGCTCAAGCGGCCCTATTACCCCATGCTTTGGCGACCTTTGCGATCTGCCTTCCCATCTTTGTTTGGGGGGGAAGCCTCGCACCGAATTCGGCATGGATGAGCATCAGCTTCGCCATATTCGCGGCGGCCTGGGGTATTTTCTATGCCGCGATCTCCTGGATCAAAGGGGCGTCCTCAAAAGACAAGATCGTCATGAGAGGGCAGATTCAGGTGGCCTGTGGGCTGGTCTGGTCCCTCGCTGTGGCGGAAATCGCTGTGTTTGCGGATCGCGCGGGCCCCATGCGAGACTCTTTGCTGCTCATGTCCCTGGCCGCTGCGATCCTCGTTCTATTCTTCTCGGCACCTTGGCTTCCCAGCCTGCTGATCGTTGGACCCGCTGCAGCTGCGACCCCATTGATCTTGCTCGGTACAAACAAGGAGTCAGACGATCTGGCTTTGATATCCCAGGGTGCATTCGCCCTTTGCCTCGCCCTGGCCTTCATTTTCAACCGGGTCCTGCGCCGCCAGTTTGAGTTGGCAGCCGATCGGGACGTGCTGATCGCAGAGCGCGCTGGCGCGGTCGACGACGCCCGCCGCATAGCGCAATCGAAATCTGACCTCGTCGCGACCCTGAGCCACGAAATCCGCAATGGCCTGACCGGTGTGACGCAATTGCTGACCGCCGCCGCCGACCGCAGTCATCGCAGCGGGCTGCCAAGAGAACAGGTCGCCGACGCCCTGAAAGCGGCCAATGACTTGATCAAAACCCTGAATACGACCTTGGATTCTGAGACCGCAGTGACAGGCGGATTGACGGTGAACCGAACGCCAATCGCCCTTGCAGACCTGGTCCGGAATATGGTGGCGGCGCAAAGATCCGTCGCGACCGCAAAGGGTCTGGAACTGCAGGTCTTTGTCGACCCCGACTTGGAAGCCGTTGGCGGCGCAGCCCTCGGCGACGTAAACCGCGTGAGCGAAATCCTGGCACACCTGATTGCCAATGGGTTGAAATATACAGTGCGTGGCCGTGTTGAAGTCCGACTTAAGTTGAACGAGTCCGCGCGCATCCTTGTCGAAGTCGTTGATACAGGGCCTGGCCTAGACGCTGAGGAACTCAACAGGGCCTTTGAACCCTTCCAGCGCATTGGGCGGACGAACGCCGGGACGTCTGGGGCCGGCCTTGGCCTTTCTCTATCCAAGGAGTTGGCGCACCTGATGGGTGGCAGCTTATCTGGTCTAAGCGCGGTCGGTGTCGGCTGCTGCTTTCGGCTAGAGCTTCCCTTTGATCCGCATGCCAAACCGCTCTCCTTGGTCGATTATCCGCAGGTCGCAGCGTCTCAGGCTCCAGAGCGTGACACATTGCGGGTCCTCTGTGCAGAGGATGACGCCCTTGCGGCGGCGATGTTACGCGCCGCACTCGAACAAATTGGCCATCAGGTAATTCAAACCTCCACCGGTCGCAGGGCTTTGGATCTGGCGCGACTTTGCGAGCTCGACCTGATCATGATTGACGGCGATCTGCCCGGTTTGGAGGGTTCGGAGACCATCGCCGATATCCGTCGTATTGACGGTCCCGCCGCTAGGGTCCCGATCATCGCGGTTATCGACGGTAGCGCCGAGCAGGCCAAAGCTTGCAGAGATTGCGGCGCAGACGCGATCCTTCGCAAGCCTGTCACCGCTGTCGCCCTGAGCCGCGCCCTCGCCGATGCGCTTGCCGCAAGGCCGTCGACATCACCAAACCTGCGTCTAGCTAGTTGATCACGCCTTGAGACATTTGGGCGAAGCCTTCACTATGATGCCAACACACTGTGCCGGGGGGATGTCGTGCTGCTTAAGGGTCTGAAAGTCGTCGAGTTTGCCACCTATATTGCTGCGCCGGGTGCGGCTGGAATTTTAGGCGACTGGGGCGCCGAGGTGACAAAGGTTGAACGCGCTCAGGGGGATCCCATGCGCAATGCCTTTGCAGACGCCAAGAATGCCTTTGCAGGCAACCCAACCTTTGCCGTGGACAATCGCGGCAAGCGCGCTGTGGCCCTGGACACTTCCAAGCCAGCTGGTCGTGATGCCCTCGCCAAACTGGCCGCGTCAGCCGATGTCTTCATCACCAATGTCAGACCTGCCGCCCTCAAGCGCTCGGGCCTGGACGAGGCGACCCTGCGGGCCGCCAATCCTCGACTGGTTTATGCCGCCGTCACTGGCTATGGGCTGGAAGGCCCAGACGCCGATAAGCCGGGCTTTGACGTCACCGCCTTCTGGTCCAGGGCCGGCGTCGCGCGGATGCACACGCCAAAGGGGTCGGAACCCTTCATTCTGCGCACTGGGGTGGGCGATCACACCACCTCACTGGCCACCGTCTCTGCAATCCTCGCCGCGCTCTATGAGCGAGAACAGACGGGACAAGGGCGCTATGTCCAAACGTCCTTGTTGGCCACAGGGATCTATACGGTCAGCTCTGACATGGCTGTGCAATTGTCCTTGGGACGCTTGGCCTCAAATCGGTCCCGTAAGGACCCATTTGATCCCCTGGCTAACTTCTATCAAAGCCGCGACGAGAAGTGGTTCGTCCTCAATCCCCGCAGTGGAAACGCAGACTGGCAGCTCCTTGCCCCGGTCGCGGGGCGTCCCGACCTAGTGAATGATGAGCGGTTTGCCACAGGCAAGGCCCGTAAGGCCAACGCCATGGCCCTGGTGGCCGAACTGGAGGCCGCCTTCGGGGCCTTAGACTTCGAAGAGATCGCTAAGCGCCTTAATGATGCAGACCAAGTCTGGGCACCTGTCCAAACCCCAGCCGAAGTCGCCGCTGATCCCCAGGCGACAGCAGCTGGTGCATGGGTTGAGGTGGAGGATGGTCAGGGGGGCACCTATCGATCACCCGCAGCCCCAGCCCTCTTCCCGGGTGCCGAAATGTCTGTACGCCCGGCCTATCCGGCCATTGGTCAGCATACCAAAACTGTGCTGGGAGAATTGGGCTATAGCGCGCAGGAAATCGAGGCCATGATCGCTGACGGGGCTGCCGCCTAGGCGCTCAATTCCGCTGATCGCGGGTGGCGTCTGACAGGACCCGCAGCATTTCGGTCGAGAACATAGACCCCGACAGTCGGCTGGTGCTCGAACCGCCGCCGCCGCCGACACTGTCCAGCGTATCAGCGCTCTGCGAGCCCCGAAGGATCAGATCGACCAATTGATCCTGCTCGCGCTTGCGGTCGGCCTGGCGGGCTGAGGCATATTGAATAAACCCAGAGTCGGGTGCCGCGACCGGCATGTGCGCGTCCCCACTGCCAGCTGCGCGGGTTAGATTTGCGTAGACTTCACCGACCGTGGCAGGGCGACCATCGTGGTAGAAAATCGACTTATTGGATGTGGCAGCTTCCGGAAACAGACTGGCTGCTGTTGCTCCAGGTCGAGTTTGCACGGCTTCGATCAGTCGAGCTGACCCCTGCGGCCCCAGAAAATGGGCGGCATAGAGTTCGCCGCCGGTCGGTGCCCGCCCCGTTCGCCCACGGAGATAAGACGCATGATCCGAGGCCAGCTCCCCCGCCATCAGCGACGACGCATGGGGATCTAGCTTAAGGTCCATGACAGCCTTGCGGGCGTCAGCACCCTCCACATGATAGCGGCCGTCTGAACCCTTGGTGATCAGTTCCGCGTAGCGGCCATAGCCGTACTTGGTTCCATGCTGCTTGAGGGTCGAAAGCCAGGTCTGATCCACAAATTGAAACAGGCCGGCAGCTGAAGATGTGGCGGCCTTGGCCTTGGGATTGAAGCTGCTCTCGCGATTGGCAGTCTTCATCAGGAAGGTGAAGTCGACGCCCGTGGCGGTCGACGCCCGCTGAATGGCCGCCTCTACGACCCCTCGCAATCCCTGAATAGCCATGGGCTGTGTGTGGCGCAGGTATGGTTAACGCCGCGCTAACCATACTGAAATCTGCCGGGTTTTGTCGGTGGAGCTGACCTGATCCCTCGTCAGTAGCTCTTGGCCAGACCTAGGACTCGTTCGGCGATGAAATTGAACACCATTTCGCGGCTGATGGGGGCGATCCGGGCGATCATGGCCTCGCGGAAATAGCGTTCGACGTCATATTCCTTGGCATAGCCCATACCGCCGTGGGTCAAGATCGCCGTCTCACAGGCGTTGAAGCCCGCTTCCGCCCCCAGATACTTGGCACCATTGGCCTCAGCGCCACACTCCTTGCCGGCGTCGAACAGGGCAGCAGCCTTGAAGGCCAGCAGGTTTGCCGCCTCCAGCTCGATCCAGGCCTTGGCCAGGGGATGGGCTATACCCTGGTTCTGCCCAATGGGGCGGCCAAAGACCACCCGTTCCTTGGCGTAGTTGGCAGCCCGAGCCAGGGCGGCGCGGCCCAGACCCACCGCCTCTGCGGCAAACAGCACACGCTCAGGATTGAGGCCGTCCATCAGATAGTAAAAGCCCTTGCCCTCTTCGCCGATCAGGTCCTCGGCCGGGACTTCGAGATTGTCGATGAAGACGCTGTTGGACTCGATGGCCTTGCGCCCCATCTTCGGAATAACCGTAGCGCTGATCCGCGACCTGTCGAAATCGGTATAGAACAGGCTAAGGCCCTGAGCCGGCTTGGCGCATTCCTCTTTCGGTGTTGTGCGGGCAATGATCAGGATCTTGTTGGCCCGCTGGGCCATGGTGGTCCAGACCTTGCGGCCCGAGATCACATAGCCGCCATTGGTCCGCACGGCCCTGGTGGTCAGGCTGGTGGTATCGAGGCCGGAGTCCGGCTCGGTAATGCCGATGCAGATCTTGTCTTCGCCGGAGATGATCCGCGGAATGGCCTTCTTCTTCAGGGCTTCAGAGCCGTATTTGGCCACGGGCATGGGCCCAAAGATATTCAGGTGCATGGCGCTGGCACCGGTGAAACCCGCGCCGGACTGGGCCACGGCCTGCATCATGATCGAGGCCTCGGTCAGGCCAAGGCCCGCTCCGCCCAGATCCTGCGGCATGACGGTTCCAAACCAGCCGCCCTCGGCCATGGCAGCGATAAAGGCCTCTGGAAATTCGCCGGTCTCGTCGGTCCTGCGCCAGTAGTCCGCGTCAAAGCGGGCGCAGACCCGGCTGACGCTCTCGCGGATAGCTTCCTGCTCGTCGGTGAAATCAAAGGCGGACATGGTTGCTCCGAGACTTAGATGAAACGCATGGGGTCCAACAGGCAACCATATGGCCCCACCTCACCCTCCGTCAGGCAAGCTGTGATGATCTGCGCGGCCAGGGGCGCAAGAAGCCAGCCATTGCGACGGGCACCGACGGCCAGGAGGACCTTCGGGTCAGACGTTACGCCAACCATGGGCAGGCCGTCAGGGGTTGCAGCCCGCACCCCGACCTGGGCTTCGAAGGCGAAGGCCTGGGCCGGAAAAGCTTCCCGGGCGAGGCCCTCAAGCCGCGTTCTGGCCTGAGCTGTCGGCTCCAGATCGCTATGCCCAGGCTCCATAGTGGCCCCGACGGCCAGCTCGCCGGCCCCACCGACGCAATAACCACTGGGTAGGCGCAGCACGCCGTCAAAGCCCCGTCCTTTTGATCGCAGTATCTGCCCCTTAATGGGCGTGATAACTCCCAAAAGGGGCACCATAGAGATCAAGTCCCGCCCAGCCCCGGTGGCGATGATCAGCTTGTCGCAACCTTCCAGACCGATCGCGGCCCGATCATGAAACACGACCCCCGCCACAATCGCGGCCTTGCGCAGGGCAGACATCGCGGAAATAGGCTCCAGTCGCCAATCCTCGCGGGTCAGTAGCCCTTCTTGAAAAGACGGACTAAGGCCCGGAAATTCAGTGTCGAGGTCAGATCTCGGTCGACTCTCGAAGAAGAGGCCCAGCTGACGAATGCCATGGGACACCTGCGCCAAAAATTCGGGGTTACCGACCACCAGGGCTCCGCGTCGATCCAGGTCGATCCCCACCTGCCCTGCCAGCACAGGCCAGAGATCCCGGGCCGCCATCAGCAAGGGAAAATGGCCATCATCCTCGGCATCAAAGATGGTTTCAAAAACCGGAGCAAGCATACCGGCCGCGACACGAGAGGCGTTGGTCTGCGCCGGATCGAAGACCGAAACTTCGAAGCCTGCCTTGGCAAGGCTCCAGGCAATAGCCAGCCCGAAGGCACCTGCCCCCGCCACCGCGATTCGGGTCTTTCTCCTATCCATTTGGAATAACTCGGAAAACCACAGCCACCCTGATCTAGCCCGCGAGGTACGCGCCTCTGGGATAGCGCCGCAGCCCCCGGTGAAACAAGCCTGGGGCCACCAAAGCGGAAACACCTAGGGCGAAGATCACCCCCGACAAGAATTCGGGGCAGAAGATTTCTACGGTTTGACCTTGATCAAGGAGCGGAAACGTAGAAACTCGTCCTAAGTTATCACCGATAATAAAAGCCCGAGGAAGCGCCATGTCGCAGACCGCTACACTTGAACGCCCGACGACATCATCGTCGCTGGAACATTTCGACGTTCTGATCGTTGGGGCGGGGATTTCTGGCGTTGGCGGTGCCTACCACCTGAAAGACCAGTGCCCTGATAAGAGCTTCGTGGTTTTGGAAACCCAGGACAGTTTTGGTGGCACCTGGCTTACCCACAAATATCCTGGCATTCGGTCCGACAGCGATCTCTTCACCTTCGGCTATCGGTTCAAGCCTTGGACCAGCGCGCCCATCGCTTCGGCGGAAGAAATCCTGAAATACATGAATGAGGTCATCGACGAAAACGACCTCAACCGACATATCCGTTATGGCCATCAGATCCTAAACGCCGCCTGGTCGAGCGCTGACAGCCAGTGGACCATTGAGGCCATCAAGAAGGCCACAGGAGAGCAGGTCAGGTTCACCGCCAACTTCCTATGGATGTGCCAGGGCTATTACCGCCACTCGGAAGGCTACACCCCGCAATGGCCGGGCATGGACACCTATAAGGGCCAGATCATTCACCCGCAGACCTGGCCAGAAGACGCCAATCTGAAGGGCAAGAAGGTTGTGATCATCGGGTCGGGGGCCACCGCCGCCACTGTTTTGCCAGCTATCGCCGATGAGGTCGACCACGTGACCCTGCTCCAGCGGTCGCCGACCTATTTCATCCCTGGCCGCAATGTGGACGACCTGGCCGACACCCTGCGCCAGCTCGACATCGACCCCATGTGGACCCACGAAATCGTCCGCAAGAAGCGCCTGTTTGACGGGGCGGTCTTTGCGAAGAATTCCTTCGAGCATGCCGACGTCGTCCGCGAAGAACTGCTGAATGGCGTTCGCGCCATTATCGGCAACGAGCTGGTGGAAAAGCACTTCACCCCCACCTACCGCCCCTGGCGCCAGCGGGTGGCCTTTGTGCCCGACGGGGACCTGTTCAAGTCGGTCCTGAGCGGCAAGGCCTCCATTGCCACCGATGAAATCGAGACCTTCACCCCCACCGGGCTGAAGCTGAAATCTGGCGAAACCCTAGATGCGGACATCATCATCACCGCCACAGGCTTCAATCTGAGCGTTATGGGCGACATCAATTTCACCGTTGACAGTAAGCCCGTGGATTTCGGGGACACGGTCAGCTACCGCGGAATGATGTTCACCGGCGTGCCAAATATGGTCTGGGTATTTGGTTACTTCCGCGCCAGCTGGACCCTGCGGGCCGACCTGGTGGGCGATTTTGTCTGCCGTCTTCTCAATCACATGAAGGCCAAGGAGTCTAAAAGCGTCGTCCCGGCCCTTCGGGAGCAGGATCACAATATGAAGCTAGGCCCGTGGATTGATCCGGAGAACTTCAATCCCGGCTATCTGATGCGCGGTATGCACCTGCTGCCCAAGGCTGGCGATAAGCCGGAATGGCGTCACTCCCAGGATTACTGGGCCGAGAAGGACGAGATTCCGAAAATCGACCTGGACGACGCGGCCTTCGTCTACAAATAGGCAGATCACACCGACGAAATTTCAACGCCCGCCGGTTTCGCACCGGCGGGCGTTATCGTCTGCGGAACAGGGCTTCGAGGCCCTGGATAACCTGCTCCATCAAAAGGCCCTGGTCTTCGGCCGTGTCCGCAAGGGTCATGGAGGCCGCACCGTGGCCACAGGCCCAGACCGCCAAGGAAATCCGATGCACGGTTTCGGTATCCTGGTCTGCCTGACTGGCAGCCGCACGGACGGCAGACTCGAGCACGGAAAAAGCCTTCGCCCTAGCCGTCTTCACCTCAGCTTCAGCCAATATTCCTGGGTCAAACATCAGGGCGTAGAGCGCGGGCTGTGCCTGGGCAAAGCCGAAATAGGCCAGGGCGCAGGCGCGAATTGGCGTCGGCTGGCTAGCGTCGGCCGCTGCGAGGAGGGCCGCCTCAAGCTCACCAAATCCGGTAACGGCCAAGCCCGCCAGGAGAGCCTGCTTCGACGCATAGTGATGATAGACTGAGCCTGGGGCTATGCCAGCGCGGGCGGCGAGGCCGCGTAAATTGATCTGGCTATGCCCACCCTCTTCTAGCAGAGCCCGGGCATCGGTCATCAACTGGGCCCTTAGATTGCCCACGTGATAACCGCGACGCTTGGAGAGCATCATCATGGCCTGATCCACCCCCAGGTCATTTCGCAGGCGTGATTCGGACCGACCCACGAAATGGCAAACCCCGTCGGCATGAGGGCGAATTTGCGAGACCGAATCATCACAACCTCACGTGAAACAGCTGGCAGGGAATTCATACCTGGCCGGGACAATTTTCAAATCAATCAAAGGCATGATTTCAGGCTTGCAGCCCTTGTCTACGCCTGAAGCTTGCGCCCCAGCCTTGAGCGCAATTGTGTCGTGAATTTTCAACAGACGATTTTTTCGTCCTTAAGGTGCAAAAAGTCTATATTTCAACTGAAAGAGGCGGATTTACCTATACCCAAATCGGGGATTTTGCACAAATAACAAAGGACTAGAAAAAATAGCTACAAATGTGCGACAAGGTTGTCTTATTCGGCGTATCGCCTAACCGAAGGATAAAACCGTGAAAGAGACCGTCGCAGAAGTGGGTCCAGACCCCATCGATATCGCTGTTGGCCACCGGATCCGCGTCCGCCGCAAATGGCTTGGCGTGTCTCAATCGACCTTGGCTGAACACTTGGGCGTCAGCTTCCAGCAGGTCCAAAAATATGAGCGGGGCGCAAACCGGGTTTCTGCCTCCATGCTGGTCCGCATTGCAAGCAAGCTGGACACCTCTGTCGGCGATCTGGTTGGTGAAGCCACTGAGCAGACAGGCGATCCCTCCCTGTTCGAAAAACTCGCCGTGCCCGGTGCAGTGCAACTCCTGGAAGCCTTCGCAAGCGTCAAGCAGCCAGGCCTGCGCACCGCCATCTTGAACCTGACCCGGTCCTTGATCGAAGAGGCCGACGCCCAGCCCCAACGTCGGGCGCGCTAATCGACCTTAAGCGAACCGCAGGTGATGCAGGACAATGCCTGCGGTCGTCGCGACATTGAGAGAGTCAAAGCCGTTGGCCATGGGAATGGTCACGGTTTCTGACCTGGATAGATAGCTATCTGGTAGGCCAGGGCCTTCAGCCCCCATTAGAACCGCCCGACGCTGAGCAGGCCTTAGGTCGGCCAGACGAACCCGACCGGCCGGACTGAGGGCTAGGGCCTGAAACCCGGCCTCGGCCAAGGTCGTGACCATGTCCTCATCTCGCGATAACCGGGCAAAGGGTGTTGTGAGAGCCGCACCCACACTGACCCGGATCGCTTTTCGATAGAGCGGGTCACAGCAATCGCTGTCGGCAATCACGGCATCCACACCAAACGCCGCCGCATTGCGAAACAGCCCGCCCATATTGTCGTGATTGGCAATGCCGCAAAGCGCCAGCACCGTGGCTTGTGCTGGCAGATCGGCCAGGAGTTGGGACGCCAGTCGGGCCTGTCGACGCCGTCCGATGGCCAATATGCCGCGGTGGATTGGAAATCCCACAATGGCATCCATGACCGCCTGATCCGCCACATAGACCTGCACAGCGGGCGGCAGGCCCGTAATCAAGTCCTGCAGGCTGTCGAGGCGCTTACGGGCCAGAAGCAGGGAAACAGGCTCGACCTCCGATGAGCCCGCCAGGCGGCGGACCACCACCTCCCCCTCGGCCACAAACACCCCGCGGCGGCCAACCAAATCTCTTTCACGAACCTGCACATAGTCTGCAATCCGCGGATCAGCGGCATCCGAAATGTCCTGGGCAGGTCGCATGTGCCTTGGAGTGGGCGCACCTGGGCCCACGTCAAGAAATTCTTGAAAATTAGCTGGGTTTTTCATCGCATGCCGTTGGCGAACGCGGGCTTTCAAGCTAAGTTGACACTAGCGTCATGATTTGAAGATGGCCAAAGGGAGCAAGATGATGAGCGACGGAAACGTGGATCTGGCCAAAGACCATCGGGCGCTGGCCTACAGCATGCCCCTGGACCAGATTAATCCAGCGCAGCCGAAGCTGTTCCAAGACGATGTGATGTGGCCCTATTTCGAGCGTCTTCGGAAGGAAGACCCGGTCCACTACAACGCAGAGCACGAGTTCGGACCCTATTGGTCGATCACCAAGTACAACGACATCATGACGGTGGATACCAACCACCAAGTTTTCTCATCTGAGGGCGGCATTACCATTGCCAACCAGAACGCTGGTGAGGGTCCCTTGCCCATGTTCATCGCCATGGACCCTCCCAAGCACGACGTTCAACGCAAGACGGTCAGCCCGGTGGTATCGCCGATGAACCTGGCCGTGCTGGAGCCGCTGATCCGCGAGCGGGCCTCCATGATCCTGGACAACCTGCCCATCGGCGAAGAGTTCGATTGGGTCGACAAGGTCTCTATGGAACTGACCGCCATGACCTTGGCGACCTTGTTCGATATGCCACAGGCTGATCGACGTAAGCTGACCTATTGGTCCGATGTGGTCACCGCCGCTCCTGGCCAGGGGCTGATCGACACCATCGAACAGAAGATGCAGATCTTCATCGAATACCACGCCTATTTCACCAATCTGTGGAACCAGCGGGTAAACGCTCCACCAGCCGGCGACTTGGTTTCCATGCTGGCCCACGGCGAAGCGACGCGAAACATGGAGCCTCGGGAGTATTTCGGGAACATCGTTCTGTTGACGGTTGGCGGCAATGACACCACCCGCAACACCATTTCCGGTTCGGTCCTGGCGCTGAATCAAAACCCGGATCAGTACAAGAAGCTGCGGGAAAATCCGGGCCTGATCCCCTCCATGGTGTCTGAGACCATCCGCTGGCAGACCCCCCTGGCTCACATGCGCCGTATCGCCCTCAGCGACTACGAAGTGGGTGGCAAGCTGATCAAGAAGGGCGACAAGGTCGTCATGTGGTACGTCTCGGGCAACCGGGACGAAGAGGTGATCGAGAATCCCAACGCCTACATCATTGATCGCGAACGCCCCCGCCAGCACATCAGCTTCGGCTTCGGCATTCACCGCTGCGTCGGCAACCGTCTGGCGGAACTTCAGCTGCGCATCATCTGGGAAGAAATCCTCAAGCGCTTCCCCGAAATCCACGTGGTCGCTGAACCCAAGCGAGTCTATTCCAGCTTCGTGAAGGGCTATGAATCCATGAAGGTGATCATTCCCCGCCGGGCCTAAATCTCGCCGCGCTCAAGTTGTGCGCGCATGTCTGAAATCGGTGTCCGCCAGTCCCCGAGGGTAGGCTGGCGGAAGAGCCGCATTGCATCATACCAGGGGGTCCTCGCGCCAAAGCGCCCCCATCGCCAGTCGGTATTGGCTGCTGGTATCATGACCCAGGTTGGCTTACCCATGGCTGCTGCTAGATGGGCGACCGCAGAGTCCACCGATATGACAAGGTCGAGCCCATCAATCATGGCGGCGGTTTCGGCAAAACTTTTAGCCTTTGTATCGTCGGAGTGAAGGCTCACGAGGTCGCCTGGCAGGCTCATCACCAGGTCCTGCATATCGGGAGCTAGCGAGCGATTGGCATCATTGGCGTGAATTGGGGCCCCGCGAGTCACGACGCCGATGCGCCGCGGGGTGTCGACCATGGCGGCCCTTGGGGTGGCCGGAAGATAGGGGCCGCCTTGGATATCCGAGAGCTCCAAGCCTAGTCGCCAAGCCAAGGAACTAGACAAGGCCCAATAGTCCGGCGTTAGAACGCTAAGATCATGCTGCGCACCCAGAACGTTGCACTTGAGGCTTTGGGTGAAAAGGGTCTCCAATTCAGGCTTGGCTACCACCGCAACCCTAGCGCCCTTGGCCTCTAGGGCCTGAGCAAACCTGACAAATTGAATAGAGTCGCCAAACCCCTGCTCGGGAAGGATGACGAGGGATTTGCCCTCAATGGGCTCGCCCTTCCATTCCGGGAAATTCAAGTTCGGCTTGGGATTGCCAAGACTGGGTATCTCATGCCGCGCTTCATAGTATTCAAACCCTTCCTGATAGCGTCCCTGGCTCAGCAGAACTATGCCCAAGGCGTGACGAACAACGGCGAGTGAAGGCTCAAGGGTTAAGGCCTGGCGGGCGCAAATCTCAGCCTCTTCGAGCCGTCCCAAAATCTTATACGCCCCGCCAAGGTTGTGGTAGGTGGCGGCGGAGGTCGGTGCCAAGGCGACCGCGACCCGCAATAAAGCTTCCATATCCTCATAACGGCGGTTGGTTCTGAGTTCAGCGGCGATTTTGATAATCGTGTCGAGATCGCTTTGGCCGAGGGACCTGATATCAGCCATTTGGCATTCCATCTCTTACAGAAAACGCAGTGAAAAGATCCTGGCCGCCGTCCCTGATGGACGAAGCTTATGTCGTGTCCCTATAGCCGAAACCCGCAGCGCCATGCCGAAAAAAACCCTAAGTTCATGGTTGAGCACTATGCCCACGAATGAGTCTGGAGCGTTACGATGAGCTCGCCACAGCAAGCGCGCTCCTGCATGGGACTGCTTTATTCGACCAAAAGTCCGGCTAGGGAATGACGGCCATGACCCCTGACACCTATGTCTGCCTGAAACGTCCCCGCATTGATCTTGGCGATTACGCCATCCGTGTGATCCAGCCCCAGGATATTGAAGACATTCGCCAGTGGCGGAATGCACAAATCGATGTGCTGCGCCAAGACGGCGAAATCACCCCAGACATGCAGGTCGCCTATTTTGACACCCAGATTTGGCCCAGCTTCAGCCAGGCCAATCCCAGGCAAGTTCTCGTCACCCTTTTGCATCGCGACCTGCGGATCGGCTATGGCGGACTTGTGCACATGGCCTGGGCGCACGGTCGGGCAGAGGTATCCTTCCTGGTCGCACCGGACATCGCCGCAGATGAAGGACGATACGGTGAGGCCTTTGACGCCTTTTTTTCCCTGATCAAAACCCTCGCCTTCGAGGATCTCGGACTCAACCGGTTGACCACCGAAACCTACGTTTCGCGCACCAAACACATTGAACGATACCAGGCCCAGGGCTTTGTCGAGGAAGGTCGCTTACGCCAGCACGTCAAAGTCAATGGCGTCTATCTCGACTCCCTGCTGCACGCCTGCCTAGCGTCAGCCCCTTGACCATGGACGCCAAAGACATCCGCGTTCGCCCCGCCACCCCGTCAGATAGCCGGGACCTCTGGCTGTGGCGCAATGATCCCCTAACCCGCGCCATGTCGAAGAGCCAGGACGAGGTCTCGTGGGAAGATCACGAGCGGTGGTTTGCCAAGACACTGGCTGATCCAGCGAAGGCCGTGTTCATCGGCGAAGTGCAGGGACAGGCCATTGGCATGTGCCGCTTTGATCAAAACTCTGATCGGGCGGAATGCGACGTTTCAATCAATCTCAACCCCGCAAGCAGGGGACAGGGTCTTTCTACCAACCTGCTGGCCGCAAGCATGGCCACATACGGACGCACCTATCAGGGCACCTTCACGGCCGAGATCCGCCACGACAACATTGCCAGCCAGCAATGCTTCACCAGGAACGGCTTTATTCTTGAAAGCCAAGCGGCCGATTTAGGCCGCTATCGGCAGATGGTCAGTCGCTAAACCGCGTGCCGCTCTAATCCAGATTACGCCGGAATAGGGCCAGGACGCGCTCCCAATGCCTTTCTGCTGAGGCTTTGTCGTAGGCAGGCCGTTGGGGGAAGGCAAAGCCGTGGTGGACGGCGGGATAGACCTCGACTTCTGCATTGATCTTGTCGGCTTTGAGGGAAGCGTCCAGGGCGGCGACCGTTTCCGCTGGGGCCCAGACGTCGATCTCAGCGCAGGCGAAATAGAGCTCGCCTTGGGCTTTGCGAGCCATCAGATGGGGGCTGTTAGGCTTATCCGTGACCAGGTAGGTCCCGTAGATCGAGGCCCCTGCCTTGACCTTGTCTGCATGACGGGCGGCGGCGTTGACCACAAACTGACCGCTCATGCAGTAGCCCACCAACCCGACCTTGCCGGTGGAGGCTGCAGGATCAGCGGCAGCAAAAGCCAGCATGGCGTCGGTGTCCTCCATCACCATGTCGATGGTCAGACCATTCATCAGCTCGAACATCTTCTTGCGGCTGGGGTGATCAGGGTCGGGATTGATCGGCCCTAGCTCCATTTCACCAGCCCGGTAGTAGAGGTTGGGCAGCATAACGTAATAGCCAGACGTCGCGAACCGCCGGGCCATGTCGCGGAGTTCTTCCCGGATCGCCGGAGCGTCCATGTAGAAGATCACCAGGGGATGGGGGCCATCCCGGTCCGGGTGCACAATAAAGGTGGTTGTGGCGCCGGCCTTGGTCGGCACATCAAGCTGACGTTCGATCATGACGTTTTCCTAGTAATTGACGCGGGCGCTGATGGCCCCGTCGACCACCATATTGATGCCTGTGGTGAAGGCAGATCTCGGGCTCGAGAGGAAGACGGTCGCAGAGGCGATCTCCTCTGGCGTCGCCATACGGCCTGTGGGGTTGCGCTTCAGGGTGGCCTCGAAGAAGGCTGGCATGCCGGCCTTCACACGTCCCCAGACGCCATCTTCAAAGAAGACTGTGCCCGGCGAGATCACATTGCAGCGGACATGCTTGGACGCATTTTCCTTCGCCACGCCCTTAGCGAAATGGATTTGAGCCGCCTTAATGGCGCCATAGGCCGAAGGATTGGCCGCCTCGGCCGCCGAAATCGAAGAAATGATGATCAGGGCTGCATCGCCTTTTTCAGCGCCTGCCTTTTCGAGAAACGGCTTTGCCGCCTCCAGGACATTGACCGCGCCTAGCATGTCGATTTCGAACATGGCGCGCCAATCAGACTCTTTGGACCCTTGGACCAGGGCACTGGCATTGGAGACAACCACATCTATGCCGCCGAGGGTTTCACCCGCCGTGGTGATAAAGGCCTTGAGTGCTGCGCCGTCTGCAATGTCCACGACTTGGCCGAAGGCAGAAACGCCCTTGGCCTGAAGGGCGGCAACGGTCGCCTCGACCTCGTCGGCCTTACGCGCGCAGATCGCGACATTTGCGCCTTCGTCAGCGAACAGATCGGCAATGGCCCGGCCAATGCCCCGCGTGGCGCCTGTCACGATGGCTGTCTTGCCTTTCAGACCGAGGTCCATCTTCGTCTCCCTGAGTTTTTACGATTTCACCCTTGTAGCCTGAGGCGGGGTTGAGGCTAAAGGAGTGTTCGCGAGATTTTTCACAGCGACCGGCATGAGGTCCGAATGCTTGATACCTTTGATGACCAGGTAGACGGACCCTTCGGCCAGGTCGGAACCGGGATTCTGCGGCGTAGGTTAGAGCCGCTGCTCCCCCCTGGCGGCCTCCTGACCACCATAGAGGGCATGACGCCCTATGAAACCGATGGGCTTGCTGCCTATCGCAGTCTGCCCGGTGCCGTGGCGCTTCCTGAAACCGTGCCTCAGGTTCAAGCGGTCCTGAAGGCCTGCTCTGACCTGGGGGTGCCGGTCGTGGCGCGGGGCGCTGGTACGGGGCTCTCTGGGGGAGCCCTGCCCTTTCCTGGCTGCGTGCTGTTGAGCCTCTCCAAATTCAATAAGATCCTTGAGATCGATCCCCAGGCGCGCACCGCGCGGGTCCAGCCCGGTGTCCGCAACCTTGCCATATCTGAAGCGGTCGCCCACCTAGGTTTGTTCTACGCCCCCGACCCATCGTCCCAGCTGGCGTGCTCCATAGGCGGCAATGTCGCAGAGAATGCGGGCGGGGTGCACTGCCTGAAATACGGCCTGACCGTGCACAACATATTGAGCCTGGAAGTGGTCACGATTGATGGCGACATTCTGCACCTAGGCTCTGAGGCCTTAGACACCCCAGGCTATGATTTGATGGCCCTGATGACCGGCTCAGAGGGGCTGCTGGGGGTTGTGACTGAGGTCCTGGTTAAGCTGACTCCCCTGCCCGAAGTGGCCAGGGTCATACTCGCCAGTTTCGATGATGTTGAAGTCGCGGCGGGTGCTGTCGCAAAGATCATGGCAGCGGGCATTGTCCCGGCGGGACTTGAGATGATGGATGGCCCGGCCCTGCGTGCGGCTGAAGATTTTGCCCAGGCGGGCTATCCCAAGTCCGCAGCGGCGATTTTGCTCTGCGAACTGGACGGGGAAGCCGCTGACGTCACCGAGGAGATCGCCAGGGTTTCCAACCTTTTGACCGAGGCAGGTGCAGTTGAAGTGCGGGTCGCCAAGGATGAGGCCGAGCGCAAGAAATTCTGGGCGGGCCGCAAGGGTGCCTTCCCAGCCATGGGCCGTCTGGCACCCGACTACTATTGCATAGACGGGACCATACCCCGGCGGGCCCTACCCAAGGTCCTGACGGAAATTGGGAGACTGGCTGATGCCCACGGCCTTGGGGTGGCCAATGTCTTTCATGCTGGCGACGGAAATCTACACCCCCTGATCCTCTACAATTCCGAACTGGAGGGCGACTCCGAACGGGCTGAGGCCCTGGGGGGTGCAATTCTAGAACTCTGTGTCGAGGTGGGCGGCACAATCACCGGCGAGCACGGTGTTGGTCGCGAAAAGATCAACCAGATGTGCGTGCAGTTCACCCAAGGTGAGAACGATGCCTTTCATGCCCTGAAAGCAGCCTTTGACCCCAAAGGCCTGCTTAACCCTGGCAAGACCATTCCGACCTTAGCGCGATGCGCGGAATACGGGGCCCTGCATGTGCACAAGGGTGTTCTGCCCCATCCCCATCTGGAGCGGTTCTAGATGGATCAAACTCAGGCTCTGACGGAGGCGGTCCAAGGGGCGGCAAACACCCATCGCCCCCTGCGATTGGTCGGCGGAGGCACCCATGAATTCTATGGCCGCGCCGTCGATGGCAAGACCCTCTCTATTGCCGGTCATAAGGGGATTATCGACTATGACCCAAGCGAACTGGTGATCACAGCACGGGCCGGAACCCTGGTCAGCGAGATCGAAGCCTTGCTGGCAGAGAACCAGCAAATGCTGGCATTTGAACCCCCAAGGTTTGGCCCCTCGGCAACGCTTGGCGGAGCGGTAGCGACTGGCCTGTCAGGGCCCCGTCGCCCCTTCGCAGGTGCCCTTCGGGACTTCGTGTTGGGCGCGCGCATACTGGATGGGCGCGGGCAGTCCCTGCACTTTGGCGGGACAGTTTTTAAGAATGTGGCGGGGTTCGATGCCTTTCGGCTGATGGCCGGGGCCCAAGGTGGCCTTGGGCTAATCCTAGACGTCTCTCTCAGGGTCACCCCCAAGCCCCGATCAGAACGGGCCTTGGTCCTTGACCTAGGGTCCGAAGCTGCGCGGCTGAGGGTTGTCGACATGATGCGTCACCCCCTGCCCCTCTCAGGTGCTTTCCACGATGGGGAAAGACTGCACCTGCGCCTCTCTGGGGGAGAGGCCGCTGTGACAGGCCTCGCCCGGGACCTTGGTGGCGAAGACGAGCCCATGGCGGTCTGGCAGGATATCGCCAACCTCGCCCATCCGGCCCTAGCCGGAGATGGCCCGCTTTGGCGCATTGCCATCGGACAGACCAGGATCGCCCCAGCAGATTGGGGCCCGGTGTGGGACTGGGCCGGCGGCGTTCGCTGGATCAGGCAAGAGATCGACGCGCCGAACCTTTGGGATGCGGCGGCAGCCCTTGGAGGCCACGCCACCCTGTTCCGCGGACCACGAGATCAGGTCTTCCAGCCCCTTGCGCCAGCGGTACGTCGGCTTCATGAACGCCTGAAGACCGCCATGGACCCCTTCGGGATTTTCAATCCCGGACGCCTCTACGAAGGGTTTTGACATGCGAACTGCCATTAGCGGTCCCCTCGCCGACACAGAGGCAGGTGCTGTCGCAGCCACAGCCCTGCGGGCCTGCGTCCATTGTGGCATGTGCAATGCCACATGCCCGACCTATCAGCTGGCAGGGGACGAATTGGAAGGCCCACGGGGGCGGATCTATTTGATGAAGCAGGTGCTGGAGGGCGCTAGGCCGACACGGCTTACCCTCGATCATCTCGACTCCTGCCTATCCTGCCGCGCCTGCGAGACCACATGCCCATCGGGGGTGGAGTATCATAAGCTGCTAGATGTTGGTCGCGAAGCTATTGCCCAATTGGTCCCGCGGCCCCTGGGTGAGAGGGTCCTGCGAGAGGGCCTGCGACGACTGACCCTTTCGCCGGGCTTGTTTGCAGCCCTTGTCGGTCTTGGAAGACTGTTCCATCCCCTCCTGCCCAAGGCCCTGCAAGGCAAGATCCCGCCGCAGGTGGCGGTGGGACACTGGCCAAAGTCAGATAAGCCGCGGACCATGCTTGTGCTGAAGGGGTGCGTACAATCGGCCGCCGCCGCGCACTTCAATGCCTCAACAGCCCGGGTCTTTGACCGGCTGGGGATCAGCCTTGTGGAAGCACCTAAGGCCGGATGCTGTGGGGCGGTGAGCTTCCATCTTGATGCGGCAGAAGTAGCCAGATCTCAGGCGCGGGCAAATCTCGATGCCTGGGTGCCGCTTCTGGACCGAGGGGCTGAAGCCCTAATCGTCAATTCCAGCGGGTGCGCCGCTTTCATCAAGGACTACCCAGACCTGCTGCGGGACGATCCAGACTATCTTCCGCGCGCCAAGCAGATCGCGAGCCTGCTGCGCGATCCCATCGAAGTTCTTGAAAGGGCGGACCTGACCCTTGCTCGCAACCCCACTTCGCCAAAAATCGCTGTCCACGAGCCGTGCACCCTGCAGCATGGCTTGAAGCTGACAGGAAGAATTTCACGCCTTCTCAGTCGCTTAGGCTATGAACCTCAGCCCGTAGCGGACAACCACCTATGCTGCGGATCAGCCGGAGCCTATTCCGTCCTGCACCCAGAAACGGCCAATAGCTTGAAGGCAAATAAGCTAGAGGCCTTGAACGCCTCAAAACCCGCGACGGTCTTTACAGCCAATATCGGCTGCTGGATGCACCTTTCAGATGGCGATGGCGCACCGGTCAGGCACTGGATCGAGGCGGTGGAGGCTGTCCTTAGCGCGCCCCCATAAGGGCCTGAACACTGGCCAGATCCTGAACAATGTGGCCCAGGGACTTATAGACCGTAATCTGATCCCCAGATTGCCGCCCCTCCAGCGTCCCATTCAGCACCTGGCCGATTTCGCCAACCACATGGTCATCGCTGACAAGGCCAGCCGCCTTAGCGACCAGGAACTCCGCACCCTGTGCCAGAACCCCTTCGCGACTGTCAGCAATAAATCGACTGGCAATCACCAGATCATTATCCACTTCGACAGGGCTCGCCCGACTTGAGCCCACCAGATTGATGTGAGTTCCCGGCGCAACCCATTGGCCCAGCAAGATCGGCGCTGCCGCCCCAGAGACTGTGCAGATGATATCGGCTTGCCCAGCCGCGGAGGCCGGGCTGTTGGTAGCTTCAACGCGCAAGCCAGTCTCTGCCGCCGCCTTCTCTGCAAAGGCCGTGGCACGCTCCAAAGACCGGCCCCATATGACCACCGAGCTCAAGGACCGGACCTTGCTCAATGCACGAATATGAGTTGCGGCCTGCTCTCCATAGCCCATAACCAAGAGGCGGGACGCCTCGGGCCGCGCCAAGACATCCGTCGCCACAGCACTGGCGGCAGCGGTTCGAATCGCCGTGACCTCACCCGCATGGGCTAGGCAGGCGGGGGTGCCGGTGACGGGGTCAAATAGCAGGACAAAGCCCTGGTGAGATTGCATGCCCTTGGCGAAGTTCTCAGGATAGACACTGATCAGCTTGGCACCGAAGGCTTGGCCTTCCCCAAGAGCCCCAGGCATTATGCCAAAGGCTCTGTCCCCACCCAGGGGCAAGATTGATCGCAGATGTTGCTGCGTAAGCCCTGCAGAAAAGTCCATCATGGCCTGACGGACGACGTGAATGGCCAAATCATAGGTCAGCCGCTGCGCCACCTCATGGCGATCTAAGAAAATCATCGTGTCCTCTGCGTTGACTCAACCGCGCGCTCAGTTCTCTCATAAGGTCAAACACCGGCGCAGACATAAGCCGGACCTGCGGAGGAAAGACTATGGCCGATTTCGGATCAACTGAGCTGACGGGTTTTCGGGCAGACGCCAGGGCCTGGCTTGAGGCCAACTTCCCGCCCTCCCTCAAGAACCGTAACGACATCGCGGCCTCTGAGGCACCGATTCCTGTGGAGGGTGACTATAAGCTTTGGAAAGAGGCCATGGGTGCCAAGGGCTGGGGCACGCCGACCTGGCCCAAGGCCTATGGCGGTGGCGGGCTATCGTCAGCAGAAACCCGGGTCCTGCAGGAAGAAATGCGGGCTATAGGCGCCTGGAACCCCATTGGCGGCATGGGGGTCATGATGTTTGGTCCGACCTTATTGGAATACGGGACAGAGACCCAAAAGCAGACCCATATTCCCCCGATCGTCCGAGGCGAAAAACGCTGGTGCCAGGGCTATTCTGAACCTGGGGCAGGGTCGGACCTTGCCAGCCTACAGACCAAGGCCGAGGACAAGGGCGACCACTACCTGGTCAATGGCCAGAAAATCTGGACGTCCGGAGCGCAGTATGCCGACTGGTGCTTCTGTTTGACCCGCACCGACCCTACGAAGAAGCATGAAGGCATCAGCTTCCTGCTCATCGACATGCGCACGCCCGGCGTCGAGACCCGCCCCATACTGCTCATTTCCGGAAGCTCGCCCTTCTGCGAAACCTTCTTCACCGACGTGAAGGTGCCAAAGGACAATCTGGTGGGCCCGCTGAACGGCGGCTGGACGATTGGCAAGCGTCTGCTGCAACATGAGCGAAATGGCCTGTCCGGCGGTGGCGATGGCCGCCCGCGCTTTGATCCCGCCGACCTGCGCAGGGCCGCCAAAAGCTATATCGGCGTCGACGAGGATAATCGTCTGGCCGATCCAGACTTCCGTACCCGCCTGATCCACCATGACATGGACGCCAAGGCTTTTGCCCTCACCCTTCAGCGGGTGGCTGCCGAGGCCCGTAGCGGCAATGGCCCGACGGCTGCCACCTCAATCATGAAAAACGCCAACTCCAAGATCTCGACAGACCACTGTGAAATGATGATCGAGGCCATGGGCAATCGGGGCCTGGGCTGGGAAGGCGACTACACGCCTGAAGAACGCGAGGCCCAGAGGATCTATCTTCGGATCAAATCCTCTACCATTGCCGGGGGATCATCAGAGGTTCAGAACAACATCATCTCCAAGCGGATCCTAGGATTGCCGGACACGACCAGTCAAAATATGTAGGTGAACAAGCTGTGCATAACCGGCACCAGAGCTTACTGCTTTATGAGTAAGCCCTGGCCCGTGGGCAGCTCAATGACGTGATAACCACGGTCAGCGAACCATGCATCTTCCGCTATTTTCTGCCGACGATAGGCAATCCAGCCATAGTCATCCAGAACTAAGACGGCACCTGGGACCATTTTATCAAATAGTATTTCTAGTGCGCCGATTTCTGCATCTGCATTATTTAGATCCAGATGCATAAAGGCTATTTTTTCTGGGCAATTCACGGCCAGCGATTGTGGGACCATGCCTTTGGTAATGACCACATTGTCCAGTCCGGTGAACCTTTCCTGAACCTGTTCAAATAAAGTCGGGCCATGCTCTGGCATACCATGATGGTTCATCTGATCATCATGCTCAAAAAGGTCATACAGATAATATTTACGATCTTTTTGATTGATAAAATCGATGTAATCACAAACAATTCTGGCTGTGACGCCTTTGTAACAGGCAATTTCGACGAGATCCCCTTGGAGCTTCATCCCATTTAGGGCACCCCATGCAACAATCGAAATGCGCCAAATCGTCGCTTTTTCAACATCAGTTAGAGCATATTTATTGAAAGCATCCATGAATTTTTCGTTGGTATAAAAACTCAGGTTTTTTCCAAATGTAAAAACATTATCTCCTGTAAATATGCCGACGTTGTTATTCAAATTTTGAATAGCAATATTGATGCCCTGGAAAAACATCCTTGGATTTTTCAATCCGAAAAAGTCGATGTGATGTAGTTTTTCATAGTCTCGCCTTTTTCCGGCCATCAGGACCAAGTCAAAATTGGAATCGTGATCGCCCTACTCAGCGACTTTCCCGCCAACTGCGCAATCAAGACAAATATAAATACAAAAATCGCCCCTGGGTAGAAGGCGTCAGCTTTCGTCCCTATACAAGTGACCTCATCATTTAAGTCGGGAATGTCCCGGCATACCGCTCACGCAGCAGATTCTTCTGAACCTTGCCCATGGCATTGCGCGGCAGGTCATCCACAAAGAATATCCGCTTGGGAGCCTTGAAGGCGGCCAGATGGGCGCGACATTTGGCGATCATCCCCGCCTCGTCTCCGGCCCCAATGACCACTGCGCACACCGCCTCGCCAAAATCAGCGTGCGGTAGGCCAATGACCGCAGACTCTGTCACTCCGTCCATTTCGTCCAGGATCAGTTCGATCTCCTTGGGATAGACATTGAAACCCCCAGAAATGATCAGATCCTTGGCGCGCCCAGAGATCCAGACGCGGCCATCCGCATCACGACGTCCCACATCGCCGGTTATGAAATACCCGTCAGCGGTGAATTCCTCGGCCGTCTTTTCTGGCATACGCCAGTAGGCTGAGAAGACACTGGGCCCTTTGATCTCAATGACGCCGGTCTCCTCCCCACCGCCAATCCGCAAGTCAACACCCGGCAAGGGATAGCCGACGCTGCCGGCCAGACGCGCGCCATGCAGCGGATTGGTGGTTATGATCACCGCCTCACTCATGCCATAGCGCTCAAGAATGGTGTGGCCCGTGCGGTCCTGAAACTCGGCGAAGGTGGATGGCAGGAGGGGCGCTGAGCCGCAGACGAAAAGCCGCAGATGCGCAGCCCTGTCCCGCGTGAAATCAGGATTGGCCAATAGACGGGTATAGAACGTCGGCACCCCCATCATCACTGTGGCGTCGGCCAGACCTTTGAGAACCTGAACATCATCGAACTTCGACAGCCAGATCATCGGCGCGCCAGACAGGAAGGCGCAGTGAAGGGCGACGAAAAGCCCATGCACATGGAAAATCGGCAGGGCGTGCAGCAAGACGTCCTTGGGGCTAAAGCCCCAGGCCTCATGGAGGGCCAAGGCATTTGCGGCCAGATTGCCGTGGGTCAGCATAGCGCCCTTGGAGCGGCCGGTGGTGCCGCTGGTATAGATGATGGAGGCGAGGTCAGAGGCTGAGCGGGGGATCGGCTCATCCAAAGGCTCTGCCGTCTCAGAATCCGCCACAAATCCGGGGGCATCCTGAATGAACAGCCTAGGCTCAGCGTCCTTCAGAAAATAGGCCACTTCGCTGGAGGTATAGGCGTTGTTCAGCGGCAGAAAGACCGCGCCTGCCATCAAGGTGGCCAGATAGATCATCACCGCTTCGGGGGACTTTTCCACCTGCAGGGCCACACGATCACCTGGAACAACACCCTTGGCGATCAAGCTGCCAGCGATTTTAGAGACTGCCCCGCGAAGTTGGCCGTAGGTAATGTTGCCCTTTGGCATCAGCTGAAAACACGACCGATCAGGGTCAATGGGAAATCGGGAAGACAAGAGCTCGTAAAGATTGTCAGACATGACCCAAGACCCAGTGACGGAGGATTGCGTTCCGCGCGGTAACACGATCAATCTGGACATCATAGGTGGCAATCGTCGCCCCAGGAGACCACTTTGAAAACTCTAACCCTTACGACCCTCACCCTGGCCTTGCTCACCTCGACGGCCTTTGCAAAGACCCTGGATGTCCCAGCAGGCGCAGATGCGCAAGAGCGGGTCCAAACCGCCCTTTTGGACGCCAAGCCCGGGGATGTCGTAGCCCTGGGTGCCGGACGTTTCGACCTGACCGACGGGTTGTCCCTCGACATTGCCAACGTGATGGTCCGAGGTGCTGGGGAAGATAAGACCATTCTCTCCTTTGCCGGCCAGAAGGGTGCCGGAGAGGGGCTATTGATCACCTCCAATAGCGTCACGGTTCGCGACCTGACAGTTCAAGACTCCAAGGGCGACGGGATCAAGTCCAAGGGGGTCGACCAGATCAGCTTCCTTAGCCTGACAGTGGAATGGACCGGGGGGCCCAAGGCCAGCAATGGAGCCTATGGCGTCTATCCCGTCGCTTCGACCAATGTGCTCATCGATCATGTCACCGTACGCGGGGCGTCGGATGCTGGCATTTATGTGGGCCAGTCTAAGAACATCGTTGTCCGCAACAGCCGAGCGGAGTTCAATGTCGCTGGTATCGAGATTGAAAACTCGATGAACGCCGATGTTCACGACAACCTGTCCACCCACAATGCCGGCGGCATTCTGGTCTTCGACCTCCCCAACCTGCCGCAAATGGGTGGTCATTCCACCCGGGTGTTCCGCAACAAGATCATCGACAACGACACACCCAACTTCGCCCCCAAGGGTAATATCGTGGCTGACGTTCCAACGGGAACCGGGGTCATGTTGATGGCCAATCGTGATGTCCATGTGTTCGAAAACGACATTCAGGGCAACCAGACCACCGGGGTGATGATCATCGCCTATATCCAGGACTTCACCGACAAGACCTACAATCCCCTGCCCCGGGACATGGTGGTTCGTGATAACCGCTTTGGCCGCAATGGCTGGGATCCAAATCTCGTCGGCGGCCCAGTCCTGGCGAAGGCTTTGGGCGGCGCCCTGCCTCCCGTACTTTGGGATGGGGTCAGCCAAGCCGGCGGCGTCGCCGCCCCAGTCAAGCTCTGGATTAAGGACGGCCCCGTTCTGAACCTGCGCCTTCCCAAGGCCGGTGCCCTCGACGCGGCAAATCCTGATGTCGTCGCAAGCCTAGGCGCTCCGGGACAAGCTGAACCCAAGCCCGTTGAACTGCCGTCAACGCAGGCCAAGCTCACGCCGTGAGACGCCTGCTGACTCTGCTATCGGCAATCCTTTGCCTGGGCGCAGCCCCAGCACCTGTGGACCTCACAGCCTTGCTGGCCGCCGCCCCTGCGCCAAACCTCGCCGCCTATCGCCTCTTCAAGGACAAGGCCGGGAAAGAGCCCAATGAAGGCCTGACACCCTATGGATTGAATACTCCCCTGTTCTCAGACTATGCCGAGAAACAGCGGTATCTTTATCTCCCCCCGGGACGCACCGCGCACTACCGCCAAAAGGGCGTTCTTGATTTCCCGGTCGGAACAACCCTGGTCAAGACCTTCGCCTATCCGGCCGACCTTAGGTCGCCGACAAGGGCCGTGCGCGCCGTCGAAACCCGCCTGCTCATTCGCAAGAAGCAAGGCTGGGAGGCTCAAACCTATGTGTGGAATTCTGACCAGACCGCCGCAGTACTAAAACGTGCTGGAGCTCGCATACCCGTTCAGACGATTGGCAAAGACGGTCAGACCCTCGCCATCGATTATGCCGTTCCCAACGTCAATCAATGCAAGGAGTGCCATTCCCTGGGTGGCGTCATGACGCCCATTGGCCCGAAGGCTCGGAACTTGAACGGGGACTACGCCTATCCAGCGGGTCTGGAAAACCAGATCACCCATCTACAAAAAGCCGGCCTTCTGGTCGGTGCACCGGCCTTGGACAAAATTCCCAGGAGCGCAAACTGGGTCGACCAAGCCGCACCGCTCTCAGATCGTGGACGGGCCTATTTGGATGCCAATTGCGGCCACTGCCATAATCCTCGGGGGGCCGCGAGCAATTCAGGCCTGTTTCTCACCTGGGAAACCGAGAAGCCCAGTCAAAGGGGGATAGGCAAGCGACCTGTGGCGGCGGGCCGTGGTTCAGGAGGGCTTGAGGTGGACATTGCACCGGGCCACCCGGATGCTTCGATCTTGCTCTACAGAATGGCATCCCAGGAACCCGGAATCATGATGCCTGAACTGGGGCGGACCCTCGTCCACCAGGAGGGCCTCGATCTGATCAGAGAATATTTAGCCAAGATGCCGCCATAGCGTTGACTTGCATCCCTCGTCCGCCTTTCCTCGTATTAAGGACGCGACGAACGCTTCGCAGATCTAGGGGGAGAAAAACGTGTCGGTAACTGAGAGTGCGAAGCTTGGCGTGATGAAGGCCCTGATCGCCGACTGGAGCCGCGGCGATGTTGAAGGTGCCCTAGGCCATATGACCGACGATATCGTCTGGCATTATGCAGCCGGCGTGGCCCCCCCCATCAAAGGAAAGGCAAAGGCCCGGACCTTCCTCGAAAATTTCAAGTCGCAAATCACCGCTGTCGATTGGCGGATTTTTGATTTTGCAGAGAACGGGGATCGCCTTTTCGTCGAAGGCGTGGATGAGCATAGAACGACATCGGGCACGGTGATCGCTACCCCCTATGCCGGCGTCCTCGAATTCCGGGGTGATAAAATCAGCGCTTGGCGGGACTATGTGGACGTGAGTGTGATGGAGGCGCAACGCGCCGGCACGGCGGCGACGCCATGGGTCAAGGATCTCACCTCGAGAGTTGCCCTGTGATCCTGCATATCCCCTGCGGCGACAGCAAGCCCGACCAGTTTAGATAGGAGCGTCAAATGGAAATCGCCCAACTCCTGGCCATTAATGCCGGAATCATCGCCGCCTTCTTTCTCGGCTGTTGGATGATCAATGTCGTCATCAAAGACCCCAGTTTCATAGACAGCCTGTGGGCCTTGGGCATGGTGGTTGTCGCCATTGCGACCTATTTCATCACCGGGGGGCGAGGCCCGCACGCGACCCTTCTGACAGTTCTCTGTTCGATCTGGGGTTTGCGATTGGGGCTCTATCTGCTGTGGCGTTGGCGTAAGAATGGCCCGGATCGCCGCTATGTCACCATGATGGGCAAGGCCCAGTCTGAGCGGGGTTGGAGCTATCCAAAGGCGAGCCTGCTGCTTGTGTTTGCCCTTCAGGCACCCCTGCAATTCATTGTCTGCCTACCCGTGCAGCTTGGTCAGCTGGCAGGCACCTCTCATCTTGGGCACTTGGCTACGGCCGGCCTGACCCTGGCCGTCATCGGCATTGCCTTTGAGACCGTCGGGGATTGGCAATTGGCGAAATTCAAAGGCGATCCTGCCAACGAGGGTAAAATTCTCGACACGGGCCTATGGCGCTATACGCGCCACCCTAACTATTTCGGGGATGCCTGCGTCTGGTGGGGACTGTTCCTGATCGCGGCGGAAACTGGACCTGTGGGATGGGCGTCCCTACCGGGCCCAATCCTGATCACCCTGCTCCTTACCCGTTGGAGTGGCGTGCCGACCACCGAAGGACGTATGCGGCGCAAGCGTCCTGACTATATGGACTATGTGGCGCGGACCTCAGGCTTCATCCCAATGCTACCGAAAAAGCCTAAGCCTATGGCTTGAGCATATCTCGCCCCGCCCAAACCGCATGAGTTCCGCTGGAAATCTTATGCGGTAGGGCGATGCGGCAGATCGGGCCTTTGGTGATGTCCTTGGCGTCCAAGATCACGCACTCCGACCCTCCCTGATTTTCATCAATCAGGAAGCTGACCAGATAGCCGTCGTCTTCCTCCGATGCGCCTGTACGCGCAGCAAACGGCGCTTCGCTGGCATAAACACCTTCAGGCAGCAGGAAGGTGGTGCTCTCTCGGGTTTCTAGGTCTGTCTTGACAAAGCCCGTGAACAGGAACCAGCCAGGCTTGGTCACAGTGGAATAGCCATACCGGTACTTCCGGCCGGCAAATTTGGCATTGATCATGCCAAATTCCATCACCTGATCGTCAAGCCGCTCTTCTCGTGTCGTGCCATCCTTCAGATTGAACCGCCACCTGTGCAGCTTGGACCTAAAGCTATGCTCATCCAAGAAGGCCATCATGTGCTCGTAGCCGGGGGGCGCGTCAGCGTGCGGACCTGGAGTCGGATCCTCCTGGAAGTAGCCATCCAAGACGATCTCATCGCCGTCCTCATAGGCGTTTAGCCAATGCAGGACATAGGTGGGCGCAGCCTCGAACCACCGAACCTCACCCCCCTTACGAGGAACAATGCCAAACCGGGAGGGCAGCCCCTCATGGAACCGGACCGCATGGATATTCCGCTCCAGCAGTTTTGCATCCCAAAACGCCGGCAGGTCATTGAGGATGACATAGTTCTCTGTGAAGGCCATGTCATGGGGAAGGCGCGGCCCAGGCGTTGGTACGGCCTGGTAAACCTCTAGCTTGCCGTCTGCGTCGACAAGGCCATAGTGCAGGTAGGGCGCATGCTTTGAATAGTTGAAGAACATAAGCTCGCCCGTGTGTTCATCCACCTTCGGGTGTGCTGAAATCCCATCGATCGGCACCCACGGGGCGAGACCCAGGGTCTCCAAGGTCAGGGGATCCAGAAGATAGCCCTCGCCGCACTGATAAAAGGTCGACAGGGCCTTACCGGCATGAACCACAATATCGGTGGACGATGCGTCCTTCAGAAACCCGTGAGCCCCCCACCCTGGGCGCTTGGCCAGGTGAACTGGATCTGCCAGACCGCCCCACAAGGACGCTCCAGCCTCCTGCTCAGCCTGAAAGCCCCGGGTGCGGACAAATCGATTGCGATAGCTGGCCTTGCCGCCTGAAAAGGATATCTGGTGGATCATCCCATCCCCATCAAAAGGGTGGTAGCGACCAAGGGGCTGATGGATCTGGTTCTCAGTATTTCGCAAATAGACCCCATCCAGGTCCTCCGGGATGGCCCCGAATGTGACTTGAAGTTCAGCGACATCCACCTCCTCGTGCAGAGGCGTCCAAGCCCCATTCAAATAGGGGTGGTTCGAGGGTGCCAGGGTCGAGGCGATGGGCGCAAGCCGTGGGAGGGGCATGACAGGCTTTCCAATAAGCGAGGCGTCATATGTCGCCCTTGCTCACCCCCCTGTCAAAGGTCAGACTTAACCTTCCGGGCACGCAGTCGATTGGGCGGGGGGTCTAGGGCGAAATCGCCGACCTTGCCAACACGGGCATTGCAGCTGGGGCAACGGACATCCTGGTCATCAGGTGCGTCGATCGGTGGATCAAACCCCTGGCCGCAGGGTTTACACTTCCATCCGAAGGCCTGAGGAGGCGGAGGTGGCGGAGCCTTTGGCGGTTTAGGCGCTCGAAATTGGCGCACGGGACGCAGCGGAGTGAGCGGCTCAGGCCCCAGAGGACGGGTGACCACAACCCCAGGCTTGAGGCTTAAGGTCTTACGTGGCCGGGGCTCGTCACTCATGGTCGAGCTCCCAGACCGCCTAGGGCATCAATCAGGGGAAACAGTGTCTTCCAGGCCGAAGACCGAGGATCAATGAGCTCAAAATGCCCTGCGCCTTCAATGGTCATAACCTGTACCGGATCGCCCGCCTTGATTGCCCTAGACCCATATTTTTCGCCAAAAGACGCGGGGACGATGGGATCGCGAGACCCGGAAATCACCATTTGTCCCCGGTCGAATGGCAAAAGGTTCGGCGGAGAGGTATCAAGATAGCTAGCCTGACCCCGGGGCTTGAAAGCTGTGAGCCCATCAATGGTATCAGGTCCGCCACAGGCGTCCGGGCCATGGTCCTTATAGGCCTCAAGGTCATTGATACCGGCCAGGGTCACCACGGCTGATGGGATCAGAGGCGAAGCTCTATGCAGGGCACTGGTCGTCGGAAGTTTTGCGCGCCCTGCCGCCCATGCGGCAAGGTGGCCGCCCGCCGAATGGCCCATGAAAACCACTCGGCTAAGATCAATTCTATTTGCCTTCGCAAAGCCCCGAACGGCGTCAACCCCTTGGCTTACGTCTTCGAAGGTTCCCGGATAGCCGCCGCCATCATGGCCGAGCCGTCTATATTCAATGTTCCAGACCGCCCAACCATGAGCGGCCAGGGCTTCACTCAAAGGCGATTGCAACTCCAGTCCAGGCAGGTCAGCCCGCCAGCATCCACCATGAATCATCACGATAAGAGGGCGCAGACCCGGGGACTGCGGTAACCATAGCTCGCCAAATTGCTGAGGGCCCGAGCCATAGGTGATCCGCTTGGCTGACAGATCATGCGGTAAAGCCAGAATATCGCGAAAAGTCAGCAAGGGCTGTGCGAAGGCCAAGTGATTGGAACCCGCCAATGCGAGCGCCACCGCAGCAGCTAGGGTCTTGAGTCTCATGGGCAGAACTCCGTCGCCTTTTCCGCGACGTCGACCGGAAATATGTCGCGCGCGATGGTACCACCTCTCGGGCTCGAACCGAGGACCTCTAGATCCACAATCTAGCGCTCTAACCAACTGAGCTAAGGCGGCCTATCGCGAGACGAGGGTTCTAGTCGCGCGCCGCCTCCCGATCAAGTCGGGACTGCGACGGCTAGGAATTTCCCCAAAGAAAAAGCCCCGGAAGCGAACCTCCGGGGCCAATTCATAACGATCGCCTAAATCCTATGCTCGCGCATCAATCCTTAGGCAGAGTAAACCGCAAGGGAATCCGAACCGTACCACCGTCAACGGGGGCACCATCCAAAGACTTAGGTTTCATCTTGAAGAGCTTGCTCATCCGCATGGCGGCAGAGCCGAATTCCTGATCAGCAGGTTCCTCTGAGACCACGGAACACCCTTCCAGGGTTCCCTTCGCTGTGACCGTGCAACTAATTGTCGCGCGGCCTTCAACACTCATCCGTTGCGCCCGATCAGGATAGTACCGAGCAATATCTTCACCAGAAGGGCGACGTGCCCAGTCAGGTTGCGAAATCACTGACGGCCTTTTGACTTCCGGCGCAGGCGCTGGTGGCTTCGGCTCATCAATGTGCTTTTCCACCGGAGGGACCGGCAAAGGCGGGATGGTCGGGATATCCGCTGGCACATTCACCGGAGGCCGTGGCTGCAGCTTTGGCGGCGGCGGCGGCGGCGTATTCGGTGGTGGCGGCGGCGGAGGTGGCGGAGGTTTGGCCACCGGCTTAATCATCTGAACGTCAGTCACGTCGTCCGAGTAAGATTTCATCTTAAGCTCGAACTTCTTCTTGTAGATGATGTAGCCGACAATGGCGTGAGCAAGGATCGCAATGATCAAAGCAATGCCAAGGGCTCCCGACGACTTAGGCTTGGGCGCATCAAACGGGTTGTGATGCACAAATGTCGCGTCTTCAGCCATGCGTCACTTTGCCCCCGGTTTATTGTCATCTTTGCCGACCAGGGCCACGCTGTAGAAACCATTGTCCTGCAGCATGTTCATAACGCCCATGAAGTCGCCATAGACCACGTCCTTGTCCGCACGGATGTAAATCCGCTCGCCCGTCGGGTTCCGCCGACTGCCCAGCAGGGTGCGCATATCATCACCCAGGGAGGCCAGTTCGGTAGGAGAGTCCCCGATAAAAATCCGTCCCGAAGGTTGGATCGAAATATAGACCGGCTTGGGAGGGTTCGACTTCGACGGCTTCGCAACAGCTGGCGCGAGTTCCACCTTGACGGTGACGGCTGCCATTGGAGCCGCCACCATGAAGATGATCAGAAGGACCAGCATGACGTCCACGAAGGGCGTTACATTGATCTCGCTGTTCGCTTCAACCGCGTACTTGCCACCCCCAGAGCCTGAGAGTTTGGCACCCATCTGGTTTAGGCCCCTTTGTCGAGCTGGCGGGAAACGGCGTTCATCAGTTCAGAAACGAAGCCTTCCGAGCGAGCACCCAGAGCCGAGATGCGGGTCTGGAAGTAGTTATAGAAGATAACCGACGGAATAGCGGTGAAGAGACCGATGCCGGTAGCCAGAAGCGCTTCGGCGATGCCGGGAGCCACGACGGCCAGGTTGGTCGTGTTGGTGTTCGCAATACCGATGAAGGAGTTCATGATGCCGTAAACGGTACCGAACAGACCGATGAACGGACCCGACGAACCCACGGAGGCCAAGAACTGCATGCCGCTCGACAGGCGAGTACCCAGCGAGGCCTGGACAGCGGAAACGGCGGCTTCGGCGCGGTGTTGCGTCGAGTCGCGGTGTTCACCACCGACCGAAAGGCCCGCTTGACGGGACAGTTCGACTTCTTGAGCAGCCGCAGCGGCCATATCGGCCAGCGGATTGCCCTCGAACTCTTCCGACGTCGCTGTGCGACCAATTTCATTGATCGTTTTGACGCTGCGGAAGGCTTCCAGGAACGCCGTCGCGGTCTTGTTCAGGGTGTTGAACTCTAGCGACTTGGTCACCAGAATTGCCCAGGACAGAACCGAGCAGAGCAGAAGGCCAGCCATAACCGTTTGAACGACTGGGTCGGCATCCAAGATCATTTGGAAGACGCCAGCCTTACCAGCGTTCTTCATTTGGGGCGGAAGATCTTCCGTAGGTGCGGCAGCGTCAGCAGCCGGTGCAGCAGCGGCCGGGGCGGCGGCATCAGCAGCGGCCGGAGCAGCAGCGTCAGCAGCGGCCGGAGCAGCTGGAGCGGGGTCCGCGGCAAAAGCCGGGGCGCTGCTCATGAGCGCAATGGCGCCGAGGAGCGCGATGAAAGGAGTGGTTCGTTTAATATCGAGCATCTGTCGCCAGTTCCTGCTTGGTCTCGCACGTTTGGGCCGAGGGTCGTCGCGCCAGAGCGTCTCTTCCCTAGTGAATTTTGCCTGCTGCGACGTTCAGTTTCCTGTCCGTTGCACCGAAGCGGTAGTCGCCAACTCCATCTTGGCATCGTTTTCACTCAGCAGTGAAGACGCATCCCTTCAGGAGCCAGACCTTGCCCCCCGCAGGGAGAAAAGAGTCTTACCGCTTTGTTAGTCGGGCGGCAGAAGTCCTTTGGCAATCCCTTTTGAAGTGGTCAAGGGGGCTTAGGGAGGGATCGTGCCAAGGTTTTGCGACGGACCTCGATCAATTGCTGCATTGCACAACAATATTTCCCCTTCTGAGCGGGGGAAAACGTTAAAATCACCCCTCAAATCCTCTGCAGCGCAGCAAATATGGGCGGGAAAATCGAAGTTTGAGAATGATTGGAGATAGGCAGTAGAAGGGTTCTATCAAGCTCATCGCTCAAATTTGCAGCACAAATTTTCGCATGCCTCGACGCCTAGCCGGTTTACCAAACATCGACATAGGATCGTCGCGAAGCGCGAAGATCGATCGGACATGCTTTTAATCCACGGCTCAGCCAAGCGCGGGTGTCCTTTGGATCAATCACAGCGTCAATTTCTAAAACTTCAGCCACAGACACCGCCTTGCCTGCTTCGTACATTCGGGCAAGTCGCGCGTCGAACAGGGCCTGTCGCTTATCAAGGTCGGGTTCAGCTTCCAGCTCTTTGCGATAGCCAAGACGCACCGCCCCTTCTAGGCCCATTGGTCCGAACTCTGCGGTCGGCCAGGCAACAATCATGGCAGGCGCGGAAAAGTCTCCGGCAGACATAGCCTGAGCCCCAAGGCCGTAGCCCTTTCGCAGGACTACCGTGAAGAAGGGCACGCGCAAGGACGCACCGACCACGAACATGCGAGCGCCCCGACGTACACCAGCACCTTTCTCACTGTCTGGCCCAACCATGAAGCCAGGAGTGTCGCATAAGGATAGAATGGGCACGCCGAAGGCATCGCACATTTGCATGAAGCGCCCGGCCTTTTCTCCGCCCTCCCCATCAATGGCACCGCCAAGGAATCGGGGGTCATTGGCGATAACCCCCATGGGCCGCCCCTCAATGCGCAAGAAGCCTGTGATCATGCCCTGGCCATATCCGCCGCGCAGCTCAATCCAACTGCCGTCGTCGGCTAAGGTCTCGATCACCGCCTTAATGTCATAAATGCGGACCCGGTTTTCTGGGATCAGGTGCCTCAAAGCGCGCTGATCGGCGCAAGACCATGTGGGAAGCGATCCCTGGAAGCAGGAAAGTATCTTTTTGGTGGCGGCAACCGCCTCGGCTTCATCCTCGACCAATAAGTCTAAGACCCCATTCTTCCACTGGACCTCAGACGGACCGATCTCATCTGCGGTGAAAACCCCCAAGCCTCCGCCTTCCACCATTGCCGGGCCTCCGAGACCAATGTTGGAATACCGCGTCGCGATGGTAATATCTGCGCACCCAAAAAATACGGCGTTCCCAGCAAAACATCGACCAGAATTCACTGCGATGCGTGGAGCATTGCCCGAAAGCCGTGCAAAGGTCGTGAAGCTAGTCGTGTCGAGCGAAGATGCACCTGTCGTGACATCAACATCGCCTGGTCGCCCACCGCCACCTTCTGTGAACCAGACTATCGGTGTCTTCCAGTGTTCTGCGAACTCGAGGATTCGGTCGGTCTTCTTGTGGCTGAAATGACCCTGCGTGCCCGCAAGAACACTGAAGTCATAAGCCAAGCCCACACACCTCGCCGTTTCGGGGGAAAACAGGCTCCCATTCACCTCCCCTACACCCGTAATAATCCCGTCGGCTGGGGTATTGGTCCTCAGATCCTCTAACGAGCGGCGGCGCTTCTGTGCAGCAATAGCCAGGGCACCGTATTCATTGAAACTACCGGGATCAAAAAGGTCGCTGAGATTCTCCCGTGCTGTGCGTTGCCCCGTCTTGCGCCGACGCGCGACGGCGTCAGGGCGGTTTTCGTCCAGAGTTAAGGCTTGGCGGGCCAGAACCGACGCCAGATCAGGACGGATCATATCGAGGTCGACCTCGGTATGGGTCACAATCTCATCGGTCTGATGGCCCGGCTCAATAAAGATCAGGGACTGATTCTCATCGACGACATCGCCCGGTGCGGCGCCGAGCAGGCGCACAATCCCGCCTTGGCTTGCCGTAACAATGTGCTGCATTTTCATGGCTTCGAGCACAGCAACGGTCTGTCCCATCCGGACAAGATCACCTTCGCCCACCTCAAAACCAACAAGCGTTGCGCGCATGGGTGATGGGCTTGAAACGGTCCCCGGCGGTCCGCTGATCACCTTGGCATGCGAAATTTCAGCCTGGTCTTGGCCATCAATGACTTTGGGTGTCAGTTCAGAGGCCCGGGCCGCCAGGTCCACCAAATTGGCCTCAATAAAGCCTGTGGTCGCAATCGCAGACCGCACTTCTGGTCGCTCAAGCAGGGCCTGTAGCAAGCCGAGATTAGTGGCGGGCCCGGAAATTCGGAATTCAGCGGCCGCACGACGGGCCTTGGCTGTCGCAATGTCAAAGTCATTTGCAGAACTATGGACGATCAGTTTGGCGATCAGGGAGTCAAACGATGGATTCGTGCGGTACCCCCCATATCCATATCCATCCACCCGGATCCCAGGACCGCTTGGTGGCTCATACTGAGTGATTATGGCTCCCGCCGTGCTGACCAGAGCACCATCGGCCCCAAGTGTTTCAAGGTTGACCCTCAATTCGATGGCATAACCCAAGGCTGCCGGCGGTCCATCGGCTAGCCCAAGGTCGTTCAGTTGAGCCCCCGCCGCTATGGCAAGCTGTAGCTGAACCAGATCAAGCCCTGTGACCGCCTCGGTTACTGTATGCTCCACCTGAAGCCGGGGATTGGCCTCGATGAAAATCAGGGTCTCGTCATCTGATGTATCGAGCAGAAACTCGAAGGTTGCTAGACCTCGCACATGGGTCGCCTTTGCCAAGGCTATCGCTGCGATTCTCAGGCGATCTCTCATGGCGTCAGAGAGGTTTGGAGCCGGTGCAACTTCGATAATTTTCTGGTTTCGCCGCTGAAGAGAACATTCGCGCGTATGGATCGCGACGGCATCGAGCCCGTCACCGAGGATCTGAACCTCGATATGGCGGGCTGAGCGAACAAATCGTTCCGCAAACAGCCGCCCGTCCCCAAAAGCACCTTCCGCCTCACGGGCGCAGATATCGTAGGCGTCCGAAGGGTCATCAGCCGCCAGAACGGCGCGCATACCGCGACCACCGCCCCCAGCAACCGCTTTGATCATGATATCTGCGCCGAGTTCGGCCCTGAAGGCGCGGACATCATCCAAGCTCACCCCGCCCGCAGTTGCCGGCGCGACAGGAACCCCAAGACTGGCGGCCAACTCGCGGGCCAGGGCCTTATCCCCGAACAGGTCCAGGGTTTCGGGATCAGGCCCGACAAAGATCAGCCCCGCCTTCGCGCACGCCCTGGCAAATCCTGCATTTTCAGCCAGGAAGCCATAACCTGGGTGAACGGCATCGCACTTAGCGTCCAGGGCCGCAGCCACCATGGCGTCAATGTCGAGGTAGGCCCGCGGCCCAACACCCTTCAGGCCGATGCTCTCGTCAGCCAAACGCCGATGAAGCGACGTCCCATCATCTTCAGAGAACACAGCCACGGCGGTGAGTCCCAGCTCCTGCGCCGATCGGGCGATGCGGATGGCGATCTCGCCGCGATTGGCAATAAGCAGGCGCTTGATAGCTGTCATGTCCAGGCTCCCCACGGGAACTGGTGCCCCGTCAAACCAATGTGGCGCGAGGATTGAGGTCAATACAAGCAGAGACGTAGGGAAAGAATGGTGCCTGGGGGCGGATTCGAACCACCGACACGCGGATTTTCAATCCGCTGCTCTACCAACTGAGCTACCCAGGCCTAGCCCGCCGACGCGGGAGGCGTGTCTATAAAAGAGGGTCGGCCCTCTGTCCAGCGACCGAAGGTCAGGATTCGTCTTCCTCACCATCGATCTTTGCGTTGTCATCCTCGTTCACGGGCAAGACATAGCTTCCCGTCAGCCACTTCTGCAGATCGAGATTGGCGCAACGACGGGAGCAGAAGGGCGCGTAATCCGCGGTCGGCGCGTGTCGACACATGGGGCAAGTGACCTTTTTCATGCTGGCACCACCTGCATTTTTGTCCGCCCCCAGCCCTCTTGGGCGGCAAGGGTCACCCGTCCACCAACCTTCTCACGCAAGGCGCTGAACAGGCCTTGTGCCTCGGCGACAATGGCTGGCTCAGCCTTGGCAACCAGCCGCCCTCCCGGATTACTTAAGGCTTCCGCAAGGGCCAGACGCACCAGACGTAGTGCCAAGGTCTGATCGGTCAGTTTGCCCTCTGCATCTAACAAGACATCCCTTACGCTTCGGTCCCGTCGTGGAATTAACAACTCCATCGTACCAAATCGGCCGACGGCACCAATTGAAACCCCTGGATTATCCGGTGCAAAGGCCAACCGGGCGGCAGCCAGCAGGGCATGGGCATCGTGCCCCCGCCCGACGAGATCAATGATCACAATGCCACCAAGGCCCTTCAGGCGCAGAAGCCGTGCGGTCTCGCTCAAGGCCGTCATGTTGGCTTGCCGGCTGATACGCTTGGCGTCCTGCCCCTTGCGCTCTCCCAGGTCGACATCAACAGCCACAAGTGCGCGGGTGGGCTCAATTGCCAAATTCCCGCCCCCCGGCAGGGAATGGAAGGTTTCCAAAGCCTCAGCCTCGGCCAGGTCTGCCACCCGCCCAGCCTCTTTTCCCAGTGTCACCTCGTCACACTTGCCCAGCATACACAGCAGGGACTCAAGATCTGGCGCGGCCGCTAGGACACGCGGATCGCCCGCAGCCTCGCCGACGACACGGACCGTGGCCAGTTTCCCCGGCCTAGGTGCCGTGCGGATTTCTACATCGAGCGTTTGTCCTTCGACAGGCCGTGACTCCGGCTTGAAAGCCATCATCGCCTCCCGCCCTTCGCCGAGATCGAGAAAGGCCGAAGCAAAGGCGGGCTCGATCTTGCGCACACGGGCCGCCAACCGGGTGCCCACCCGCAAGCAAGCATCCTCGTCATGCCGCCGGATCAACAGGCGCTCAGGCTGGCCATCCAGAAGGATGACACCGCGATCCTCACCGATCCCGCGGTCTAGAAAGGCAAACCGTTCACTCATGCGGAGCGATACCCCAGGCCCGTCAGCAAGTTCGAGGTTTCATAGACCGGAAGGCCGACAACCCCGGTGTAAGACCCCTCAAGCGCCATGATAAAAGCCCCGGCCCGGCCCTGAATTCCATAGCCACCGGCCTTACCCAGGCCTTCACGACAGGAAACATAGGCCTCGATTTCCTGGCCAGTCAGCCGCTTCATGTGGAGACGCGTTTCGGATAACCGCGAGGCTGTGCGCCCATCGGGCCCGACGACGCAAACCCCTGTGAGCACCCGATGAGCCCGGCCCGACATAAGGGTCAAACATTGCCGGACCTCGTCATTGGTCTCGGCCTTAGGCAGGACGCGACGTCCCACCGCAACCACCGTATCGGCAGCAAGCACATAGGCATCACTATGAATTGCAGCGATTGCACCCGCCTTCGCCTTGGCCAAACGGAGGGCAAGCAAACGCGGTGTCTCGTCAGGGAGCGGGGTTTCGTCAAGGTCTGCGGCAGCCACCAGATCAGGTCGCAACCCGATCTGTGCCAAGAGGTCCAAGCGTCGCGGGCTTGCTGAAGCCAACACCAATCGCGACGCGGTCATGGACGTAGTCAGCGAACGCGGAAGGTAATGCGACCCTTGGTCAGGTCATAGGGCGTCATTTCCACCAGAACCTTGTCCCCGGCCGAAACACGAATGCGATTCTTACGCATCTTGCCCGCCGTGTGGGCGACGATCTCGTGGTCGTTTTCCAACTTCACGCGGAAGGTGGCATTGGGCAGGACTTCGCTAACGGTCCCAGGAAATTCCAAGAGTTCTTCTTTAGCCATAGAGGCTCCAAAATAGGTCGGCAAAAACGCATTCGCTGCAGACCTGAATCGGAGCCTGCGCGATCAAAAGTGCGCCTCTATACCTCAGCCCCCCCCATTCGGTCGATACGTCTTGCAATTCAGGGCTCAGGGCCGTCCAAACCTTTGGATAATGTGAGCGGCCAAGGCGTCCCTGACCTCGCGATAACTGGCCAACCGGGCCTCCCGCGATCCATCGGCGTCTGTTGGATCCTGCGTTGGCCAATACTCGATGGTGACCGCCCGCCCCCGGGTCATCTCAACCGCCCTGTGTTGTGCCTGCGGCGTTAGCGAAATCACCAGGTCAAAAGCATCAGCATTGAGATCATCAAAGGTCTTGGCCCGGTGCCCAGACAAATCGCAACCGACCTCAGCCATGACCGCCGCAACAAAGGGATCTACGGGACCAGTATCCTCACCCCGCGCATCGAGCTTGACGCCACAGCTGTCCACATAGACCCGGTCGCCAAAATCACGCAGCAGCAGGGCCTCAGCCATGGGCGAACGCACACGATTGAAGTTACAGGCAAAAAGCACCGCGCCTGGAAGCGGCTGCGCATCCAGCGGGGTGGCCATGCCTCAACCCCGCCTATAGAGGGCGCAGATCAGGGTGAAAAGCCGTCGGGCTGTGTCCAGATCGGTCTCGATCTTGCCCGAAAGCCTTGTCCGTAGAAGTTCCGAGGCCTCATTGTGTAGCCCCCGACGTCCCATATCTAAGGCTTCAATCTGCTGCGGCGTCGAATTGCGGATGGCCTGATAATAGCTCTCGCAGATCATGAAATAGTCTTTGATCAGGCTGCGGAAGGGCGACAGCGACAGGATATGGCGCCGCTCATATTCAGGGCCCCGAACGTCCAGAACCAGCCGGTTCTCAATCAAACCCATATGCAAATCATAAGGGCCGTTGGATGCGGCTTCGGGAAAAAAGAAATTTTCCTCCAGCAGATCAAAAATCGCAATTTGCCGTTCCTGCTCCTGGTCGCGCGACACCGCAGCGAGGGATTCCTCGTCCAGTTCGACGGACTGCAGTCGGTGAAGGGATTTCTGGTCGTCGGCCATGGCGTTCAGACAGGGAGGTCTAAAGTCCTTTAGGCCAATCCCCGCCCCTGCGTCACCCCGTCTCTTAGCGAAACGCTGAAGTTCCGAAGAAAACGCTGAATGCCCAGTTGCGGGTCGAGGCTCTCGTCTAGTCTCAGACCGGGGCGGAAGCCGTTGCCATCAGGGCAATCGAATAGCCGCAGACCGGCTATGCGCGGGCAAACCTTCAGCATCCGCCAGGGCAACGGTATGGGGCCCTAAAATGGCGAAGGACTTAGCATCGCACTTCACGATCGAAGTCCGTTTGATAAAGTCATAGAGCGACAAACCCGATGAGAACCGCGCAGCGCGGCTTGTGGGCAAGACGTGGTTTGAACCGGCCACATAGTCGCCGATGGCTTCAGGTGTGTGCCGACCCAGAAAAATGGCGCCTGCGTGACGGACCTTATCGGCAAGGGCTTCAGGATCATCCAAAGCAAATTCCACATGCTCAGGGGCAATGGCGTTAACCAGGTCCGGAGCCTGATCCAACGGCGCAATGATGACCGCACCGTGATTGCGCCAAGAGGCTGTTGCATCTGCACCCGTGCTCAGGGTCAAGAGCTGGCGATCAATGGCTGCGATCACCTGATCTGCAAAGACCTCGTCATCCGTAATCAGGATCGATTGCGCCGCAGGATCATGTTCGGCCTGGGATAAGAGATCTGCCGCAATCCACTCGGGATTATTGTTTCGATCTGCAACCACAACAATTTCAGAGGGTCCGGCCAAGGCATCAATGCCGACCGTGCCATAGACCTGCCGCTTGGCGGCGGTCACATAGGCATTGCCCGGCCCCACAATCTTATCCACGGGAGCAATAGGCCCAGCGCCAAAAGCCAAGGCACCGACCGCCTGGGCACCACCGACCCGCCAGATTTCGGTGACCCCCGCCTCCTTGGCCGCCGCCAGAACCGCCGGCTGCAGCCGCCCCGGCGGCGTGACCATAGCAATCCGGTCAACTCCAGCTGCAGCGGCCGGCACCGCATTCATCAGCACGGTCGAAGGATAGGCCGCACGACCGCCAGGCACATAAATCCCCACCGCTTCTAGGGGGGTCCACCGCCATCCCATCTCGACGCCGGCTTCATCGATGAATGCCGTGTCAGCTGGTCTTTGTCGCTCGTGATAGGCGCGGATGCGCCGTGCTGCGAACGCAATAGCCTCGCGCACTTCCTTGGGGCAGGCTGCAGCCCCCGCCTCGATCTCCGCCTGAGAGACCCGCAGAGCCTCTACCGTCAGCTCAACCTTGTCGAACTCACGGCCAAATCTGATCAGCGCATCGACCCCATCCCGTTGCACCGCTGCCAACACCTCTCGCACAGAGGCGTCCACATCGGCGGGTGTACCCCGTCGTTCGTTGATGAAGGCCTCAAAGTCAGAGGCAAAGGCGGGTTCGGATGTTCGAAAACGGCGCATGGGTGCTATTTAGCGAGGCTGGGCCGCTTTCGCTATGGCGACTCGTGAGAAGGCGTACGTGGCGTAGACCAAGGCTCGGAAAGATCGGCAAGGACGGCGTCGACACACTCCACCCATACGGCCAAATCCCCGCCCCCGGCGAACTGAAACGTCAGCACACCACCTGGAGCCTCCTCCGGTGTGAAATTAAGGCTTAAGAGCTCTAGCACGGCGTCCTTAGCGTTTCGCCTTAGCCGCCGGGCCTTAACCTCTAACACCCCGCCAATTTGCAGGGCAGACCGAACACGTTCACCGCCGGAACCCTCCCAGCGATACCTGTTCATGCTGAAGGTCAGCCTGCGGGCTTTTGATTCGAAAACAATGTCTCCGATGACACTCACGGCGTCCTGAGTCGCTGCGGCGATGACCGGAAGATCCTCAGCGTCCTGAGCCAAGAGTCGCAATAGGGCCAATTCTACTCCTCGACGGCGTCTGGAACGCCCTTTGACTTATCTCCTGGGGGCGATGATGCCTTACGCCGCCTCAGATTTGCACGCAGGGCGGCGGCCAGTTTTGCCTGGCGATCATCCTTCGGCTGTAGCGGCGATTTACCCATGAAAGTCAGGGGTGCGACGGTGCGGGACGAAGGTCAAGTGATGTCACCGCGTTTTTACCCTTCACGGGAGCCTTTGCTTTGGCTATAGCCCGCCGCTCGGTTTCGCCGCCGTAGCTCAGTGGTAGAGCGCATCCTTGGTAAGGCTGAGGTCCAGGGTTCGAGTCCCTGCGGTGGCACCATCTCTTCCGACCCCTGGTCGGCGATCAAGGCGCATCGTTTTCGATGCGCCTTTTTTCGTGCCCTGGCTTAATCGCCTCGCCCGGGCTGGCCTTATTATTACCCGGATGTTATTGGTGGACCTCCAAGGGGATCAGCACCATGACCGTCACTGCCTTCGTAAATCAAAAGATCATTGCGCAGGGCGACCTCGCAGAGGTGGCCGTTGCCTTGGCCAACCAGGCGCACGCGGCGCTGGTTCTTGATGACCAGACCGGCAACCCCGTCGATTTAGATCTAAGGGGTAATCCCGCTGAAATCGCGGCGCGCTATGATCAAGCCCCGTCTGCGCCGGAAAAGTCAGGCCGTGGCCGACCCAAGCTTGGCGTGGTGGCTCGGGAGGTCACCCTCCTACCCCGCCATTGGGATTGGCTGAACGATCAGCCAGGCGGTGCCTCAGCCGCCCTCCGCCGTCTTGTTGAGGCTGCAAGGAAGGACAAGGCCGGTCTGGATGCCCGTCGTCAGGCCCAGGACCTTGCCTATCGCGTCCTCTCTGCCCTGGCAGGCAATCTGCCCGACTATGAGGAAGCCCTTCGCGCCTTCTATGGCGATGATGAGCCGCGATTCGAAAGCCTAACCACAGCCTGGCCTACAGATATCCAGGCCTATGTCCTGGCCAGGGTCAGGGCTGTGCGGACCGCCGAGGCTGAAACCACCGAGGCCTAGGGCGGCTTACAAGACGCTGCTGGGCATCAAAGGTCTCCACCGCCAGCTGACGCGCACTGTCGCAAGCCACGACCTGCGCACCGCGCTTTGCAAAACCCCGGTCCAGGTCGCCCTCGGTCGGATTAGACGGCAGGACAAAAAGGTCGCAGGGCTGGCGTGCCGCCTGCGGCATATCAATCTGCGGTCCGGCACCCACCCAGGTTTGGGGCGAGCTGGCACAGGCGCTGGTCAGCCCGGCGCAGGCGGTCGCGACGATCAGCGGCAAGTGGCGCATGGGCAGTCTCCGTATGTGAAAGGTCCGTTGCAACATCGGCCGCAATATTGGCGGCTTGTTCAGCGGTTCTGGCTTGGATCGACATCCGGCGTCCCGAGGCCCGCTCTGCTTCCATGCCCTTCTGTGCGGCCTCAACTTGCGCCGTGGCCGCTGCCAGGCGGGGCTTAATCACGGCAATCCCGCTCGCCCGGCCCCAGATGAAGAGGAAGAGGGCAATCACCACCAGAGCACCGCAAATCAAAAGGGTCGAGCGCATCGCGTCTGAAGTCCCCATTCTGAAACGAAACGCCAATTCAGCCCTCCCCGCCACCCCGCGCGGCCTGAGCCAGCTTTGCCCAGTCCGTCACGGTCGCCCCGGCCAGATAAAGGGTCGCCACCACCACATTTGACCCGATCAGAGCTAACCCCAGACCAGCCAGGGCATTGGCATCCGTCAGGCGGCAGATCACGGCCCCGATCCCAAGACTGTTCAGCCCCCAGGCGGCAAAGCTGAAAATGCGCCGCCAGACCCAGCGAATCTCTGCTTCCTGGCTCATGCCGGTCGCCCCTTCAGGCCCACAATGGCCAGGGCTGCCGCCAAGCCCGCTGCGACCCACGGGGCGCTACGGCTGATCCATCCCCAGAACCAGGCGACCCCGACAGCCCGATCCCTTTGCGCTTCGAGGGCGTCCAATCGCTCCAGAGCGGTTTTCAACTCGCCGCGCACACCCTCCACCAACTTCCCGGCCTCTTGGGCCTCTAGCCGGACCAGGCGCTCGCGAACATCGTCCACCTTGATCGTAAGCCCCTCCAATCGCCGGGTTTGGGCCGACAGGTTTTCACCAATCTGCTGCAGCGTAAGGATCTGGGTTTTCTGCAAGGCAGCCAGGGCCGCCTCATGTGTTTTTGGCTGCACCACCGCCAAACCCCTTATACAAACCGTACATATTGCCGATCATGTTGAGATAGTTCCCCAAGGTGCCATCAGACTCCGTGGTCGAAGACGTCCCGGACCCTTGGGAGTCCGATGTCTGTCCATGGAACAAAGATGCCGGCAGGCCCGAGAACATCTCGATCTGCTGGCCCAGGCTTGTCATGGGGGCCTGTCTCTGGGTTTGATCCACCCCGCGCAATTGGGCACCCAAGGCGGCCTGTGCGGCGATATTGGCCCGGGTATTGGCGTCCTGCTCTAAGCCCTGCTGCGCCGCGAACTGCGCCTGAAACTGTGCGATCTGCGCCTTCTGTGCCTGGTCCTGCAGAGCCATCTGAGCATTAGCCACCGAGGCCTGCTGACGACGGTCCGCGTCCTGTCCCGCCAGACCTGCACTGGTGGTGTACATATCGGCCAGCAACTTTGACAATTGCGAGCTCCGTGCTCGCGCCAATTCCCCCTCGGTCTGCGACCGGGTTAGGGCAGCACCTGACCCTGCAAACGCCCCCTCGCCGGCCATGCTCAGATCCTGCGCTGCCCGCGTCCGTCCCGCCTCAGCATCAAAATCGGACATGGCCGCATCCGTAACCTGCCTGCGATAGGGGTTCTGATAGGCGTCTAGATTGTCCAGCAGGCTGGCGGAGGCCGCACTGGGGGCCTTGGCGTTCAGCGCGCCGTTCAACCAGGACTCGCCGCCCCCTGCGGCCGAAGGCGACTCCCCAAAATACGAGGATCGTCCGACCCCCAGGCCTGCCGCTGTGCCAGCTGCCTGGGTTTCAAGGGCCGAAACCGGAGCCACAAACCGGGTTGGATCGCCTTGCCCTAGGCCTGCAAGGCGGTCGCTTAGACTTTGCGCGCCCTGGGTTACCCAGTCTGGATTGGTGGGCGAAACAACAGAATGACTGGTTTCAGTCGTGCTGGTTTTGGTCTTCTTTTTTCCCATTACAGTCTCCTTACGAGTTCATCCCCGGCCCTTTCAAAGCCAAGTCGGCTCAGCACCCGGGCCCACCCTTTCCGACCGCTTAGGGTCACACTTAGGCAGCCTTGGGCGCGTCCCCAGGCTTCAACGCCGGGCTTCAGTCTCAAAATCTCAGCAAGGTCGCCGCCAGCCAGCCAGACATGCAGGACGCGACCTTCGGCCTCGTCGACGCACTGGGTGACCATTGCCGCCCCCTCTCCGACCCAAAGCTGCGCCAGACCCATCTCCAGGTCGGCCAGCAAGGTCGTCTCCGTGCCACATTCAGGCTGCAGGGCCGCCAGCAGCCAGGGCCGACAGCGTTTCCAAATGTCTGGGGTCACCTGACTTAGCGCGCGCCGGCTACGGCCACATTGAATACCGGCTTACCAATCCGACAGGCGGTCGGCGCAGAGCCCCCAGCAAACCTGATCTTGAACAGCCGTCCTGTCGCCCGAAAGTCGACGCGATCCTGGCCTGGGGCGAGGGCAAAGGGGCCGCTCACCGCAACATCGCCCTGTGGCGTCAACCGGCTGAAAAGGCTCAACCTTACCGGCCCCGCCTGATCTGCAAGATCAGGCCATATACCCCGCGCCATCACCGTGCGGTCCTCGTCCAACACCTGATCTGCGGTCTCGATAAACCAGCTGAAGGCAGCCCCGTCGGCGCTATGGCCCCGCTCGTGATAGTAGACAGCCCCCTGGGGATCGACCCCCACAGGATAGGCAGCGGGTCCGGCATCAATCATCGCCGTACGGGCCATATCCCCCCGGCTCCATGCGCCATCAAGGGTCGAAAACAGAACGTACCGGCTGTTTTCGACCCCGTCCCGCTGATCGGGATAATCCCACCTCACCTCGCCAAAAAGCGATGTGGTTGAGGCGCAAATCTTGTCACCCTGGGATGCCGCCAGGTTCTCCACCACATCGCGGCGAACCGAGCACGGCAAAACCTCTGCGGCTCCGCCAAGGTCATAGCGGTAGAATTGCAGGTCTGGGCCCAGCCAATAGGCGGTCTGCCCTGAAACAACTGCGGCCTGTGGCCCGATCAGGCCACATCTTTCGCCCACCCGCTCAAATCGCCAGGGCTGCCCGACCGACCCGATAAAACGCCCTAAAAACAGGGCATGATTGGTCCAAACCAGCAGGTAGGCACCAATCACCCGTCCGCCGACAATACGCCCACCACCGGGCAAGATGTATTCCCGCGCCGTTGTCGCCGTGCCGGTTGTCCACTCGCTGCTCTTCCTCACCGAGGAATGGCGCAGGCAAAGGGGATTAAAAACCCCAGAAACCTCTTCATTACAGCCCAGGGCAAAGACTTGGTCCGTGGGTGCCGTCAAGATCTGCGTAATCTGGCTGGGAGCACCCACAACGGCCGTCGCAAGAGCTCCAGGGTCATTTGCCCAGGCATAGAGGCTCCCGCCCCGCGGACTGGCCAACAGGGTCTCGCCCCAAGCCCCGAAGGACCAGGTGCGGGGAAACGTATCGCCAGAGGCCGGTTCTGAGAATTTCCCGGAGGAATAGGTCCCCGTGCCAAACCCCTGGCCACCAACCCCATCCAACAGGCCAGATGCTAATCCTGCGGGGCTCACAGTATAAAGGCCGCCCCCGCGCCAGATGTGCAGACCAAGATGCGTCCCAAAGGCAAAGGTCTGCACCCCCGCCCGATCTGTCCATCCAAAGGCACCTCGGCAGACCCCGGTAAGCGTCTGATCCGTCAACCGCTCCCACCCACCGATAACCTGCGGCCGCCCCCGCCAAAACCGCACATTTGACCCATCCCCCCACCGCCCAGCCGAGGTGAAAGACGTATCCTCCGCCCAAAGTCCCGGTGGCGGATCGAGAGGAATTCTCATAGGCTAGGCGCTCCCCTCGTAAACGATCAAAACCAAACCTGGACCGGAAGAAGCTCCAGCGGCCCCACGATCATAAGCTCCGCCGCCCGGATTGCCGCCGGACTGAGTTCCATAGGCTGCAGTTCCACCGGCACCGCCTTGGAACTGTCCAAACGAGCCCGCTGATCCGCCAAACTGTCCGGACCGCGGCTGACCTGGAACGTTTATGTCACCACCAGTCGCGACACCCGGTTTGCTTTGAGCGCTTCCTGTCGCACCACCGGTTGTGACGACTTGAGTAGAGTCGGGAAAAATCACGGTCGCGGCCCCCCCCTCACTCCCTTCAAAAACCTCCACGATTGCGATCGAAAGGGTCTGGCCAGCTAGTAACCACCGAACTGTTTGCGCGTGCGCCCCTCCATCTCCTCCGGAGCCACCACCCCGAGGCCCTCCCCCTCCCCATTGCACAACCCGATAGCGACCAGACTTCGGACAGACCCACGTATTGCTCCCCCCGCCGAAGTTGGCCACATAGCCCACAGATTCCGCGCGCTTGCCGCCGTTGAGAGACTGGCCCAGCCAGCCACGCAGGCCAGGCATCAGTAGTCCCCCCATTCGGCCAGCACGCAGACATTGGCCGCGGCCCCCAGGGCTGCGTGGATGGTTTCACCAGCCTGCAGCAGAATGGGATTGGTCTCCGAATAGCCAAAATCTGTGGTGGGAATATCCGTCCCCGCGGTCATCGCGCAGGCGGGCATCAGGGCGCAGTCGAACAGGCGCTTCGTTACCCCTGCGTCCGTTGACCGGAACAGCTGGATCAAGGTTGCACTGAGTGCGGCCCTGGGAATGGCGCTGATCTTCGTCACCCGGGCCCCATTGAGGCCTGCTGTAACCAGGGCGACCGTATTGGTCGGCGCGTCTGTCAGGACCGTATTTGCGGCAGATAGGGCGGCCGTTGCGGCCTTCGGAATTTGGGGCGTGATAATGCTATTGGGGGTTGCGGGCATGGATCCTCGGTCTCAATCAATTGCGTGTCAAAAGGTCAGGGCTGCGGCCAGGGCAAAGGCCTTCTGGGCGGCACTGCGACTGGCTTGGTCGGCGGCATAGTCGGACAGGTCGCCTGTGGTCAGGGCACCCCAGGCTGGGCTGGTGCCATTGGTCTTCAGCACGGCCCCGGCATTGCCCGCCTGCCCCGGCAAGCTGCCGGAAAAGCTGGCAAAGGCTTGGGCGTCCACATAGGCCTTGGTGGCGGCGTCCTGGGGGCTGACCGGATCGCCAGTCCCAGACAGGCGCGCACCCCCAAACTCCGTGGCGCGGACCTTGTAAACATTGCCCCCGTCGCAGATTACCGCCGCCAGTTCGCCAGCCCCAAGGGTGGCGACTGCACCTGCGCCTGTGGTCAGGATCACCGGACCCGCCGCTGAATTCATCACGTCATAACGCTTGCTCACCGAGGGCAAGGTGACGGTGCAGCCCCCGATACCGGTGAATTTCAGCAAAGCCGCGCGGGCTTCGTCATCGCCGTTCGAGGCCGAGAGCGCATAATTCCCGCTCAGCGCCACTGTGGTCCATCCAGCAATGGCAAAATCCAGACGGGCGATCACCGCATTGAGCTTGGGCGCACCCCAGGTGTTGAGATTTTCACCCGCCGCCTGCATTTCCAGGCGTAGGCGCGGCGTGAAGGATGATGGCATTTAGATCACGCCTCCTGTGTCCTGACGGATCCAGCGGACCCCGTCGGAGTGGGCTAATATATTGAGATCGCTCACTAAGAGCAGGCATTGAGGCCAGGCCCCTGCCGGAGGTAGGGCACTGGCTGTACAGGCGAAAAGGGCCGTGGGAGATCGAGGATTGGCGAGGTCCCTCAACCCCTCCAGGACCTCGGCCAGCACCGGCCTCAACTCCGCCGGAACTCCCGGTCCAATAACGGCTGTCATCGCCGTCCTCCAGCCGTCACCACCGGATCCACCCGCAAGGTGGTATGAGTCCGATGACGGCCCTCCTTGATCCTCGCCTCGGTCAGGGCCGCGTCAAATCGGGCCGCGAACAGGGCCAGCATGTCTGCGTCCCTCAGATAAGGGGCTGCCTCCACCAGGGCTCCGAAGAGATAGAGGTCTGGATAGTCAGCCAAGACGCCATTGGTCGGCTGTGCATCTGACAGGGCCAGTCGCCCCAGCATGCGCAGGGTCAGGCCATAGGCACGGTCGGCGGGCCGATCAAAGACCAGCTGGCCACCGTCGACCCCCCAGGCACCCGGGGCACCAGGAGTCAGATCGACTTCCATATCCACAGGGTCATGGAAGCCCAAGGCGCTGCGTCCAATGGGCGTCTCAAGCCAAAGGCCCAGTCCCTCCCGAAAACCAACGGGTAGAGGGACAGACCGAGACCCTGGCGTTGTCGCCAGGGCCTGGTCGCTCTCAAGACAGCGCGCCCGCAAGGTGCGGTTCAGTCGGGACTCCGCCAGGGTGATGAAGTCCGCGGCGCGTTCGCTCAGGTCGTCCCGCTCCATCCAATCGGCCACGGCGGCTTTGAGCTGGCTGTAGGTGCTCAGTCCCACGCCGCCCCCCTAGTTATTGGCCAGGCGCACCGCCAACTGCGGGCGCACGGACTTGAAGCCGTAGAGGACATCCAGGCGGCAAGGGAACTTGTCGTTATTGATGTCGTACTGACGGACAATCCGCATGGAGATGCCGTCGAAGACCTCTCGGGCCGCGAAATCCACACCCCGCGGCATGATCATGTCAGCGGTCGCAAAGGCGAAGGCGCTCTTATGATAGGCCATTGAGATCCCGTGCGACGTCGAAGCCGAACCAGCAATGGTCAAGCCTGCCGCGCCATTGGGCGAGGAGATGGCCATATTCTGCAGTGCTCCGGCCAGGATGATGGCTGGAGCAATCGACACAGCGCCTGCGCCGCCGGCAAAGGCCTGCGTCACCACGAACTGCTGCAGCTGGCTGGTCACCGCCTTGGTTTCCGGATGGACCCGATAGACCCCGGCCAGGGTAAAGACCTCGCCCTTCGCGAGGGTTCCGGTGCCAGCGGTCACGTTGAGCACAGAGACCGGCGTCGCCGAAACTGGAAGGGCAGCTGGCAGGGTGTTGGCCGTATACCCAACCCCCGACCCGCGTGGATGACTCGGCCAAAGGGTGTTTTCCATGAAGTCGAACCCAGCGGTCCGGCCCATATAGCCTTCCCGATATTGAGCCGAGATGGCGTCACGGTCGTTAAACAGGCCCTTCAGGCCGTCAACCAAGTCCACATTGTCCTGGGTATTCAAATTGGCCGTCCGCCCAGCCAGAGGTGCCAGGTTATCAACCAGCATCTTGCGCCCCTGCAGCACGCGGGCAAAGCTGGCGGGTGCCCCCTGATTGTTCACCTGGTTGAAGACGTCGGCATACATGGTCATGGCGTCGGACTCGATATTGGCCGCCAACACACTCATGGCCGGTTCCAGGACCCGGTCGCTGAAGTCGTCCAAGGTCATGGTCAGGTCCACCGAGGTGAAGTTCAGATCCACCCCCTTCTGAGTCTGGACCTTCAGATCGACGCTGGATTCGGTGGTGTCTTGGGCCGCAAGGGTCGGGCCCGAGCGGACCACATACTGGTTGGGCAGCCGCACCTTGAGGGTGTCGCCAATCTTAGCACCCTGCTTAGCAAAGCTCTCGTCATAGTCCCGGGTGATCGAGCCGACAAAGTTCAGCTTTTGATGCAAAACCCTAAGGGCCTCGCGGGTTACCGTCGTCGCCGACAACAAACTATTGGGCATGAGTCCTCCTCTCGCCCGCCCACCTCGGGCGGTCGCTAAACTGTTGAAACATTGCAAAATTACCGGCCTTCGCCGGTATGACCGGGGGTGGGGAATACGTCGGGGCCTTGCTCCAAACACCGGTCACCCCGGCGGAGGCCGGGGTCCAGTTCGTAAGGCTCCGCGCTGGGCCAAGGCCCTCGGAGCAGCCCTTCTAGACTAACCCCGACCTATCACCTGGATACCGGCCTTCGCCGAAATGACCGGAGATAAAGCGCCTACCGCCTGCGAGTCTGCGCATTGCGACGGGTGATCCAATCCCGGACCGGCATATCGTCAGCCACGCCACCAGGACCCGCCCCACCACCAGACACCCGTGCGGCTGGCCGCAGCGCCGCCAGCTTTTCCACTGCTGCAGCCTTGGTCTGTGCGGCCCTAGCCTCGTCTCCGGCATGCGCCCTATGCAGGATCCGCCACAGCCGCGGGTCGGCAATTTCGCGCAATTCGTCGAGGGTCACACCGAAAGAGCCCGCATAGTCCACCAGCTTGGCGGCCACCTGTGGCGACCAGCCCTCAATGGTTCGTTGCAATTCCTGCCCGGTCTTTAGCCACTCAGCAGCGGCCTGCCGGTCGGCCTCGATCTGTGCCTGATGATCAGCATGGGTCAGGGCCTCGGCATAGTGATCCCGCAATTGACGCGCCTGCTGATAGTGACCCCAAAGCACGCGAGCCTGTTCCGGATTGGCCGCACCAAGCCCTGGCCAATCAACCTCTTCAAACCCGGAGATCTGCTGGTCTAGCATGTGCAGCTGGGCTCGATCGGCCAGGGTCGCCCCCACACGCTCGGCATGAGATTCAAGATCGGCGCGGTGCTGGGCCAGCTGGGCGGTGCCGTGGGCATGGTTGACCCCCGCTTCCACCAGGTCCTTCAGGGCCGAAGGAATACGATAGACCTGCCCCTGATGCTCGACCTCCCAGTCTTCTGCCTCGTCAGCAGCATCTGTCTCCGCCTCTGGCGGCATGTCGGCGTCCAGGGACAGGTCATCGCTCACAGCCCTTTCAGGCGTGTCCTTACGCATCATCAGAACCTCGAATTGAGTTGGGAAGAAAAACGGTCAGACCCCGCAACGGGCGGCACCCGCCACCCATCGCCCAAGCCTGAGACAAAGACTAAGTCTGAATTGAAAAGTGCACCTCGTCCGCGCCGCGAACGCCAAGCGGCGGGCAGACGCATCAGGTCACCGTGGAAATAATCTAGCCGAAACGACTCCAGTCGTCAAGAACAAAACAAGAACTTTTTCCCATCCAAGGGGATCACCCTTAGCCACCTGAGTGTTCCCCGTCGCCGGACGGACAGGCTTCGGATAGAGCGTTGTTAACACTTATGATTTTAAGGTGTTCCATGACCAGCGCCGTCGTCGCCGCCAATCTCGATGTCTATGTCCGCCCCACGGTCGCCAAGTGGTATGCCACCCAGTCTGACCTGCTGAAGGCAGAAATCACCGCCTTCGACCTTGCTCGACCAGTCTGGGAGGGTGGCCGGGTGCTGGACATGGGTGTCGGGGGTGGCCGCACCACAGAAACCCTAGCCCCAACGGCCTGCACCTATATCGGCGTCGACTATAGCCAGGCCATGGTTGAAGCCGCCCAGGGGCGATATCCCGACCAGGATTTCCGCCAGGCCGACGCCCGCGATCTCAGCACCTTCGCCGAAGGCAGCTTTGATTTCGTTCTGTTTTCCTACAACGGCCTCGACTGCGTCGGCCATACCGACCGCCTCAAAATCCTCTCCGAGGTTCACCGCATTGTCCGCCCCGGCGGGGTCTTCATGTTCAGCTCGCACAATATGGACTGGATCCATCGTCGGCGCATTCTGGGCGAAATGTTCAAGATTGAGCGGGGCGACACCCCGGTCGCCATGCTCAAGAACCTGCTGAAACCCGCCCTGCGCCTGCGCAACTATTTCCGCGCCCAAGCCTGGGCCGAGACCACAGCAGACTATTTGCTACACCCCGATCCCGGCGACCAGTTCGCTGCCCCCCACTACAACACCTCTATCGCCGTGGTCCGCAGCCAGCTGGCTGACGCCGGCTTCACCCTGACCCAAACCATTGATGAGACAGGCACCCCGGTGGCCGGCGATCACGAGACAGCCTCATCGACCCTCTACTACCTGGCGACCCGGATTTAAGGTGGCCAACCGCTTGGCCACCTCATCAGCCCCTGGCCAGTCCAAATTCTTTGCCAGCAGATCGCCAATCAGCGGCGCCGCCGGCGGATAGGCCCTGATCAGCTCGATCATCTGGCTGGCCGCCTCCTCCCGGCGCGAGGTGAAGGAGGGCCCGGCGCTCACCGTCAGGTCATAGCGCCCAACGCTTAAGTCATAAATCTTCTCCAGCGACCCGACCCCAAGAGACCCAGAAATGGGCTGGTTGATCGCGGCCATATTCGCCTCGCCGCCGGCACCCAAGATCCGCACCATCCGCGGCGCAGCGTACACCTTGGGGATCAGGTCGATGAGGATCCGTCCTGCATGGCGAATGGCTCGGCTCAAATTGTCGATATAGTGGAAGGTCGAGACATCCCCTTCCCGCTGCCGGACCATGATCGCCTTGCCCGAGGTCTCGTTGGATCGGGCCCCCAGGCTGGCGTCATACATCCCCATGATCGCCTTCATGTCGTCGCTGGCATTCAGTGCCTCCTGAATGGCCCCGGCAGGAACTCCCGCATAAGGCTGCCTCTGGGGCGCTTCAGGGCCGTCATATTCAATAAAGGCGTGGCTCTGCGTATTGGCACTCGCCCACTTGGCGGAGTCCGTATCAAACGCCCCCCGCCGGCCGATAAACGGCGTCTTGGGTGCCAGGGCCACCAGCTCAGTCGAGGCCGTCCGCCAGTAATTGTACATGCGTTGCGGGTCCTTGGCGTCCCGCACCAGGGACCTTAAGCGCCGGGCACCATCCACATGGATCGCCTCCCCGTAGACCGGCACAATGGGAATATACCGCCCGGCCCAGTCCACGGTTTCCAGCACCTCGGCGCCTGACAGGATGTATTGGGTCACCTTGTGCGAGGTCGCGGGTCTCGGCCGCCCCACCACCCTGGCACCCGCTGCGTCAAACAGGGCCTTCTGCGCTTCATAGACGTCCTGCGCCACCACTTGACCGTCAGATAGGGCCAGCAGGCTGCGGGACACGGTCTCTCGACGCCAGAACTCGGCCAATCGCACCCGATCAGCCCCATCCCGAACCCCGCCACCCCAGCGCTCCGACCCCTCCCCGCCGGTCCAGTCGCAGACCTCCGCCCCCTTCCAGCGGGCCTCAAAGGCCTTGCGGGTCAGGCTTTCCACCACAAATGCCTGGTTCCAGTCGGCGGAGTCCGCCCCCGTGGCAAACGGGTCCCCATAGACGCTGAAGGGGTCCGCCACCCGCTCAATGGCCAGGTCCTGATGGAAGCTGTCGTCGTCGGCGTATCGCGTATTGATCCGGAAATAGCCGAACCCCCCGGTCACCGCGAAGTCCAAGGCCGTATCATAGGCCACCTCGGCGTCGCTAGACTGCTCGATGTGGCGGATCAGCCCGTTGAGCAACTCCGCCGTCTTGGGGTCCGCCCAATCTCCCACCGGATGGCAGACAATGGCCGGCTTGTTCTGCCGCGCATCATTGACCACCTGGCGGATAAAGGCCGGCAGCCGATTGATGGTCAGACAGGGCCGCCCCTCGGCCTGCCGCTCAGCCATCACCCGGGCGCTCCACTGCTCCCCCAGTCGCGCAAACCGAATATCATCGGCCGCCGCCCGCCGGTTCTCAGCCTCCACCTCACACGCCAGGGCAAAGGCCCCCTGGGCCTCACTGAGCAGATCACTATGCTTCATAAGTCACGACTCCTCGCGCCCCGACCGGGACGTTGATTTAATTGTAGAAAGCCCCGGTCATACCGGCGAAGGCCGGTATCCAGGTCATAGGTCACGGCCAATCCGGAAAGGTCACCCCTAGGGCAGTCGCCCACCTCACAGCCCTACGAACTGGACCCCGGCCTCCGCCGGGGTGACCGGTGGTTGAAGCAAGACCGCGCCCTATCCCCACCCCCGGTCATACCGGCGAAGGCCGGTATCCAGGTCATAGGTCACGGCCAATCCGG